>NZ_JBTVYO010000006.1:0-246516 GCF_054788345.1 Celeribacter sp. ULVN23_4 | reverse complement strand
CGTCGTGTTGGTCTCAGCGCGAAGGCGCGCGGACAGCGGATCGGGGATAGAAGTGCGTGTGTTCATCTCTCACCTTGCGAAAATGGAAAAGGGCGCACCAATTGGCGCGCCCTGAGACGTTAGAATTCCCAAGTCAGACCGGCATAGACGGTGCGGCCAGGGGCGGGTGTCGTGGTCAGGCTGAGCGGATCGACATAGTAAAGATCCGTGAGGTTTTCGATTCTGGCCGAGGCCGTCAAATCTTCGCTCAGCTTATATTCCGCAAAGACATCAATCACCGTGTAAGGGTTCCATTCCACTTTCGTGATAAAGGGAGAAAGCCCCTGATCCGTGACCTGCCCGTGACCAATGGCACGGCTTCCGACATGTTCGATACGTCCGCCAAGCGTGAGATCGTCGTTCATGAGCTTTTGTGACATGGTCAGGCTCAGGGCGTATTCGGGCGGCACCTGGTTGGTTGCGTAGTCGGCATAAAGCGACTGGCTTTCGCATGTACCCGCGGTTTGACAGAACTGTACATCAAGATAGTAATTCGCTGCGAAATCTGCAGTGAAACCACCGCGTTCATAATGTGTGCTCAGTTCAAGCCCCGAGAATTTCGCACGGTCAAGATTGTAGACCCACATGGATTGGTAGGTGTAGCCAAGGTCGCTCACGAAATCAGTGCGATACTGCCGGGCGAGATAATCGGATACGTCGGTGTTGAAATAGCCAAATTTAAACATCGCTGTGTCATCCGCGTCAAACAGTCCATGCCGGATGATATTGGTGCCGATTTCCCATGTCCGGGCGCGCTCTGGAAGAAGATCGCCGTTAAACTTGGTCGAAAAGCCAGTCAGGCTTTCAAACAAAGAGGGCATGCGCTGCGTGTTCGAATACGTCACATAAAACTGAGTGTCTTTCCACGGCTCAACCTCAAGCCCGAGATTGCCGCCCCAGCCGCCGGTTTCAAGCGTTTGCCCGTTGGTTTCCGTACCATTGTTTCTGACAGGCTCGGAGCGGTCTTTACTCCAGAAATGCTGATACCGCAGGCCGCCATTTAAAGTGAGCCATTCTGTCGCGTCCCACTCCGCCTCGGCAAAGATTGCGGCCTCATCGCGTTTGCCGTCTCGTGTCGTGAGACCATCCTGAACGAGATCGGCGCCATCGTTAGGCCGTGTATCCTGATGGAGCAGGGAGAGACCAAAGTTCAGGTTAAGATCGCGGCCATGTAAAGTGAGCTGAGAGCTGTTGCTGAGATCGAAACCTGTCATTTCCGTATCGCTGCCCGGACGGAAATCCGCAGGCAGTCCAACAGAGACCGGGTCGACATAATAGCCAAGTCGCGCGGGATTGCGCAGTTTGAGGTTCGTGTGCCAGAGGTTCGCGGTCAGATCAATCGCACCGTCCCCAGCCGGCATCCAATGGTGTTTGAGGGCAAAGGTTTCGAGTTTCGCCCCTGTGGTTTGTTCCTGCTGGACGGCTTGCGCAGACGTGCTGGTTAATCGTGACGCAAGCCTGTCACCGGATTCGGTGTCCATGCTCATATAGCTGAGTTGCGTGGCATGTCCGGTGCCATATTTATAGGTTGCCTTTGCAAGAATGGAGGTACTCGTCAACTCCGTGTTCAAGACTTCCTCACCATGGCGGTAGTTGGCAAGGCCTTGGTTTTCGTAATAATCTTCATAGTACCATCCATCCGGGCAAGTGCCGCTCGAATAGCAGAAGGGTGTGTAGCCGAGATTGACAATCTCGGCCGCGTCGTCACCATTTTCACCGGCGTGGTAGTTGCCGCGTTCACGATGCGCCACTCCGAACAAAAGTTCGACACTTTCATCTTCATAGGCGACGATTGCACTGCCAGCCCTTTGTGTCGGCTTGAAGACCGAAGGCCGGTCCATGGTTGCGTCGTCTGAGCTGACTTCGGAAGACACTGGGTTGCCTGATCCGGTGGTAAAGACATTGGTAATATCATAACCGGCGGCATCTCCTGCGTTCGGCGTCGATGTATTGCCGCCGACCTCAAGTTTGATCCGTCCGCCCCAGTTTTCGCCATCTTTTACGATGTCACGCGCTTCCACCGTCGACATTTCGACGCTGCCCGCGATCCCCCGCGACCCAGCCGCGCCACCTTTGTGGATTTCCGCCCCTGCGATGAAATCCGGATCGACGAAGCTGCGGTTCGAAATCCCCTGATAGCCCTGATAGAGCGTCACATTATTTGCCGCACCATCGACAGTCACCTCGACACGGTCCATGCCCTGCATGCCGCGTATATTGACATCAAGGCCGTTGCCGGAATTGCGGGCATCCCCGGACATCACGCCCGGCGTGCCGCGCAACATGTCAGCCGCGTTCGAGCCTCGGAACCGCGAGATGTCATCTTCGTTGATGTAGTTCACACTGCCGGGTTGTTGGTATGAAAGCGTTTTGTCAAAGCCTCCCGATACAGTAATCGTATCAAGCAACAGTGTGCCTTCGGGGAGATCGACTGAGGCGCTGTCGTATGTGGCGTAGACGGTCACCGTATTCGCGTTTGTAAAACGATAGTCCAGCCCGCTACCGGAGAGCAGGGCGGCAAAAGCGCTGCGTGGGGTGTAGCTCCCATTGAGCGCAGGGCTGCGTTTGCCCGCTACAACCTGCGAGGATAGGATCAGGCGTATGCCACTTTGATCCGCCAGTTGCGTTAAGGCTGAGCCAAGATCTTGCGCCGGGATGGATAGGGTCACTTCTGAGCTTTGCGCTTGGGCATAAGCCATCTCGGTCCACCCGAACTGGGTCATGCTCAGCGCGGCGGTCGTGCAGAGTGCGAGCGCGCGCAGGGTAGGTCTTTTTCGTGTCGTGTCGGTCATTGGTCCCCCGCCGATTATCAAGGTCATATTCGGCTGGGTCACAAGGGCGTCACCTGGCGTGTCATAAGAGGGACGAGACTTGGCGCGCCAACTTGCAGTGAGTTGTGAAAAAAATCTTAACTTTTTATCATGTCGTTTAAAAAATCATTTTATATCAGGTCGTTCTGATAACGGCCAACATCGGAATTTTGCTGATCCTGACAGGGAGGGCAGCTTCTAAAGCGTCCAGGATCGCGTCGGGGTCGGCCAGATCGAACACGCCTGTGATCTCCATCGTGGCCAATTCATCCTCCATTACGACGATCCGGCCGCCGCGATAGCGCTCCAGTTCCACGGCAAGATCGCCAAGCGGTCTGCGGTTGAAAATGAGCTTACCCCGCCGCCAGGCGCTTGCCTCGGTAAGATCGACGGTTTTGATGTCAGAGAAACGGCCTTCGCGTGTGATCTGAATGTGTTGACCCGCGGCCAGATGTCGTGTGCCTGTCTGGCTGCTGACGTCTGCCGCGCCTTTGTGAACGATAAGCCCGACACGTCCATTGCATAGATCGACATCAATCTCACCCTGCGCACAAGTGATCGTGGTCTTGCCCTCCGAGACATGAAACGGCGCAGTATTGTTCTGAACGATCGTGAAAAATGCCTGTCCGCGTGTGAGGGACACGCCCCGTTCACCGTTCTCAAATGCACCGGAAAGTGCGGTGCGTGCATTGAGCAAAACTTCGGTGCCATCCTCAAGCTCAAAGCTCTGACGCTCTGCCGTCGCAGTTTGATAATCGGCGAAAAGATGTGTGCCGAGAATGCCGAGGCCGTTCATTCCGCCTGCCACAACCACCGCCGCGCCACCGCCAAGAACCGAGCGTCGGGTCATCCGGCGGTTGCGCATCTCGCGTCCCCAGCTGGCCCCGGCGGTCCCGAGACCGTTCCAGAGATGCTCCGCCTCCAGCGCTGCGGCTTCATGCGCGGGGCTGATGGCGCGCCATGCCTGCCATTTCTGCGTGTCACGTGGGTCGGCGCTGCCGGAATGTAGCCGGACAATCCAATCGAGGGCTTGATCGCTCAGCTCGGAAGAGGTTGCATTCATGTTGTCTTTTCCGCTGGAGGTCATGACCCTTGCTACCTTTTCTTCCGTTTGGCGTGCCGTCTCTGTAGAGGAGACGAAATGAAAGCGTCGATCTTGCACTGAAAATGTTCTATTGTGTGTGATGCAGATAATCGCGGCAATGCCGAAGCGCCTGCGCCATATATTTCGCGACCATGCTTTCGGAGACGCTGAGGGCCAGCGCAATCTCACGATGACCCATGCCGAGACAACGGTTCATCAAAAGCGCGCGCCGGGGTTTGTCCTTGAGCTTCAAGAGCGCTCTGACCAGTTGTTTCAACTCCTCGCGGGCCAGCATCACCTCCTCTGCGGAGGGCACATCGTCCATCAGCGTGTCGATGTCGATATCCCCAATTGCGGTGCGATCACTGTGCCGTTTTTCCCGACGGATCAGGTCAATGGCGATATTGCCCGCAATGCTCAACAAATAGCCACGGGGGTTGTGAACGGAAGAAGGCGCGGATTTCAGGCCCTCCAGCCTGATCCAAGTTTCCTGCATGGCTTCATCGGCCAAATCCTGTGACCCCAGACGGCCCGCCAGACTGCGTCGCAAACCGTGCCAATGGTCTAGGTAAAAGCTAAAGAGCCGTATTTTGCTATTTTGTTCTGTCATACACAATTGGCCCGACATTCTGCGACCACCTTTCCGGTCGGATTATGCGGCCTTCCGCGCGATAGGGGAGGCCATGTCCCGATAGTGGTTTCGAAACAGCTCAGCGTTCCTGTGTTCGAAAAAAACAGCCATGACTGACCTCTGCGAATATAACGATTTCGTCTGATGGGCTGACAGTCATGCAACTCCCATAGGAGCGGTCTGACGTAATCTTGGCGCTCACGTGTACAACGTGATGCCAGAGGCGGCTGCAAGAAAATTAAAGGCATATGTCTTGGAAGAAAAGATATTTTTCTATGTAAATAGTTCCGTGGATTGGGGGTCTTCTCTCCGTCGTTCGATCGTGCCCCGCTTTGTCGCTCACGATGGACTTCGCTGCTAGATGCGCCAAGTGGGTGAAGCGCTCTGGATAGCAGGCAACTAAGGCATCATTGTCGTGATGCGATTTGCCGATGGTACCGTCAATATTATATCACCGCTTCGCCTGTTGTGCTGATCACGCCAAGGCTGCTGCCAGGCGAGGCCTCTCAGAAAAAGCCCGTCAGATGAAGCCGGAGAACCTCTGTGTCCGGCACGTTCAGTGGTATCCATCCCATTGCTTCTCTAGGGAAATCAATAGGGTGGGATGGTCTGATGTGATCACAGAACGGCGCTAATTCTCGCAACTTGTACGTCAATCCGCTTGCGGTTGAAGGTGAATGTTGCTTTACTACGCTGCGCGAATACGCTCTCCGAGACAGTTTGAAAGGTGCGCAGCACCTGTGAACGATCCAGGGAAATTACACATTTCTCTGACGTCATAGGAGTTGACAATGTCGCAGTTTATGCGTCCCAAAAGACGTGCCCTTTCTCTTGTTGCAAGTACAAGCATGCTTGCCATTTCCCCTCTTTCAGCGCTGTCTCAAAGCGCTAGTGCCGAGGTCTACGAGCTCGCGCCGATTGTTGTTCAAGGCGAGGCGGGGGCATCTGACAGCATGGTTCCGGCAGAAGATTTGCAAACCCGTTATTCCGGCAACCCCCAGAATGCACTCGATATGACACCCGGCGTGTCGACACGGCAAAGCTCAAGCCAGCCGGGGATCGAAGTCAATATCCGGGGCATGTCGGGATATGGTCGGGTGAATTCCATGATCGACGGTGTGCCGCAAAGCTTCAAGAATACTGCGGGACATGAAGCATCAGGCGGCAATCTTTTGTACATCCAGCCCGAGTTTCTGAGTGCGATCGACATCGAACGTGGCGTTGTGTCAGGTGCCGCAGGTGCCGGGACGCTCACCGGGGCTGCGAACTTCCGTACAATCACGTTGGAGGACATCCTGCGCGAAGGGGAAACCGAAGGTGGTATGGCCCGCCTGAAGTTTGGGGATAATGGCTATAACTACTCCGGCCTTCTCAGCTATGGGAAACGCTTTGACGGGCTTTGGGGTGGTGACGGCCATGTCGATGTGCTCTTGGGCTATGCCTATACGGACGAAGGTGATTATGCCACGGGCGATGGTGGTGAATTGAGTAGCTCCCGGACCTCTGTCAACGCGCCGGAAGGCAAGCTTGCCAAGATCGAAATCGCTCCAAATGACACCCATAAACTGAGCTTTGGTGCGCGGTGGTATAGCAACACCTTCGACAATTCGAGCTACACTTGGGACGTCGACAACCAAACTTGGACCGCCGATTACGCCTACACACCCGGCAATGGTCTGATCGATCTGAAAATATCGACCTATTACAACAACACAACGCTCTATTATCCCGGCACCGGCGGCTCTTATGCGGGGCGCGAAACCGAAGAAGAGACCTACGGGCTTTCGGTCACCAACAACAGCCGGTTTGCGCTCGCGAGTGGCCGCGACC
Source organism: Celeribacter sp. ULVN23_4 (assembly GCF_054788345.1). NCBI lineage: Bacteria > Pseudomonadati > Pseudomonadota > Alphaproteobacteria > Rhodobacterales > Roseobacteraceae > Celeribacter > Celeribacter sp. ULVN23_4. The sequence goes on along the minus strand of NZ_JBTVYO010000006.1, from coordinate 240,122 downwards.
TGATGCTCAATTATGGGCTGAGTTGGACGCGGGATGATTTCCAAACCCATGCCATGCGCGGCGGCAACAATCCCGGTAAGCTCGATAAAGCCAGCCTCTTCGTCGACGGTCAGATCGACTATGGCCGCATGGTTGTGTTTGGCGGTCTGCGCTATGATCATTGGCAGGTGGACGGCTACCGTGCGCCCTATGCCGCTGGCGTTGCGGATTGCCCGGCTAACGGTCCGTCCTGTGGGGATGAATGGGTTAAACGCGATGGTGGGCAGCTTTTGCCAAATATCGGGCTGAGCTACGCAGCGACGCAGGAATGGACTCTTTCTGCAAGCTATGCGCACACTTTCCGCCCACCGACGACGCATGAAATGTTCTATGGGCTTGTGCCCTTCGGAGACGGTGTGGGGACAGGGATGACCAACAATCTCGACCTCGATCCAGAAACCAGCCGCACCGTGGAGTTGAGCGCGGAATTCAACCGCCAAGGAGTATGGGGCGCAGAAGATCAGGCATGGTTCAAAGCGTCGGTGTTTCGCAGCTGGATCAAGGATTACATCGTCAACGATTTCGTTTCGATCTCCGGTGATCCCTATAGCCGTGCGATGTGGGTCAACACGGATGGCACAACCATCATGCAGGGTATCGAATTCGAGGGGGGCTATGACACCGGAAAATTCTACGCCAATCTTAGTTTTTCGATCAGCGACACGGACAGTCAACCCGTTGGTAACGGTACGGGCATGGGCAATGGCCTGACCTCCTCGCAGCCCGATCGCACAGCGATGCTTGATGTCGGGGTTCGCGCTTTTGAAGAGACCCTGACGCTTGGCGCACAGGTCCGTTATGTTGGAGCGACGGCGCAGGCGGCCTATGACTGGGGCAGCTATCCTGACGGCGCGTATCTTTCGAAAACAGACAGCTACACGCTTGTTGATCTTTACGGCAGCTACGCACTGAACGAAAATGCAGAGCTGTTCGTTTCTATCGAGAATGTCTTCGATGAATCCTACGGTTATCCGGGTGGCAACGAAGCCGCCTACCAGGAAATGGCGGGTCGCGGACGCACTTTCATTGCTGGTCTGACCACCCGGTTCTGAAAAAACAAACGGCAATCCTGTGCGGGGGCGCTTGTATGGGGGGCAGAGGGGCGCCTTTGCGCGGCCCTCTTGGTGGTCACCGAAAAGGGGGAAGCGCTGTGTCACATCGCATGAAACTGGTGCGGGAAACGCCGCTTAAGCAAAATGAGGTAGAACCTTTTGGTCCGCGGGATTTGGCACGGCGCATTTTACGCACGACACGTCAAATTTCATTGGCGACCTTGGATCGCAACAAAGGCTTTCCCTATAGTGCTGTCACGAATCTCTCGGTTGAACCCGATGGGGGCATTGTCTTTTACGGAGCCGCGATAAGCCATCATGCCCGTAACATTATGGCCGACCCCCGCGTGTCTGTCACGTTGAGCCAAAGTGAGGGGCGCGACGTTTTGCGAGATCGCCGTATGACGTTGATCGGGACTGCACGCAGGCTTGATGGCATCGCGTTTGAACGGGCCCGAAATCGCTACAGACGTAAATTTTTCCGCTCTTCGAAATATCTCGATCTGGCAGACAGCTGCATGTTCAAACTCAATGTTGAGGCCATTCACCTCAACGGCGGCCCCGCGCGCTACTCGGACAGTCTGTCTGCCGAAGATCTGAGCGTCGATCTGCGTGGAGCCGAAGCACTGCTTGAGCAAGAAGAAACCTTGATCGCTCACCTTGAGAGCTTCCCAAGCAAAATCAAAATGTTGACCTCGGACCTCAACGGCGTGCGAGGGCGTTGGCATATTGCCACGATTGATCCTGAGGGCATTGATTTGGCCTCTGAAACGGAGTTTCATCGCCTAAGCTTCTCTCAGCGGGTCACGACACCTGCGAAGCTCTTGGGTCTTTTGTCATAGCATTTACCGAACACCGACACTGACCGTAGGATGTTGTCACGTTAAAGCGTTTTGCTGTTTATCTGAGACATAAGCATGTGCTTAAGGCCATCCTCAAGCCCCTTTGGTCAGGCCAAGATGCCCGGTCGAAATGGGGGCCAATTCAGTGATAGGCTATCGGGCACTTTCGGTGTTCATCTCGAAGATTGTTGCTTGGTGGGCAAGCCTGTCGACGGGGAACCGCGTCATGGCGGGGGCAGGAAAGGTCTTGCTCCACGCCCTGAAGTGCTGGTTTGTCGCGATCATAGTAGAGCGCCGATCGTATCGGGTCGATTCTCTGTGACAGAGGTGAGGTCGTTGAGGACCGCGAAGTCGAATTTGTCGCGTTTCAAGACGGCACTTGCAGCCGTCCCCCAGGGCGGGGGGTGAGCTTCAGGACGCTTCCGCCGCGCGACATACGAAGTGCGCTTTGGTTCAGTGAACTTAGCGGAGGGCACTCCCCTTTGCGAAAGAGCGAAATAGCATCATTTAAAAACAGCATCTTGGTCCAGATTACAATAGGTTGGAAGGCTGACGCTTCGTTTACACCGAAGATGTCGGGAGTTCGAGCCTCTCACGACCCACCAGTTCCCTCGATTGGTTTTGCTCCGTTTACGCTATGGGATGTTCCCATGCGCAAGGTCGCCATTTCTTGTCAGCCTGTCAGCGAAGGTCTCCTCAATTGCCGTGCTCTTGAGGTTGGTAAATCGGAAAACGCTGTTCCCACATTGCCCCTAAGCGTACATCCCATTCGCGCGGCACAAGGGGTGCGGTTGCGGCCTGATGAAATGGTGTCATCTCGCCGAAGACAATGCCTTCGTCTGTGCTGTAAAGATCGACGCGGATATAATCAAAGCCACGCGATAGCTCTTCGGCGATACGTAGCATGTCATTGAGTGTGGCCGGCCGTTCAGGGGGAGTGTCATGTGCCACTCTGCCAAGAAATTCCATGTCGATATGCGTGAAGTTTTGGTCAAAAAATGACTGGCGGCGATCCACAAGGCGATCGGAGACGACATGAATGACACAGTCGAAAGACCCGTCCTGCTTATGAAAACAGTGGAACTTATAATCGGTTGGGGGGCCGCTCTCCGGATCGCCGAGGAATTCTTCTATGATAATGACATTGTTGGAATCGGTGAGGTTCTGAGCGTTTCTGATCTTGTGTAAATTTTTATTGAACCGTTTACAGACTGCATCCAGGTCCAATTTTGATTTGTCACGTACGATTTCATTCAACCCACTCCCAAAACTCGATTTGATTGCAAATGCGTCGGGGAGATCTGCAAAGTCAGAAGGGGTGAGGCGTTTTAGAACCTTGAGGCGTTTCGTGAATTTCAACCCTTCGATTGCACGGGATTGTACGAAGTGGTGCGCAAAAAGTTTCACACCATAAAGTGGATATTGAGCATCATCACTCTCAATGATGCGTTTTATGAGTTTTTCAGTGAACAATTTTGGATGTTCTAGGTCTGGTTTATACCCATGTGTTTTTTCAAATTTTGCAAGCTTTTTTGCGCGCCATTTTTCGCGCTTTATCGGTTCCATGCGTTGCATAAAACTCTCACACATTAATTGCATGAAAGTCAGTTTAGCGAGTGTTCTCGTAAGCATGTATCCCCCGAATTCTTGCAATCGCATCGCGCGTTGCAAGGTCATATCTCATTGTGAAGTGGTTTCAAAACTTTCTTTATTCATTGTGTCTTAGTGCGCTTCGGCAAGGAGAGCCATTCGCCTTGTTCGGAAAATATATGTTTTTGGACGCATCTGCGTTTAGCCAGCGTTGTGAAAATCGCTTGCGGCCCGATACCAAGGTGCGCGCCGGCGTAGGACTTCCTTGTCGAGCTTGTCGATCGTCGCAATGATCGAAAAGTTTCGGGCATTCATTCTGTTGCGGCTCGTGGCTTTTTGCGCCGTTTCCAAATGGGCTTTGCCGGAGGCTAGTCGAGCGACCCAACCCGCTTCGCCCACCATGTCAGGCTCCGGGCGTCCGAGAGACAAGGGGAGATCCCAAGGGTCCAAGTGCCCGGCATCCCAAGGGCCTGATATCCCCAAACGGGCGAGAAGTTCCACTTTCGGGCGCCGGCCATACGGATGTTCGGCGTCAAACTCCTCGGCAGAGTCATAACGGAACAGAAGTTGCGGTTCTTCCTTGGGTTCCGGGCGTGAGGTTTGGGCCAGCAAATCTTCGTTCGAACCAAAACGCGCCATCGGGACGCTGAAATATTGCAAGTGCCGATTGCGGATGACGGCTTCGCGCAGTTCCTGCCACGCCTCCGCCGTGAGGAAGCAATTCCCATCCCAAGGTAAGACCCATTTTGCGTCTTGCTTCCCGGCACGGAGCGCAAAGTTTCTCGCGCCGTTGTTATGCATCACATAATTGTTTTTCTTGCGATAAGTCTGCACGACGGCGCGGATGCGGGATTCCGGATCGAGGTACTCGAACTGGGGGCTTTGCAGATAGCCGGGTGTCGGCATCAGTGAGACATCGAAAGGAACTGCGGCATAGTCTTCGAAGTCAAACGGGATGCGCGTGTAGTCCTGTTCGAAACCTTCGAGAAGCGCGATGATCTGCTGTTCGATCGCAGGGTCGAAAATTCTATTGAGCACCCATTTTTTGCGGCAGTCCTTGAAGTCGGGTTCATTCTCTAGAATGAACTTCACATTCTGAATGGACTGCCCGTCACTGTGGCGCGGTTCAAGATCGTTGCCGATGATGCGGTAGAGAACGAAATCGTCTTTGCGCTGCGCAGCTTCCTTGGAGCCTTCACCTCGGGTGCTTGGAGCGATGGAAGTTTTGCGTTTTGGGTAGGCGTGACGTTTGAGGCGATGCGCTTTTCGCTGCACTGTGTCGATGAGGGAAAGGCCGAACAGGTAGGGGGATTGTACGAGGATGGAGGCCGCTGCAAATGCGGGCTTTTTGTCGAGCAGCCTATCGAGGGCCTGCCGAAATTTCCTGTGTAATCCAAGGCGGTAGGCTTCCGTGTCGATGTCATCCAAATCGACCAGAATGCTGGGGCAATCTACGGAGAGCTCGGTCACCCAGTCGGCAATTTCTTTGTCCTTGGAACCGCTGGGCGCTGCCTGCTGCGTCAAGCATTTCAAAAGGGGGGCAATGTCCAGTTCCGAGAGGTTCGTTGGAGAGACCTCGAATTCGGCCATTCCATCGATGAGGGCTTTCGGTTCTGCGAAGTTGGCGATGGCGGCGCGAAGTGGGTCATTCGCGTAGGTGTTATAGAAGACACGCATTGGCGCCTTCGCCATCAGGTACAGGGTCGCGAAGCAGGCCGCGGAAAACGGGCTGTTGAGGAAGATAACATCCGGGTCAGGAGCGCCGCGAACAGTCCAGGGAGACATGGTGTAATTGGCAATGTCGTCCGTTTTATTTGTCTCGATCACGTCGATCAGAGGGATGGAATGAAGGCCTTCTGGGCTCAGGTGACGCGCGAGTAGCAGGGCGAAGTTGCGGTCGTGTTCAACGGTGATGATCTTTTTCTGAGCCAGTCCGGCGGCCATTTCAGTCGACTGCCCTCCGCCGAACTCCACAATCGTCGAAGCGCTCTCATAGGCTGCGTGTAATGCGGAGCGTTTTTCATCGGAAAGGTCGATGAGGCGGTGGTGCTTCAAAGGTGTGCTCGCTTTCGAACTGACGGTCGGCATTCTACTGGCCAGTTGTTTCTGCATAAAGGGTCGCGACCCGTCCTCGCATAGCTTGGATGCGTCCCGTGATCCAGCCTGATGTCCGGACAAGCTCCAAAAGGGTGGCACCGCCGCTTGGTAGCAGCAAGATTGCGAGGCCAAGCGTTTGGACAGCTTTGATCGGCAGTGATGCGAGCCCTTTCATCCGAAGATTTGGTTTGGTTTTGAGGCGACTGGCAAAGTTGGTGCAGGACTGGACGCGCGCACGGCGGAATTGGTAGCTTATCGAGAGACGCTCGACTGGAACTTCCTCATAGACATAGGCATCTTTCACCCAAGCCGTCGGGAGATTCTTGGCTTTGACTTCCTTGTAGAACTTCGTGTCGGTGCCGCCGGTAAAGCGCATGGTCTCATCGAACCGAAGCCCATATTCGGAGAAGAGACGGGTTTCGCCGAGCCAGTTGTTCGTGACGATGGTTACGCCATCTGTGCCATTGAGGTTTCCCCGATTGGCGGCACGACGTTCTTGTTTTCGACCGCGTTGCTCCAAGCCTTTGTACAGTTTTCTTTGCCCCCAGGTGAGATCGTTCGCCGGAGGCTGAATCGCCAGCGGGCCACCGAGCAGTATCGCATCGCTTGAGCGGTAGCCGGCGACGAGCTTGGAAAGCCAGTTTGGATCGACAACCTCGTCATCGTCGACGAAAGCCAAAAGATCGCTGCCATAGGCAAGAGCTTCTTTTGCCGCTCGGTTTCTACCAAATGGAATGCCGATTTGGGACTCTATAACGTAATGAAGCGGAATGGCAGCAACCTTCCCATTGCGTCTTTCAATCTCGCATTTGGAACTGGGTTGAGTGTCGTTTTCCACAACCAGAAGGCGAATGTTGCAGTCCGTTGGTATGTTCAGATTGCCAAAACTATCGAGCAGGTCGGACAGCATGGAGGGGCGGTTTCTCGTGAGTGCTGCGACTGTAATGTCGAGAGTTTTTGATTTTGTTTTACCCAAGAGAGTGTACCTGTTTTGTCTGCCGGTATCTTGAGCGACCTACACCCCAACATCCCTTGAGGCTAGTCGAAGGGGCTGATATCGGCGTTTTCCTGCCAAGTAGGTCTGTGTAAATCGGCCATGTGTCAAAATATTACGGTTCAAATATTCTGATCCTACGGCGCTCTTAAAAACAACAGTACCCGAAAAGCCTTCAGTAAAAAGTCGATCTTGCGGCGTAGATTCGAGGCATTCTCAAACCTTTGCGTATTCTCCTTAGGGTTGTTTTGGCGGGGGGCTCGTGGTCTGAAATATGCATCTTTTGCATGCGTTGTGTCGTACTCTTGGACATTCTTGACCCCCGATGACGTCCAAGAGGCCGTGTGCTGACTTTACTTTCGAAACGGTTTCAGCCAGTCGGGATGCCGGCTTGGAAATCTGAACGTGGCCTTTGTATCTGGTTAATCTTGGGTTTGCGGAGGTTGAGCGCATGCTCCGATTTCGCGATGAAGGGTGCATGCTATAGTCGGGCATGTCATCATCGCAATCCCTTGCTGGATTTTTGCGCAGTTCAGGTTTGAGGTGCGTTGCGTACGTTCGTATGGGGCCGTTGAGCCTCACAAAAGACTGAAAAACCGTTCAGGAATTTCTGTTAGTATGCCAGGCTCAGTAGCCCGCGCATCGCGGAAGGCGCGGGGCCGCTTTGCCTCTGATCCATCCTCTTCAAAGGGGAATTGAGCACATGCGAGTTCGCTGATTTCATCGAAAGGCTCAGGGTCTAGGGCTGCGGCCAGATCAAAGGCTGCGTTGCGGGTTGCTGTATGGCCTTCGAAGGAGAAGTGGAGGTTTTGTCCCCCGCGCGCGAGCCATCGTTCCTCGACGATGCCTTGATCGGCAAGGGCAAGATGAAACAGTTTGAACTTGGGGTTGATTTTGACGGGGCGGTTGATCAGGCGATGTGCTCCGCCTGTCCAATTGTTCCAGCGCGAGATGACGAACGGCTTGCTGTATTTATCTGAGATAAAGCCGTGTCGCCTTTGTCCGAGTACAGGCTGAGTGCGGTCCAGAATATTTTCTTCGGGGGCTTCAACGACATCAATGCCGAGAGCATAACTGTAGCCATCTTCATCTGTCTCTGAGAGAGCTTGCTCCCAGCTCATGCCGCAGTTTGGATCTACGGCAACAAATTCGTCTACATCGCCACGAATGACATAGTTATAAGTCTTCCGAAGCTTATTGGCGCGGCCAGACATGAGCTTCGCTGCCCAACGGTCATTCTTGATCCGTCGGCGGGGGGCATCCTCTACGATTTCGACATTCACCCCCTCAAGATCTACGTCGGGCGTCCAGTCGCTGCCATCAATGACGACGTAGAGATTTTCACGACCGAATAGGGCGCCATAGTAAGACAGCCACTTTTCAAGGAAAAAACTTTCATTCCGGACATGCGTCAGCGCACACGCAAATTCTTTTGCCATCAAAGTCTCCAAGAGCCGCAGTCGGGATTTCACCCCGGCGACATAGCAAACAAAAATGTAGCGGGATAGAAAAAATGTACGAAGAGCAATATGTTCGGGGGTGTTGGTGGGTGAGAAAATCTATGTGGAGCACGCGCAGATTTCGTGACGGTTGGCATGAGGCGTCACGGCATGGCTTGCCGAGGTTCTGTGTGTTTGGAAACGCCGATAAACTTGCTCTGAAGTTTTTTCTCCCGCCCCGACACTTTTTCGCGATTCCGCGCTTGACGAGGCTGCGCACTCACCATAGAACGCCCCTCACGTTTCGGGGTGCACGCCTCGGATCGGCAGCGAGCGGTTGTAGCTCAGTTGGTTAGAGTGCCGGCCTGTCACGCCGGAGGTCGCGGGTTCGAGCCCCGTCAACCGCGCCATCGCTGCCAAATATAGCCCTTCGGGGCATGCCTTTGAAAGGCACTGCGCGGTTGTAGCTCAGTTGGTTAGAGTGCCGGCCTGTCACGCCGGAGGTCGCGGGTTCGAGCCCCGTCAACCGCGCCACTTTTCTCTTAAGAGAACGAAAAACACGTCCGGTTTCGGGCGCGTTTTCGTTTTAAGTCTCTCGCATTCAGTCGATCCGATAGGGGAGTGTGCCCCGGTTGTTCGGGTCAATGGTCAAGCGGCGCTCCAGTGGCGGCACAGAGCGTTGGTGACAGTCGCGGCGCTCGCAGATGCGGCAGGAAATGCCGATGGGCTCAAAGGCGGCGGGCTTGGTCACATCGAGATCGTCGGCATAGACCAGTTCGGAGGCATGGGTGACTTCACACCCGAGGCTGATCGCATAACGCCGCACCGGGGCGTGGAACGAGCCGCCCGGTTTCGACACGTCGCGGGCAATCGAGAGATAGCGCACGCCGTCCGGGGTTTCCGCGAGTTGGCGCAGGAAGTGTCCGGGGCGCTCAAAAGCTTGGTGCACATTCCAGAGCGGGCAGGCGCCGCCGTAGCGGGCGAATTGCAGCCGGGTGGCGGAGTGACGTTTGGTGATCGTACCTGCCTGATCGACGCGCACGAAATAGAAGGGAATACCCTTCGCGCCCGGACGTTGCAGTGTCGAGAGGCGATGCGCGACCTGTTCGATCGAAGCGCCGAACCGTTCGGCCAGCATTTCGAGGTCATGGCGGGTTTCTTGGGCGGCTTCGAGAAAGGCCGTGTAGGGCAAGAGGGCTGCGCCCGCGAAATAGTTGGCGAGGCCGATGCGCGCGATCTCACGGGCTTCTTCCGTATGGAATCGGGCCAGATCAAGTGTGGCGTCCAGAAGCTTTCCTTGGGTTACCAATGCAAGCTGATGGAGAATCTGAAAGCGACGGGTGGCGCTGGTCGCACGCGAGGAGATCGTGAGCTCTCGCAGTTCCGGGTTGAAGTGCCGCAATTCCTGATTGCCACTGCGGACAGAAATGCCGTGTTTTTCCAGTATCTCAAGCGCGGTCTGGATGACATCGCGCGCCTCGCCGCGCGGGCGGGCGAGGTTTTCGGCGGCGCGATCCACCGCGTCGATATAGTTGTCGCAATAATGGAAGAAATCGCGGACCTCTTCCCAAGGCGAGGGGCGGGCCGGGATATCTTCACGGCCAAGAGCTTCATCCATCGAGGCCAGACGCTCCGTGGTCTGACGATAGGCGCGGTGCAATTCGAGGAAGGCTCGGGCCAGAGCGGGGGCGTTGGAGGCGGCGAGGCGCAGGTCGGCCAGAGGTGGCGCGCCATCGGAAAAGACCGGGTCAGCCAGCGCTTCGCGCATGTCCGTCACCATGCGTTCGGCGTCACCGGAGCTGAGTTCGGTGACGTCGAAGCCGAATTCCTGCGCCAGAGCCAAAACTACGCCGGTGGAAACCGGGCGGTTGTTGTTTTCCATCTGGTTGAGATAGGGCAGCGAGACGCCGAGTTTCTCGGCAAAGGCGCGTTGCGTCAGCCCCAGACGGGTCCGTGTCTCGCGCAGTTTTGCGCCGGCATAGAGTTTTTGCTGGGCCATGTTCTGTTCTTCCCCTCGCTTTTGCAAAACGAGGTTTGCCAGTGCAAACCCGTTCTGACAAGAGGGGAGAGTGGGGCTTAGCTCCCTTCGCGCACCAGTTTGCGTTCACGCAAAACGACCCAGAGGGCAGCGGCGATGGAGGACAAAGAGGCGCAGAGCATGATGACGAGCAAGGGTGTCCCACCGCTGTCTTCGGTTAAGGCTGCGCCCGCGAAGGCGGACAGAGCCGCGCCGCCGCCGATGTACATGAAGCCGCCGAGACCGGCCGCCGTGCCCGCAAGATGGGGGCGCACGGAGAGCGAGCCTGCGATGGAGTTTGGCAGCTGAAGCCCGTTTCCAAGGCCGAGTAGCGAGATCATTGCGAAGAAGTTGAGCGGCGTCGCGCGGTCGGCAAGGAAGGTCAGCAGGGAGATGAACACGCCAATAGCGCATACGGCAGCGCCGATCAGGATCATTGTGTTCATGCCGAACCTGCCGGAGAATTTCCCGGCCAGAAAGTTGCCGAAGAAATAGCCGATGGCGGGTGCGGCCATGTAGAGGCCGAGCTTGTCTTCGGAAAGGCCGAACACCGTGGTGCCGATGAAAGGCGCGCCGCCGAGAAAGGCGAAATAGGCGCCGGAGGCGGTGGCGGCGGAGAGGGCGTAGCCGAGGAAGCGCTGCGATGTCAGGAGTTCGGGGAAGCCGCGAAGCATGTCTTTTGTCGAGCCGCTGGACTTCGGGGCGGTTTCGCCTGCGTCGAAGGTGACGAGGGCCAAAAGTGCCATCCCGGTCGCAAAAAGCAGCCAGAATGCGCTTTTCCAGCCATAAATATGGGTGAGAAAACCGCCGATGGTGGGCGCAACCATAGGCACAAGAGACATGCCCATCGTAACATAGGCGATCATTTGTGCGGCCCCTTCGCCGGGCACCATGTCGCGCACGATGGCGCGGGAGAGCACCATGGCGCTCACGATCCCGGCCTGCGCCGCGCGCATCAGAAGGAACACCTGCGCGGAAGGCGCATAGATCGCGCCAAGCGTTGCCGCGAGAAAGATCAGGATGCCGCCGATGAGCACAGGACGTCGCCCAAAGCGATCCGACAGGGGGCCGATCACCAGTTGCAAACTGGCATTCACCGCGAGGAAGATCGCGATGGACAGCTGCATGACGCTATATTCCGTGCCGAAGTAGGTTGTCATTTCCGGCAGCGCGGGCAGGAAGACATTCATGGTCATGGCGGAGACGCCAGCCATGAGGACCAGCGTCAGAATATGCGGCGGTGTGGTCCGGTCGAGGAAGCGGACGATCGGTTTGTCGGGCGAGGTAGGGGCTGATCTTTTTGACATTGCGTCACCATACGGAGGGGGGGGAATCTGTCTACGGGGATTCTCCCGTATCACGCTGCCGTTTTTGCACAGGTTTGATGGGGCAATATTGATCCAGATCGCGCTGCTGCTGCACAGGAGCTGTCACTGTGAAAATGGTGGAAAAAATTGCATGTTTGCAATTTTCAGTGCTTTTGTTTTGCACGATTTGCAAATCTGCCAGAAGTCGCTTTGAAAGAATATTGCGCTGGCATATGGTGCGTTGGACATGACGAGGAGGCAAGCACGTGAAAGACATTATTAAAGAACTTCACGATCGCCGCGACGAGGCCCGCTTGGGAGGGGGACAGCGCCGCATCGATAACCAGCACGCCAAAGGCAAGCTGACGGCGCGTGAACGGATCGAACTTCTGCTTGATGAAGGCAGCTTTGAAGAGTTCGATATGTTCAAAACCCACCGCAGCACCGAATTTGGTATGGCGGAGACGAAATATTACGGCGATGGCGTGGTCACAGGCTGGGGCACGATCAATGGCCGGATGGTCTATGTGTTCTCGCAGGACTTCACGGTCTTCGGCGGCTCGCTTTCGGAAACCCACGCCCAGAAGATCGCAAAGATCATGGATATGGCGGTGCAGAACGGCGCGCCTGTGATTGGTCTGAACGACTCGGGCGGTGCGCGGATTCAAGAGGGCGTTGATTCCCTTGCCGGCTATGCGGACGTGTTCCAACGCAACATCATGGCCTCTGGCGTGGTGCCGCAGATTTCCGTGATCATGGGGCCGTGCGCGGGGGGGGCAGTGTACTCCCCGGCGATGACCGACTTCATCTTCATGGTGCGGGACACGTCTTATATGTTCGTCACCGGCCCGGACGTGGTGAAAACCGTGACCAACGAGGTCGTGACCGCAGAGGAACTGGGCGGGGCCTCGACCCACACGCGTAAATCCTCTGTTGCTGATGGTGCCTTCGACAATGATATCGAAGCGCTGTCCGAGGTGCGCCGTCTGGTGGACTTCCTGCCGCTTAACAACCGCGAGAAACCGCCGGTGCGTCCGTTCTTCGACGATCATGACCGCATCGATGAAGCACTCGACACCATCATTCCGGACAATGCGAACACGCCTTACGATATGAAGGAAGTGATTCACACGATCGCGGACGAAGGCGACTTCTACGAAATTCAGGCCGATCACGCCAAGAATATCATCACCGGCTTTATGCGCCTCGAAGGGCGCACGGTCGGCGTGGTGGCGAACCAGCCGATGGTGCTTGCGGGCTGTCTCGATATCGACAGCTCCAAGAAAGCGGCGCGTTTCGTGCGCTTCTGCGATGCTTTCGAAATTCCTGTACTGACGCTTGTGGACGTGCCGGGCTTCCTGCCGGGCACCTCGCAAGAATATGGTGGCGTCATCAAACACGGCGCGAAACTGCTGTTTGCCTATGGTGAAGCGACCGTGCCGAAAGTGACGGTGATCACCCGTAAAGCCTATGGCGGGGCGTATGACGTGATGAGTTCCAAACACCTGCGCGGCGATATGAACTACGCTTGGCCGACCGCCGAGATCGCCGTGATGGGCGCCAAGGGCGCGACCGAAATTCTCTACCGCTCCGAGCTGGGCGATCCGGAGAAAATCGCGGCTCGGACCGCCGATTACGAAGACCGCTTTGCGAACCCCTTCGTGGCGGCGGAACGTGGTTTCATCGACGAGGTGATCCAGCCGCGCTCCACCCGCAAACGTGTGGCTCGCGCTTTTGCAGCCCTACGCAACAAGAAGCTCGAGAACCCTTGGAAAAAACACGACAATATTCCGCTGTAAGCGCGGGCGTGTAATCCGATGACCCGCCGGAGCTGGCATATCCTGAAAGAGCAGGGCGCGCTGACCTTGGCGCGCCGTCTCCCCATACGTTTCGATGTCGCCGCAAGCGTGGTTATCGAAGGCGGGGCGGGGCTGCGCAAATCGCGCGTCGCCGCTCAGGTGCGGCAGGATATGTGGCGCAGCCTGCAAAACCTTCGGGGCTTTGCCCCGGTGGTGCGGGTGGCGGAACGTGGGAACGATCTTGAAATCACCGCCGGCGGCTCGGTCGCCGGACGGGTCCCGAAATCAGAGACCGAGGCCCGTATCCGTGCGGTCCTCGACAATGAAACCCACCGCGCCCGCTGGGTCCGGTTCGCAAGAAAGGCCTGAAGATGATCGCACGTTTGTCCGCGTTTGCTGCGCTGGCCTCCGGGATGGCCTTTGCCGTTGTTGCCGAACTTGCGCCGGTCGAGGCGGAGGGACTGAGCGTGCCTTCGGGGCAGCCGGTGGAATTCTTCGAAACCGTCATGGATCAGCCCGCCATGGGCCTGACCACGCGCTTCCGCTTTCTTGCGCCTGATCTTGAAACCTATCTGGCCCGGTTGAGCTATGCTGAGCTCGAAGCCGATCTCGCGTCGCTTTGCGTAACCTATGCGCTTCCGCGTCTCGGGACGCCCGAACCTTCCTTGGTGATTATTTCACTGTCTTCCGCCCCCACCGAACTCGGTGATCCCGCTCCGGACGTGGCTCAAGTCTTTGAAGCCTACCGTCCCGCAGGTACAACCTGTGAATGGGAGGCATTCTAACATGGAAGGCGTTTTGCATATGGCCCCGAAATTTCACATGTTTTCAAACGGCCCGCGCCCGGTCGCGCCGTTTTCACACGCGGTCGAAGACGACGGCTGGGTCATTCTGACCGGTCAGATGCCGACCGACCCGGCCGCGCCCGACGCGCCGCTGCCCGATGGGATCGAGGCGCAGACGCGGCGTGTGATGGATAATCTGCTGCTCATTCTGGCCGAGTTGGGCCTCGGTGCGGAGCATATCATGCAGTGTCGCTGCTTTTTGACCGAGTTCGAGCGCGACTATGCCCTGTTCAATGAGACCTACAAAAGCTACTTCCCCGCCGACAGGCTTCCGGCGCGCACCACGGTGGGCGTGACCGCGTTGGCCGTGGGGGCATTGGTCGAAATCGATCTGATCGCCCGCAGACCGCAGGAAGGACAAAGCTGATGGCTCGTGACTACATGCTGAAACACAAAGGATTTCCGGGACGCCTTCCGGGCACGGATTTCCAATTCACCATTCGGCGGGCGAACCCGAAAGGGGTGACGCCGCTGAAAGCGCTTGAACGCTACAAGGATCGCAAAAGCGTCGATAAACGCGCCGACGCGGCCTTTATGACGGCGCTCTGGGAATATTTTGGCGAAGAAGAATTCGAGCGCGGCAATCTCGATGCAGGGCGTCTGTCCTGGCTGTTTGGCCGCGAAGTGGTGGCCGCTGATCCGGACGATTTCGATCCTGTGTCCTATGAGGCGCTTCTGAAAATCGATGTGAAACGGGCAATGGCGGCCTTCCCGGAAATCTTCGCCGAGGGCGATGAGGCCGAGGAAGAGATGCCGGACTGGGATGCCATGTGGAATGGCGATCACGGTGACGATAACGGGGAGTTCAACGACTGATGCGCGAGTTTTCGCTTGGCCTTTCAAGGATTGCGCGAACTGCTGCCGAAACCGGCGAGCAGCTCATGCCGAGCCTTGTGACAAAGGCCATGCGGGGCCATCTTTCTCACAGGCCGCACGGGACCAGCAACCCGGCGACCTGTTCTGAAAACCGTTACCCTTCCCCTCAGGCGAGGTCCGTACTTCCCCCGTACGGCCCTCGCCACTCTTTCTCTTCAAGTTTTGGGCGTGCTTTCGCCGAACGGAGCGAGACGACCTCCGGTTGCGCAATTATTGTCTATGCGTGTAAGGCGGTTTGGGATAAAATTTCTGCTATCGTAACAACTCTAAGAGCAGAAAAATGCGTAAATCCATCATCGTTCTCGCCCTCGTTTCCTCGTCGGTCCTTGCAGGCTGCATGGAAACAGACGGTCAACGCGCCCTCACCGGTGCTGCGGCTGGCGCCGTCGTCGCCGAAGCGACCAACAATAACGTGCTCACCGGTGCCGCTCTCGGCGCGCTCGCGGGCACCTATTGCGACGACGCAGGCGTCTGCAACTAATCCTATTCGTCTGACCGGCGCGTCTGAGCGCCGTGAGACATGCATGACAAAGAGCCCTCCGGACCTGTCCGTCCGGAGGGCTTTTTTCGTGACTTTAACCCACGGGCCGTTGATCGCCCCCGCATGTTGCGCGGGTCAGCGGAGAGGATTGATTTGAGAAAAGGGAGAGGGCAGGAGATGTTCGACAAGATCCTGATTGCGAACCGAGGCGAGATTGCTTGCCGGGTGATGAAAACCGCCAAGAAAATGGGGATCAAAACCGTCGCCATTTATTCGGACGCGGACAAGAACGCGCTGCATGTGGCGATGGCTGACGAGGCGGTTCATATCGGCCCGCCGCCGGCGAACCAGTCTTACATCGTCATCGACAAGGTGATGGATGCGATCAAACAGACCGGCGCGCAAGCCGTGCATCCGGGCTATGGCTTCCTGTCGGAGAACTCCAAGTTCGCCGAAGCTCTGGCCGACGCGGGCGTCGCCTTCGTCGGTCCGCCGGTCAAAGCCATTGAAGCTATGGGCGACAAGATCACCTCGAAAAAGATCGCTCAGGACGCCGGTGTGAACACCGTTCCCGGCTACATGGGTCTCATCGAAGACGCCGAAGAGGCGGTCAAGATCTCCAATGAAATCGGATACCCGGTGATGATCAAAGCCTCCGCTGGTGGTGGCGGCAAGGGCATGCGGATCGCCTGGAACGACGAGGAGGCACGGGAGGGCTTCCAGTCGTCCAAGAACGAGGCTGCCTCATCCTTTGGGGATGACCGGATTTTCATCGAGAAATTCGTGACCCAGCCGCGCCACATTGAAATTCAGGTGCTCTGCGATGCGCATGGCAACGGCATTTACCTCAACGAGCGCGAATGTTCGATCCAGCGCCGCAACCAGAAAGTCATCGAAGAAGCCCCGTCGCCCTTCCTTGACGAAGCCACGCGTAAAGCGATGGGCGATCAGGCGGTCGCTCTGGCCAAGGCCGTGGGCTACACCTCCGCAGGGACGGTTGAATTCATCGTCGATGGCAGCCGCAATTTCTACTTCTTGGAGATGAACACCCGCCTTCAGGTGGAACACCCTGTGACCGAGCTGATCACCGGCATCGACCTCGTCGAACAGATGATCCGCGTCGCCAATGGCGAAGCGCTGACGATCACGCAGGAGGATGTGAAGATCAACGGCTGGGCGATGGAAAGCCGCCTCTATGCAGAAGATCCGTATCGCAATTTCCTGCCGTCGATCGGACGTCTGTCGAAATACCGTCCGCCGGAAGAGATCGTCACGAAAACCAACATCGTGCGCAACGACACCGGCGTCTACGAGGGCGGCGAGATCTCGATGTATTACGATCCTATGATCGCCAAGCTCTGCACCTGGGGTCTGAGCCGCGACACTGCGATCGACAACATGCGCAACGCTCTGGACGCGTTCGAGGTCGAAGGCATCGGTCACAACCTGCCGTTCCTGTCTGCCGTGATGGATCACCCGAAATTCGTTTCCGGTGACATCACGACGGCCTTCATCGCGGAAGAATACCCGGAAGGATTCCATGGGGTTGATCTGCCCTATGAAGAGCTTGAACGGATCGCGGCGGCCTGTGCGGCCATGTACCGTGTGGCCGAGGTGCGCCGGGCGCGTATTTCGGGCCGGATGGACAATCACGAACGCTATGTCGGCGGCGACTGGGTTGTGCAGATCGGCGATCAGGACTTCCCGGTGAGTGTCGAGGCGGACAAACGCGGCTCGACCGTATTGATCAACAACACCCGTCACCGCATCGAGAGCACTTGGACGCCGGGCGATACGCTGGCTCTGATCGATATGGAACACGGCACGTTGACCCTCAAAGTCGGTAAAATCCCGGGCGGCTTCCGCATTCGCTCGCGCGGTGCCGATCTCAAGGTCTATGTACGCAGCCCGCGGGCGGCTGAACTGTCTAAATACATGATCGAGAAACTGCCGCCGGACACTTCGAAACTTCTGCTCTGCCCGATGCCGGGTCTCATCGTCAAAGTGAATGTTGAGATTGGTGACGAGGTCCAAGAGGGGCAGGCGCTTTGTTCCGTCGAGGCGATGAAAATGGAAAACATCCTGCGCGCCGAGCGCAAAGGGGTCGTCTCCAAAATCAACGCCGCTGCGGGCGACAGCCTCGCAGTCGACGAAGTGATCATGGAGTTCGAGTAAGCCATGATGGCCGGGCGGGCATATATGAGGCGGGAAACGCGGCAGGCTGGACAATTGTTCTCTTTTTGTTCTAGTCTGTCCGGTGACTTTCGTTCCTGCTTGCCCGGCCATGTCTCTGCGTGTTTCGACTCTCTTCTTCGATATGAACAGTTACTACGCCTCCGTGGCGCAGGCGGAGGAGCCTGCGCTGATGGGGCGCCCCGTGGGAGTTCTGACGACGGATGCCCGCAACGCGGCTTGCATCGCGGCGAGTGTCGAAGCGAAACGCTGCGGCGTGCGCATGGGAACACGTCAGGACGAGGCGCGGCTGTTATGCCCGGGGATCGTGTTTCGACCGGTGAAGCACGACGTCTGCGTCGACTATCACCATGCGATTTTACAGGCGGTCGAAACGGTTGTCCCGGTACATCGGGTCTGGTCGATCGACGAATGCTCCTGTCTTTTGATGGGATCAGAGCAGGAACTGCCTCGGGCGTTGGAGATCGGACGGGCCTTACAGCGGGCCGTGCTCCGGATCAGTCCGGCGCTGCGCTGTTCCGTCGGTCTTGCCCCGACGCGGCTTTTGGCAAAGCTCGCCGCCGAATTGGAAAAGCCGATGGGGCTTCACTGGCTGACGCCGGAGGTTCTGCCCGAGAAGATTGCGCATCTGGCTTTGGACGATTTACCGGGCGTGTCCTGGCGTATGAAAGCACGATTGGAGGCGGCCGGGATTTCGGATGTGAACATGCTCTATGGCATCGCTCCAAAGCGTGCGCGGGCCATCTGGGGCAGTGTCGCGGGGGAGCGCTTCATTCGCGAACTGCGCGGCGAAATGGTGGTCTGGCCCGAAACCAAACGCGGGATGATCGGTCACGGGCAGGTGCTGACGGGGCCCAATGCCACGCCGGAGGGCGCGCGGCTCGTCGCGCGGCGTCTGTTGGTCAAAGCCGCCGCACGTCTGCGTCGCGAGGGTTATTTTACCCGCAGCCTCTCCATCAGTCTCAAGGCTCAAGACAAGCGGCGGCAATATCGCGAGAGGTCGCTGTATGCGACGCAAGACACATTCTTTCTCTTGGAGGCCTTGTCGGAGCTATGGGCCGGGCTGACACCCTGTCCACGTCCGAAAGCCGTTTCTGTCACTCTGGGCGGGCTGATCAAGGAGGCCCGTGTGATGGACGATCTATTTGCACCAAAGGCAGACCGCGCGCCGCTCTGTCTGGCCATCGACCGGCTCAACCAGCGCTTTGGACAGGACACGGTGCGCTACGGCCTCTTGCCGCCGCATCATGTGCCCTACACGGGGGCCAAGATTGCCTTTGGCCGCATCCCCCTGCGCGAGGATTTCGCGGAGTAGTCTGCCGACAGGCTCACCGCCCGCTTTGCATCTCTTGCTGTCTGAGCGGTGTTTTGTCGATGGCGCGGGTGATCTCGCGCACGTCCCACGGGTCGGGTTTGCGGAGCATCACGCGGCCGTCCTTGTCGACGATCACGAGGGCGAACCCGCGCGGGCGCAATTCTGTGCGCAAGGGGGAGCGGGCGTCGGGGTCGGTGTCCGTGAAAATGACCACGTCCCGTTCGAGAAGCGGGTCGGGCCGCTCTTCCAAAAGCGAAAGCTGTTCATTGTACGACGGGTCCAGTGTGCTGTCGGCGAAAACGGCGATGACGCGGTTTTTCCATTTGAAGGCGGACAGCTCGATGTCGTCCGCGCTTTGGATCAAGGGATCGGAGGGGATCTCCTCCTGCGCCAAAAGCGGGCTGGGGATCAGAAAAAGCGCTGTGATGGCGGCGAGATAGAAATGTTTCATCGGTCCTCCCAAGGTCCTCTCAATATAGGGTGCCGGGACGGCCAAACCAAGGTTGAACGCAGCCCCAAGGGGCGGCGATGAGAAAATGGGAAGGAGCCTGACGATGACGGACAGGAAGAAGTGGGAAGAAATTGCCACGAAAGAACTCAGAGGCAAGCCGCTTGAGGCTCTTGAGTGGGACACGCTCGAAGGGATCAAGGTCAAGCCGCTCTATGCCGAAGATGATCTCGAAGGGATGGAGCACCTCGGCAACACACCGGGCACGGAGCCGTTCACCCGTGGTGTGAAAGCGACGATGTACGCGGGCCGCCCTTGGACCATTCGCCAATATGCCGGTTTTTCGACCGCCGAGGAATCGAATGCGTTCTACCGCAAGGCGCTGGCCGCCGGTCAGCAAGGCGTGTCGGTCGCCTTCGATCTGGCAACGCACCGTGGGTATGACTCCGATCACCCGCGCGTCGTGGGCGATGTCGGTAAGGCCGGTGTGGCGATCGACTCTGTGGAGGACATGAAAATCCTCTTCGACGGTATCCCGCTCGACAAGGTTTCCGTCTCGATGACGATGAACGGGGCCGTCATCCCGATCCTCGCAAGCTTCATCGTGACGGGCGAAGAACAGGGGCATGACCGCGCGTTGCTCGCCGGGACCATTCAGAACGACATTCTGAAAGAGTTCATGGTGCGCAACACCTACATTTACCCGCCCGAGCCCTCGATGAAGATCATCGCGGATATCATCGAGTTCACGGCCAACGAGATGCCGAAATTCAACTCGATCTCGATTTCCGGCTATCACATGCAGGAAGCGGGCGCGAACCTCGTGCAGGAGCTGGCGTTTACGCTCGCCGACGGGCGCGAATACGTGCGCACCGCGATCAAGGCGGGGATGGATGTCGATAAATTCGCGGGGCGTCTGTCGTTCTTCTTCGCGATTGGCATGAACTTCTTCATGGAAGCCGCGAAGCTCCGTGCTGCGCGCTATCTCTGGACTCGCGTGATGGATGAGTTCGAGCCGAAGCTCTCCAAATCCAAGATGCTGCGGACCCACTGCCAGACCTCCGGCGTGTCGTTGCAGGAACAAGACCCCTATAACAACGTGATCCGAACCGCCTATGAGGCGATGTCGGCGGCTTTGGGTGGCACGCAATCGCTACACACCAACGCTTTGGACGAGGCCATCGCGCTTCCGACCGAGTTCTCCGCGCGCATCGCCCGGAACACGCAGCTCATCCTTCAGGAAGAGACCGGGATCACCAATGTGGTCGACCCGCTGGCAGGCTCCTACTATGTCGAAAGCCTCACCAAAGAGCTGGCTGATAAAGCATGGGCTCTGATGGAAGAGATCGAAGAGATGGGCGGCATGACCAAGGCCGTCAACTCCGGCATGCCGAAGCTACGGATCGAAGAGACCGCCGCGAAACGTCAGGCTAATATCGACCGGGGCGAGGAAGTCATCGTCGGCGTCAACAAATACCGTAAGGACAAGGAAGACCCGATCGACATTCTCGACGTGGACAATGTGGCCGTGCGCAACAGCCAGATCGCCCGCCTCGACAAGATCAAAGCCACGCGCGATGCCGCCAAGGTCGAGGAAACCCTCGGCGCGCTCGAAGCGGCGGCTAAAACCGGCGAGGGCAACCTCCTGTCGCTGGCGGTCGAGGCCGCCCGCGCGCGTGCAACCGTTGGGGAGATTTCGATGGCCATGGAAAAAGCATTCGGACGTCACCGCGCCGAGGTGAAAACACTGGCGGGCGTCTACGGCGCCGCCTACGAGGGCGACGAGGGTTTTGCCCAGATCCAGAAAGACGTCGAGACCTTCGCCGAGAAAGCCGGGCGTCGTCCGCGCATGCTCGTCGTCAAGATGGGGCAGGACGGCCACGACCGTGGGGCAAAAGTCATCGCCACCGCATTCGCCGACATCGGCTTTGATGTCGACGTTGGTCCGCTGTTCCAGACGCCGGAAGAAGCCGCTCAGGACGCCATCGACAACGATGTGCATATCGTCGGCATTTCCTCGCAGGCGGCGGGCCATAAGACGTTGGCCCCGAAGCTCATCGAAGCGCTGAAAGAGCAGGGGGCCGAGGACATCATCGTGATTTGCGGGGGCGTGATCCCGCAGCAGGATTACCAATTCCTCTATGATGCGGGCGTGAAGGCGATCTTCGGGCCGGGGACGAATATTCCGGCGGCGGCACGTGAAATCCTTGATCTGATCTCGACCGAGTGATCCGAGTATTTGAGCCGCAATGAAAAAGGGCCGGGGGATTGCTCCTCCGGCCCTTATTGTTTGCGATGTGATGCGTGTTAATGCGTGGCCTCTTGCACCTTTGGCGCAGTGATTTCGGCCTCGTCGATCTTTTCGGCCTTGCTGTCCTCCGCCGGAGCGAATTTGAGCACCACAAAGCCGATGATCGCGGAGATGACGGAACCGGACAACACGCCGATCCGCACTTCGTTCATGTGGAACGCGTCCTCAAAGGACAGCCCACCGATGAACAGCGACATGGTGAAACCGATCCCGGCCAGCGCTGCCACGCCGTAGATATGCAGCCACGTCGCGCCGAAAGGTTTCTTCGCCACGCCGAATTTCACCAAAAGCCAGGTCATGCCGAACACGCCGACCTGTTTGCCGAGGATGAGACCCAGCGCAATGCCGAGCGGCAGGGGCGAGAACACATCGGCAAAGGTCACGCCTGAGAGCACGACGCCAGCGTTGGCGAAGGCAAAGATCGGCACGATCAGGAAGAAAACGTAAGGTGACAGCGCATTCTCCAGCGCGTGCAGCGGCGATTTGCCCCATTTGTCTTTCATCGGAATGAAGAAGGCGGTGATCACACCGGCCAGCGTTGCATGCACGCCGGACTTCAGGACCAGAACCCAGAGCACCGTCCCGAGAAGGATGATTGGTGCGATCCGGTGAATGCCTGCCCGGTTGAGATAGAACATGATCACTAAGGGGATGACCGCGAGGAACAGGTAATCCAGATGCAGTTCAGCGGTGTAGAAGAACGCGATGATCAGGATTGCGCCAAGGTCATCAAGGATAGCCAGTGTCAACAGGAAGACCTTGAGCGAAGAAGGCACGCGGTCCCCCACCAGCGCCAGAATGCCGAGCGCGAAGGCGATGTCGGTCGCGGCCGGAATGGCCCAGCCACTGTGCGTCTCGGGCGAGGAGATGTTGAGCGCGAAATAGACTGCCGCAGGCACCACCATGCCACCCACAGCGGCCATCCCCGGAAGGACCACGTCGCGCGGATTCTTAAGCTTGCCTTCCATCAACTCGTGTTTGAGTTCGAGCCCGACGAGCAGGAAGAACACGGCCATCAAACCGTCGTTGATCCATAGGATCAGGGGTTTGGAAAGGCCCGTGTCGCCAAGTTGAACGGTGAAATACGACGACAATGCGCCATCGTAGAAGGGATAAAGCGAGGAATTGGCCACGAGCATGGCAGCGACGGCGGCCACCATGAGCACGATACCGCCTGAGATCTCACTGTCGAAGAACTGTTCCAATTTGCGCAGGAGCATTGTCTTTTTCTGGTCTTTCCTGAAAGTTAGGTTAAGGAAGTGTCATATGGAGATGGGGACGCTCCAGACAAGTTTCAATAAGGACAATATGAATGACCTACCGGATTGATCATCTGGTGATTTCCGCATCGGATCTGGAGCAGGGCAAAGACGCCATGGAGGCTTTGCTCGACGTGGAATTCGGTCCGGGCGGCAAGCATCCCGACATGGGAACGCATAACGTGTTGCTGGCGATGGCGCCGGATGCCTATCTCGAAGTGATCGCGCCCGATCCGGACGCGGAGCGACCTGAGTTCCCTCGTTGGTTCGATTTGGACAATTTTGGTGGACCTCCGCGCCTGTCGAACTGGGTTGTCGCCTGTGATGATCTCGAAGAAGCGTGGGAATTGGCGCCTGCCGATGTCGGTCGCATCATGTCGTTTCAGCGCGGCGATTACGCTTGGCGCATGATCGTGCCTGAAACCGGCGTTCTGCCTTTTGACAATTGCTTTCCGGCTTTGATCGAATGGCATTCCCCGCGTCCCGTTCCGGGGCTGCTCGATCCCGGTCTTGCCATGCGCCGTCTCAAGATTTCCCATCCGGATGCAGAGGGGCTGCGCGCCGCGCTTGCGCCTTTTGTCTCTGCGATGGAACATGTTCGAATTGTACAATCTTTGGAACCCGGTCTCACCGCTGAGATTGGCACGCCATCAGGGGAGATCTGGATCGCATGACCGAGAAACCGCATCTGCGCGTGGCTGAGGCGAAAGACGCCGCCGCGCTCAAAGCCATCATGGCCCCGGTGATTGCAGGCTCCACCGCGTCCTTCTCTTCAGTTGAGCGCGACGAGGCGGCTTGGGTGGCGATGATTGACGACCGACTGGCGCGCGACCGCGCGTTCTATGTGGCGGAGATCAAGGGCGAGGTGGTCGGCTATGCGACCTATGATCAGTTCCGTCCGGGCAACAACGGCTATCGGTTTACCATGGAGCATTCGGTTTATTTGAATGATGCCGCGCAGGGGCTTGGGCTTGGCCGGACGCTGATGCTGATGACCGAACAACATGCGCGCGAGGCGGGCCATCATTCGATGATCGCCGCGATTGATGCCGACAACACAGGTTCCATCGCCTTTCACAAGGCGCTTGGCTATGCAGAAGCCGGACGCATCCCGCAGGCGGGGTTTAAGTTCGACCGCTGGCTTGATGTATTGTTCCTGCAGAAATTCCTTTGAACTCACGGATTTGTCGCGGGACTTGAGAGGGTTTCGCGGATAAACTGGCCCTATGTCGATCTGGACCCGCATTCTTGAGGCGCTCAAGGCGCTTGGCGCTGGCGAAAGCCTCGCTTCGGTGTTCGAGCAGTTCCGCTCGGAGCCGGAGCGACGTATGGGCTTTACCATCGCCGTCATTGCTCTGGGCGCGAAAATGGCCAAGGCCGACGGGCTTGTGACCCGCGATGAGGTCACAGCCTTTCGGGAAGTGTTCCAGATCGCGCAAGAGGACGAAGCCGCCGCCGCTCGGGTGTTCAACCTCGCGCGCCAAGACGTGGCGGGGTTCGAAGACTACGCGAAAAGCGTGAAAAAGATGTACGGCAAGGAATGCCGTCCGCTGATGGATTTGATGGATGGGCTGTTCCATATCGCCATGGCCGATGGCGAATACCATCCCGGCGAAGATGCCTTCCTCACCCGTGTCGCTGAGATTTTCGACATTGAACCGCGCGCCTTCCGCGTGCTTCGGGCGCGCTACGTCCCGGATGCGGTGCGCGATCCTTACGATGTTCTGGGTGTCGATCCTTCCGCCCCGCTGTCCGAGATCAAGAAAGCCTATCGCGCCTTGGTGCGCGAAACCCATCCCGACCGTATGATCGCGCGCGGGGTGCCGGAAGAGGCGGTGCAATTGGCCTCCGACCGGTTGGTGGAAATCAACGCCGCCTGGGAGGAGATCGAGTCGGAGCGGGTGGTATGACACTTCGGATCGCCACCTATAATGTCGAATGGTTCGATAACCTGTTCGACAACAAGGGGCGACCGTTGGCGGATGATGAATGGTCAGCGCGCCACAACGTCAGCCGCGAAATGCAACTCGAAGCGATTGGCAAAGTGTTCAACGCTTTGGATGCCGACGCGATCATGGTGATCGAGGCGCCGGACACCAACCGCAAACGCGACACCATCCGCGCGCTGGAGCAATTTGCCGACTGGGCCGGGCTGCGGGCGATGGCGGTCGAGATGGGCTATGTGAACGAGACCCAACAGGAGATCGCACTGCTCTATGATCCTTTGGTGCTGCGGGCCCGACATGATCCGATGGGTGCGCCTGCGGGACTGGGCGAAGCGTTCGAGCCGCCTGCTTTCAATTCGATATATCGGCTTGATCTGGATACGGACCGCGACCGCGAAGAGGTGCGGTTTTCAAAGCCGCCGCTGGAACTTGCGATGGAGGTGCGGGCGACCGGCTTCGCGTTTCGCATGATCGGGGTGCATATCAAGTCCAAAGCGCCGCATGGCGCGCGCAACCGCGATGACGTGATCCGCATTTCCATCGAGAACCGGCGCAAGCAACTGGCGCAATGCATCTGGTTGCGAGAGCGTGTCGAGGGCCACTTGGAGGCGGGAGACCCGCTGATCGTGCTGGGCGATTTCAATGATGGTCCGGGGATCGACGAATACGAAAAACTGTTCGGGCGTTCCGGGGTCGAGATCGTCATGGGGCGCGAGGACCCGGATGTGCCTCCCGAAATGCGGCTCTGTGATCCCCATGCGGCGGAAGCTCTGTCGAAGCGCGGCAATCAGGGGCGGACTTCCGCACGGTTCTATATTGACGAGGAGAAACGCTATCTCTCGGCGCTTCTCGATTATATCATGGTCTCGCAGGATTTGAGGGAGGGGGGCAAGTGGCGCATCTGGCATCCGTTCGATGATCCGCAGTGTTTCAAGAACAAGGAATTGCAGCAGGCTTTGCTGACAGCGTCGGACCATTTCCCGGTGACCGTCGATCTGGATTTGCCGAGGACGGGGTGAAACCGTCATGAAAAACACCTATATTGGGCGCATGAAACGAATTGCTCTGATCACGATGCTGATGGCCAGTCCTCTGGCCGCCGAAGAGACGCCGCCTTCTGAGGGATCAGAAGGTTGGAACATGCTGCGCGAAGGCTCACGGCTCTTGCTGGAACAGTTGTTCGAGGACATGGGGCCTGCGCTCGAAGACCTTGAGGGCTTCGTTGATGATCTCAATGCCTATGAAGCGCCGGAAATTCTTCCCAATGGCGATATCCTGATCCGGCGCAAACCGGATCGTCCGCTCACTCCGCCGCAAGAGCCTGGGCCGGAGGCCATGCCGCCGGATGCCGAGAGGTCGGATGATGAGGCGATTGATCTCTGAGGCTTAGACCTTGGCGTGACGGACGTCGGTTTTTGCGCCGAGACTGTTGGCGAGCGATTGGAACCGTGCGTTGGTGACCTCGCCAAAGAGGTCTTCGGCATCGGGGCTCAACGTCAGGATCAGCTCTTTCTTCTTCGGGAAGTAATCAAGCTTCGCCACGTTGGTCGGCTCATTCACACAGAACATCGCGCCAAAGCGCATGGCTTTGCCCAAGACTTCTGCGTCGCGGATTTCTTTCTCCGAGAGCATGTTGATCAGATCGGTGAAAGGCGTGTTCTCGCGCGAGTTCTTGTAGCGGTGGAGCAAGGCCAGCCCGAGGAAAATGCGCTCGTTATGGGTTAGCCCGCCGAGATTGGCGCGCGTGGCGTTGTCGAAACAGACTTCCGCACGGTAATCGGGATGCGCGCGCCATGTCACGTCATGCAAGAGACAGGCAGCGCGGATCAGCCGCATCTTCTCATATTGCCGCGCCCGGAACAGCGGCTCGATGAAATTGTGCAGGCGTTTGCCAAAGCCCGGCACCCGCGCGTCCTTCTGTTCTGAGAAGCGACAGGCTTCGATCAGCGGGTCACGGGCGCGCACGCCATCGGGCATTTGCTCATAGAGCAGGCCTTCGCGAATGCCGTAGGAGGAGATGCAAATCTCCTTGGGATGGAAGGTGCGCACCAGTTGGCGCAGCACTTCGGAGGCAATCGGAACCAAAGACATACGGGCCGAAGAGGTGCCGGTCTTGGACCGCAGCTCCGACATATCGCTTTTGCGGATGAACTTGATCGTGTCGGTGACCGAGCGGCTCGACATCCGGTATTCGTGCAGGACGTGCAGCGGATAGTTCCGGCGTTCCATGTCGATCCGCGCAATGGCGCGCCAAGAGCCACCCACAAGGTAGATTCGCTTGTGTTCGGTCCCCATGACCTCGGCCAGATCTTTCATGATCGGGGCGATGTGATCCTTGAGGCCTTTGCGCCCTCCGGTGAGACCCTGTAATTTAAGCGGGCCGAGCGGGGAGGTGATGCGCTTGCCGACCGTGCCTTTGGAGACGATGGCCAGCTCCATCGAGGAACCGCCAATGTCACAGACAAGCCCGTCGGCCTCGGGCCAGCCGAGCAGCACACCCTGTGCCGACAGCCGCGCCTCTTCCTCTCCGTCGATAACCCAAAGGCTGAGGCCAGTCTCCCGCTCCACGTCCTCCCGAAAAGCGGGACCGTCCTCAGCCTCCCGTACCGCAGCGGTCGCGACCGCCGTCAGTGGTGGGATGCCCATACCTTGCGCCAGTTTCTGAAACCGTCGGATCGCGGACATGGCACGTTCTTTGCCGTCCGGGTTGAGCCGTCCGGTTTCCCGAAGGCCGGCCCCGAGCCCGCACATGATCTTCTCATTGTAGAAATAGGCGGGGCTGCGTGCCGCGCCGTCAAAGACCACGAGGCGGACCGAGTTCGATCCGACATCGACAACGCCGACACGCGACAGCGCGCGGGCTTCCTTGTCGAGAAACAGGGGGCGTCCGAAAATACCCCAATCCTGTTCAAGGGTCTCTGTGTGAGGAAGATCGGTCATATCTGTCACGGCGCATTCCTTGGCTTGGGGCGACAGTGCCAAAAGCCCGTGGCTTCGTCAATCGCATGATTTTTGTGCGAAAACAAAAACTTCCTGAAAGATCAGTCTTCTTTCGGGAAAAATTGTGCGGCGAGGCCACGGGAAATCGGTTTGCCGCTGCGCAGCGCAGCGTCGTCGAGTGTTTCCACCAAACTGCGCGCGGCGGCGGCGGAGCGTTCCATGCGTTTCACCAGCCACGGGATCAGTGCATTGGGCACGGCAATCTGGCGGTCATCGAATTGTTTGACGAGCATTGCGGTCAAAAGCATGTCGTCAGGCGCTTCGATCCGCGCAACAGTCGTCCCCTGCATCCGGGAGGCGAGATCGGGCAGGCCGAGTTGCCAGTGGTTGGGCGCGGTCTGCGCGGTGAGCAGCAGACGTCCACCCTCGGCCAAGGTCAGGTTGTGCAGATGGAACAGGGCCTCTTCGGCCTGACGCGGCTCGGGCAGGGAGGGGATGCGGTCGGCGTCTTCGATGACAACAAACCGCTGCGCCGCGAGCGCGGGAATATCGGCGGTGGTCAGTGCGTCATAGGAAAGGATGACGGCGTTATGATCACTGGCCCAGACATGGGCCATGTGCGTCTTGCCTGCCCCCATCGGACCGACCAGAACAAGTTTGCCGGACGGCCAGTTGTCCACGGCGTCGAGCGTCGCCATGGCGACGGCATTAGACGGCGAGACGAAAAACGCATCGCGCCCGAGCACCTGACGGACTGGAAGATCGAGAATGAGTTGTTCGGCCATAGTCAGAGATCGTCGTCAGGAGTGTCCGGAGCGGAGGTCTCTAAACCACGATAGAGGCGACTGTCGCGATATTGCGAAATGGCGAAACGGGCGACGACGCCAAGTGCTGCGGCAACGGGCACAGCGACCAGCATGCCGACGAACCCGAACATCGTGCCGAAGGCGGAGAGGGCGAAGATGAGCCAGACCGGGTGCAGCCCCACTGATGAGCCAACCAGATTGGGGGTCAGGATGTTGCCTTCGACGAACTGACCCACTGCGAAGATCGCGACGACGGCAATGATCCACTGCCATTCGCCCCAGAATTGGAACAGGGCCAGACCGATGGACAGGATGCCGCCAACGATGGCGCCGACATAGGGAATAAAGGTCAAGATGCCGGCAATGGCGCCCGCAACGAGGCCGAATTTCAGGCCGACGAGCATCAGGCCGACGGCATAGAACGTGCCAAGGATCAGACAGACGGTGCCTTGCCCACGAATGAAAGAGGCGAGCGTCAGGTCGATATCGGAGGCCAGGCGGCGGATGATCGGCGCGTGGTCACGAGGCAGAAGCTTGTCGATCTCTGCGACCATGCGGTCCCAGTCCATCAGGAGGTAGAAAGTGATGACTGGTACGAGCACCAAAAGCATCACCACGTTGAACAGGCTCATCGCAGACGCGATCGCACCGGACAGCAACTCCCCGCCTTTCGATTGGATGGTTTCGCCGATTTGGGCAAGCGTCTGGCGCAGCTGGCTCGACTCATCGAGCAGGACGGGGAATTTCGCAGTCAGGAAGGTCTGGAAATTGTCGATCAGCGTCGGAGCGATGTTCACCAGTTCCGTCGCCTGTTTGATCAGGGTCGGAATGACGAGAAGAGCGATGAGTACGAAAAATATGGCGGCCACGATGGTGATGACAATCGTGGCGGCGACGCGGCTGAGCCCCCATGATTCGAGGCGATCTGCGACCGGGTCGAGCATATAGGCGACGGCCATGCCCAAGACGAAGGGGAGGATCACATCCCCCATCACCCATAGAAGCACGAAAAACACCGCCGCAGCGATGCCCCAGTATTTCATCTGATCCCGTACCGGTAATGCCATGCTTGCCTTTCCGCTCTTTTCTTTCATATCGCCCGAGGGGGAAGCGGTTTCAAGGGGAAGAGCGCGCCGGGAAGGGACAGAGGCTCAGTTCGGGCCGAGGTGTTGCGCGCCTGTGCTTTTCCGGTTCTGATCTTAAACTGGTGCGTATTCGCATCCGTTTCCCGCAGTTTTCCAACGCCCTGCGGCTTGTCTGGCCCAAGGCGATGGCATAGACCGTTGCAAACATTGATCCACTCGAGGGCCTCACCGATGCGTCTGTCGCGCTACTTCCTTCCGGTTTTGAAAGAAACTCCTGCCGAGGCGTCGATCGCGTCGCACCGTTTGATGCTGCGGGCCGGCATGATCCGGCAACAAGCGGCGGGGATCTATTCCTGGCTGCCGCTGGGCTACAAGGTTCTCAAGAACGTCGAAAAGATCGTTCATGAAGAGCAGCAGCGCGCGGGTCATATCCCGCTCCTGATGCCGACCATCCAATCCGCCGATCTGTGGCGCGAGAGCGGTCGCTATGACGATTACGGCGAAGAGATGCTGCGGATCACTGATCGTCAGGGGCGCGATATGCTCTATGGTCCGACGAACGAAGAGGTCATCACCGACATCTTCCGCTCTTATGTGAAGTCTTACAAAGACCTGCCGCTGACGCTCTATCACATCCAATGGAAGTTCCGCGACGAAATGCGTCCGCGGTTTGGTGTGATGCGCGGGCGCGAGTTCCTGATGAAGGACGGCTATAACTTTGACCTGACGAAAGAGGATGCGCTGCACGCCTACAACCGTCACCTCGTGAGCTATATCCGCACCTATGAACGCATGGGCCTTCAGGCCATTCCGATGCGTGCCGACGGTGGTCCGATTGGCGGCGACTATACGCATGAGTTCCTCGTCCTCGCCGAAACCGGCGAATCCGAGGTGTTCTACGACAGCGCCGTGACCGACATCAAACTCGGCAAGCGCGAGATCGATTATGACAGCGTCGAAGAATGCCGCGCAGTGATGGAAGAGTTCACCTCGCTTTACGCGCGCACCGATGAGACCCACGACGAAGCGCTGTTCAACGAAGTGCCGGAAGAGCGCCGCCGTGTGGCGCGTGGTATCGAGGTTGGCCAGATCTTCTACTTCGGCACCAAATATTCCGAAGCCATGGGGGCAACCGTTCAAGGTCCGGATGGCAAACCCGTTCCGGTCGAAATGGGCTCGCACGGTATCGGCGTGTCGCGTCTTCTCGGCGCGCTCATCGAAGCGAACCACGACGACAAAGGCATCATCTGGCCGGAGGGCGTCACGCCGTTCCACGTGGGCATCGTCAACCTGAAACAAGGCGACGAAGAAGCCGATGCAGCCTGTGAAGCGCTTTACAAATCCTTCGAAGCGCTCGGGCTTGAACCGCTCTATGACGACCGCAAGGAACGTGCGGGCGGAAAATTCGCCACGATGGACCTGATCGGTCTGCCTTGGCGCATCACTGTCGGCCCGCGCGGTCTGGCCAATGGTGTCGTCGAAGTCACCTCGCGCCGCACTGGCGAGAGCGAAGAGATGTCGCCGGAACAGGCCATTGAGAAAATTACGAAAATCTACGCGGCATTGGCCGTGTAAAACCTCGCTTTTGGGGTGAGGGAAAGTTAGCATCGGCTCCGAAATCATATTTCGGAGCCGTTTTTTATGGGCCAGCTTTCTTCTGTTGTTGCCGCCAGTCTGGCCTTTCTGGCCGCCAGCCCGGCCATGGCAGATCACATGATCTACCATAACGACCGGTTCGATCTCTCTGCTCGTCTACCGATGGACTTCGTCCCTGACGCCCCGCCGCCGACCAATGGCGATGGGCGGGAATTCATTTCTGTCGATGGGCTGACCTCCCTGACGATCTACGGCAGCTATCAAATCACCGCCCCTCTGCAAGCAGAAGTGGCGGAGCGCAGGGGACTGCGCGCGATGGATGGCGATAGCATCACCTATGATGCGCAAATTGACCCGGATACCTATGTTCTCTCCGGGGTGCAGGCTGTGGACGGGGCGATCTACTATGTCCGGATGATCTCGGGGGAGACCTGCGAGGGCGATCCCGCCTACGGTTTTTACGAAATCACGTATGATCCGAGCGTCCAGAGCGAGATCAACCCGATGATCAACTGGCTCACCTCAAGTCTTGCCTTCGATCCCTGTTGATCTGCCTGCATTGTTTGCGGTATCGGCGATTTTTCGCATTTTCTGAACATTTTTCGGTGCTTGATTTGAAAGCGCGCCCCGAATCCTCTTAGCCTTTGCCCAATGAACTCCGCAAAAGACGGAAGAGAGGCAGCTATGTTGAGAGCAATCGCCCTTGCGGGCGGCCTGTTGGGGGCCGCCGTTGTGTCCCAGTTTCCTGAGTTTACCCAACAATATACACAACGTCTCGCAGGACAGGTCGAGGCCCTGCGCGTCGTCATCGCCGATTTCGATGCCTCCGCCAAAAAGGCGGATATGACCCGGGAGGACGCTTTGGCTTCCATGGGCGGTTCGGTGTTTCTCGAAAACCGGCGGCGGGACATGCGCGCCACGATTGACCGCTATGGCCGTCTCTCTGACGACCTGGTCGCGCTTCGGCAGGCCTCCCCGCTGGAGCGCCTCGCCATGCCGCAGCGGGTGGCCGATACCAAGCTGGCCCGCGCCACGTTCGATGATTTCAGACCTGCGCTTCCCCTGACGCTCGAGGGCGGGATTTCTGCCGCTGCGGGCTATCTGGGCGGCTGGGTCTTGCTTTCAGGGCTTTTGGCGCTGCTGCTCTGGCCGTTTCGTCGCCGCAAAGCGCGCTCGGGTCTCACGTTCTGATCGCAGGGTTTCACGGAGGGTTCAGGCCGCCGCGCTTGACCTTCGGCGCGTCAAAGGGTTTGGTCTGGCAAACCTTTAAGGAGCCTCCCCGTGGACGCGGCCAGAACGACCAAGCCCTTTTCCCGCTTCGAGTGGAAAATCGCCTTTGCCTATCTGCGCGCCCGGCGCGAGGAGGGCGGGGTGTCCGTCATGACATGGATCTCGCTGATCGGCATCACGCTGGCGGTTGCGGCGCTGATCATCACGCTCGCCGTGCGCACCGGGTTCCGCGATGAATTCGTCGATACGATCCTCGGCTCGAACGCCCATGTCACGGTCTATTCCTCGATCTATGTGACGCCGGAGGGGAAGACCTCCCGCGCGATCCAAGATTACGACGATTGGGCTGCGAAACTGCGTGAGGTTCCGGGCGTGACCCGCGCTGCGCCTTTGGTGCGGGGACAGGTTATGGCCACCTCGAACGGCCGCAATTCAGGTGTCGAAGTCTATGGCATTACGCCTGAGAACTTGATGACGATCCCGCGTGTGGCGATCACGCCGGATGAGCATTGGGGTGACATTTCCCGGTTCTCGGAAGGCATCGCCATTGGCTCAGGTGTGGCCCGTGAACTGGGCGTCACCGTGGGCGATCGGATCAAGCTCATCTCTCCCGAAGGCGCGAAAACCGCCTTTGGCACAAGCCCGCGGGTGTCTTCTTTCGAGGTCGTCTATGTCTTCTCTGCTGGACGTTATGATATCGATAAAACAAGGGCTTATCTGCCTTTCGTCGAGGCGCAAAAGTTCTTCAACCGCGAAGGTGCCGCCGATGAGATCGAGGTCATGGTGGAGCATCCAGATGCGGTCGATGACATCACCGTGCCCCTGCTGAAAGCGGTGGGAGAACGCGGGATGGTCTGGACTTGGCGTGATGCCTCAGGGTCGTTCCTGCGCGCCCTCGATATTGAGGACAACGTGATGTTCGTCATCCTCTCGGTTCTCGTTCTTATCGCGTCGATGAACATCGTGTCGGGCCTGATCATGTTGGTGAAAAACAAAGGGCGCGATATCGGTATCCTGCGCACTGTGGGCCTCACCGAAGGCTCTATTTTGCGGGTGTTTTTCATCTGTGGCGCGATCACCGGGGTGCTCGGCACGATCTTGGGCGTGATCCTCGGTTCGTTGTTTGCGATCTACATTGACGAGGTGCTGAGCTTTGTGAACTGGCTCAGTGGTGGCGGGGCTTGGGATCCTTCGATCCGGGGCATCTACGAATTGCCCGCCGAGCTGCGTACCGTGGATATTCTCAAGGCCGTGTCGCTCTCTCTGGGCCTGTCCTTTATCGTTACGATTTTCCCGGCGCGTCGCGCGGCCCGGATGAACCCCGTGGAGGCGCTGCGCTATGAATGACATGATGTCCCTGCAAGGCCTTCGGAAAACCTACAACGCCGGAAAGCCGAATGAAGTCGAGGTGTTGCGCGGTGTGGACCTCAGCGTCTCGCGTGGCGAAATCGTTGGCTTGATCGCCCCGTCGGGTGCTGGCAAGTCGACGCTTCTGCATATCGCTGGCCTCTTGGATTTGCCCGATACCGGCACAGTCGAGATTGCCGGGGAAGACATGACCGGGCGGAGCGACAAGACCCGCACCGCGATGCGCCGCGCGGGTGTTGGCTTTATCTATCAATTCCACCACCTTCTGCCGGAGTTCACCGCGCTCGATAACGTGGTTCTGCCGCAGCTCGCCAACGCCGTGCCGGAATGGGAGGCGGTGGATAGGGCGATGGCATTGCTGGAAAAAGTCGGGGTCGGCAAACGCGCCCAACACCGGCCTTCGGCGCTGTCGGGGGGCGAACAGCAACGCGTTGCCTTCTGTCGCGCGCTGGCCAATCAGCCGGGTCTTTTGCTGGCGGATGAACCCACGGGCAACCTTGACCCGGAAACCTCTGCTCTGGTTTTTGACGTGCTGATGGGACTGGTGCGGGACGAGGGGCTATCGGCTTTGATCGCAACGCACAACCTTGAACTGGCCGCCAAAATGGACCGGGTGGTGCGGCTTGAGGCTGGGCAGATCGTCCCTGCCTGAGCCGGTTACAACGCGAGAAAACGCGCCCTTTCATGGGCGTGTTTTAATCCGCCCGACGCCTGAATTTTCTGTGCAAGGAGAAGGCCATAGAAGATCGGGAAGGCGCGTTTTGCTTCGTTGCCCGGAAGGCCTTGCAATAGGGGATCAGTGATCTTCCGCGTCAGCCCCTCTTCGCTATAGATCGTCAGCCCCATGGCAAAGCGCGCGTAGTCCTCAATCAATGGAATATCACGCCGCCCGGCAAGATCAATCGCTGTCACCGTCTTGCCGTCCAGCATGAGATTTCCCGGCCAGAAATCGCCATGACCGGCCCAGAATGTGATCTCGTTCGGGGCAGTTTTCAGGAGCTCTCTGGTGCGGGCTGCGACATCTGCGGCAATGCCCAGTGTAAACGTATCAAGTCGATCCTCGAACCAGTCAAACGGGAAGGCTTTGGTTTCACGCCGCAATCCGCTCGCATGCGACATCCAAAAGGCTGCGGCCTTTGCGATGCCTGGAATTTCCTTTTCGCCCCCATGTCTTAGAATGTCCTCCGCAGAGGTTCCTACGACCCGGCTGATCACGAAAAAGCCGGCCTTTGGGGCGATGTGCAGCACTTCTGGCACCTGTGCTGGACCAGCGCCAAGATGTGCGACAAGCTCCTTCAACGCGCCGGTTTGGCCGCTCACGGCGCGCACCTTTTCGCTATGCCAAATCAGCTTGGCCACAGCCGGACGACCGTCCCAGTGGAGGCTGAAGGCGGCGCGTTCGCCTCGGGTTCTCAAAAGCTCCACATCCTCGGCCCGTGCGGCGAGGTGTGGGCGCTCTCGGAACAACTCTGAGAGCTTGTTTTGTGCGAGATCGAGAGGATCGGAAGGCTGGGTCATGAGCAGACTATGGTCGGATGATTTCAAGGGGTCAAAAGCTTTTCAAACGCTGTCGGCAAAGCGTCGGACTTCTGTCGGACTTTCGTCGGGCAGCTTTCAAAGCCGGAGACATAATCGGAGCGTAAAAAGAAACGCCCCAGCGGGGCGTTTCGAATGGCGTGTTCGGTGAGATGCCGTCAGTTCAGCACCGAGGCCAAAACCCCAATGGCGGCGATGGCGGTCAGAACCTCACCCAGATCGTTGTCGTCGTGTTTCTCGACGCGCACGGGCTTGGGCGCAGGCTGCGGCTGCCTTTGGCGCTCCTGATGGCGCATCTGTTCCTGCTGCTGCGGGTAAACCATCGGCTTGCCCTGCGGCCCCTGCGGGCCGTTGGCCAGAGCGGGCGTGGCCAGAAGCAGCAGGGCGCTGGCGGCGAGTACGGGGCGTGTCAGTCTGTTGCGGCGCATGGTGGCCTCCGTTGTTTGTTCCTGTACCCATAAACGCGCCACAGGGAAGGTTCTGTCGCTCCCTCACTGTCTTGTGAAGAGGCGGGGGCGGCTCAGTTTCCGAGAATGTTATTGGCGATGCCGAGTACGGAAATGACAATCGCGCCGTCACGGGCGATCTTGTAGATCGTGTCGTCGGAAATCACATATCGGTCGCCCTTCGGGTCGGGCAGACCGTAGCGGTCATAATCGCGGATCAGCTTGTAGCCGTCGGGCAAATGATCGCCGCGGTCATAGCGGTGATGCGTGGCCTGCGCGCCGTAGCATTTTTTGTCGAGCCCCGGCGGCAGCTCATGCCGTTTGCCTTCGCGCATCTGCTTCTCGATCCCCGGCGGCAGGTGGCAGCCTTTGGGAACCATATAGCTGTACTCGTCGCCGTGGGGCTTTTTGTTCTTTGGCCCGTCGGCGAGCGCCGGGGCGGCGGTGAGCGCGACAAGCGCGATGAGAATGGGGTTGCTCAGGTTGGTCATCTTGGCCTCCTTCGTTTTGAGCGAAGGTAGGGCGTCGTCCCGGCATGGTCACGTCACGGCAATGTGTGGCGGCAAAAGCCCGCCGGGCGGCGGGGGAATTTTGCGCATTGCTCTGAGGGGTGGGGGCTCTGTGAGGCGAGCCGTTGGAGGTTACTTGTTCGGAAGGACCGGCGCGCTCGAGGTCGCGGCTTTGGTCACTTGCGGGCTGTGCAGCGGATCGTCGGATTCCGCGAGTGCCGGAGAGGCCATCAGAGCCGCGAAGGTGAGGGCGAGGGATTTGAAGAAATTCTGCATTTGAGTGGTCCTTATGTGGTCGCTGCATGTGAGCGTTAACACAGATAAGGATATTGCGACCGTTTGACGCAAGTGGGGGCACGGGGATGTGATGGAAGGGTGAGGTTTGTGTGAGGGGGATTTTGTCTTGTCAGATGTTCTGAGCCTGTGATTCATTGATCTGAAAGAGGATGGGGGACCATGGGGCTCAGATATCATCCCGCTCAGGGGACAATTGTTTGTGTTGATTTCGATAAGGGATTTGTACCGCCGGAGATGATCAAACCGCGTTTGGCGGTGGTGGTGTCGAAGGCGATTCAGAAACGGCACGGGCTTTGTACCGTGGTGCCATTAAGTACCACGGTGCCGGATCCGGCCATGCCTTATCATTGTACTCTAGATATTCCGTTCGCATTGCCTCCGAGGTGGGGGAAGGTGACGCGTTGGGTGAAGGGGGATATGGTGTGTTCCGTAAGTTGGAAGCGCACCGATTTGTTACGGCTTGGGAAGGATCGCAACGGGAAGCGGGTTTACCAGATGGAAACGCTTTCTGAGGCAGAATTGGCGCGTGTGATGTCTTGTGTGCTGCACGGGCTGGGCTTGTCGGTTTTGACAAAGCATCTATGAAGGACTATATTTTGGACGTGGCGGCCCTGCTTCGGCATCCGCATTAAGACCCTACCAAGGGCCGCTGGTCAGACCGGAGACCGCAATCCGATGGCCAGTGCTGTAAGGCCCCGCTTTGGCGGGGTCTTTGCTTTTTGGGGCTAGAATGATAATTTTCTACTCATTTTTCAAAATGGGAGAAAATTATCGTTACAGTGTTCTAGCTCAATAATTGTATTTTCCATACGCTCTGGTGAGGGGCAGTGCCTTGCTAAATAACGCAAAAGATGAAGAACATTAGATAATTCGGACTGAATCTTTTTGTCTTCAGTCACTGCGTTCTGCAGAACAAGTTTTTCAATTGGTTTTAATAAATCGACTAGATATTCGGTAGGGATCGAAGTTTCATTTTCGGAAGATGCACTTTTTCGAAGTCGGCTTCGACTTAGTAGCAAAATTTCTTCGAGAAGATCGCGATCAGAACGTATCTCTTTTCCTACCGTACGTTCCTTAGTAAGTATTTTGTTGACTTTTTCCTCAAGTGTTGGCCACCACATTTCAAAAACGTTATCAAAGGTGCTTTGCTCAAGTTTTGCGCTGTCTCCACAGTCATTAATTGATTGCATCATTTTCTTAAAATCGGATTTTCTAAATTCAGTAGTTTGAAATGTAGAAAGAGGCCCCGAAATGTCAGTGTTTTCTAGGCCAAACAACACAGAGCATACTTTGGAATTATCTAAATCCTTCGAAAGTGCCCCAGCTTCAAATAATATCCAAGGTTTCTCCACGTTTTCCTTAGTAAGGCATATTATGCCCACATTTGACTCTGCGAGTTTTTTTGAAATTTCGGCTCCCCATTTGGCACCTTTTTCAACATCGTTTGGTGTGAAATAAGGTTTCGCAAACTGTAATACTGACGGTATCCATTCTCGCAGAACTTCAGCTAATTCACGCGAAATTTCACCACTCCAGCTAATGAACACACATGTCATCTAAATCTCCTTTGTTTCTCGAAAGTAAGACTTTCGAGAACCCTAATCACACATCCAATTCCTCAACAAACTTCGCGTTTTCCTGAATGTACTGGAACCGAAGCTCCGGTTTTTTGCCCATCAGACGCTCGACCAGATCGGCGGTTTCGCCCGGTTCGTCCTCGTCAATCGTCACCCGGATCAGCTTGCGGGTTTTCGGGTCCATCGTGGTTTCTTTCAAATCCTTGGCGTCCATTTCGCCAAGGCCTTTGAACCGCGACACGTCGATCTTGCCGCGGCCGCCGAGGCCTTTTTCCAGCCATTCGTCCCGTTCCGCCTCATCGAGGCAGTAGACGCGTTTGGGGCCTTGGGTCAGGCGGTAGAGCGGCGGGCAGGCCAGGAATAGGTGGCCTTGGTCGATGAGCGGGCGCATCTGGGTGTAGAAGAAGGTCATCAGCAGCGAGGCGATGTGGGCGCCGTCGACGTCCGCATCGGTCATGATGATGATGCGTTCATAGCGCAGGTCATCGACGTTGAAGCGCGTGCCCATGCCGACGCCAAGCGCTTCGCAGAGATCGGAGATTTCCTGGTTGGATGACAGCTTGTTGGAGGCTGCGCCGAGCACGTTGAGGATTTTGCCTTTGAGCGGCAGCAAAGCCTGCGTTTCGCGTTTGCGCGCGCCTTTGGCGGAGCCGCCAGCGGAATCGCCTTCGACGATGAACAGCTCGGTGTTCGAGCGGTCTTTCGAGGTACAGTCGGTGAGCTTGCCCGGAAGGCGGAGCTTCTTGGTCGCGGATTTGCGGGCGGTTTCCTTTTCCTGACGGCGGCGCATGCGCTCTTCAGCGCGCAGAACGAGGAAATCGAGGATCGCGCCAGCGGATTTGGTGTCGGCGGCGAGCCAGTTGTCGAAGTGATCGCGCACGGAGTTTTCGACGAGGCGCGCGGCTTCTGTGGTGGCGAGACGGTCCTTGGTCTGGCCGACGAATTCTGGATCAGAAATGAAACAGGACACGAGGGCACAACCACCGGTCAGAAGGTCATCGCGGGTGATGTCCTTGGCTTTTTTGTTGCCAACGAGTTCGCCGTAGGCCCGCACGCCTTTGAGGATCGCGGCCCAAAAACCCTGTTCATGGGTGCCACCCTCGGGGGTGGGCACGGTGTTACAATAGGATTGGATGAAGCCGTCGCGGGACGGCGTCCAGTTGATCGCCCATTCGACCTTGCCGGGCACGCCAAAGCGCGGCTGGAACTCGACCGTGCCGGCGAAGGGGCGCTCAGAGTAGGTGGTCACCGCGCCGAGGGTTTCGGACAGGTAGTCCGCCAGGCCGCCGGGGAAGTGGAAGGTGGCTTCGGTCGGCGTCTCGCCATCGTCGATCTCGGATTTCCAGCGAATCTCGACGCCGGAGAAGAGATAGGCTTTGGAGCGGGCCAGGGTGAACAGGCGTTTGGGCTTGAAACGGTGCTTGCCGAAAATCTCTTCGTCAGCGTGGAATTTGACGGAGGTGCCGCGCCGGTTCGGGGCCGCGCCGATTTTCTCGACCGGGCCTTGCGGGATGCCGCGGGAGAAGCGTTGCTCGAAGAGTTCTTTGTTCTTAGCGACCTGCACAACCATGAGATCGGACAGGGCGTTCACAACGGAGGAGCCAACACCGTGCAGACCGCCGGAGGTTTGGTAGGCCTTGCCGGAGAACTTGCCGCCCGCGTGGAGCGTGCAAAGGATGACTTCGAGCGCGGACTTGCCCGGAAATTTCGGGTGCGGATCGACCGGGATGCCGCGCCCGTTGTCGGTGATCGTCACCGAGTAATCGGCGTGCAGCGTCATCTCGATACGGTTGGCGTGACCGGCGACGGCCTCGTCCATCGAGTTGTCGAGGATCTCGGCCACAAGGTGGTGCA
Organism: Celeribacter sp. ULVN23_4; assembly: GCF_054788345.1. NCBI lineage: Bacteria > Pseudomonadati > Pseudomonadota > Alphaproteobacteria > Rhodobacterales > Roseobacteraceae > Celeribacter > Celeribacter sp. ULVN23_4. The sequence goes on along the minus strand of NZ_JBTVYO010000006.1, from coordinate 200,028 downwards.
AGGCGCGCTCATCCGTGCCGCCGATATACATACCGGGGCGTTTGCGAACCGGTTCCAAACCTTCAAGCACTTCAATGGAAGATGCGTCATAGGCGGGCTCGGACCCTGTCAGGAGATCGTCGGACATATGTGTTGGCTCGATTTCTTGTGCTTCTTTGGAGGCCCATTAGACCATTGAGTGGGCACGGGGGCAATATGTTGCGGGCGCATGGGGAAAATCTTGAAAATTCCCTTTCTACACGGTCACGGAAACGTGATATGCCGTTCTGCAGTATCTACGGGGACAGTATTAGGGGGTGGCATGTCATTTCAGGACGTGGCCGTTATCGTGGAATGGGAAAACGCGCTTTTGGCAGAACTGGCGCGGCCCAAGGAAATGTTGCGCCGGTTGCAGGCGCAGGCAGTGCCTTTCGCGCAACGTGAGGGCTGCAGGTTTCATCTGGTCATCGCTTACAATCCTGAAGACGTGGACGTCGCGGTGCCGCAGGGCGCTGTGGCGGAGTGTATCGATGCGGAAAGCTGGCCGGGGACGGTGAGTTTTCTCAATGCGGGTGATCGGCATTATTATGCGCTCAAAAATCACGCCGTGGCGCAGCGCAGCGAGGATATGATCCTCTTCGTCGACAGCGATGTGATCCCGGAGGAGGGATGGCTCGAAGCCCTGCTTACGCCGTTTCACGATCCGCAGGTGCAGGTCGTGGGCGGGAACACCTATATGGACGTCTCAGACGCGGCGGGGCAGGCGTTTTCGCTGTTCTGGTTCTTCAAACCGCAGCGCGATTTGCCGGACCTGGCGGATCGGCGCACCTTCTTTGCCAACAATCTGGCGATCCGAAAGGCGACCTTCGACGCGCATCCTTTCCCGGAGGCTGGTGCCTATCGGGGGCAGTGCAATGAAATGGCCCGCGCGTTGAGCCGGGACGGGATCGCGATCAAATCGGCGGGCAAGGCGTGGATGTCGCATCCGGCGCCGAACGGGATGGGGCATTTCCTGAACCGCGCGGCGGCGAAAGGGTTCGACAACGTCTATTGGAGTCGTCAGCGCAAAGTCGGCTGGCTCAAAGCCAGCCCGATCGGAGCGCTGTTCCGTTTGCTGCGCTCGCTCGTCCAGCTCCCGCAGCGGATATGGGCGCGCAACCGGGTGCTGCGGCTCGGTGTGTCCGGAGGGGCTCTCGGGGCGCTGGGCGGCTTGAGCTATACGGTGATCGTATTCCTGTCGGAACTGGTCTCTTGGATCGCGCCGGGCTTCGTCAAACGTCACGTTTCTGTCTGAGCATGGGGCAAGCTGCCTTGCAAATTGGCGTCTTTGGGCAGTCATGCGACCGTGTGGCGGCTCAAGACGGCAAAAACCTTGCCACAGATCAAGGCGGGGAACAGGGTTTTGTGTAACAGGAGGGTGACAAGCGCACTGCTTTGCCAAACACTGGAGATATGCCCGCATGACGACGACCCCGAAGCCTGCCGCCAACACCTCGACTGTCGCGACGCCGATTGTGCAGGAGGTGAAACCCGTGGCTGTCGAGGCGGCGTCCGAGGCGGCTGTGCATGGTGGTCCGAAACAATTCCCGACGGTCACGCCGGATAAAATCCGCGCGGCGTTCGAGACCGGCAAATACCCTTATCGCAAAAAGATGACCCGCGCTGAATATGAGCGTACGAAAGTGGCGCTTCAGGCGGAGCTTTTGAAGGCGCAGCTTTGGGCGCAGAAGACCGGTGAGAAATACGTGCTCTTGTTCGAAGGCCGTGACGCCGCAGGCAAGGGCGGCACGATCAAGCGGTTCATGGAGCATATGAATCCGCGTCATGCGCGCGTGGTCGCGCTGAACAAGCCGACTGACGAAGAGCGCGGGCAATGGTTCTTCCAGCGCTATGTCGAGCATTTGCCAACCTCGGGTGAGTTCGTGCTCTATGACCGCTCGTGGTACAACCGTGCGGGGGTTGAGCGGGTCATGGGCTTCTGTACGCCAAACGAATACCTCGAATTCATGCGTCAGACGCCGGAGTTCGAACGGATGCTGACGCGCTCCGGGATCAAGCTTTACAAATACTGGTTCTCGGTGACGCAGGCGGAACAGCAACGCCGTTTCAAAGCGCGGGAGACCGACCCGTTGAAACAATGGAAACTGTCGCCGATCGATAAGGCGTCGCTGGACAAGTGGGACGATTACACCGAGGCGAAAGAGGCGATGTTCTTTTATACGGATACTGCAGATGCGCCTTGGGTCATCGTGAAGTCGAATGACAAGAAACGCGCTCGGATCGAATGCATGAAGCATTTCCTGATGACGCTCGATTATCCGGACAAGGACGAAGAGCTGATCGGCGAGCCTGATCCGCTGATCGTCGGACATGCGGGTCATGTGGTGCACAAAAGCGAGCATATTTTGGGCACGGCGCTGCACCCGGACGCGCGACGGGGCAAGAACGGCAAGGTATAAAGGCGAGCCTGAGGGGGTCATGTGTGGGAAAGCCCCGTCTCGAAAGAGGCGGGGCTTTTGATTTTTATCCCGATGATTCTCATCGCGGGTCCATCGTGTTTTCAGTCCTGAAAACCATATGGTATGAAAGATAGGCTGAGAGAGGCGTTTGCCACATTGGCTGCCAGATAAGAGGGTGTAATGAGGTCTGTGTTTTTCTATGTTGTGTTTGCTGTTGCGGGCATCATCTTATCTTATGTGATCAGCGGCATCGTGCATGATATTTTCGCCATTCCCCGGTACCGGTCTCTTGGAGAGACGGGGCGTTTAGGCCAAGTGGCGCTGGTCGTCTTGCTGCTTTTGCCGCTGATTGTGGCGCCGGTCGGAGTCGCAATCTTGCACAACAGGAGGACGCCTGGGCGCGCGAGTTGGCGGGAGATCATGGGGCTGTCTCTTGCGATTGGGCTGATGGTCCTGCTGTTGTCGAGCATGTGCTGGATTGGAATGGGGGCATGGTTTGGGCTGCTTCAGGCGCCCTTCCTGCAAATCATCCTCTTCGCCTTGGTTCCGCCGATTGTTGCCGGCACTCTTTTTGCACTGCTGTTCTTCGTGACACTCGTCATCCTCGGGGCGCGCAAAAGCGGAGAAGCTTAAGCGCCCAAGCCGATCTGCGCACTGCGGGGTGGCTTACCCGTTCGCGGCGGCGAATTTGCTCATGAGGTACGGCCCTGAAGTGACGGCCTCGGAGGTGTCGCCGGAGAGCGGCTTGACCTCGGCATGCCAGTTCGGCTGATGGAAATAGGCAATCGACATGCGGCGTTTGGTGGCCCATTCGGGGGGCGTGACCACACGGTGCAGTGTCGAGGTCCAGCGCCCACCGGTCCAGAGCGCCATGAGATCGCCGATGTTGATCACGAAAGCGCCCTTAATGGGCGGAATGCCTTTCCAAGTCCCTTCCGGCGTCAGGATTTCCAGCCCGCGCGAGCCGGGTTCCGGCAGGAGGATGGTCAGAGAGCCATAATCGGTGTGTGCCCCGGCGCGGAGTTGGTTTTCTTCGGGAGCCTTGTCTTGTGCCGGATAGTTCAGCGCGCGCATGCCCGAGATCGGCGTCGAGATGAAAGGCGCGAAATGATCGGCGGGGAGGTTCAGCGCGACGGCGAAAACCTCCATGATCCGGGCGGCGAGGGCCTCCATCTCGGCATAATAGCTACGCCAGGCGTCTTTGAAGCCGGGTAGGTCGGGGAACGGCGTTGGCGCATAGCAAAAAGCCAGCGCATCGGGATCGGTCTCACCGGGCGGAATGGCGGCGGGGCCACCGTTGAAGCTTTCCTTGAGATCCGGGGGCGTGTCTTCGCCGCGCGATTTGGCCAAGGCTTCGGTGCCGGGTCCGAGATAGCCGTAGGGGCCACCGGGAACGGGCGCGACCGTGTGCTTCGCCTCGGGCGACTGGGCGAAAAAGGCGCGGGCGTGAGACCAGAGGGTTTCGATCACCGCCTCGGGCACGCCGTGGCCGGTGACAGCGAGAAAACCGGTTTCGCGGCAGATGCGATCCACCTCGGCTCCGATTTCGGCGCGCCCCTCAGGGTCGGCAGCGGCAAAGGCGGAAAGATCGAGCAGAGGAAAATCGGTCATGAGGCAGGCTTTCTGTTTGGTCGATGCGATCTGAAAGCGCGGGGCGGGGTGCTGTCAATCGGTTGCGTGAGCTAGAGAGGCGCACAGGGCTGTTGCGCTTCAGTCAGGACCTATAATTCAGCAGTTCTGGCCCCATGACACGCTCTTGCCCGTCTGCGGCGGGTGTGGATGAGTGACCTCATGAGAGATCACATGAATATCACGCTGCGCCCGGCAGAGGCTGAGGATGTGGCCGCGATCACAGAGCTTGTGGGGGCGGCCTTCGCGCAATACACGCCTCTGATCGGCAAACCGCCCGCCCCGGCGCTTTACGACTATGCGGAGATCATTGCGCGGGGGCGGGTGACGCTGGCTGAGGCTGGGGAGGTTCTTTTGGGCGTGATCTACATCTACCCGGAGAGCGATGGGGCGATGATGCTGGACGTTCTGGCGGTGTCTGAGGCGGCGCGGGGGCGGGGGCTTGCGCGCCGCCTGATCCGCGCCTCAGAGGACCAAGCCCGTGCGGAGGGCGCTGCGCTTATGCGGGTTTACACCAATGCCGTGATGGCGGGGCCGCAGGTGCTCTATCCGAAACTGGGCTACCTTGAGACCCACCGCGCCGAGAGCGACGGGTACAACAGGGTGCATTACGAGAAAGCGCTTTAAGCTAGGCTGTCAGTCTTGCTCTTTGCCAAAGCCATGCAGCCGTTTGGCCCATTGGAAGGCGACCATCATCCCCTTGAACCGTGGTAGAAGGTAGAGCGACAGCGCGACCGTGCCGGTGGCGAAAATCGCGATGAGTACGAGCGGGTCGGGACGGAAAGCGACGAAGACCGCGCCCAGTATCGGGGCCATGAGGTGGCCGACGATCAGGATGGTGAGATAGGCCGGACCGTCATCCGCGCGGTGATGATACAGCTCCTCGCCGCAGACCGGACATTCGTCGCGCACGGTCAGATAGCCCTTCATCATCGGTCCGCCGCCGCAACAAGGGCAGCGCCGTTTCCAGCCCCGCGTCAGCGCCGGGCGCAATTCACGCTCGCCATCTGTCGGAAGGGGTCTGTTGGTCGCATAGCCCTGCGGGATATCTGTCATGTGTCGTGCGCCTTCATCTGCGGTTCGGGCCAAGTGTAGAGGACAGCACAGAATAAGACGCGCGCGCGGATTGTCCTTGCGTCGCGATGTCGCGCGGGCCGTGGCCTGCGCTCTCCTCCTCACGGGAAGCGTGGCACGTTTTTGGTTTTGACGCGAGTCTTCACGCGGCTGTGAAGCGCGGTGAAGACGGAAAGAACGACGGAAACCCGGAGATAGCCCGTTTGTATTCATGAAAGCGCGGCACGAAGGGGAGTTCACAGGGTCGCGCTAGGGTAGCCTTAAATGAGGATATAAGACATGAAACGTAAGAGCATTGTTTCCGCGATTGCACTGGTTGCCGTTCTGGGCGGCTCCGCTGCTGCTTTTGCCGCAGGTGCAGGTCAACAGGACCGTACGATGCGCATGGGCGCGGCTCAAGGCCAAATGGGTCAGATGGGCAAAATGGGCGAACAACGTGGCTTTGGCCCGCTCGGCCCGGATTTTGATTTCGCAGCGGTAGACGCTGATGAAGACGGTAAGCTGTCGCAAGAAGAAATCGACACCTTCCGTGCAGCGCAATTCGCCAAGGTCGACACCAACGGTGACGGCACGGTGGATGCAGATGAGCTTTACGCCCATCAGGAAGCCCAACGGGTTCAACGCATGAAAAATCGCGCTGCTGCGATGATCGAAGCGCGCGACACCGATGAGGATGGCCTTCTGAGCGCTGAGGAAATGCAGGGTCCGGGGGCTGCCACGATGTTTGACCGCCTCGACCGCGACAATGATGGCGCTCTGAGCGAAGACGAACTGTCCGGTATGCGTGGCATGCAGGCAGGTCAACGCGGCCAGATGCGTGGCCAAATGCAAGGTCATCAGGGCCAGAAAGGCCACATGGGTCGGATGGGTGGTCACCCGATGATGCAAGGCCGTATGGGTGGCCAGATGATGCAAGGTCAGCCGGGCATGGGCTACGGTCCGCAAGGTGGTCAGATGGGCTATGGCCCGATGAATGGCCAAGGCTACGGTCCGATGCAAGGTCAGCCGGGTATGGGCTACGGCCCGATGAACGGGCAGGGCTACGGTCCAATGCAAGGTCAGCCGGGTATGGGCTACGGCCCGATGAACGGACAGGGCTATGGCCCGATGTACGGTCAGCCGGGCATGGGTTACGGCCCGATGTATGGCCAGCAAGCTCCGATCGCTCCGCAGGCTCCGGCGCAGGATGCGCCTGAGGCGGAAGCGAACTGAGGCTGATATGAGAATTGATCGGGGGCCTGCCGCCCCCGATCAAGGACGTGATGGACCTGTCCGCGCGATTGCGATACGCAGAACCGGTGATGACCATGCCCTTCGACGCCCTCAATGATGTTTCCGACGAAGCCTTGCTCGTTGCCTTTGGCAATGGCGACAGGGCGGCGGCTCGGGCTTTGACCATGCGGTTGACGCCGCGGGTCGTTGGCTATGCCGCACGGTTGCTGAAAGATCGCGAAGAGGCCGAGGATGTGGCGCAGGACGCCATGATGCGGCTCTGGAAGATCGCACCGGACTGGCGTCAAGGCGAGGCGCAGGTGACGACATGGCTCTACCGCGTGGTCACCAACCTATGCACCGACCGACTGCGCAAACGCCGCAGCAAGGGGCTCGACGAAATCGCCGAGCCGGAAGACGGGCGGCCCTCGCAGGATGCGGTTCTGATGCAGCGCCAAAGGGTTGATGCCTTGCAGGCTGCTTTGAACGAGTTGCCGGATCGCCAACGTGAGGCGGTCGTGTTGCGGCATATCGAGGGTCTGGGCAATCCGGAGATTGCCGAGGTTTTGGACATTAGCGTCGAGGCGGTCGAAAGTCTGACCGCCCGGGGCAAGAGGGCGCTGGCCAAGGCTTTGGCATCGCAGCGCGAAACATTGGGGTTCGAAGATGACGGATCGTGACGACAAACGGACGGTTGAGCTCTCGGAACGGGCTTTGGATGCGCTTTTCATGGAGGCGCGTCATGATGCAATGCTGCCTTCGGGCGGTCTGATGGATCGTATTCTGGCGGATGCCGAAACCATGATCGACACGCGTGAGGCGGCCGAGACGGCACGGCTCGCGGCGCTTCGGGCGCAATCCGGATCGAAACAACGCCATCCTCTGATCGCGGCCATGGTTGCTGCGCTGGGCGGTTGGCGTGCGGTTGCCGGTCTGGCCACAGCCGGTGTCGCCGGGTTGGTGATCGGTCTTGGTGCGCCGTCTGCGGTGACCTCTTTGGCGACTGGCACCTATACGGTGGACACTGTCAGCAGCTATGACACGGCGACAAGCGAGTATGGGATCGATGCTTTGATGCCGAGTTTCTATGCACTTGCGGGGGAAGGATAAACGATGACGGATCAGCAGAACACCACACCGCAGCCAACCGGATCGGCAGGCCCCGAGACGGGTAAAGGCGTGCACTGGAGCCGGATCGTGCTCGTGGTGTCCCTTGCGCTGAACATCGCCATCCTCGGCATTGTTGGCGGCGCTTTGATGCGTTGGAACGCAGGCATGGAGCGCGCGCGCACCCAACAAGCGCGCGATTTCGGGTTCGGCCCGTTCGTCGGAGCGTTGGAGACGGAAGACCGCCGATCCCTTGGGCGGGCGTTTGCACAGTCTGCGGGCAATCCGCGTGAGGCGCGGGAAAAGGTCGGCGCGATGTTCGACGCGATGCTTGCGGCGCTCCGGGCGGATGACTTTGATGCCGACGGGTTCGAAGCTCTGTTGTCCAAGCAGCAACAGGAATTTGCGCGCGGCCAGCGGATCGGAGCAAAACTTGTCGCCAAGCAGATTTCTGAGATGAGTGTAGAACAGCGCAAAGCCTATGCTGAACGGCTCGAAGAGTTCCTGCGCAACCCGCCGCGCCCGCCGCATCAGCAGGGCAATGGTGGGCCGGGCAAAGGCGGACCGGGCAAAGGCCCGAGCGATTGAGTTGCAGTGACGCGAGGATAGATGTGAAAGGCGCCGGAATTCGGCGCTTTTTTGTGGTCGTCTTAGCATCAGGCCGCATGTGAACCCAGCGTGACCTGATTGCGGCCTTCCGCCTTGGCAGCGTAAAGCGCCCGATCAGCGATCGTGAGCAAAGCGTCAATATCCGGAATGCTCTCATCCGTTGCGCCGCCCATAGCGAGCCCGATTGACACGGAGACGGTCACAGGCGTGCCATTGGGAGCACGGGCTGCGGGAAGGGCGCAAATCTCGCTGCGCAGCCGCTCTGCGACGCTGCGCGCATGTGCGAGATCCGTCATCGGCATGCAGATGAGGAATTCTTCGCCCCCGTAGCGAGAGACAAGGTCCATGCCGCGCAGATTGTCGGAGAGCCTGCGGGCCACTTCTGTGAGAACAGTGTCGCCGATGGCGTGGCCCCATGTGTCATTTACCAATTTGAAACAGTCGATATCGAGCAGCATAAGCGCGAAAGGCTGTCCGTTTTTATGGGCGTCTTTGGCGATCTTTTCGAGACGCGGCAGGGCGTAATGCCTGTTGTAAAGCCCCGTCAGCTTGTCGTGCGTTGCCAGATGCAGCCCTTCATCGAGTGCGCGTTTTAAAAGATCGGCCTCTTTCTTGCGGCGCATCTGACTGCGCAGGCGCAGGACCAGCTCTTCAATATCGGCGTCGCGGGTGATCAGGTCGTTGGCTCCGAGATCGAGCGCCATGAGCGCCTCTCGCCGATCCTGCCGCTCATGGACCACGATGATGCCTGCATTGCGTGTGGATATGCGGGCACGTAAATCAGACACCAACCTGAGCCCGTCGCCGCCCCCGGCGCGGATTGATATTACGTAAAGATCGGCGGCCTCGCCGTGATAAATGCTCTCCAGCAAGCGATCGGCGCGTTCGAGTGTGATTTCGTCATGGATTAATCCCTTGAGACGTGTCCGCCATTGCATGGCTTCCTCTGTGGACGTGCCCACCAAGGCGATTTTGCCGGGGGTGTCATAATGATTTTGCGCTTCGGAAAATCCCAGTGCACGGGCGGTCTCGTTGTGACGACGCAATTCCTCAGAGGTGGCGGAGGCACGCATGAGGGCGCGCACGCGGGCAGAGAGTGTCAACTCGTCAAGCGGTTTCGAGAGAACCTCGTCTGCCCCGGCCTTGAGTGCTGCGATCTTTGCGCCAGAATTTCGTGGCGGTGTGAGGATCGCCACTGGGATATGGGCCGTGGCCGGGTCTGCCTTAAGTCGGGCACAGGCCTCGAACCCTGATATATCCCCGAGATCGCTGTCGAGCAGGATTAGGTTGGGCCGCTCCGCGCGTGCTTGCGCGATGGCGCAGGCCCCGGATGTGGCCTGTGACACGTTGTAGAAGGCCGAGGCGAGTTTGACCTTCAGGATGATCCTGTTGGTCGGCACGTTGTCGGCAATGAGAATACGGCCCGCCATCGGGGCTCCTCTTTGGCAGCGGCTGCGCGTTTCACGCCATGTCGCATTTGATTTTTGTTGTGGTTCGGGTGTTGCGCTTTCCCGGGATTTTCGGTGAGAAAGGTTAATAAAGTGTTTCCAATCCTCTGGAGTATCCCACAGATGCAGCAGGACGCAGCTGAACTCATCGGCCTGAAAGTTTTGGCATGGCTTGCCTCAGAAGATGAAATTTTCCCTGTTTTCTTGGGGGCCAGCGGTGTCTCCGCCGAGGAGTTGATGTCCCGTGCCGGGGAAGTGGAGATTCTTGCGGCGGTTCTGGATTTCGTGACCATGGATGATCAATGGGTTAACGCTTGTGCCGAAGCCACAGGGCTGGATCCTCATGACCCGATGCGCGCACGTCAAGCCTTGCCGGGCGGCGCACAGATCAACTGGACCTGAGGGGCTGGGATGCACGGGATCGAGGCGATTCTTTTCGATAAAGACGGCACGCTGATGGATTTCCAGTCCAGCTGGGGGCCCTGGGCGGCACAGGCAATCAACCGCATGTGTGGCACGGACGCCGGGCTGAACGCGGCGGTGGCGCAAGCTTTGGGATTTGATATGACGCGGGCGCGCTTCTTGCCGGACAGTTCCGTGATTGCGGGCACGCCGAAGGATGTTTTGGCGGTCTTGGGGCCGTTGTTTCCGAAGAATTCGGCGGAAGAGATCATGGGCTGGCTGGAACCCAAACCGGAGGATTTTGCCCCGGCTCCCGTGACGGGGCTGTTCGAAACCTGCGTTGCGCTTCGGGATCGGGGTTTGCGTCTCGGGGTTGTGACCAACGATTTCGAGGCCTCCGGTCACGATCATCTCAAACAGATGGGCGTGGATGCTCTGTTCGGCACGGTTGTCGGGTATGACAGCGGCTATGGCGGCAAACCCGCGCCGGGGCCGTGCCTCGGGGCTGCGGAGCGCTTGGGCGTTGTCGCCGAAGCCTGCATCATGGTGGGCGACAGTTTGCACGATTTGGAAGCGGCCTCCCGCGCCGGGATGATCCCCGTTGCAGTTCTGACCGGGGTCGCCGGGGAGGAGGAGCTTTCGCCCCATGCCGAAGTGGTGCTCGACAGTGTTGCAGATTTGCCGATGTGGATGGCTGGCCGCTGAGCACGTAGGCTTCGCCGGGTCGCGCAAATTTTAGGAACATTGCGAGGCGTCTGAGACTGCTCTTGGTAATTTCTTAAGAGAGACTGGGTAAACATCCCGCACGTAATTGTGGGAGCGCCGTCATGCATGGAATGATCAATCGTGCGATCCAGTGCTTTATGCGCGACACCTATGGTGGGAAGACGTGGAACGCGGTCGCGGAAGGTGCGGATCTGGGCTTCGACAATTTCGAGGCGATGCTGAGTTACCCTGATCAGGTGACGCTTGACGTGCTTGGCCGGGCGGCGCGACACCTTCACAAGCCGGTCGAAACCTTTCTTGAAGATTTGGGCACCTATCTCGTGTCCCATCCAAATGTCGAGGCGATCCGCCGCCTTTTGCGGTTTGGCGGAGAGAATTTCACCGAATTTCTGTTTTCTTTGAATGAGCTGGAGGGACGGGCCAAACTTGCCCTGCCGGACATCGAGATGCCCACGCTGCGGGTTGAGGACTGCGGAGACGGCACCTTTCGGCTCAGTTGTCTCAGTGCGATGCCGGGCTTTGGGTATGCGATGGTCGGGGTGATGCGGGCCATGGCCGATGACTACGGCGCCTTGGTGTTTCTGGAGCATCAGGGCTGGATGGATTCGGGAGAGGAGATCATCACCATCAACTTGCTCGAAGCGGCCTATGCGGAAGGGCGCGCGTTTGAGCTTTCCGAACGAATCGGGGGGGAGTTGTGAGCGAGATGCGGTTCGACCCTGAGACGCTGATCGCCTTCATGCCGATGAGCCTGATGTATGACGATGCGGGGGTCATCCGTTATGTCGCGCCGACACTGGCTAAGCTGCGCGATCCGCAGACATTGTTGGGCATGCATCTGTCACGGGTCTTTTCCGTGCGCGACAATGGCCGGGGGAACGGGGAGGGACCGATTCCTCTGCGCACGAAACTCTATCTTAATTTCTTGTCCGGTGTTTCTACTCCGCTCAAGGGCATGGCCGCGCCGATCCCGGGGACGGGCCTGCATCTTTTGAACCTGTCTTTCGGGATTTCCATCGTCGATGCTGTGGCGGATTACCGACTGACGGCGGGGGATTTCGCGCATACCGATCTTGCGATTGAAATGCTCTATCTGGTCGAGGCGAAATCTGCCGTGCTCGAAGAGACGAAACAGTTGAACACACGCCTGCAAGGGGCGAAGGTTGCAGCAGAAGAACAGGCTTATACCGACACGCTCACGGGGCTGAAAAACCGGCGGGCAATGGACTATGTGATGGAGCGAATGCTGCGCGCGGCGGTGCCTTTCGCGATCATGCATCTCGATCTCGACTATTTCAAATCGGTCAATGACACACTGGGCCATGCGGCGGGCGACGCGGTTTTGCAGCAAGTTGCACGAGTGCTGTTGGAAGAGACGCGGGCAGAGGACACGGCCGCGCGCGTCGGTGGCGACGAATTCATCCTCATCTTCAACAAGTTCACGGAACGCGAGAGGCTTTTGCGGACCGCAGACCGGATCATCATGCGGTTGGAGCAACCGATTCCCTATTATGAGGAGCTTTGCCGTATCTCTGGTTCAATCGGCATTACGACGACGGATTTCTATGAAAGCCCTGACACGGATACGATGATCCATGACGCCGATCTCGCGCTATATAGCTCGAAATACGAGGGGCGGGCACGGGCGACAATGTTCGATCCGAAGGTGCATGTTGGGCATATCAGTGATCCCATGCAGCAGTCGGTCCGGGGGTAATGCGATGGGGAGATCAGACATGTGAGGTATGAATTGCGATTTTCGCTATTTTTCCTCTTGCGCCCTCCGCATGCATCTCATAAATACCCGTTCACGCCAAGCGCGGTCCGTTCGTCTATCGGTTAGGACGCCAGGTTTTCAACCTGGAAAGAGGGGTTCGATTCCCCTACGGACTGCCACTTTCTCCCAAAATTGAAGTTAGCCTGTCGCGCAAGAGTTCACCTCTTTTGCGTTCTTCCGTGTTTCTAGTCTAACGATGAAAAGACGTTCACGCATGTGTCTTAGTTCGTACATTCTTAATGTATGCGCGTTCAGTTTGGAGAAAACGGCCGTTTTCGAACTTCCCCCAAATGTCATAAAACGAAACCCAATCACACCACTCTTTGCGTCAAGCAAGGCGAGAAGCCTAGACATCAACGCACTTAGAAAGCATCTGCTTTTCGGATTTTATTCTGGGAGAGGAAAGTGGCAGTCCGTAGGGGAATCGAACCCCTCTTTCCAGGTTGAAAACCTGGCGTCCTAACCGATAGACGAACGGACCGCGCTTGGCGTGAGCGGGTATTTATGAAATGCGCGCGCGGGGCGCAAGGGGGATTCTCACAGAATTTTGCAGTTTTTTTGACAGGCTGCGATTTCCTGCCTTGATCAGGCCTCCGCTGCGTCTTCGAGGCGCAATTGTACGGATTGACGCCCGCCCCAGGTGTTGATCTCAAGCTTGCCTGCAAGATGAAAACGCGCGCCGCCGTGCCGTTCCAAGGCCGGGCCAATGGGGCCGTCATACGCGCCAAAGCTGATCGCTTCGAGACGCGGGCCTTGGCCGTCGGAAAAGCTGATTTTCAGGTGGTTGGCGCCGACGCGTTTCGCAAAATGAATTGTGCAGGACGGGAAGGCGAAGCGTGGGGCAGGGGCGGATGCGCCATAGGGGCCAGCGGCTTCGAGCTGTGCGATCAACTCGGGTGTGGCCGCGCCGGGCATCAAAAGACCGTCGAGCTTCAAATCTGAAGGCCCCATCGCCCCCGCGCCCTGTTTTTCTAACAGTTCGGCAAGCCGCTCCATCGCGGGTTCGAGCTGGTCGCGCATCACGGTCAGGCCTGCGGCCATCTTGTGGCCGCCGCCTTTGATCAGAAGGCCCTCGGAGGCCAGCCGCTGGATCGACGCGCCAAGATCGACGCCGGACACGGAGCGGCCGGAGCCTTTGCCGACGCCCTCTTCGTCAAAGCCGATGACGATGGCGGGGCGGTTGGTGCTTTCTTTCAGGCGCGAGGCGACGATGCCGACGACGCCGGGGTGCCAGCCATCTCCGGCGGCCCAGACGAGCGGCGCATCAAGTCCACGCATTTCGGCTTGTAGCAGTGCCTCATCCCGCACGGCGTTCTCAATCTCGCGGCGCTCTGTGTTGAGCGCATCAAGGCGTTCGGCGAGGGCTTGCGCTTCGTTCGGGTCTTCGGTGGACAGGAGCCGCGCGCCGAGGTCGGCAGCGCCGATCCGTCCTCCCGCATTGATGCGGGGGCCGAGCAGAAAGCCGAGGGAATAGGAGGTCGGGGCGGTGTCCATGCGCGCCACATCGGCAAGGGCGCGCAGCCCGATCCGGTCGCGGCGGGCCATGACTTTGAGCCCTTGGCGCACCAAGGCCCGGTTGACGCCGAGCAGGGGGGCGACATCGGCCACGGTGGCGAGGGCCACAAGATCGAGCATGGACATGAGATCGGGGCCTTTTTGCCCCTCGCCGCGCATTTGCCGCCCAACTTCGACAAGCATCAGGAAGACGACGGAGGCGGCACAAAGATGCGCCAGATCGCCGCTTTCGTCTTGTCGGTTCGGGTTCACTACGGCGACACAGTCGGGCAGGGTCTCCCCGCCAAGGTGGTGGTCGAGCACCACGACATCCGCGCCCTTGGCTGCGGCGATGGCGTCATGGGACAGCGTGCCGCAATCGACGCAGACGATCAGATCGTGATCTTTGGCCAAGCCCTCCATCGCGGGCTCGTTGGGGCCGTAGCCCTCGTCGATCCGGTCGGGGATGTAGAGCGTCGAAGACAGCCCCATTTGGCGCAGCCATGTGATCAGAAGTGCGGCGGAGGTGCCGCCATCCACGTCGTAATCGGCGAAGACAGCGATCTTCTCGCTGCGTTTGACGGCGTTGAGAAAGCGCGTTGCGGCCACGCCCATGTCTTTGAGCGTCAGGGGATCGGGCAGCAAATCCTTGAGTTTGGGATCAAGGAACTGCGTGACGTCGTCGGGGGCGACGCCACGACGCGCCAGTGTTTGGCAGAGCGGCAGGGGCAATTGCGTCTGCTGTGCCAAAAGCTCCGCCTGTCGATCGAGATCGGCAGAAGGACCGAGCCAGCGGCGGCCGGTGAGCGAGGCGGAGACATTGAGAAAATCGGTCATGCCCCGAGTATATCGCTGACTGAGCGAGCGGATGCAAACTCGCCGTGCAGATGGCTGACCGCGCTGGTGTGTACCTCTTCGGCGGACATAGGCGGCAGGTCGGCCCATGTGGTGTCGGCGTTCGCCGTGAATGCGGCGCAGGCGTCATGGGCGAGTGTGACAGTGAAGCCAAGATTGGCGGCCATGCGGGTGGTCGTCGAGACGCAGTGCGGCGTGGTGAGCCCACAGATGACCAGATCGCTTTCGCCGAGAGCTCTGAGACGCGGCTCAAGATCGGTGCCGATGAATGCGGAGTTCACGGATTTTTCCAAGATGGGTTCACCGGGAAGCGGTGTCACCTCCGGTTTGAAGGTAAGCCCGTCTCCGGACAGTGGAGAACCGGGCGTTTGTGAGACGTGGCGAATGTGAATGACGGTCCATCCTGAGGCGCGGGCATGGGACAAAAGGCGTCCGGCATGTGCCTCGGCGTTCGGGTTGTTGCGCTCGCCCCAA
Source organism: Celeribacter sp. ULVN23_4 (assembly GCF_054788345.1). Taxonomy (NCBI): domain Bacteria; kingdom Pseudomonadati; phylum Pseudomonadota; class Alphaproteobacteria; order Rhodobacterales; family Roseobacteraceae; genus Celeribacter; species Celeribacter sp. ULVN23_4. Next base: position 184,783 of record NZ_JBTVYO010000006.1, on the reverse strand, counting down.
ATGGGATCGTTAAAGCCGGTTTGAAGATCGATGAGGATCAGTGCGGTCATAAAAAACTCCCGCCAGCGTCGGGCTGGCGGGAGTGAATGTGCAAGGGATCGGGGACGAGGGCAACAGCCTCTCGCGCCGCAGATCAGTCCTTCCGCGGTTTCGTCGGGTTGCGGTAGCTCATACGGCGGATCGAGCCGGTTTTCGAGCGCATCAGGATGGTTTCCGTGGTGAGGAAGCCCGGTTCGCGTTTGATGCCGTGGACGATGGAACCGTTGGTCACACCGGTCGCGGCGAAGATCACGTCGGAGGTCACCAGCTCGTCGCGGGTGTAGATTTTATCGAGGTCAGTGATCCCGGCCTTGGCGGCGCGGCCGCGTTCGTCGTCGTTGCGGAACAACAGTTTGCCCCACATCTGGCCGCCCATGCATTTCAGAGCGGAGGCGGCAAGCACGCCTTCCGGAGCGCCGCCGGAGCCCATGTACATGTCGATGCCCGTGGAGGGTTCGGCGCAGTGGATGACACCGGCAACGTCACCATCGGTGATCATGCGGATCGCGGCACCGGTGGCGCGCAGCTCGGCCAGCATCTCTTCGTGACGCGGACGTTCCAGCACGCAAAGGGTGATCTCTTTCGGGGTGACGCCTTTGGCTTTGGCCAGCGCTTCGACGCGTTCGGTCGGGGTCATGTCGAGGGAGACGACATCTTTCGGGTAGCCCGGCCCAATGGCCAGTTTCTCCATGTAGACGTCGGGCGCGTGCAACAGGGTGCCGCGCGGAGCCATGGCGATCACGGTCAGCGCGTTGGGCATGTCTTTCGCGGTCAGTGTGGTGCCTTCGAGCGGGTCGAGGGCGATGTCCACGGCGGGGCCGTTGCCGTTGCCGACATTCTCGCCGATGTAGAGCATCGGAGCTTCGTCGCGCTCGCCTTCCCCGATCACCACGACGCCTTGAATGTCGAGCTGGTTGAGCTGATCGCGCATGGCGTTGACGGCGGCCTGGTCTGCGGCTTTCTCATCGCCGTGGCCGACGTAATCGGCGGAGGCGATGGCGGCCTGCTCAGCCACGCGGGCGAGGCCAAGGGACAGCATACGGTCATAGAAGGTGGGGGCTTGCGACATGGGTCTTACGGGTCCTTTTTGGGCGGACGAAAATATTGCTCCTCTTCATGACCATATGTTCCGAAGCGGGGCAAGGGGGCTGCACAAGTCGCAGCGCTAACATTGATATGTTTGCGCTATCAGTCTGAATAAGATGAAGTTTTTGCGACGGGAACGGGGCGTCTTGACGCCGGTGGAGGGCTTGGTTCAGCTGCGAGCGGACCGCACGCGCGCCTGAAGCAACAGTCCGATCATCAGCCCGTTCAGGACGTGCCACATGAAGTGCGTGCCGGTTGCAAAGCCCGCGCAAACCTGCATGTCGAAGGTGCGGAATGTGAGAGAGAGAAAGAAGGTCACAGTGGCAAGAGCGAACCAGATCGCGACCGGAGAACGCCGCCAGAGCGTGATGGCGCTGACGATCAAAAGCGCGATCAGGGCGGGGGCATATTGCCCGGAGCCGTTTAAAGGATCGACGGCATTGGTGTTGGCGGCTTCGCCATTGGCCATCGAGACAAGGATATAGCCCACGGCCAGAGTGAGCAGTGTGCCGGTGATCCATTTGGTGCGCGGCTTGGTCGATGTCGGCTGGGTCACGGCGGCGTAGATGTAGAGGCCGACGAAGGACCAAATCGGGATGGTGTCCGCCCATTCCGACCAGCGGTTGGCAAAGGTGTGGAACAGGAAAGACCCAAGCCCGATGAGGGCCGCGAGCGCCATGAGCGTCAGATCAACGGGCCGGATTGTCTTGCCGGTGTCGCGCGACAGGCGCAGCGCGACCATCAGTGCCCAAAGCGCGGCAAGCGGGAAGGCCAGATTGGTGATCGCATTGATCGGTTCGGCCCAGAACCCCGGCCCCAGTCTTTCGCAATAGATATCGACGGGGTCGGTTAGGGCCATGGTGATCCTTAGACGTGTTCGATCCGGATCGCCACTGGTTCGGAGGCGAGGACGGAGGTGGATTGCATCCCCTCAAGCGCGGCGTCGAGCGAGGCGCGGGAGGTGGCGTCGGTGACGATGAGCACCGGCGCGACTTCCGGGTTCGCATCTTGGCCATATTGGCGCATCCGGTCGATGGACACGCCCGCATCGCCCAGAGCGGCGGCGATTTTCGCCAGCGCGCCGGGTTTGTCCAACAGAGACATGCGCAGATAGAACGGCGCAGGCGTTGCTGCGACCGCCGGGATGGATTTTTCCAGCATGTCGGCCGGGACGCCGAAGGTCGGCACACGAATACCGCGTGCGATGTCGAGTACGTCGGACATGACGGCGGAGGCGGTGGGGCCTTCGCCCGCGCCAGCACCGCGCAGCACGATCTGGCCGACTTCATCCCCTTCGAGTACGCACATGTTGGTGGCGTTTTCCAGCTGACCCAGCGGCGAGAGCGCGGGCACGAGGCAGGGCGTCATGCGTTGCTCAAGGCCACGGCCCGTCATCTGGGCAACGCCCAGAAGTTTGATGCGGTAGCCCATGTCGGCAGCGTGGCGGATGTCCTCGATGGTGATCCGCTCGATGCCTTCAAGCACCATATTGTCAAAGTCGACCTGCGTGCCGAAACCGATGGAGGCGAGAAGCGCAAGCTTGTGCCCGGCGTCGATGCCGCCAACGTCCAGCGTCGGGTCGGCTTCGAGATACCCAAGTGCCTTGGCTGCCTCGAACACCTGGTCATAGGTGAGGCCTTCGTTTTCCATCCGGGTGAGGATGTAATTGCAGGTGCCGTTCATCACGCCGATGATGCGCTCGATCCGGTTGCCCGCGAGACCTTCGGTCAGGGCCTTGATCACCGGAATGCCGCCCGCGACGGCGGCTTCAAAGCGCAACACGGCGCCTTTGGCTTCGGCTTTCTCGGCGAGAATCTGTCCGTGATGGGCGAGCATGGCTTTGTTGGCGGTCACGACATCCTTGCCCGCAGCCAGTGCAGCCTCGGTGGCGGCTTTGGCGGGGCCATCGGAGCCGCCCATCAGTTCGACAAAGAGATCGACATCATCGCGCAGGGCGAGCGCGACGGGATCATCTTCCCAAGCATAGCCGGAAATATCGACACCGCGATCCTTGTCACGGGAGCGGGCGGAAACGGCGGTGATCACGACGGGGCGACCGCTGCGTGCGGCGATCAGATTGGCCTTGCGCTGGATGATTTTGATCACGCCGACGCCGACGGTGCCAAGACCTGCAATGCCAAGGCGCAGGGGGGCTTGGGAGGACGTTGATTTCGGCATTGGTGGCTCCGCTCAAGGATGTGTGAAAAAACCTGACCGCCGTGATAGCGACGATTTCAGAAGGGTGCAACTGGCACGGGCAGGGTTCGGGCAGGCTTGGTGCTGGGTTCAGTTGTTTCGGGCCATGGCCGCGAGAAGCGCGGCACGTTCGGCCTCTGTCAGAACGGGGCTGTTTGCGAGGTTTTCCGCGCGCCAAGCCAGAGAGCGGGCACGGGCTGCGGTGTAGTCTGTGCTGTCTGTCGCGGATTGCTCTGCTTCTCTGTCTTCTTCCAGTGCCGACAAGGCGGAGGACGAGAGCAGCGTGGGCCAAGCGTCAGCCCCCTCGACGGGGCGTAGCTGATCCGAGAGGTCAGGCCGTTCGGCACATGCGATCAACCCGGCCAGAGGCAGAGAGAGAAGCGAAAAACGAAGGGCGCGGCAGGTCATGGTCTGATCCGAAGTTCATAGCGATCTGTACCCTAGCCCGGAGTGCGGTCGGGGACAATCCAGCTTTCCCTTTGAAGGCTGGCGAGATAAAGCATTTCGCAAATGTGAGGGCCTCACGTTTGGGAGACGTTGCGATATCGATGCCGAGTGGTGACGTTTTTCAATAAATCTGATTCAGATGACACGAAAAACGCTTTAAAGCGGAATGAATGCAATCCGGAGACCGATCATGACTTCCCCAGAGACGCCCACTGAGACGCCCACTGAGACGCGATCTGACATTTTGTCTTTATCCCCTTCACCGATGCGGCGCGGGAGCGCGGTGGCTATGCTTGGTATTTTGGGCCTTTTGCTGATCCGGATCGCCTTCACTGCCGGTGAATTGTCAACCGGTTGGATGGCGATGCTTCTGGTGATGGCGGTGGCCGTACTTTGGATCGCTTGGCGGTTGTGGCAGGCCTCCGGCGTGCGACTTGTCCTCAGCGAAGAGGCTCTGATGGAAGAGGGCGGGCGCGTGCTGTGCCGTCTCGACGACATCGACAAGGTCGAGCGCGGCACTTTTGCGTTCAAACCGTCGAACGGGTTCCTGATCCGATTGAAAACGCCGGGGGAGCGGGTTTGGGCGCCGGGACTGTGGTGGCGGTTCGGCAAACGTATCGGTGTCGGCGGGGTCACACCCGCCGGACAGGGCAAAGCCATGGCGGATGTGATCGCGGCTCGGATCGGCGGGCAGGGGCGGCTCGACTGAACGTGGCTTAGCGACGTCCTCCGTTGCCAGAGTGATAGCCTGAGCCGTTATACCGACCGCCGCTGTTGTTGTAATTTCCGCTCGAGGTGTTCGAGTCGCTTTGATCCCCGCTGCTTTCAACATCGTTGTCGTTGGAATCTTGGCTCGTTGAGGCCTCCTCTTCTTCCTCTGCGCCTTCATAGTCCACCTGCGTCGCGAAACGCGGCTTTGTGGTGACGATGTCTGTGAACGTCATGGAACTGAGAAAGACGTTGAAGATCGGGGACCATGCCCGAGCGGTTTCGACGACCAAGACTTGTTCACCATCGGCGAGCAGGGGAATGCGTTCCTCAACCTCTGAGACCGTATTATCGGTCAGTTTGGTGTAATCGCCTGTGGCATAGGACCAAACAAGGTCATAGCCCTCGTTCTCATCCTCATCGATGTAATATTCTACGGCTGAGATACGCATATCCGTGTCGCTATAGTTGTTGAGGAACTCATAGAGCTGCGCCAAACCGTCGAGAAAGGTATCGTCGATCGTATCCGTTTGACGAGAGATGTAGTCTGAGATGGTGTAATTGGCCTTGTTGGCCTGCGCCTTGGCTTGAAAGGCGGAGAAGGCGGTGTAAACGAACATCAGAAAGATGATCAGGCCGGGGGTGACCAGCAAGGCTTCGATTGCGACAGAGCCGCTTTCATCTCGTTGAAAGCGCTTGCGCCCCTTTGTGAAGAGGGAGGTCGAGGCATGTCGAAAGTGTTTTCCTAGCATCTATCTGTCTCTTAACTATTGGGCTCGTTGACAAAACCGGCGGTTGATATGATGGCGTAACCAGATCCTTCGGTGCGCTCCATGGCCGCCCCGATCCATGTCGTTGGGAAGATCGGATCAACATTTACACAGGCGCGCACCAGCATGAGCTCGTTTTCACCACCATCTGTGAAGGTCGTCGCGGGGCTCACATCGGTGGCTCGGTCGATACAGGCCGCAATGTAATCCGGTTCTTCAAAGTTCCATGCATCGACTGGTTCGAGTGCAATATGGATATTGTCGTCACAATTGCGGACGTATCGCGCGTATTCACAAGTCGCGGATTTCATATTGGCGAGTGTGACGGAACTCATGTTGCCGAGGCGTACGTCGCGCACGGCGAGTTCTAATCCCCGGTCCAACATTGAGGCTGACACGGTGTAATAGCCAATCTCATAAGACCCCATGACCAAATACATGATCATCGGGAAAATCAGCGCGAACTCGATGGTTGCGTTGCCGTCTTGATTTTTTGCATGCCGCCTGAACACACGTCTAAGTTTGAGTGGCCGTTTCATTCTACCAACCTCAGTTCAGTGATTTTGCTGGCGATGGCCGAGAAAGCGTCTGAAATTTCTGTGCCGTCCACATCGTAGTAATGCGCGGAAGAGGATGCGCAGGACTCCATGACCTCCTGGCCGGCAGTCGGGGCTTCGAAGCCGATGGCGAAGATAATTACGCCTTCAGCTTTGGCCGCATCGCAGATTTTGAGAAGCCGGTCGTCTTTGGTGGAGCTGTTGTAGCTTTTGCGGGTTGCATCACGCCAGTCGTAATAAACATCACTGTCGTTAGCGGCGAGGCGGCGGGCATAGGCGTGGTTGTAGACGGTCATGGAAGACCAAACATCGGCCCATGTCATTTCCCAAATATCATCCGGGTCGGTGTCCGGATCATAGGGCAGGGACGATGTCGTGTTTCCGCTCGAAAGTTTGGTGTAGTACGTCGTCGTCGAACAGTTGTAGGCATAGCCATAGTAATACGAACAACTTTCTCGGTCCGCCCCCACATAAATTTCGCCGTCCGACGTATTGTAGACATCGGTGGATTCATCGTCCGAACGATAGGGGTCGGGCATGTAATACTGGCTGGTGTGCGACCCGTCGGTCATCACGACCATGTATTTCTGCGCATCGGATGCATCCGCAGGGTGGCCGCTTGCGGCGCTGGTGAGCTTGCCGTCGGCGACCATGGCGTCTGTAATGGCCTGAGCGCTCGGATCCAGAAGGGCCGCGCCCCATTTTACGCCGAGATCGATGGACGTGTTGCCAACGGCGGATAGTGACTGGATGAACGTGTCGATAGTATCTTGGTCGTTGGAGAAGGGGAGGATTTCGCGGGAAGATTCGACCGGGCAGGTTTCCTGCTCCAGATCCATATCGAGATTGTTCCAGTTATATTTGAACGGATCGAAATCCATTGTTTGCTCATAATAGCGCGTGGTTTCGTCCGCGGTATATTCGAGCCCTACGGTCGAGAAGTCGTCCTCCTCGAAGTTGATGCAATGGGACTCGTCATGTGCGTCCAGCAGGTTGAGCGTATCGAGAATATCGGCACCCGCATTGACCTGTGTCGCATAGGGAATGACCGAGATCGCGAGTTCATCGCTTGCGGCGTTATCGAAAATGACTTCCGTAAATTCCTGAGCCGCAGTCTTCAAGTTCGTCAAGCGGCTGTAACTGCTCATGGACCCGGATACGTCGAGCACGAGCGAAATCTCGAGGCCAGAGAGGCCTTGTTCGGCCGTACTGTAGCTCGACATGCTGAGAGTGTCGACCGATGCGAATTTCATGAAATAGGTCGAAATCGTAGCATCCGCGTAGGCGGTCACGATACGGCTGTCCCCCTGTGTCGTGACCTCGACATCCGAGAGGTACGCGCTGAGACCGGCCTTTGCGAAATAATCGGTGACAACTTCTTCGGGATCGTTGGTGTTTTCAAGGTTCGTCGCTGCGAGCACTGCGCGGTCGAGCGTGTTCTGGAGTTCGACGCGAAGTGTTTCGTGGCGGACGACATCAAGGCCGATCCCGGCCAGCAGAAGCATCATGACAAATGCGAACAAGCCGAAGATCGCAAGCGATCCCTCTTCGTCCTGTTGATAGCTGCGCCCAAGCGGCAGACATCGTTCGGCGGGGGAGAGCGGGGTGCTTTCCGCACTCATCGTCTGGCCCGCAGCCTGATATTCCGCGCGATCGGCGATCTGATGCCGAACCGAGCGAAACTCGGCGGCTTCCTTGCGCAAAATTTTACCCAACATTGAACCCGTCTCCCTTTCGGAGTGGCCCCCGAATTTACCTGTGTACGCCGTGTCTGCTTGGTTCCCCTGGTTCGAATTAGACACTCGCACACTGTTATTTTGATACGCCGAATGTCGTCGGTAAAGCCTCGTGAGCATCTGCCCTGAAATCGTCCCATTGCCCTCCGGTTTGTGAATAATCGTGCCTAATTCTGGGGACTGTTGATGTCGGGAGACATGCTTTCGTCATGGTTTTGCACACTTTTGGCGGAGTTTTGACACAATGTTGACGCAATGCGATTCGGCTTCTTTTCCCGACACATCCGCGAAGGCCGTTTAGGGCCTCTGGACCTTGCCTCAGAGAGGGGCGATACTTGCGCCCATGTCACTGCCCCCGGGATTCTTGGATGAGCTGCGATCGCGCCTGTCGCTGACCGATGTGGTCGGTCGCAAAGTCATGTGGGATAATCGCAAGTCGAACCCGGGAAAGGGCGACATGTGGGCGCCCTGTCCGTTCCATCATGAAAAGACCGCGTCTTTCCATGTGAACGACAAAGACGGCTACTACTATTGCTTCGGTTGCCATGCCAAAGGCGATGCCATCAACTTTGTGCGTGAGACGGAAAACGTCGGCTTCATGGAAGCCATCGAAATTCTCGCGCAGGAAGCGGGCATGCCTGTGCCGAAAAGCGATCCGAAGGCGCAGGAGAAATCCGACAAACGTGCCGAGTTGGCTGCCGTGAACGAGGCGGCGAACCGGTTTTTCCGTCTGTGTCTCTCGCAACAGGGCGGGACGGCGGCGCGCGCATATCTCGATAAGCGCGGCATGAAGCCGGAGACACGTGAGCGTTTCGAGATCGGCTTTGCGCCTCCGGGCAACGCGCTTTTGCGGGCGCTCAAGGATCAGGGCATTTCCGCAGAGATGGCTGTTGAGGCCGGCGTCGCTGCGAAGCCCGATGATGGGCGCGAGCCCTATGATTTCTTCCGCGACAGGATCGTTTTTCCCATTCGCGATGCGCGTGGGCGTCTGATCTCCTTTGGCGGACGGGCGATGGACCCGAATGCACGGGCGAAATACCTTAACGGTCCAGAGCGGATTTTGTTCGATAAAGGCAATGCGCTTTATAACCATCAGGAAGCCCGCGTGGCCTGTGGTCGCGGCCAGACCTTGGTCGTCGCAGAGGGCTACATGGATGTCATCGCGCTCGCAGAAGCCGGGTTCGAGGCCACCGTTGCGCCTTTGGGGACAGCGATCACCGACCGGCAATTGCAACTGATGTGGCGAATGTCGGACGAGCCTGTCATCGCGCTTGATGGCGATAAGGCGGGGCTGCGTGCCGCCTTCCGGGTGATTGATCTCGCCATGCCGCTGTTAGAGGCGGGGAAGGGGCTGCGCTTTGCGATCTTGCCGGAAGGGCAAGACCCCGACGAGCTGATCAAGGCCAAGGGGCGCGAGGCGATGCAGGAAGTGCTCGACAACGCGCTTCCCATGGTTGCTCTGCTGTGGCGGCGGGAGACCGAGGGCAAGGTCTACGACAGCCCCGAGCGCCGCGCCGCGCTGGATAAGTCCCTGCGCGAAACCATCCGCCCCATCGCCGATGCGTCGATCAAGCGCCATTACGGCGAAATTCTCAACGACATGCGTCGCGAGCTGTTCCGCGGCAAGCGTGAGGAAGGCGGCAAGACGCGCCGCGTCTGGACACCGAATGCGCCGCGCGGAAAGTTTGGCAAACAAATCGCCGTGCCGACGGAAGGTCTTAAGGCGTCTCTTATTGTGTCAGGAGACGAGGCGCAGGCCGATCTGATGCGCGAAGCGGTGGTGCTTGCTGTGCTGATCGCCAATCCGGGGCTCGCCTTGGACTTCCTGTCTCAACTGGAAGCGCTCACGCCCCGGTCTGACGATCACGCCGTGCTTTTGCATGCGGTGCTGACCCATGCCGAGGACGAAGATCCTGCAACCTTGCGGCAAAACGTGATGGCGATTGCGGGGCAGGAAGCCCTTGATCGCCTGATGTCCCATCCCCATGTTCAGATCACGCCCCCCGTGCGCCGACCGGACCGCGAAATGGCACAGATGTGCCTGACCGAGGAACTGGCCAAGCTCAAGGCGCGGCGCGGATATCAGGTCGAGTTGAACGAAGGATTGGAAGACATGCTCGCCGCTGATGACGAAAAGCTGACATGGCGGTTGCGGCAAGCGGCGGAAGCGCGCAACCGTGCGACGAAGGCGGAAGCCGAGGATAAGACTGAGTTCGATGTGGCGGACAACGGTCTGGAACTGTCGCGCGATGAACGGGACGCGTTCCGCGCACTTTTGGACCGAATCGCCCCTGAACGTGGCAAGTGAGCCGCTTTTTGTGTGGGCAACGCAATGACAGTCGCGGTGCCACTGGTGCAGGGATGGTTAAGGAAATATGGGTATCTGGGTGGCGAATCATCGATTCGCATGACATGATTCGGACTTCGAGGGGTGCTGGACCGGGCTGGTCCGCGCTTTTGAGGCATCAGGTCTTCACATCAGGTCTTCCGGGACCCGCTTGATTTTGAGGGGAGAGCCGTATGGCAGCCAAAGACAACGACGACGCCAAAAAGGACGATCAGGACCAGGACGTGATGCTCGACGTGAGCCAGGCTGCGGTCAAGAAGATGATCGCCGAGGCGCGCGAGAAAGGCTACATCACCTACGATCAGCTCAATAAGGTGCTGCCGCCTGAACAGGTGAGCTCCGAGCAGATCGAGGACGTGATGTCGATGCTCTCCGAAATGGGCATCAACGTGATCGAGGACGAAGAAGCCGAAGACGACGACGGCGGCAATGGGTCTTCCGATGATGCCAAGGGCGGTGAACTGGTCGCGGCTGCTGGCTCGCGCGAAGTCGCTATGGCCAACTCCGAGACCGAGAAGCTCGACCGCACCGATGACCCGGTGCGCATGTATTTGCGCGAGATGGGCTCTGTCGAACTTCTGTCCCGCGAAGGCGAGATCGCGATTGCGAAACGCATCGAGGCCGGCCGCAACACGATGATCGCCGGGCTCTGCGAAAGCCCGCTGACTTTCCAGGCGATCACCATCTGGCACGACGAACTTTTGTCCGAGGACATTCTCCTGCGCGACGTCATCGACCTTGAAGCCACCTTTGGCGGCGGTGTCGATGAGGACGAAGAGGAAGAGAATGTCGTCGAAGGGCTCAACGCCGAGGCGACCGCTGGGGAAGCCAAGACGAAAGAGCAGGAATACGACGCCGACGGTAATCCGATTTCCTCCGATGACGACGAGGATGACGACGAGCAGGCCAACATGTCGCTCGCCGCGATGGAGGCCGCGCTCAAGCCGCAGGTTCTTGAAACGCTGGCCCAGATTTCCGAAGACTTCTCGCGTCTCTCCGAGATGCAGGATTTGCGGATGTCGGCAACGCTGAACGAGGATGGGTCCTTCTCCGAAGCGGAAGAGGCGGAATATCAGAAACTGCGCTCCGAGATCGTGGTGCTGGTGAACTCGCTTCATCTGCACAACAACCGTATCGAAGCGCTGATCGACCAGCTTTACGGCATCAACAAGCGGATCATGTCCATCGACAGCTCGATGGTGAAGCTTGCCGATCAGGCGCGCATCAACCGGCGCGAGTTCATCGAGGATTACCGCGGCTCCGAGCTTGATCCGAACTGGCTGGACCGTATGGGCGAGAAATCCGGTCGTGGCTGGCAGATGTTCATCGAACGCTTCACGCCGAAGGTGGAGGAGCTGCGCTCCGACATGGCCATGGTTGGTCAGTACGTCGGTGTGGACATTTCCGAATTCCGCCGCATCGTCGCGCAGGTCCAGAAGGGCGAAAAAGAAGCCCGTCAGGCCAAGAAGGAAATGGTCGAGGCCAACCTGCGTCTCGTGATCTCCATCGCCAAGAAATACACCAACCGCGGTCTGCAATTCCTCGATCTCATTCAGGAAGGCAACATCGGTCTGATGAAGGCGGTCGATAAGTTCGAATACCGTCGCGGTTACAAATTCTCGACCTATGCGACCTGGTGGATCCGTCAGGCGATCACGCGCTCCATCGCGGATCAGGCCCGTACGATCCGTATCCCGGTCCATATGATCGAGACGATCAACAAACTGGTCCGCACCGGTCGTCAGATGCTGCACGAGATCGGTCGCGAGCCGACGCCGGAAGAATTGGCCGAAAAGCTGCAGATGCCGTTGGAGAAGGTCCGCAAGGTGATGAAAATCGCCAAGGAACCGATCTCTCTGGAAACGCCGATCGGCGACGAGGAAGACAGCCAGCTTGGCGATTTCATCGAGGACAAGAACGCAGTTCTGCCCCTCGACGCGGCCATTCAAGAGAACCTCAAAGAGACCACCACCCGCGTGCTGGCCTCGCTCACCCCGCGCGAAGAACGCGTGCTGCGGATGCGCTTCGGGATCGGGATGAACACCGACCACACGCTGGAAGAGGTGGGCCAACAGTTCTCCGTGACCCGCGAACGTATCCGCCAGATCGAGGCGAAGGCTTTGCGGAAGTTGAAGCACCCGAGCCGGTCGCGGAAGCTGCGGTCGTTCTTGGATCAGTAAAGTTAGAGGCGCCTCCCGAAAGGGGGGCGTTTTTTGTTTTATGGAAAACAGTGAATATACCCAATACGAAGAAGCATTTGCCCTCAAGACCAGTCTGGAGCGAATTTTAGGTCATGAGGAATGGCTTCGCTTGAAGGATACTCGAAGCATTGGTGCTTGGCGAAAATCGCTTTTGCGCGCACTGAAATCTTCTTCCGTTGCAATTAACTCAACGGTGAAAGTCGCAGATGATCAGTGGCGCGATGAAGCTCAAAGAATTATCAGACAATGCGAAGAGAGATTAAGAACCGTTTCGACAATTAGAGAAGCCTTTGCAGTTATTGCGGCTTGCTATATCGAACTAAGTTTTCATCAGTTAGGGTTCTGTCCAGACCGGCAAGGGTCACACGCTAAAGTGAGAGCGATAGACGCACATTGGAATCTTTCTACCTATCGTTCAGTTCAATATGTGCAGAATGAAGAACAAGCACTTTGGCATGAATACCATCAGGATCATAGAAGCCCGAATGAAAAGCTATTTGACGAGCGGTATAAGAGATTGCGCGGAACATGGCCGCAGGCCGCCGCGCATCGGACATGCTGAAAGCATCCCTCCGGCATGACCCGGCCCCACGGTCTGGCGATTTTGTAAGCGCAGCCTTTCGTTCAAATCTCCGACGGATTTGGCAGGCATAAAGTGCCCCGTACCACCGTTTCATCACCATCCCCCGGTCAGGCGATGCGCGGCTTGCACTTCGGAGGCGGGGGCTTCAAACTGCCGCCCAAACAGGAGGCCCCTATGTCCCTTTTCGGAAAACTCTTCGGCGGCAAATCGCAAGCTGACACCACCTCTCAATCCGCCGCCAAGCCTGAGCTTTACGGCAAGGATTACCGCATCTTCCCGGAGCCGATGAAGGCGGAGAGCGGTTATCGTATCGCAGCAAAGATCGAGAAGGATTTCGACGGCGAAACCCGCGCGCATATGATGATCCGGGCAGATACGATGAGCGATATCGACGATGCGCGCCAAGAAAGCCTGCGCAAGGCGCAGATTTTCATCGACCAGATGGGCGACAGTATTTTCGACGATCCCCGGATGTAAGCTCCGGCATGTCAGAGGCCAGATGTGAAAAGCCCCGCTCAAGCGGGGCTTTTGTGTTTAGAGCGCGGCTTTGACCGTCGCAGAGATCGGCTCGGTCGGGTGGCCGATCAGTTTGGACAGGGTTTTGCTGTCGTCGAACAGCGCGCCTGTGGCGGCTTTCGCATCCGAATCCGCGAGGATGGCGGCGAACCCGGCGGGCAGGCCTGCGCCGACCAGAGCCTCGGTAAAGGCGGCTTCCGGCATGTCGGTGTAGACGACCGGTTTGCCGGAGGCTTCCGTGACGATGGCGGCATAGTCAGTAAGCGTATAGGCCTCGTCACCCGCCAGTTCCAGAACCTCGCCGTCATGACCTCCGGCCAGTACGATGGCGGCCGCTTCGGCGAAATCTTTGCGCGTGGCGGTTGCGAGTTTGCCTTCGCCTGCGGCCCCGAAATGCTGGCCCAGTTCAAGGTCTTGGCCGAGCGTCATGGTGATGTTTTCGGAATACCAGCCATTGCGCAGAAGCGTGTAGGACATGCCGCTGTCTTTGAGCATGGCCTCAGTGGCGAGGTGCTCTTCGGCCAGTGCCATATTGCCGGTGTCGGCCTTGAGAATCGAGGTGTAGGCGATGAATTTGACGCCTGCAGCCTTGGCAGCCTCGATCACATTGCCATGCTGCGGCGCGCGCTGACCAACTTCGGAGGAGGAGATCAGCAGAAGGCGCTCAACCCCATCGAATGCCGCCGTGAGAGCGGCCACATCGGTGTAATCGGCGCGACGGGTGGCGATGCCCTTGGCGGCGTAGAGATCGGCGCCTTTGTCGGAGCGCACCAGCGCGATGATGTCATCTTTTGCAACGAGCGTGGCGAGGTGGTCGACGACAAGCTGGCCGAGTTGGCCGGAGGCGCCGGTGACGAGATATTTGGTCATATGCATTCCCTTTGGGGTTCGTTTCGGGTACAAGTCTCAATTAGAGACCTAAGTGTTCAATGAAAAGGAGGCACTTTTTCGGTCCAAGGTAACATGAAGGGAACCTTCTCAAATGCGCGACATTCCGATGAGCCGCCTTGAAGAGTGGAAAGCGATGGGGTTTGAGCCGCAGAACTGCCCGGTGCGGCAGGTGCTTGACCATGTGGCCGCGAAATGGACCTCGCTTATTTTGCTGGAGTTGGAAAACGGGCCGCAGCGGTTCAACGCGCTGGGACGGTCACTCCCGGACATTTCCAAACGGATGCTGACCCAGTCGCTCCGCGATCTGGAACGCGACGGGCTTGTGGCGCGTGAAGTTTTCGATACGAAGCCGCCCTCGGTCGCCTATAGCCTGACGGAGCTCGGGCAGTCCTTTCTCGCACCGCTGCATCTCCTGATCGATTGGGCCAGTGTGAACATGCCTGAGATCGAGGCGGCACGGGGTGCATTCGACCAGAATTGACGGCTCCTCGACAGGAAATCGGATTTCGTTGAAACTTATTTAAGCTTTCCCGCGTTGGTCTTGGACAACCTACACGGGAGAGCTGTCATGACACCTATTACAAAGGCCCTTCTCGCCTTTACCTTCGCCATCGCTGCCTTTGCGATGATGGCGCCTTTGGGTGCTCTCGGCGAAGCCGTGCAGGATATGGCGGTCTTGGATGGTCCCTATGAGACTACGCCGGAGAGCGATCTGATCGTGATCGCGGTGCCGGAAGCAGATTTGCAGCGATGTATCGCCTCGCTGGACGCGGTTTTCATGGGGCCGGTCGTGGATGCACAAGTTCAGACGGCGTCTCTGAGCTTGGACAAGAACGGCCCGACCGTGCGCTGTGTGGTAGAAAGCTGACGGGATCGTTTTAAAACGTCTGCCAATGCGCTACCCCTTTTAGACGCAGGTTGGGTAGGGGTAAAAAAATGATGGTTTCCAAAGGCGGTCTGGCGCACAGAGGCGGCGCGACGACATTGGCGTTGATCTTGTGCGTCACAGTGTCCGAGGCGGCGAAGGGACAAGAGGCGCCATTGCTTCAATGCAAATTCTCGAATGAAAAATACGTGTCTCTCACGGCGGATGCGGCGGGTGTAACCTATCGTTTTGGGCGTCCCGGTCAGATGCCGGAGCTTGAACTGAATCGTCCCTATTCCGAAGTTGTCGTAACGCCTTGGCCCGGTGTTGGCGGGTCCATCTGGGAAGAGCTGCGGTTGAAGAATGGCGATATCAACTATGTGCTCTGGGGGGATTTCGATCGGATGTCCGAGGCGCATGATGTGAGGGCGGGCATTGTGGTCGAACGGTCGGGAGAGGAGCTTGCGCGGCTCGACTGCCTGCCGGAGACCATCGACTACACCGTGTTTGGCTTTGCCGATGCCTATGAGGCGGCAGGCTATTGCTGGGACTTCGATGAGGACGCTTGGCAGGAGGTCTGCGAATGAGCCATCGCCTGTTTGAAATTTCGACCTCTGGTCCGGGGCTCTATGAATGGACTGCGGACCTGGCCCGTTGGGTTGCGGGCGAAGGTCCGGTTGAGGCCATGCTCACGCTTATGGTGCAACACACGTCTGCCTCGCTTGTCATTCAGGAAAATGCTGACCCGGAAGTCCAGACAGATCTACAGGCCTATTTCCACCGCCTCGTGCCGTCGACTTCCGATCCATCCATGTCCTATCTGACCCACACATATGAAGGTCCGGATGATATGCCGGCGCATATCAAGGCGGCGCTTCTGCCTACGACGATCACAATTCCTGTTTTGAACGGACGCATGACCCTTGGAACATGGCAAGGTGTTTACCTTTTCGAACATCGGGACCGTCCGCATGTCCGGCGAGTTGTGGCGCTTTTGCGTTAAGGATGGTTGCGATCCGGTCTACAACATCTAGCGCTGAAAATTTGATCTACCCAAATTCTGGGTAAGCCCCTATAGTGCCTGTGGATAACTGGGGTGCAGCCCCCGGATGAGGCAGCGAAGACCAGAGAAGGGGACGCCAGAATGCGTTGTCCGTTTTGCGGAAATATCGATACCCAGGTGAAAGACAGTCGTCCGGCCGAGGATCATGTGGCGATCCGGCGTCGGCGTTTTTGTCCGGCCTGCGGTGGGCGTTTTACAACCTATGAACGGGTTCAGCTGCGCGATCTTGTGGTGGTGAAAACCAACGGGCGTCGCGAAGATTTTGATCGTGATAAGCTTGAACGCTCAATCCGCATCGCGGCGCAGAAACGTCCGATCGAACCGGAACGCCTCGATCAGATGATTTCCGGCATTGTCCGGCGTCTGGAGAGCATGGGTGAGACGGATATCCCGTCGAAAACCATTGGTGAAATCGTCATGGAAAGCCTCGCACGGATCGATACCGTGGCCTATGTGCGCTTTGCCTCCGTCTATAAGAATTTCCAAGCGGCAGACGATTTCGATAAATTTGTCAGCGAGTTGCGCCCCGACGCCAAGCCCGACGAATGACCACATCCGAAGATTTGCGCCATATGCGCCACGCACTGTCTCTGGCGGCGCGTGGCCTTGGCCGGACTTGGCCGAACCCTGCTGTGGGATGTGTCATTGTCAAGAACGGGCGCATTGTCGGTCGCGGTTGGACACAGCCGGGCGGGCGCCCGCATGCAGAGGTCGTCGCGCTCAAACAGGCCGGAGGCGCGGCCCGTGGCGCGATCGCCTATGTCACGCTCGAACCTTGCTCCCATCACGGCAAAACACCTCCCTGTTCCGAAGCACTGATCGCGGCGGGGCTGTCGCGTGTTGTCGTCGCTTTGGGCGATCCCGATCCCCGTGTGAACGGTCGGGGCTTTGCGATGTTGCAAGAGGCAGGCATCGAGGTCGTCACGGGCGTCTGCGAAGAAGAGGCGCGGGTGGCGCAACAGGGTTTTTTGTCGAAAGTCACGCTTGGCCGACCGATGATCACGCTGAAACTGGCGATGTCATGGGATGGCCGGATTGCGACGGCGACCGGGGAAAGCCAATGGATCACGGGGCCAATGGCGCGCCGTCGGGTCCATGCCATGCGCGCCAGCCATGACGCGGTTCTCGTCGGTGGGGGCACGGCGCGGGCAGATGATCCGTCGCTCACCGTGCGCGGGCTTGGCGTTGCGCATCAACCCATTCGCCTTGTGATGTCGCGTCGGCTCGATCTGCCGTTGGACAGTCTCTTGGCCCGCACGGCGCACGATATCCCCGTTTGGATTTTGCATGGCCCTGACGCTGCGCCGGAGTTGGTTTCCGCTTGGCAGCAGCTGGGCGCGGAGTTGATTGAAGTTCCTGTGGCCTATGGCCAGATCGACCCGCAGGCGGCTCTGCAAGCTCTAGGCGCGCGCGGTTTGACGCGGGTGTTCTGCGAAGGCGGCGGGGCGCTTGCGGCGTCACTGCTCAGTGCAGGGCTCGCGGATCATGTTGCCCTTTTCACGGCGGGCCTTGGGATCGGGGCGGAGGGCATGCCGGGGCTTGGCGCTTTGGGCTTGGACAGGCTGCAAAACGCGCCGCGCTATCATCTCGACAAGATCGAACAGATTGGCCCGGATGCTCTCACGCTCTGGTCGAAGACTAGCTGAGACCGAGCGTCGCCGCTCGTATCTGCCGCAGTTTTGCGAGCAAGTTTTGCATCAGACGGCTGCGCCCTTTGGGTGACTGCGCAAGATACTCCAAGGCTTCTTCTGGCGACAACGGGGCTCCGGTCTTGGGATCGAAATAGCGCGGATAATCGATGAGCACTGCATGGGCGAGGGCCATGAGGTCGGGCCGTGCGGCACGTCTCGCGGGCACGGCGCCAAGATCGGTGGTCAGTCCCCAGCCCGCATAAAACGGCGTGCCGGTGCAGGTCACTGGTTTGCCGCGCATCAGCGCTTCAAAGCCGATCAGAGAGGTCATGGTCCACACCTCGTCGCAGGCGTCGATCAGAGCCAACGGATCACTGTCTTTTGCGATGACATCAGCGATCTGCGCTGCCTCGTGTACTTTGCCGCGGCGCAGACCTGCTTCGACATCCGGGTGCGGTTTGTAAATCAGGATCGCGTCGGGATGTGCCGTGCGGGCCGCTTGCAGCAAGGAGAGATTGGTCGAAATCTCTCCGGCCCCCAGCGTGATGGAGGCGTCATCCTCGACCTGTCCGGCCACCAAGATGCGGTGTCCCTCCGGCAGCGCGGGCAGGGTGGCTCCGACGTTGTATTTGCTCAGGTGCAGGGCCTTCATCCGGTCGATGAAGCGTTCGATCCGGCTGCGCTGGCCGGGCGTGAGCGTCGCGCGCGCCGTGATCATCTCTTCGAGGGCTGAGGGGCGTGTCGGGTCGAAATAGATGCCTTTGTCGTCCAACACGAGGGACAAGGGGCGCACCAAAGCGGCGCCCAGACCGCGCGAACGCAGGAACCCATCCTCAAGCCGGAGGTCAGACGTGGGAGCGGCCCCCCATGCAATATGGCGCAGGCCTGCGTTTTGTTTCTGCGTGATCGTTTGCGGGCTGTCACTGAAAGTGATCGCAGTGCGCCCAAGGTAGCTCCGCAGAAACCGACGTTTCCAGCGCAGGATGCCGGAGGCGATGTAGCCGGGCGCATCTTCGCGTGCGGCGCGGTCACGGGCTTCCAGCCGGGCGAGGATGTCTTCGAGGTCGAGATTGGTTTCACCAGAATGCCATGTCGTCGCCTGTATCACGGCAGCGAGAAAGAGCTGCGCGCGGGTGAGACGAAGCGTGCTATGGGGATTGGGCGTTTCATCCTCGGTCAACCCGAGCGAGCTGTACCAAGGCTGCCCAAAGACACGGGGGCGATGCCCAGCTAGGATCGCGTCGAAGCCGTAGCCTGAACTGTGCGTGTAAACCGCAGTGGCGCTTTCAAGCAGCCGGTAGAGATTGGCATGCGCAGGAAGGATGGTGAGGCGGGGATCATCCGAGGTTGAGAAGACACCTCCCTCACAGGTCAGTATGACGACATGTGCGTTAAGTATTTCGGTTTGAGCGAACACGAGCATTTCAGCCATGTCCGCCGCACTTGGGGGCGTTTCGGCTCCTGCGGGTTGATCCAAAACGAGTACAAATGGAACATCTGGAGTGAGATCTGGGTCATATGCATTTCTAGAGCGCGACAATTTCAACGAAACCAGCCAATCGATGCTCTGCCGGGCGCGCGCGAGCGAGGCGGTGTCGTCGAGCTGTGGGGCCGCGATCAAGTCATGCCAGTAGAGTGTCGCGCAGGACAGGTCGGTCTCATTCTCGAGCCGTTCGATGAGAAGAGACGGCTGAAACGAAAGCCGCCCCGGCAGGGCAGCCGGGGCGGAGGAAATCATATTGCTCAAGGGCGTCGCCACGCCGATCAGTTGGCGACGTTAGCCAGCGAGTCGACGGAGGATGTCGCACCGGTAATAGCACCCAGAGTTTTCTGCCACTGGGTGAACGGTGCTTCGGTGACATAGATCGTATCGCTATCACGGATCAGGAAGTCGCGCGCAAGGAACAGGCCGTTGGGTTGGGTCAGATCAAGCATGTAGATAAGACGCTGCGCCCCGGAAATATCATCGCGCCCGAGCACTTGCTTGGAAATGGCTTCGGGTTCGTTGCGGAAGACGAAGACACCGGTCGGATCGGCCGAATTGGTGTGCAGGCCGCCAACTTGAGCAATGGCTTCAAGTGCGGAAAGATTGCGTGCTTCGAAGGGGATGACACGTTGCGCACCAGTTGCGCCAAGCGCGGTGAAGGAGCGCGGGTCGGCTTCGACGAGAATGCGGTCGCCGTCGCGGAGCGGGATGTCATATTTCGGATTTTCGTAGAGATCCTGGAACCAGACGGTGCCGGATTTCGAGCCGCGCATGACTTTGACCTGAGCGATGTCGGCTTCGACAGAAACGCCACCGGCGCGGGCCAGCATTGCGGTGAGGCGGCGGGTCGGCCGCTCAATCGGATAGACGCCTTGTCCGGCCACCGAGCCAGTGAGGGTGACTGTCGCGCCATCGCCCGCAGAACGGGTTACCATGACCTGCGGATCAGGCGTTTGCGTGTCGAGCTTCTCGGTGATCAGGCGGCGGATCGCTTCGGGGCTGTTGCCTGCAGCTTTGATGCGGCCAGCATAGGGCACGAAGATAAAGCCGGAGCCATCGACCTGAACATCGGAGAGTACGGTCGCATTGGCACCTGCGCCCGCCAAAAGCCCGTCATCCACGTTTTCCCAGATGGTGAGCGAGAGCACATCGCCCGGAGAGATCGTGTCGGACCCCACAATACCGGCATTCTGGAAGGCGCTGGAGAAACCAAGCTCTTCATTGACGGCGGTTACGGCGTTCACGTGATCGTTCACGGCCACGACGAAGGCATCGCCTTGCTCAAGCACAGAGCCTGCAAAGATTTCTTTTTTGTTCGGGCCGGAGCGGGGCAGGCCACATGCAGAGAGGCTTGTCACCACGGCAACAAGCGCCACAGCGCGGAGTGTACGCGTTGTCAGGATGTTCACTGCTCTGTCTCCTCTGCCCCATATTTTTATCGGGTTTAATCAGAAGATTACTGGCTGGCGAGTCAAAAATCCAGTTTTGTGGCGGGAAAGGGAGACGCGGCGTAAAGGGTGTTGCGCGAAGGTCGCGGGGGTGCAGAGAGTGTGTTTCTGGCGAACGACGTCTCATCATCTAGTGGTGCACATGCCGCGTCATGTGCTCAATTTTGACGCACTTGCAGTTACTTGACGAGACGAAGGGGCTGGCGTGGCGGGGCTTTGCCGCTCAGGAGGGCTGTGTCGGGTGCTTCGGAGGCGAGCATCAGATCGACGACCTGACGCATAAGCTGGCGACGACCGCGTTTCGAATAGAAGCCCCCCGGCACCTGAGAGGTTTCGAGAAGGAACTGACGATAATCGCGATAGGCGCGGGTGTCAGGGCGATCCGGCTGCGCGAAGAACGCTTCAAGTTCCTGATGTGACACGAATTCCGGCTTGTCATAGACCGCACGACCGAGAATGCGCAGCGGGATGCCGAGGGACAGAACCTGCTGCCCGGCGGTCGAATTTACGGTTACGGCGGAACGGGCATTCAGAAGGAGCCTCTGAAGTTTGCCGCCGCGCACGTAATGCACCCGGTCCTCGATCCCGAATTCGGAGGCGATACGGCGAATTTCATGTTTGAGATTGCGCCGGTCATTTTCCAGTGGATGTGCTTTGAACACGAGGTGATGGTGCTGCGGCGCGCCTTTGGCGAAGCCCTTGATCACGTCTGCGACGAATTCCGGCATGGTCGAATAGGGGCTGTGGACCTGAAAGCTGGTGTCATGTTCGAGTTGCAGCAGGGCGATGTGGAACGGATGGCCCGCTGCAAGGATCGAACGGGTGTGCCAGCCGCGCGAAATCCAATGCTGCGGCATGAGAACAAGCCGTTTGAAATAGAGCAGAAACTCGCGCGAGACGGGCAGGTCCCTGTGGCCGCGGTAGTGCCGGAAGCCCGAGTTTCGGAACATGACGAACCAATGGTAGAGCGCGCCGTAGAAGATGTGTTGACGCATATCGCCCCATTGCGCGGGAGGTTCGATATTGTCGTGGTCGATATTGGCGAGCGCCGCCCGCATCTCTGCGACCGAGAGGGTCATCAGGGCGGAGTTCCCGTTGGAGCCATTGCGCTCATAGGTCACCCAATAGGGGCGGATATACCCCTCTTCAAAGACATGAACGGTGAGGCCGAGCGTTTGTGCGCGCTCAATAGTAAGGGCGTGGACCGGACGGGTGTCGCCATAAAGGACGATGTCGGTGATCCCTTTTTGATGCACGATGCTTTCAAAGGTGTCGGGCCAGATCTCTGGCTTGTCTTTGAACGCGATGAAACTGTCTTTGGAAAACCAAAAGGCGCTATCGCCTGCATTAAAGCCGACACGCCAGACCTTGCTCCCGGCAGAGGCCAGCATCTTGCTGAGCCCCCAGAAGAACGGCCCATGTGGCCCCTGAAGCATCAGGAACACGCGGGGCTTTGGGTCTTGGGTCTCGGGGTGGCTTTGCATGACGCTGTCTTGCGCTATCGGGGTGGGTTTGTCTTGGTCAATGTTGGCGTAGTTGCAAATTTCGTCTGATTTGTGGCTCTGTGAGCGCAGGGAAAAGGCGGCGGTAAGACCTTTGAGGGGCAGAAGGGGGGCCGTCTGAGACCCTAGCCGCTTGCGGGGCGGGCGGCGGAAGGCTACCTGTTGGGAGCAAATGCGAAGGAGACGGCATGTTCACAGGGATCATCACTGATATCGGTACCGTGTTGGAATTGGAAAAACGCGGTGATCTGAGGGCGCGGATCGGATGTGCCTATGATGTGGATGGCATCGAGATCGGGGCCTCGATTGCCTGTGACGGTGTTTGTCTGACGGTGATTGCGCTCGGCACCGAGCCGCAGAACTGGTTCGACGTGGAAATCTCGGCAGAGAGCGTGTTGAAAACCAATATCGGGGCTTGGGTCGTTGGCAAGCGGCTGAACCTCGAACGCGCCTTGAAGCTCGGGGATGAGCTTGGCGGGCATATCGTGTCGGGCCATGTTGACGGGGTGGCCGAAATCACGGCCATGGTGGATGAAGGCGACAGCACCCGGATCACCTTTGCCGCGCCAGATGCTTTGGCAAAATTCATCGCGCCGAAAGGATCGGTTGCTCTCAATGGAACGTCCTTGACGGTGAACGAGGTCGAGGGCGTTTCCTTCGGCATCAACGTCATCCCGCATACGCAGGAGGTGACGACATGGGGCGTTGCCAAGGTGGGCGATAAGATCAACCTTGAGATCGACACTCTGGCGCGCTACGTGGCGCGGCTGCAAGAGTGTCAGGCATGAGCGTGCAGGGGATAGGTCACAACGGTGGACCGTCTTTTGATGCGGGCGTGAGGTTCCGGCAGTTTGCCTGGAAGAAAGCACGCAAGGGGCTCTTGGGTGAAAGCCTTCCGATCGAGGTGATCCGCATGCGGGTGCGCCGGGCCTCGGAATTGGGTCTGCCTTATAAATCTTATGCTTCGATTCGTGCTTCGACTGGGCGCGATGTTGTCGGTTTCCTGTTTTCCTCGAATGCCCTGCGGTTGATCCGTCAGGGCGACAAGATGCCGGTTGCCCATGCCGACAAGCTCTCCACTGTGAAAGCCGCGCGCATTGTGGCGGCGCATCGCCCGCTCGTGCCGGAACTGATCGAGGAGCTGGAAACTATTGATCGAGCAGGGAGCGCGCCGCGCCCCTTTGCCCCTTGGGGGCAGCAACGTGCCGCTCTGACGGAGATTTTGGGCCGCTCATTGCCTCGGGATGGCGTGGTGCTGATCTCTGATGCGCCCTTCGAGACGGAATGGTGCATGGCGGGCAAGCTGGCTGGTCAGATTGCCGCCGGGGAGTTTTTCGGCGGCTAAGGGCGATTGCGCACGGGAATTGCGCGGAAATGCTTGGCGATTGTGCATGGCAACGGGCTGGCGTTTATTGGAACAAAGCTGTACGGAAAGGCGACCAAATTTCCAGAAGGCCCGCCGAGACGACCATGTCCGAGACTCTGAAAACCGACAGCGATAGCTATGAAGCCGCCATCTCCCCGATTGAGGAGATCATTGAAGACGCCCGCAACGGGCGGATGTTCATCCTTGTGGACCACGAAGATCGCGAAAACGAAGGCGATCTGGTGATCCCGTCGCAGATGGCGACGCCGGAAGCGATCAACTTCATGGCCACCAACGGGCGCGGGTTGATTTGTGTGACCCTCACGGGCGACCGCATCGACGCGCTGGGCCTGCCGATGATGGCGTCGAACAACTCCTCGCGTCACGAAACGGCCTTCACTGTTTCCATCGAAGCGCGCGAAGGCGTTTCCACCGGGATTTCCGCCCATGACCGCGCGCGCACCGTCGCCGTGGCCATCGACCCGTCGAAAACCGCCGCTGACATCGCGACGCCGGGCCACATCTTCCCGCTGCGCGCCCGCGACGGCGGTGTGCTCGTTCGTGCTGGCCACACCGAGGCTGGTGTCGATGTTGCCCGCCTTGCAGGGCTTCTGCCCAGCTCCGTGATCTGCGAGATTATGAACGAGGACGGCACCATGTCGCGCCTGCCCGATCTCGTGGGCTTTGCGCAAAAGCACGGTCTCAAGATCGGTACGATTTCGGACCTGATCGCCTATCGTCGCCGCCACGACAACCTCGTGACCCAATCGGCCTCCCGCACTGTCACCTCGGCCTTCGGCGGTGACTGGGATATGCAGATTTACACGGACGATCTTCAGGGCGCCGAACATATCGTGCTCTCCAAAGGCGATATTACCGATGGTGCGCCGGTTCTGGTGCGGGTGCATAACCTCAACCCGCTCGAAGACGTTCTCGGCATCGGTCGGACCTCCCGCGAGATGGAAGGTGCGATGGAAGTGATCGCGGAAGAGGGGCGCGGCGTTGTCGTGCTTCTGCGCGACACCACGATGAAAATGGTCGAAGAGGGCGAAAGCTCGCCGCAAACGCTGCGCCAATACGGTCTCGGCGCACAAATTCTCGCGGCGCTGGGTCTGCACAAACTGATCCTCGTGAGCGACAGCCCGCAGCCGAAAGCGCCGGGTCTTGAGGCCTTTGGCCTTGAAATCACCGGCACGCGCAAGATCACGGAAGGGAAGTGACCCATGGCCGCCAATGAACAGCATTATACGCTCGACCTGCCGACATTCGATCAGCCGGTGAAAATCCTGATCGTCGTTGCGCCTTATTACAAGGACATCGCAGACGAGCTGGTCGCCGGGGCCAAAGCCACGGTCGAAGCCGTCGGCGGCACTTGGGATCTCGTCGAGGTGCCGGGCGCGTTGGAAGTGCCGACCGCGATTTCCATCGCTGACAAAATGTCGAACTTTGACGGCTACGTGGCGCTCGGCTGCGTCATTCGCGGCGAAACCACCCATTATGATACGGTTTGCAACGACAGCTCCCGCGCGCTCCAGCTCATGGGGCTGCAGGGCGTCTGCATCGGTAACGGCATTCTGACCGTTGAAAACCGCGAGCAAGCGGTTGTCCGTGCGGAAAGCAAAGGCCAAAATAAAGGTGGCGGCGCGGCGGCTGCGGCCTTGCATCTCATCGCGCTTTCGCGCAAATGGGCCAATCCGAGCAAGGGCGTGGGATTCCACGCGGACGCGATCAAGCTTGCCGGACAGCCTGACGAGAGCACAAAAGCATGACTGAAGAGAACGAACATCTGAAACCGCCGACCAAGCGCGAGATGAAATCTGCCGCCCGGCTCTATGCCGTGCAGGCCCTGTTTCAGATGGAAGCCTCCGACATGACCGTCGATAAGGTGCGCCGCCAGTTCTACGATCACTTCTTCGGCCTCACGACTGAGGAAGAGGGTGAATTCATCGACGGTGACAGCGACCTGTTCCACGAGATCACCGAGATCGCCGTGAACGATCAGGCCAAGGTTGACCAAATGACCAACCGAGCGCTTGTGGCGAAATGGCCAATCGCTCGGATCGACTCGACGCTGCGGGCGCTTTTCCGTGCGGCAGGGGCGGAGCTTCTGTCCGGGCGCACCCCGCCGAAGGTTGTGATCGTCGAGTTCGTGGATGTGGCAAAGGCCTTCTTCCCGGAAGGGCGCGAGGCAAAGTTCGTCAACGCGGTGCTTGATCACATGGCTCGCGAAGCGCGTCCTGAGGCGTTTTAACGCAAAGGGAAAGCGCTCCACGAAGCGCTCTCACCGAAATAATCTATGAAGACGCCCTGCAAATCGCGGGGCGTTTTGCATTTGAGCGCTGCGACGGAATGGAACTGGAAAAAATTGCAGTTTCTGCTACAATTTTTGAATATGTCCTTCGTCGGAGTGCAGACCATGCCCAAGCTCGTCAAGCTTTACATCACACAAGTTCTGATTGGCTTTGCCATCGCTGCAGCCTTTGTGGGCGCGCTTCTGTACTTCAATGTCGCCAATCTTTGGCATCTCGTGACGCATACCGAGGCGGGGATCATCGCGGTGATCGTGCTTTGGTTTGCCAATGGGATCGTATTTTCCGGCGTTCAGTTCGCCATCTCCATCATGCGCATGGCTGGCAAAGACGATGACGGTCAGGGCGGTAAGCGCGATGAGCTTCCGCTCATGGCGATGCAGCCGGTGCCGGTGGAAGCAAATCAACGCCGTTGAGAGCTCTACGTTTAAAACAAGAAAACGCGCCCTTTGAGGCGCGTTTTCTTGTTGGGGCCTTTGAAAAAGGCGGCGGGGGACCACAGCATCCGTAGCAGCGCATTTTGCTCCCGAAGCCTGAAAAATCAGGTGGGCGCCAGGTAACTGGACCAGGATCCAGACAGAGCCAGCTCCCATTCGGTTGCGTAAGGCCACCGGAGACTTGCGCCCATGTGTACGAGAAGAGCAGATCCCGCCTGAGGCCCGAGATAGGGCTTTGTTGGGGAGACGACAAGGGGGAGGCGTTGAAAATCGCGCGAGACTGCGGCAGGGTCCGGCCATGACCGATACGTTCCTCACCTCCGCCCAACCCGGCCAGCTTTTGGCGCGCGGTGTCAGCCGCCACCTGCGGTCCTATGATTTCGCCTGTGTCGAGGAATGGGTGCCGACGCGCGGGCTCCGGGTCGATGTGCTGGCTTTGGGCGCGAAAGGCGAGGTCTGGGTGATCGAGTGCAAATCATCACGGGCCGATTACATGTCCGATGCCAAATGGCAGGGCTATCTCGACTGGTGTGACCGGTTTTTCTTTGCTGTCGATGCGGATTTCCCAACGGAGATTCTGCCCTCTGAGGCGGGGCTGATCATCGCGGATGCCTATAATGCGGAAATCATTCGGATGCCTGATGCAGACAAGCTTCCCGCTGCGCGCCGCAAGGCCGTTCATCTGAAAGCGGCGCGCGATGCCGCCGCGCGTTTGCAGGGCTACCGCGATCCGGGCGTGGCCGCACTCTTCGGAGGGGACGCGTGAGACGTCCTTACTTGGACATCTTGCGGGCCTGAGCCGCAGCCGCGCGGAGTTCTTCGGCGATCTCTTCCGCTTCTTCGGGCTCGAAATCCATCGGAATTTCGATGCCGCCATTGGCTTCGATGAACATGCGCACCATGCCGAGCGTGGTCGGCCCGATTTGCAGGTTGGCTTCGAGGTCGCGTTCCGAGTTGATGCCCATGGGAGCTCCTTTTGATCTGCCCCGAGATACGCTGTCGCTTTGCATGACGCAAGAGGAACAGAAGGCGGCGGGCAATCGGGGCTTTTGACATTTTCTCGCAATCTGCCTCTTGCATTCATCTGCCCGCCTCGTTAAATCCCCCGTCAGTGCCGCCTTAGCTCAGTTGGTTAGAGCGCCTGATTGTGGATCAGGAGGTCCCCCGTTCGAGCCGGGGAGGTGGTACCACCCTTTCTTCAAAATTTGGAATTCTCTCAGCCAGTTGCCTGTGCTGTGAATACGCTTGCGCCCGGTCGTCTATGCTTGCGCGACTTTATTGTGCCTCTTGTCGTGGTGTCATGCTGCGTATAGGGCGGAGTTGGGGCGCTAACGTACGTCCTGTAGATTTTGGCAGCGCAGGAACATCACATGAAAAATCAGGTTCAGCTCATCACTTACGCCGATCGTCTGACGGGGGCCGGTTTCCCCGCGCTGAAAGAGATGCTCGAAGGCCCGCTCAAAGGCCTCTTTGGCACCGTCCATGTGTTGCCGTTCTTTGACCCGATCGACGGGGCGGATGCGGGGTTCGATCCGACCGATCACACCACTGTCGATCCGCGTCTCGGGACATGGGCGGATGTGCACGCGCTTTCGATCGGCACCGATGTGATGGCCGACATGATCGTCAATCACACCTCCGCGCAATCGACGGCCTTTCAGGATTTCCTTGCAAAAGGCGCTGAGTCTGAGTTTGCCGATATGTTCATGACCTATGGTAAGGTTTTCCCGAATGGTGCCACGGAAGAGGATCTTCTTGCGATCTACCGTCCGCGCCCCGGATTTCCCTTTACAAAAATGCGCTTTGGTGACGGCAAACACCGCCTCGTTTGGACGAGCTTCACCGAGAACCAGATCGACATCGACGTGAAAAGCCCGGACGGCGCGGCCTATCTCGACCGTATTTTCGATGCCTTCTCCGAAGGCGGCGTGTCCTCCATCCGCCTTGATGCGGCGGGCTATGCGATCAAGAAAGCTGGCACGAGCTGTTTCATGATCCCGGAAACCTACGAATTTCTGGGCGTTCTGGCGCAACGCGCCAAGGCACGTGAGATGGACGTGCTTGTCGAGATTCACAGCTATTATCAGGATCAGATCGACATCGCGAAACGCGTGGATCGGGTCTATGATTTCGCGCTGCCGCCCTTGGTGCTCCATGCGCTCTACACCGGCGACGCCGCCCCGCTTGCGAACTGGCTGGACATCAGCCCGCGCAACGCGATCACGGTTCTGGACACCCATGACGGTATCGGCGTGATCGACGCCGGGGCCAGCACGGATGGTCGTCCTGGTCTTCTGAACCCGTCGCAGATCGACAATCTGGTCGAAACCATGCACGAAAAATCCGGCGGCACCAGCCGGGAGGCCACGGGGGCAAAGGCCTCCAACATGGATCTCTATCAGGTCAACTCGACCTATTTTGACGTGCTGGGACAGAACGAGACGGAATATCTCATCGCGCGCGCGGTTCAGTTCTTCGCGCCGGGTATCCCGCAGGTCTATTACATCGGCCTTCTTGGCGGGACCAATGACATGGAGCTTTTGCGCAAGAGCGACGTCGGGCGCGACATCAATCGGCACTATTACACCGAAGACGAAGTCACCGCTGCCCTTGCCACGCCGATGGTCCAAGAGCTTTGCGAGCTGATCCGCTTCCGCAACAGCCATCCGGCCTTCAAGGGCGCGTTTAGCTTCACCACCCCATCCGAGGGTGTGATGGAGATGAGCTGGAGCGCTGGCGAAGACCACGCCGTGCTCACAGTGGACTTCAAAGAAAAAAACGCCGCGGTGCGGCACAAAACCTCGGGCGAAGACGAAAAGGCATTTGAGATCAAGTCTTGATCCATGACGCGCTGCGGCGTCTTTTGGGTGCGGCAAAATGTAGCAGTTTTGTGAATTTTGTGATATCCTTCCAAAAAGGGAGGAAAAAATGCATCTTTATTTCGCGGGCGCGGTTTATGCCGCCTTTGTCATGTCACCGATCCTGTTTTTCGCTCTCATCAGTCGTGAGCTGAGCCGGGATTTGTAAAAGCACAATGGGGAAGACGGAGGGATGGGAGGTCCCTTCGTCTTCCTTGAAATCCATTGGGGGGAGGCGCCGGCGGGAACGTGAAAGTTCCTCCGGCGTTCATTTTTGTAAAACGCGTTTAGAGAGAGGACGGGACGTTTGGGGCTTGCGCCCTCTCAATTCGTAGCCGTGTTGATGGCAACACGCTGGCGCAGAGTGCCCGTCGCGGCATCGAAAATCAGAATCTCATTCTCCGCGACAATCGCCACCCAATCAGAGCCACGGGTGAAGGCTTCGGGCGTGACACCCTTCGGAATATCGAGCGTTTCGGGCAGGTCGAAAGAGACGGATGTGGACGCCAAATCCTCGGCGGACGGGAAACGGGTGACAAAGGACACGATCAGCACTAGAAACCCGACAATCATCACCACCAAAAGTGTCATGACCAGTCGGCGCAGAAGCGTCAGCCGGGCGGCATCTTTCGGGTCAATCTCTACCGGATCGCTCATGTCTGTTTCTGCCCCTGTCGTCAAAGTCGAATTCGTGATCGCGGAAAACCCGCCCAAGCGCCTTGATAAGGCGATTGCCCGCGATGTGCCAGAAGAAGCAGTGCTGTCGCGCTCGCGTCTCGTCAAATTGCTCGCGGATGGTGCGATCAAGGTGAACGGCACTGTGGTGATGGATCAGAAGGGCAGGGTGGCGGAAGGCGACCAGATCGAGATCACGGTGGAAGAAGCCACCGAGGTCGAAGTGCAGGCGGAGGACATCCCGCTCGACGTGATCTACGAGGACGAAGATCTGATCGTGGTGAACAAGCCCGTCGGCATGGTGGTTCACCCCGCGCCCGGCTCCCCGTCGGGCACTTTGGTCAATGCGCTGATGTTCCATTGCGGCGATACCCTGTCGGGCATTGGTGGGGAGAAGCGTCCCGGCATCGTGCATCGGATTGACAAGGACACGTCCGGGCTCTTGGTTGCTGCGAAATCCGACAAGGCGCATCAGGGGCTCGCGAAACAGTTCGAGAAACACACGGTTGAGCGGAAATATTACGCGCTGGTTTATGGCGCGCCGGACCCGATGGACCCACGTCTTCGTGGTGTGAAAGGCGTGAGTTTCGAAGGTTCCAACATCCTGCGCATCACCTCTTTTCTGGGGCGCCACAAAACGGATCGCCAGAAACAGGCGGTTTCTTTCACGGAAGGCCGTCACGCGGTGACACGTGCGCGGGTGGTGGAGCTGTTCGGCACACCGCCGCAGCTTGCTCTGGTGGAATGCTGGCTTGAGACCGGGCGCACCCACCAGATTCGCGTGCATATGGCGCATGCCGGGCACGGGCTGGTCGGGGATCAGACCTATGGCGGGCGGCGCAAACTCAATCACAAAGCGCTCTCGGACAAGGCTCGGGCGGCCGTGGATGCGTTCCCGCGTCAGGCGCTTCATGCGGCGGTTCTGGGCTTTGTGCATCCCGTCACGCGTGAAGATATGCGCTTCGAGGCGCCGCTGCCCGAGGACATGCAGCACCTCTTGGATCAGCTTTAAGCCGCAGCGCTCGCCATGTGGCGGTGACCGAACAGGAGCCAAAGGCAAAATGCGGTCTCCGACACCAGTGGGATGAGATAGACGAGTTCTATCTTTGCCGCGAAGTCGGGGGCGAGCAACGCCGAGAGGCTTCCAACCAGATACACCGCAGCAGAGGCCATGAGCAGAGGCGGCAGCCAGTTCGGAGCGATCTCCGCGCGGCAGAGAAGCTGCGCCATGAGGGCTGTATTGAGCGCGAAGAAGATCAACCCGAGGTCATAGCCATCGGCATGAGCGGCGAGCAATGCGGGAGCCAACTCCGGGGCCTGCAGTGCTTCGGTCGTTTCGCCCGCGTGAACTCGATCTCATTGCCCGCAAACTCGGGGATGAGCGCGCGTATCTCTATGCCTCGCGGGACTATGCCGCGCAGATCGAGCATGACATTGCTTCTGGGCTGATGAGGGATGTGTCCGAGGCCGACGTCATTGGCTTCGACAGCGGGCCAGAGCTTCGGCTGGCTTTGGAGGGGATCGGGCTGAGCGTGACGCCAGAGCGGTTTTAGACCCTGTCCAATTCCTTTTTGGTGGTGCTGGATATGATCCGATCCGGGCTTGGGGTGGGCATCTTGCCCGAGCGGGTGGCCGAGCGGGAGCAGGGAGTGGTTCGTGTTGGTGACCTTCCGCCGCTCAGCTATCCGCTCGGGATCGTGGCGCATCGGGAGCTGCGAACATCTGCACGTATTCGCGCGGTTTTCGACGCTTTGGTGCAGAATATCACTTTGTAACAGAGGCCACGTTGGCGTGATTTCAATGAAATCTAGTGGAAGAACGGCGGAACCGGGCTCATCTTTCGTTTAGACCTTGAGGATAGAAACGCGTTGCCGCCCCTTGAAAGCGCTAACAGCGCTTCCTAAATGGAATGTTAAGCCTTATAACATGGGCGCGTATGACGCGGGAGAGATGTGAGACATGAGTAACTATGCGAATTTGCCGGCTCCGAGTCCTGAACAGGGGCTGAACCGCTATCTGCAAGAAATTCGGAAGTTCCCGATGCTGGAACCCGAAGAAGAATACATGCTCGCCAAACGCTGGGTGGACCACGAAGATGCGCCTGCCGCGCATAAACTGGTGACGTCCCACCTGCGCCTGGCGGCAAAAATCGCCATGGGCTATCGTGGCTATGGCCTGCCGCAGGCCGAGGTCATTTCCGAGGCCAACGTGGGCCTGATGCAGGCGGTCAAACGCTTTGACCCGGAAAAAGGTTTCCGTCTGGCGACCTATGCCATGTGGTGGATCCGCGCGAGCATTCAGGAATATATCCTGCGCTCGTGGTCTCTGGTCAAACTCGGCACCACCTCGGCGCAAAAGAAACTGTTCTTCAACCTGCGCAAGGCGAAAGCCCGGATCGGTGCGTTTGAAGAGGGTGATCTGCATCCGGACAACGTCAAACAGATCGCGCATGATCTGGGCGTGACCGAGGATGAGGTGATCTCGATGAACCGCCGCATGTCGGGGGGCGACGCCTCGCTCAACGCCACGGTCGGTAGCGATGAGGACGGCTCTGCGCAATGGCAGGATTGGCTCGAAGACGAAAGCGCCAACACTGCCGCCGATTACGAAGCGCGGGATGAAATGGAAACCCGCCGCGAGCTGCTCGTGAAGGCGATGGATGTGCTCAATGATCGTGAGAAAGACATCCTGATGGAGCGCCGTTTGAAAGATCAGCCGATGACCCTTGAGGAGTTGTCCGGTAAATACGATGTGTCGCGCGAACGCATTCGCCAAATCGAAGTCCGTGCTTTCGAGAAGCTACAGACAAGGATGCAGGAGCTCGCGAAAGAACAGGGTCTTCTCGAACAGGCCTAAGCGCGAAACTCAAATGCAATGGGGCGGTCTTCGGGCCGCCCTTTTTACGTCTCGATGCAGCCTCGATGCCCACAAAAAAGTGACGGTTTTGATGCGGATCAAGGCCGGATTATGCGACTCGGGGTATTCTTGAGATGTTGGATAGGCAAGAAAAGGAGGAGACATGAGAATGTTCCGCGCTTCTGGCTCAGACAACATGGAGGATCCGCCGCAATAACCGGAACCTCCGGCTTAGGTCTCTTGGATCCGTGGAGGGATATCCGAGGGCAAGGGTGGAGAAGACGGTTTGAGGATTCGCCGGGTGCTGCCGATTGAGGCTTTGAGACCCCGGATGAAGCGAGACGGAGGAGCATGTGCCCCCTCGCTCAAAGGGCCAACACCCGGAAGAGTCCTCCCGGTAGGGGGAGGAATCCTTAGGGAGGTACAAGTGGATAGGGCGCCCCTGATCGGGCGCCCGTGTTCGTTTCGGGGTATGCGCTTTTTGAGTCCTGTGCAGCTCTGTTTTTGTACCTCCGCTTGCAGCTATGCCACCTGATCGCCATATGTTTGATATGACGCGTTTTCTTATTTCCTTGGTCTGTGTTTTCGGACTTCTGAGCGCTCCCGCCACTGCGGCCCCGCAGGGTGAGGCTGGATCACAGGTTCAGGACACGCCGGGATGCGTTATCCTGCTCCACGGTCTCGCGCGCACGGATCGATCAATGGACCTCTTGGCCTACACTTTTCAGGCTGCCGGCTATGAAGTGGTGAACCAATCCTATCCCTCGCGAGAGGCCCGGATCGCGCTTTTGGCTGACCCGGCGCTTCGTGGCGCGCGGGCCTCTTGTGCCAAGCTGTCCCCCGATACCCCGCCTGCAGTTGTGACCCATTCGATGGGGGCGATCCTCTTGCGCAGCTTTGCGGCGGATCATCCGGAGATGGACTGGGACCGCGTGGTGATGCTTGGACCGCCCAATCACGGGTCTGAAATCATCGACCGTTTCGAAAGCTTCGCCGCGTTCGGGCTCGCCAATGGTCCGGCGGGCTTACAGCTTGGCACAGATGGTCTGCCGAAGACATTACCGCCCGTACCCTTTGAGACGGGCGTCATTGCCGGGAGCCAGTCGCTTAATCCCATCCTGTCGGCTGTGGTTGAGGGCGAGGACGACGGCAAGGTGTCTATCGAGAGCACAAAGGTGGAGGGAATGAGCGCGCATTTGACCCTGCCGGTGACGCACACGTTCATGATGCAAAACCCGCGCGTGATTATTCAAACGCTGAACTTCCTTGAAACCGGCGCTTTCGACCCCGATTTGAGCATGGTGAAGGCGTTACAGCGGCTTTGGGCGCTCGCCGATACCGAGTAAGCGCCAATGGATCACGCCGGAGATTTTGGTCCCGCGCCTGACGCGCTACACTTGATAACGATGACAACAGAATCACACAGGGAAACACGCTATGGCCGACCCGCATGAATTCGATCACGTGATGCCCGAACTCGGCGCGACACGGGAGAAGCGGCCCGAGGAAATCACGGAGAACATCGGCGCGCGTATCCTGTTTTCCATTCTTATCTGGATCATGATGAACCTCGCCTCGACGATCATCGGGGTGCTTGCGATCCTGCAGGCCGTCATTCTTTTGCTCAACAACAAGAAACCGAATGCCCGTGTGGCCGATGCGGGAACCGATATGGGCATCTGGTACGCGAAGGCAACGCGCTACATCACAGGGGATAGCGAGGTAAAACCGTGGCCCTGGACGGAACTGGATTGAGCCGCTGGAAGCTCGGAGCGGCTGCGGCGGTTGTCTTTGCTTTGGGGATCGTTGCAGGACGTGGGCTTGAGCGATGGATCTACGAGGATGCCTGTCTGGATTTAGGAGGCGGGCGGAACCCGACCGGCTATCCGGTCTGTGTGATTGAAAAGTAAACGGAAAGGCAAACGCCATGGCGGGCGGATGGGCAAAAGACGGGGCGGTGAGCGAACAGATCGAAGCCTCGATCAGCGACGAGCTGGCACGGATGAAACAGCACCGCACGCCGATTGGTGAGAGCTTTGCGGAATGCGCGGAATGCGGCGAGGACATCCCGGAAGCCCGACGCAAAGCCATCCCCGGCGTCAAACTTTGCATCGACTGCCAGCGTGAACGCGACAGCAGCTTTAAACCGCGCGGCGGGATCAACCGGCGTGGCTCGAAAGACAGCCAGTTGAAGTGATCAGGCCAGTTTAAGAGATTAAAGCGTTTCTACTTAAACCTGAATCAGGGTTTGAGCAGAAACGCGGTGCAACGTCCAAGCGGAGCGGGCGTTTCGACTTTATGTGATAGATCAAGTTAAAGTCGAAACGCTTTAGGAGAGGGGCAGCCGCATGATGTGCTGCGGTCCGAACCCACCATCGAGATACAGCGCGTTCGTGTCGATGAACCCGCCCTTGAGGTAAGCTTTCCGCGCATTCGGGTTGCGGCAGTTCACGGTCAAATAACAGGCTGAATATCCCGGATAAGTCACACTCAGATAAGAGCGTAACGCAAGGCAGGCTGCGGAGGCGTAGCCTCGGCCCTGAGACGCGTGATCAATCAGAAACTGACGAAGGCCCAGAACGCTATCAGGTGCAAAATCGTGATGCTCCGCATAGTCCCGGTCGATGGCGAAAAAGCCGACGGGTTGGCCTTGGGCGAGGATTACATGACCATCGCGCGCCGCACCGCTGGACAGGGTGACAGAGGGCAGATCGGCAAAGCCCGCTTGGTCGGGCGGCAAGGAAAACCCCGCGAGACGGCTCACGTCTTCGCGGGGCAGAGGGGCGAGCGTGATGCTCACTCCATCGCTTCCAGTTCGTCGATGAACCCAGAGATCATCGACAGGCCTTTGTCCCAGAATTTTGGATCAGAAGCGTCGAGGCCAAAGGGTTTGAGAAGCTCTTTGTGATGTTTTGAGCCACCCGCCTTGAGCATGTCGAAATACTTCTCTTGGAACCCGTCCGGTTGCTCCGTGTAGGCCGCATAAAGCGCATTCACGAGCCCGTCGCCGAAAGCATAGGCGTATACATAGAAGGGCGAGTGGACGAAATGCGGGATGTAGGACCAGTAGGTTTGATATTCCGGGAAGAATTCAAACGCCGGGCCGAGGGATTCGCCCTGCACCGACATCCAGATTTTGTTGATTTCTTCCGGGGTGAGTTCGCCGCCGCGCCGCGCTTCATGCAGTTTGCATTCGAAGTCGTAGAAGGCGATCTGGCGCACGACCGTGTTGATCATGTCCTCAACTTTGCCCGCCAGCATCACCTTGCGCTCGGTCTGGGTTCTCGCGCCTTTGAGCATCTGTTGGAAGGTCAGCATTTCGCCGAACACCGACGCGGTTTCCGCGAGCGTCAGCGGAGTATCGGCGAGCAGTTCGCCTTGGCCCGCAGCCAGCACTTGGTGCACGCCGTGACCCAGCTCGTGCGCCAGTGTCATCACATCGCGCGGTTTGCCGAGGTAGTTGAGCATCACATAGGGGTGCGCGTCGGTCACGGTCGGGTGGGCAAAAGCGCCGGGCGCTTTGCCCGGTTTCACGCCCGCGTCGATCCAGCCTTTGGTGAAGAACGGTTCGGCAATCTCCGCCATGCGCGGATCAAAGCCCGCATAGGCGTCCATCACGGTCTTGCGGGCCTCGTCCCAACCGACGGTGCGCGTGGCTTCCAGAGGCAGCGGCGCATTGCGGTCCCAGACCTGCAACTTATCGAGGCCAAGCCAGCCGCGTTTCAGTTCGTAGTACCGGTGAGAGAGTTTCGGATAGGCCGCGACCACAGCGTCGCGCAGCGCCTGCACCACTTCGGGTTCCACGTCATTGGAGAGGTGACGCCCGGTTTGCGGCGTCGGCATGCCGCGCCATTTGTCCTCGACCTGACCCATTTTGGACAGGGTGTTGTGAACGCGGGCGAAAATTTTGATGTTGTCGCCCAGAACCTTGCCGATCTCGCGGGCGGCGGCCTCGCGGACCGAGCGGTCCTGTTCGGTCATAAGCGTCGTGGTGGCCTCGATCCCGAGCGTCTCGCCATTCACTTCGAATTTCAGGTCCGCAATGGTTTCATCGAACAACTTGTTCCAAGCGGAGGCACCGACCACGGACATGTCGTGCTCATAGCGCTCCAGCTCGTCGGAAAGCTGATAGGGGCGCATTTTGCGCATGCGCTCGAAGATCGGACGGTAGCGGGACAGGCCATCATGCGTGAGCATGTCTTCGAGCTTGTCTTCCGGGATGCGGTTCACTTCGAGCGAGAAGAACACCAGAGGCGCGGTGAAATTCGTGATCTTGTCCTGAATGTCGGAGAGGAATTTCGCGCGTTCGCCATCGACCGTGTTCTGATAGTAGAGCAGTCCTGCGAAAGAGCCGAGACGTCCGGCCACCTGCGAAATCCGTTCGTTGCGCAGGATGCAGTCATGCATGCCCTCGCCGTCGAGATCAGCCAGCTTGCCCTCAAAATCCTCTGCAAAGCTGGCGCAGGCTTCTTCGAGCCAATCCAGATCGCGTTTGACCTCGGGCGCGTCGGTCGCAGGGTAGAGATCGGTGAGGTCCCAATCCGGCAGGTCTCCGAACGCGTTATGCCCGCTCTGGGCGTTTTGATCGAAAACCGGTGTGGGAAGGGTGAACCGCATCGCATCTATCCTCTTGTTGTTTCTCAACAGATAGGGCGTCCGGCGGACGGATGCAAAGGATCAGGCGGCGATTTGATCGGAAAAAAGCTTGGCGAGATGGTCATAGAACAGCTTGCGCGTGGCGGCCGTCTCCATCGGGATCTCGTGACGGGCTCCGGACACTTCGATCAATTCGCAGGAGTGCCACCGCGAGGCGAAGGCGCGCACCGCGTCAGTGTTGACGATCTTCTCGTCCAATCCGAGGAAGCAGAGCACCGGGATGTCGGGCATGGGATGGTCAAACGCCCAGTCGTTTTCCGTGATGGCCTCTGACACCCAATGGGACGAGGGGCCGCCGAGGGACAGGTCTGGCTGTTCAACGATCTGACGCGCCATATAGTCGAACATCTCGCGGTCTGAGGTCAGCAGATTGTCCTCAAACCCATGCCAGAGCATGTAGCTCTCGGGTTTCGTTCCGGGCGCGCGCAGGTTCTGCAGGCCAAGCGCATGTAAAACGGGGGAGACGAAGCGCGCCAAAAGCTTTTGGACCGGAGACAGGCCGATCCCCCACATCGGGGCGGAAAAACCTGCGGCTTTGAAAGGCTTGCCCTCGATCAGGGCGCGCACGCCGATCGCGCCGCCCATGGAATGCCCGATCAGGAACCACGGTTTCGGCATGGCTTTTTCTTCGGCCAGTGCGATGACCGCATCGAGGTCTTTCTGGTAATCCGCGAAGTCTTCTACATGGCCGATGCGGCGATCTTTGAGCAGGCGGTCCGCGATGCCCTGTCCGCGCCAGTCTATGGCGAGCGAGGCAAAGCCGCGGGCGGCGAAATCCGCAGCCCCGCGGCCATATTTTTCAACGCATTCGGTGCGTCCGGGGAGAATGAAAACCGTGCCCTTCGCATCCTCTTTGGGCCAGAACCCAACGCGAATGCGCACCCCGTCGGAGGCGGTAAGCCAATAGGCTTCTCCGCCTTCGGGGCCGTCTGCAAGATCGGCAAAAAAGGGTGCGGGCTCGGCCATCTCGGGTGTCCGGATCAGGCCAGAGCAGCGCCGAGCTGCATGGCGAGGCCCATGTCGCCATCGACCGAAAGTTTGCCCTGCATGAAGGCTGCGGTCGGGTTGACGTCGCCTTCGATCATGCCTTGAAACGTGTCGAGATCGGCGGTCAGGGTCACGTCTGCGTCGTCATCGGATGCGCGCACGCCGTCAGCGTCCACAACGATGGCGCCTTCGCCTTCGATCACGAATTTCGCAACGCCTGCGCTAAAGCCGTCGATTTTCTCGGACAGGGCTTCCACAGCCTTGGTGATGATATCGCTCATTTGTCGTCCTCCGGTTGTCTGGCGCGCCATGTGTTCAGCTTTGCCACTTATTTGTGACTATGAACATGGGGGTCAGAAAGCTACAATCCAGATCGTTATGAAGAGATTACGACAGTTTCTCAAATGTGCCGTTACGTTCGGGCTGTTTTTTGCGGCCTCCGGCGCTTTTGCCGCGGATGCGGCGAAGCTTGACGAGCTGTTTTCGGCGCTTGCGAAGGCCGATCCTTATG
Organism: Celeribacter sp. ULVN23_4; assembly: GCF_054788345.1. Taxonomy (NCBI): domain Bacteria; kingdom Pseudomonadati; phylum Pseudomonadota; class Alphaproteobacteria; order Rhodobacterales; family Roseobacteraceae; genus Celeribacter; species Celeribacter sp. ULVN23_4. Next base: position 146,056 of record NZ_JBTVYO010000006.1, on the reverse strand, counting down.
ACGCCTCCCGGATCGAGCAAGAATTGGCTCTGGAGCTGTCGCGGTCAGGTTCTGATGCGATGGACCTGTTGTTGGAGCGGGGCCGTGCGGCGCTTGATGCCGGGGATATCTACGCCGCGATTGATCACCTGACCGCCCTTGTGGATCACGCTCCGGATTTTACAGAAGGCTATAACGCGCGTGCGACCGCCTACTATATGGCCGGGCTTTACGGGCCGGCGATTCAAGATATTGCCGAGGTTTTGAACCGTGAGCCGCGCCATTTCGGAGCGCTTTCAGGCCTCGCGCTGATTCTCGAAGACATCGGCGATGAGCAGCAGGCGCTGTCCGTTCTGAAAAAGCTCGAAGAGATACATCCGAATATGGCGGGGCTATCTGAACGGATCGCCCGGCTTGAACTGGCGCTCGGTGGCGTGTCGCTCTAAGGTCCCCATTGAAAACGCGAGACAGGACGACACGCTATGACGAGCGCGATGGGCGGCGGCCGGATCACGGCTGTACTTGGCCCCACCAATACAGGCAAAACCCACTATGCGATCGAGCGCATGCTGGCCCACCGAACAGGTGTGATCGGCCTGCCGCTGCGGCTTTTGGCGCGCGAGGTTTACGACAGGATCGTGGCTGTGCGCGGCCCGTCCGTCGTGGCGCTTGTGACCGGTGAAGAACGCATCGTGCCGCCACGCACGCAATATTGGGTCTGCACCGTCGAGGCGATGCCGACGGGTATGGGGGCGGATTTCCTCGCGGTCGATGAGATCCAGCTTTGCGCCGACCCGGAACGGGGCCACGTGTTCACGGACCGTTTGCTCCATGCGCGCGGCACCCATGAGACGCTGTTCATGGGCTCTGACTCCATGCGTTCGGTGATCGCCGAGCTTGTGCCGAAAGCGCAGTTCATGCACCGCGACCGTTTTTCGCGTCTGACCTATGCAGGTTCGAAAAAGATAAGTCGAATGCCCGCGCGCGCCGCAATCGTCGGGTTTTCGGTTGATGATGTCTATGCCATTGCCGAGCTTCTGCGCCGTCAAAAGGGCGGGGCGGCGGTGGTCATGGGGGCTTTGTCCCCCCGGACCCGCAACGCGCAGGTGGAAATGTACCAGAACGGCGATGTGGATTACCTCGTCGCCACGGATGCGATCGGCATGGGGCTCAACCTTGATGTGACCCACGTTGCGTTCTCTTCTACGGTGAAATTCGACGGGCGGCGGATGCGCCATCTGATGCCGAACGAACTGGCGCAGATCGCGGGCCGGGCGGGGCGGTATCAGACCGACGGGACTTTCGGAGTCACGGGGGAAGCGGAGCCATTTGATGTCGAAGTGATCGAGGCCATCGAGGAACACCGCTTTACCCCGCAGAAGAAACTCAACTGGCGCAATCCCCGACTTGAGTTTGGCTCGCCGGACAGGTTGATCGCCTCTCTTGAAATGGCGCCCTCGGATCCCGCTTTGGTGAAAGCGCGGGAGGCGGACGATCTGCAGGCGCTCAAGACGCTGTCAACCTTGCGCACAGTGCGTCCGCGACTTCGCACAGCGCGGGACACGAAACTGCTCTGGGACGTTTGCCGCATTCCCGATTTTCGTGGAATCAGTCATGGTGAACACACGTCACTTCTTGAGCGAATATTTGAATTTTTACACGAATATGGGCGCGTTCCGGACGATTGGATGGCTCAACAGGTCAAACGCATTGACCGGACCGAGGGCAATATCGACACTCTGTCTAAAAGACTCGCCTATATCCGCACTTGGACCTATGTTGCGCAGCGCGAAAACTGGGTTGATGACGAAAGCCATTGGCGCGAGGCAACCCGCGCTGTAGAAGACCGACTGTCGGATGCGCTGCATAGTGCACTGACGCAAAGATTTGTGGACCGGCGGACGAGTGTGCTCCTTCGGCGGCTCAAACAGAAGGAGGGCCTTGTGGCCGACGTGAACGACAAAGGTGAAGTGACGGTTGAGGGCGAATTCGTCGGCCGTCTTGAGGGGTTCCGCTTTATGCAGGACAAAGCCGCGACCCCGGATGAGGCCAAGACCCTCGCCGCTGCCGCCATGGCCGCTCTTGCGCCAGAATTCAATCTGCGCGCCGACCGGTTTTACAATGCACCCGACACGGAGATGGATTTCACCGACCAAGGTGGCCTGATGTGGGGCGAACATGCCATCGGGAAACTCGTTGCTGGCGATGACGCGCTCAAACCGCGCGCCGTGGCCTTCGTTGACGAGGGTGTTGCGCAGGATGTGGTGGACAAGGTCCAGCGCCGTCTGCAGCATTTCATCGACCGCAAAGTTGCGACCCTTTTTGAACCGCTTCTGAACATGTCGCGCGACGAGACCCTGACAGGGTTGGCGCGTGGCTTTGCGTTCCGTCTGGTTGAAAACCTCGGTGTCATCCCGCGTGAAGCGGTGGCCCAAGAGGTCAAAGAGCTGGATCAAGACGCCCGTGGCGCGCTGCGCAAGCACGGTGTGCGCTTTGGTCAGTACACGATCTTCATGCCGCTGCTTCTGAAACCAGCGCCGACGCGTCTGCGTCTTCTGCTCTGGGCTCTGAATGCGAAATTCGACGAATTCCCGGATGCCCCGCCGCCGGGTCTGGTGACCATCCCCGCCGTTGATCAGGCCCCTGACGGGTATTACCCGATGTCTGGTTACCGCCTGTCTGGCGAACGTGCGATCCGCATCGATATGCTGGAGCGTCTGGCCGACATCCTGCGCTCCCAAGACAGCCGTGGCGGTTTTGAAGCCACGCCGGACATGCTCTCGATCACGGGTATGACGCTCGAACAGTTTGCCGATCTCATGGGCGGGCTGGGCTACAAGGCCGAGAAGGGCGAACGCGTCAAAGTCAAAACCGTCGATCAGGTCGTCTCCGATGACGCGATGCCCGCTGGCGAAGCCGAAGTGCCGGAAGCCGCTGATCTCTCCGGCGTGGCCGCCGAGATCCCGGACGAAGGTGAAGCCCCGTCTGCCGAGATCGCGGAGCCGGTTCCGGCCGAGGACGAAGCCGCAGAATTCGACGAGACCGAAGTGCCCGAGGGCGTCGCTGTCGATGCGGGTGTTGTCGAAGACGAGACCGAAGAGTTCTACACCTTCACTTGGGGTGGCAACCGCAATGCCAACCGTGGCCCCCGTCGCCAGAACGCAGGCGGTGACCGCCCGCAAGGCAAAAAGGGCGGTGGCAAGCCTCAGGGCAAAAAAGGTGGCAAGCCGCGCCGTGAGGGTGGCCGTGACGGCGGCAAGGGGCATGGCGGCAACCAGCCGAAAACCTTCTCCTCCCGCCCGCCGAAGAAAGAGAAAGCCATCGACCCGGACAATCCGTTCGCGGCCCTGATGGCGCTGAAGGACAAGAAGTAAGTCCATATGGAAAAGCGGGAGACCATTCGTCTCGACAAGTGGCTGTGGTATGCCCGCTTTTTCAAAACCCGCGGGCTGGCGGCGAAAACCGTCACCGGCGGGCATGTGCGGGTCAATTCCTCGAAAGTGGCGAAAGCGGCAACCTCTGTCGGTTCGGGCGATGTTTTGACCTTTCCGCAGGGGCGGCATATCCGGGTGATCCGGATCGAAGCCTGCGGGACGCGGCGTGGCCCGGCGCCGGAAGCACAGTCGCTTTACGAAGACCTGAGCCCACCGGAGATCAGCAAGGACCCTGTTCCGTCTGTGCCACGGTTTGAGGGAAAAGGTCGCCCAACCAAGAAAGATCGGCGCATGACGGACCTTTCGCGCCCAGACATGCTTGAATGATCGCGCGCTTGCCGCTAGCAAGTGCGGAAGTAATCAGATTTGGATGAACCGCAATGACATACGTCGTGATTGATAACTGCATCTCCTGCAAATACACCGATTGCGTGGAAGTCTGCCCCGTGGATTGTTTCTACGAGGGTGAGAACATGTTGGTGATCCATCCTGATGAATGTATCGACTGTGGCGTTTGCGAACCGGAATGCCCGGCTGACGCGATCCGCCCGGACACTGAGCCGGACATGGAGAAATGGGTCGAATTGAACCGCAAATACGCGGAGCTTTGGCCGGTGATCCTCGAAAAGAAAGACCCGATGCCGGGTTACGAGGACAAGGACGGCGAAACCGGAAAGCTTGAGAAATACTTCTCTGAAGAGCCCGGCGAGGGCTCCTAAGCGGTCCTTTCGCAGTCGCGGCGATGATTCGCCTTTGAATTGAACACACCCGAGTTATCGTTTTTGAAGCGTGTATCGCGCTGACCAAGCGGTAAGTAATTGGAATCCCGTGTAACCCCCTGAAAACCGTGCCGATATCCGGTCGCAGATGGCGCGATGCTTTCTTTTGACCAAATTTTATGGTATAAAGGGGGGACCATATAAGGGCATATCGACCTCAACCCCCTGAAGCAGAGCTTTTTCGGGGATTGAGTTTTTCGCGCCTCTTACACCGTCGTCGAAGGTCGTTATGCCGTCAACGACATCGTCCAATGGCTTTTGTGTGTGCCATGCGGACGGGGTGAAAGAGACCGAAAGGTCGGTGGCCTGCGTGGTGTAAACGGTCCCGTCTGAGGAAAAAACCTGCAAATGAGCAAGACCAAGAAATCCGAATTCCGCCCCAACGATTTCGTTGTTTACCCGGCCCATGGCGTTGGCCAGATCATGTCGATCGAGGAACAGGAAATCGCGGGCATGTCCCTCGAACTTTTCGTCATCGCCTTTGAGAAAGACAAGATGACCCTGCGCGTGCCGACAAACAAGGCCGTGGAAAGCGGGCTGCGCTCGCTGTCTTCGCCGGAACTGGTGCAGGACGCGATGAAGACCCTGAAAGGCAAGGCCAAGGTCAAGCGCGCCATGTGGTCCCGCCGCGCTCAGGAATACGAGCAAAAGATCAACTCCGGCGACCTGATCGCCATTGCCGAAGTGGTGCGCGACCTGCACCGCACCGACGATCAGCGCGAGCAGAGCTATTCCGAGCGTCAGCTCTATGAAGCGGCTCTTGACCGCCTGACCCGCGAAGTCGCTGCCGTGTCCGGCACCGGTGAAGCGGAAGCTCAGAAGAAAGTGGACGACGTTCTGGTCAGCCGCGCTGCCTAAGACGTTCCGTCTTAAGCTAATCGTTAGAACCGCCGCGAGGGAGACCTTGTGGCGGTTTTCTTATGCGGGGTTACACCAAGGCCGTGAACACGGTGAGCGCGGCGATCTCCCCGAGCAATTGAGTAGCCCCCAGAACATCCCCCGTTTGCCCGCCGATCTTCGTTTGCGCGATCCGTGCAACGGCATAGGTGGTCGCCACGATGGCTGAGCTGGCAAGAATGGTCGGAACAAAGCCGACCACGATCCAGGATAAGAGAAAGGCGATGACTGCACCGAGGCTGGCGGCATCGCGTGGCGGGCGTCCCGTTGTGACCGACAGTCCGTCTTGGCGCGCATGGGGCAGGAGGGTCATGAGATAGGGCATCGCGGCGCGCGACAGCATGGCGGCGGCGATCATACCGGTGACGATCACGTCCTCATGCGCCAAGGATGAGAGCGCGGTGAACCGGAGCAGGAGGGCAAGGATCAGGGCAAGGACGCCATAGGCACCGATCCGGCTGTCGCGCATGATCTCAAGACGGCGCGCGCGGTCGAACCCGCCCCAGAACCCGTCTGCGCAATCTGCCATCCCGTCCTCATGCATTGCGCCTGTCGTGATCACCAAGGCCGCCAAGGCAAAGCCGGCGATCAGCCCCGCTCCGAGCCCGAACCAACCCGCGATCGTGGCCACGGCTCCCGCGACCAAGCCGACCGCCAATCCGGCCAGAGGAAAGGCCCATGCCGATTGAGCGCTGCGCTCGAAACCGGCGCGCACCGGAATGCGAGTCAAAAGCGCGAGCGCTGTGGCGATGTCGGGGGCTTGCGGTCTGAAACGTAGGGTCATGGCATCCTCGTGAACATTCGGTCCTGTCCTTGCTCACCTACAGGGGATAGAAGCTCGGTGAGCCGAATTCAATGAGGGAGACTTGGGCATGACTTTTTCCGATCTTGCAGGGTTCGAGGCGCTTTTGAAAGCGGCTCCGGGGCCGGATCTTGGGGCGAAAGCAGGGGCGGAGGCGCGCAATGGCCAGCTGACGAAGCCTGCGGGTTCGCTTGGGCGGCTTGAGGAGATCGGGATTTGGTATGCCGCATGGCGCGGGGAGGCGCGGCCCAGCATCTCTCGCCCACAAGTGGCTATTTTTGCGGGCAATCACGGGATTGCCGCGCGTGGCGTGTCGGCCTTCCCGACCGAAGTCACCGTGCAGATGGTGGCGAATTTCGAGCACGGCGGCGCTGCGATCAACCAACTTGCCCGCAACGCCGGAGCCACGATGTCGATCCATCCGATCGAATTGGATCGCCCCACCGCAGACTTTACCGAAGCCCCCGCGATGACTGAGGCGGAATGTGTCGCCGCCCTGAAAGTGGGCTGGGAGCAGGTCGATCCGCAGTCGGATTTGCTGGTCGTTGGCGAAATGGGCATAGGGAACACAACGTCTGCTGCGGCGATTGCCAATGCATTGTTCGGTGGCGCGGCGGCCGATTGGGTTGGGCGCGGCACCGGGGTCGATGACGCCGGGCTGAAGATCAAGGAAGAGGTTTGTGCGGCGGGCGTTGCCCTGCACGGGGACAAATCTCCCTTGGACATTCTTGCCTCGCTGGGCGGGCGCGAGGTGGCGGCGATGGCGGGCGCGATCGCACGGGCGCGGCATCTGCGTATCCCGGTGGTGCTCGATGGCTTCATTTGTTGCGCGGCGGCGGCCACGCTTGAGAAAGCGGTGCCGGGTGCGCTGGATCACTGTATCGCGGGCCATGTCTCTGCCGAAGCGGCTCACGGGGCGGTGTTGCGCGGCATCGGTAAGGAGCCACTTCTGTCGATGGGGCTGCGTTTGGGCGAGGGCTCCGGCGCGGGGCTGGCCATGCCTTTGGTCAAAGCTGCCGTGGAATGCTTGTCGGGCATGGCGACCTTTGCCGAAGCCGGGGTGTCGGACAAGTAAAGGACGGGAGGTCAGCGTTGTCTCACTGTTTTGAGAAGCGCTTTAGGCTGCACTGTCTTTCTTGCGGCTCTGTTCCAACTGCGTGAGCAGCGCCGCTTCGAAATCCTTGTCGAGCGTTTTCGAGCGCTCGATATAGGCCGGGTTCTCGGACGTGGGTTTGTTCGGCTCCCAAAGTTCCGCCAAAGACCGCAAAGCTTCGCGATCATGTTGGTAATAGGCTTTTTCAGTCATGGCCGCGTCATATTCGGAGAAGCCCATTTCCTCGAGCACATACCGTCCGGCGCGCAGACTGCTGTCGAACATCTCGCGCACGATTTTATCGGCCCCGGCTTTGTAGAGTTCATAGACATGGATACGGTCACGGGCGCGCACGATGATGAAAAGATCGGGCCGCAGGGACCGTGCGTATTTCACGAGACGGGTGGCGGCTTGCGGGTCGTCGAGCGTGATCACCAGAACCCGTGCGGTATCGATGCCCGCCGCGTGCAGGAGTTCCGGACGGGTCGGGTCGCCAAAGAAGCCTTTGAACCCGAATTTGCGCATCAGCTGAATGGTTTTCAGATCGTGATCCAAGACGGTGGTTTGAAAGCCGGAGGCCTGCACCAGCCGGTTCACCACTTGGCCAAAGCGCCCGATGCCCGCGATGATGATTTTCTGCTGATCATCGATGTTGTCTTCCGGCTGATCTTCCACCCGTTCCGACAGTTTCGTGCGCAGATAATCATGCAGCATGAAGAACAGCGGCGTGAACATCAGCGACAAGGCGATGACCAAAAGCACGCGCTCGCCGAGATAAGACGACAGCACGCCTTGTTGCAGTGAGAAGGTGGTGAGCACCATGCCGAATTCCCCGGCCTGAGCCAGAGAGAGGGTAAACAGCCACTGCGCTCGCTTGCGCAGTTTGAAGATCAGCCCGATGGCGAATAGGATCACGCCTTTCAGAACCATCAGAGCCACGGTCAGGCCGACGATGGTCAACGGGTCGTGGAAGAGAACGGTGAAATTGATCCCGGCCCCGACTGCGATAAAGAACAGGCCGAGCAGCAGGCCTTTGAAGGGTTCAATCGAGCTTTCCAACTCGTGGCGGAATTCCGAGTTCGCCAGTACGACGCCTGCGAGAAAGGTGCCGAGCGCGGGGGACAGGCCCACGGCACTCATCAAAAGCGCAATGCCGATGACGATGAGCAGGGCCACGGCGGTGTAAATCTCGCGCATGTTGGCGGAATGGATGTAGCGAAACACGGGGCGGGTGAGGAAGACCCCGGCCAAGATGATCGCGCCCACAGCGCCCAGCGTCACCAGTGTGACCTGCCAGCCGGGGAGGCCGGCCACGAGAGAGGCGCCATGCGTTGCGGCATCATGGGCCGCGTCAGCTCCGCGGCTGATCGAGCCATCCGGGTTGAGCTTGAGCTGTGATCCCACCGCCAAGAGCGGCATGAGTGCCAGCATTGGGATCACTGCGATATCTTGTGTGAGCAAGACAGAGAAACTTGCTCGACCTCCGCCGGTATGGATCAGCTTCTTTTCTGATAACGTCTGCAAAACCACAGCCGTGGAGGACAAGGACAAGATCATCCCGAGCGCCAGCCCCGTTTGCCAGGTTTGCCCCGCCCAGATCGCCAGCCCCATAATCGCCGCTGTCGTGAGTGTGATCTGCAACCCACCGAGGCCCAATAGCTTGTGCCGCATCTCCCAAAGGCCGCGCGGGTCCAGTTCCAGGCCGATCAGGAAGAGCATCATCACCACACCGAATTCGGCAAAGTGCATAAGGTCGGTGCTTTCCGAATGCTGGATCATTCCGAACAGCGGCCCGATGGCCATCCCGGCTAAGAGATAGCCCAGAACCGACCCGAGCCCGAGACGTCGGGCGAGAGGCACGGCCACGACCATAGCTGCAAGATAGATAACGGCTTGGGTCAGTGCGCCTTCCATCGGCGAGGCTTCCTTTCATCGGAGCAAAGGGGCGGTCTCAGCCCATAGTCATGTTTCGCCTTAAAGAGATAAAGGCTTCTTAGGCATCGACAAGTGACGAATGTCGTTTTCCGGCATCGCTTTGAGCTTATTCCGAAAAAGACATGTCGCAATCGACGGTGGATGAGAACTCAACCGCCGATTTCAAGCGTGATCGCGCGGCCGTGTTTCGCATAGGTAAGGCTGTCCGAGGAAATCGATTGAACCTGCCCACCATCGAGCTTGTCGCCGACTTTCACCTTGGCAAAGCGCCCCGAAGGCAAGCGCACCAAAGCGCGGCGGTCGGAGCTTGAGCCGTAGACCCCCATCAGGTTCAGCTTGCGCAAGTTGATCGCATTGTTGACCGTCGCAGCGCGGGCGACATTGGCCGGGCCGCTTTTCGGGAGCGTGCTCTCAGGAACGCGCGCTGTGACCTTTTCAGCTGCGGAACTGGCGGTCGTCCCGGCATCTGCCGCAGCAGCAGCGGCCGCTTCGGCGGCGCGGGCAGCAGAAGCGAGTTTCTCAAAATTCTGTGGCCGGGCTTTCGGAATGAGCGAGGCCGTCACGACAGGGGCAGTCCGATCTGCTTGGTCAGCACCGGAGGACCGCGCCTCTTCAGCCGCCAGTTCCTGCGCCGAAGCCGGGCGCGGCTGCGGTTTGATCCGACCAAGTTCCGCACGGGTCAGACCGCCCAGATTGGCCTTTTCGTTGTTCTCGACCAAACTTTCGGGTCGCAGCTTCGGCTGAAACTTGGCAAGGGCAAGAAATTGCGGATTGTCTTCATTTTGACGCGCGGGAGCGAGGGCGCTTTCCACGGCTTCATCCACGGCACTGCCGGGGCGCGGTTTCGGGGTGGCCGCTGGACGCCCGGCATACACCACCGCGCCATCGGGCATCACGGTGCCGTCAGGCGTCGCACGAATGAAACCGTCCTCATCGTAATCGTAACGCGTCCCCAAGGGCGCGGGCGGCAGGGCGGCACGCGGGGCTGTCTCGCCGACATGGCGGGAGGCTTCCGGCAGAGCAACGGCATCCTGCGAGGCGATCTTGTGGTCGATGGACGCTGTATAAAGCGCGTTCAGATCATCTTCGACGCTCTCTCCCGTCCCGGAAACTGGGGCCAGCGGCCAGATGCCCGTCGCGGCATACCGTGCGGCGAGAGCTTCGGTGTCGAGCGCATCCTCGGCAAGCTCTTCGGACGGCGGCGCAGGGACGGTGGCTTGTTCGAGAAGTTCGGGCGTCAGCTCGGCTTCTTCGTCTTCGGCGTTGGTCTCCAACTGCGCGACGTCGGTTTCATCCGTCGATGTGTCGGTCTCCGGCAGCAGGGTGCTCTCGGTTGAGGTTTCCTCACTGCCCGGAGCGGGAACGATGGAGCTGCTCTGCGTGTCTTCAACAACTGGCGGACTGTCTGAAGTGTCGCCGTCCGGGAGCAACCCGGCAGCGAGGCCAGCCAACAGCAAAAGTACGACCAGACCGCCGGTGAGTTTAAGACCGAAATGGCGGGGTTTGTTGCGGGCTTCGCGGTTCCTGCGACGTGCACCGAAGACGGTCAGAGCCTCTGCCTCGTCCTCGGAGTTCTCAACACGGTCGAGACCCGCAGCCCGATCCGACAAGGGCGACATGTCTTCGCCCGCTGCGGATGAGGTCTTTGGCAAGGGGGCTTTGACGATGTCTTCCGTTGAGGCAACGGGCTTGCTCGCGACCTTTGCGGCGGGTTTCTCCGCCGATTTCGCAGCGAGCGAAGACAGAGATTTCAATTTGCCCAACGCACCTGCGCCATTGCGCGCCTTGCCAACTTGCGGCTCCACCTTTTTCGCGGGGACGATGGGGGCAGGCATGGGCGGCGGCTCGGGCAGGGGGGCGGCTTTGCCCGGGCGTGGCGCTTTGGGTTTCGGAGCCTCTTCGAGCTCCTCAATCGGCAGTTCGGCAGATGTCACGGAAAGCTGTGGCCGCTCTACAGGCGCGTCTGCACCGGGCACATCGCCAGTGTCAGAGGTCTCAGCTTCGGGTTTACTGGCCTCTTTGCCAAGGGAGGGGGCAATCGCGGAGAGAACGCGGGACGGTTGAGCCGACAGGATCGGCGTGGCCTTCGCTGTCGTTGTGTCAGCCTTGGCGTCCGGTGTCTCGCTCTCAGTCTGTCGCCGACTGTGAAAGGTCGATGTCGGGACGTTTGTTGGTTCAGAACTCTCGGGTGGGAGCTTTTCCTGTTCCGCTGGAGACGACTGTTCTTCCGGAGCGGTGTCTGCCTCTGCGGGAGGTGTCTCCGCCAAAACGCTGTCTTGTTCCTCGGGGGCGGTTGATGCGGTTTCGTTCTCCGCGAGAGGAGGCGACAGGGTCTCGGGCTCCTCAGTGGAACCAGCGGTGTTTTCTGCCAGAGTGTCCGTCGGGGCGATCAGCGGTTCCGCTGTTGGAACGGCGCGCTGGGGCAGGATTTCGATGGGCTTGCTGTCTGGCTCAATGACGCTCTCGGCGCCGATCAGAGTGTCGGCATTGCGCGCACGGCCGAAAAATGGTTCGCCCTCGAATACGCCGTCTGCGGGCATGGCAATGAAGGACACGGGATTAAACCGATGCTCCATCGCAAAGCTTTCCGCTTCGTCCAGCGTTTCGCGGGCCAAGACGGCGATCTGGATCCTTTGTCCCGCCACGGTGCTGTCCCACACGAGATCGTCCAAAGCGTAGGGCGTTGCGCCATCCAGAGCGGCTCGAATGGCAGCGTCACGTTCGTCCGGTCCGGGGTCGGGGATGTCGCGATACAGGATTTGGCTGTCCGGGATCACCAACTTGGTGGCAAGGCCTGCGGTGGAAATGGTGGTCGCGCGTTCGCGCAATTCGGCGAGTTTCGCGGCCATATCCGGATCATCAAGCGCGACTTCCCCCGTGATGTGCCATCCATGCGAAGCGCGGTGCAAAAGCATGATGCCGTCATGGCTCAAATTCAGGGCAAAATTCGGTTTCATTTCCGTATGCTGGCTCGACTGGTCCCGGGGTCACGGGGCACCCTAACGCAGCTTCTCGGGCATGCAAAGCGAAACCGGGCTGAGGTTGAGGTGAGCCCCGACCGGCTGGCGAAACCTTGCCGGGTCAGACTATAGCGCAGAGGCCCGAGGGGCTTAACGCATCCAAAGCCCGGCTTTCTTGATCTGATTGCGGATCATTTTTTCCCGGCGTGGCAGGTTCTCGCGATCAAACATCGCGCGGATTTTGTCGCCCTTCGGTTGGTACACGAGCCGCTTGATCGGTTCATATTCCTTGAGCACCTTTTTGATCCAATTCGGTTTCGCAACCTCTCGCAGAACATCAACCACGCGATCCTTCTCGCGTGCAAAAAGGAGCGGGAAGGTGCGGTAGTGGCAGGAGATCGCGCCGTCGAGCGTGTCGTCCGGGATCGTCTTTCGCGCGCCGCCAAAAGAATGGATCACGAGCGGCAGAGCAACCTGATCGAGCCAAGGGTCAAAGGTTTGCAGGCTCGCCGCTTCGGGCGGATTGTCCCGGATTTCCAAAGCGTATTCGAGGAAGCGCTGGCCGAATTTGCGGGGGCACTCATAGAAGAAGAATCCCGCGTTGAAATAGAGGTAGCGTTTCCAATATTCGTTCGGCTGTTCCAGATCGAGCGTACTGTCGAACTCCAACCCGAACCGGTCGTACAGCGATTTCCAAATTTCCGTATAGCCGGGGCCGTACAATTCGATTTGCGGCCAAGTGCCCTCGACCTTGAGGGAGGCGCAGGGGCAGGAGAAATCGAAGGGGACAGAGGAAAGCGGCCCGGTGATCAGCGTGTCGCTGTCAAAGAACACAAAGGGCTCGCCTTCGGGCAGCGACAGAAGTGCCTCGATCTTGTTGCCATAGGGATAGCTTTGTCCGAAATGGTGGTTCTCAAAAGGAAGTACCTCTGCGCCCAGACGTTTCAGCGCGGCCAACAGATCGGCCTGTTTCATGCGCGGGTCATCGGTCCATTTTTCGCCGGGCTGTGGCTCCGCGATGAAAAGTTTGCCCTTGAAGTCCGGGTCCATCGCACGAAGCGATGCCGCGAACAAAAGCGCCTCATACATCAAGCGCCCATCCTGACCGATGACGACAACATTGAACGGGGCAGGGTTTTGAGGCTTACTGGTCATGCACGAACTCTGTTGGGGTGAACTGTCGGACCGGGGAGGTTAGGGGGACTATAGGGTGGTTTATGGACGACCTAAAGGCGCTAATTCCTTCTTAGAAAAAGGATTGTTTTGATGTTGCCGAGTATGACCAAGGGTATGGGGGCTTTTGCTTTTTTTGTGGCTGCCCATGCCGCGCAGGCTGAAAACTTCACCACTGCGGCGGAGGTGAAGCCGATCTTGCAGGCGACCAAGCCGCAATGGATCGCGGTGCGCAATTACGATGGCAAGGATCTGCTCTACTTCACCAATCTCCTGAGCTGGCGCTGTGGGTTGACGGAGATTTTCTATTCGCTGAACGGTGCCGAGATGGTGCCTTTCGCGATGGAGCCCTGTTATCTCGACACGGCCCAACCCAATGCGCTCAAGGCGGAAACGCTCGACGCGATTTTGGTGAGTTTCCCGCCCGGAACGATCGAGACGGTCGATCTCAACGTGATCTTCGACGACGGCACGTCTGAGCAGACGCAGTATGAGCGTGCCGCCATCGAGATTCAGTAGGCAACTCGCGCTCAGCCGAAAATCTCGGCGAGAAAATCGACCATCGTTTTCCAGCCGCGCGCGCTCGCTGTCTCGCTATAGCCAAAGCCCGGTTGCATCCCCGGTTTTGCGGCCGGGTTGGTGAAAGCGTGGCCCGTATGCCCAAAGGCGTTGAGCTGCCAGCGTGCACCGCGCTCCGTCATCTCCTGAGCAAAGGTTAAAACACTGTCGGGTTTTGCCAGCGGATCGTCCCATCCGTGCAGGACCAGAACTTCTGACGAAATGTCCACGTCCGGCGCGCTCTCCGCACGGTCTAGAATGCCGTGGAACGATGCGACGCCGCAGATGTCTGCGCCTTCGCGGGCGAGATCGAGCACTGCCTTGCCGCCAAAGCAATAGCCGATCCCGGCGGTGCGTTCGGCATCGACCAAATCCTGCGCCTTCAAGGTTTCAAGCGCTGCCACCATGCGCGCGGCGAGCGTTGCGCGATCCGCGTCAAGCTTCCCTTTGACGGCATGGGCCTCCGCCGGATCGTTCGAACTCCAGCCATTTCCGTAATAGTCGATCGCGAAACCGACATAGCCAAGAGCCGCGAGTTCCTGAGCGCGTTGTTCTTCAAAAGGTTTGCGCCCGCTGAAAGCATGCGCGACGAGCACGCCGGGGCGGGGACCATCCAGATCGGCGTCCCAGTGCAGGGTGCCAATGAAGGGGCCGCCCGGGCCCTCGTAGGTGAGTTCCTTGTTGCGCAGTTCCATGCCCGTTCCTTTGTGGGGAGAGGTGTTGCTGGCAAGTCTGAGGCTTTTGATCCGGTGTTCAAGCCTCTTTTCGGTCTTGTGATATCGGCGCGGCACTGACGATCTCCGGCGGATCGACACTGAGGGCTAAGCCATGCACCACACGGCCATCGGACAGGTTCAGCGTTTCGCAGTCTGCGGCGCTGTCAGCCCATTGCGCGCCGGGTGAAAACGCCATGAGCGCCAATGTCATGCCGCGCTTCTCCAAGGTGGCGTGAAGATGCTCCAAAGCGTGCCGGAAACTGTCGCAGCGCGTTTCAAATCGAACCTGCCGACGTCCGCCGCAGGCAAGGTTGAGCATAAGCTGGCAGGCGGGATCGTATCGCCACGCTGCGTGGTAATCGATGATACCTTCTGACGACTGTACGGTCCGACTGAGATGTTGGAACGGTTCGGGCGTTGTGGTGTCTGAGGGATTGCCGAGCTGCGCGCCGGGCGGGGCTGGCGGGCGCTTGAATTGAGCGAGCCAACCGAACAGCCCGGGTCTGCGCGTAAATATGGTCGGGGCGAAATCCGGGGAGAGGCGTTCTTCTTGCAGATCGGTGTCCCATGCGCTGACCCCAGTCGTCTTCTCCGCGTCGAAACCCGGAAGGTCGCAGGGAAGTCCCTGCAATAAAAAATTGCGCGCGATGAGCTTGTTCAGTTCGAGCTGGGCTTGCTGTTGTCCCCAGCCCTCTATTTCGAGTTCGGCAACCCGTGCCTTTAGCGCTTTAACAGTCTGAAGGCGTCCGCGATGTGTGTGCAGCGGCGCATGTGAGAAGGTTTCAGCCACAAGGGCAGGTAGGTCTTGGGGCGTCAAAGCATCAGTCATGCGCAACTCCGAAAAAGTCGGGTGGGCCGAGCATGGCACGTCAGAATGAAGATTATCTTGAGAGAGCGTGAAAATGTTTGGTGACGATGAGGCTTGTTTTCGACAGAGCTCAGGCACCCGTCGTCAAGCTGGCTTGCAGTTTTTCCAAAGCCTGGATCGCTGGATCGTAGCTACTGCCCGACTTTGGGTGGGTTGCCTTCATGTCGCGGTAGAAGCTCAGCCATTTGTCCAATTGGGAGACGGGATATTCGTTGAACCAGATGTTCCCTCTGAGGATGAACGTCTGGCGGTCGTCGCTGAGTCTGGCTGTGAATTTTGACATTGGTGCAAACTCCTAAAAGGAACGGCCAATGTCAAATGTGGAGGAGGGATTGGAGCACATTGCGCTCCGATTTGGGCAACCGACAAGCACTTGCGTGTGCCAGTTGCCCGAACAGGATCAGAAGGTGAGCGTGCCTTCGACTTTCTTCAGGCTGAGGCGCGCCATGCCAAGATTCGCGTTCGAGCGGTCAAGCGCGACGTAGAGAAACACAGTCGGGACGGAGGTCAGCGGACGGATCAGGTGCAGCTGTGTGCCAAGGGTGATGAGGATGTCCTCGATATGGTCATCCCCCAGCCCAAGCACGCGCATGGCGTTGCTCTTGGCGCGGACGACTTCGGTGTTCGCTGCGGCAGCGGCTTCGAGATCGAAGGGGATGCGGCTTGTCTCGCTGGCGAGCATGAGGCCGGTTTCGCTATCCACGAGGCAGGCTCCGATGAAGCCGGAGATGTTTTTGAGATCAGAGATATTCATAGTGTACGTTCTTTATTTGGGGAGGTTTTTAGGTTCGTCTGAGAGGAGGGTTTTGAGGGAACGCTTTGTTCGAAAGGCGTTGGGAAAAGGGCAATTTAAGGAAAAGTCCTCCTGAAAATATGTCAAAATCATGATTTTTGCATATGGATGTATACATATCATTTTTGGGAAAATTCATGAATTGAGGGGCTTAGCGGGAATAATCACGCATGTCGGTATCTTATTGAAATTGCTCGCCTAAAGGTTGTTTTGAGAAAAAATGGGATTCGTCGGCATGTGAAAAAGCCATTGCGGAGAATCATACCGAACCGGTGGCGGCGGAAGAAGCCGACCTCTTGTTGAGATGATGGGACGGGGGCTGCCCTAGAGGGAGGGAGCGAGACATAAGCTTTATAAGCTTCGCCAGCTTTCTCGGATACAGTGTCTGGAGAAAAGTGGTGGGCGACCCTGGAATCGAACCAGGCATGAGTCTCCTCGGCGGAGTTACAGTCCGCTGCCGCACCTTGCAGCCCGTCGCCCACTTTTCGCAGTCTTGGTCGTTCATTCGCTCGACCGTTCCGCGTTGTGTGGGGGGGTGGATACAAGCGAGTTCGGGGGGCGTCAACAGGAAAATGACTTGTACTTAGAGATTGCGCGCGGCAGGAAGGGGAAAGCATTCAAACCGGGACGGCAGAGCCATGAAAAAACCCAAGTGGGTCATCGAAAAAGAGCAGCAGAAGCGCAAATCGGCGCAGGAAACCGTGTGGCTTTTCGGGCTTCATGCGGTGCGTGACGCTCTGGCCAATCCTGCGCGGGAGAAACTGCGGCTGTTGGTGACGAAAAACGCCATGGCGAAACTCGAAACCGAAATTGCCGCCTGCGGGATCGCGCCGGAAGAAATCGATCCGCGTAAATTCCACGATCCGCGCAATCACGGCGTGCCGATTGATCCGGGGTCGGTGCACCAAGGGGCCATGCTTGAGGTGAAGCCGCTCAAATGGGGGGCTGTTGAAGAAGTCTGTTTGGCGGCGGGGGAGGGCGTGCCCTCTGTCGTGCTTCTGGACCAAGTGACCGATCCGCATAACGTCGGCGCGATTCTGCGGTCTGCCGAAGTGTTCGGCGCGGAAGCCGTGATTGCTACTGCGCGTCACGCTGCGCCGGAGACCGGGGCCTTGGCGAAAACTGCATCCGGGGCATTGGAACGCCAGCCCTATCTGCGGGTGCGCAACCTCTCCGAGACGATTCTCAAGTTGCAGGAGTTGGGCTTTGCCTGCCTGGGGCTCGACGGCGAAGCTGAGGTGACGATTGATGAGGCGCTTGGCGGTCTCAAGGGCCGTCCTGTGGCGCTTGTGCTGGGGGCTGAGGGGCCGGGGCTGCGCCAGAAGACACGCGAAACCGTGGATCAGCTTGTGAAAATCCCCTTCGCGCGAGATTTCGGGTCGCTCAACGTATCGAATGCCGCTGCGGTGGCGCTTTATGCAGTCGCAACGCGAGGCTGATGAAGACGGGAGAAAGGTGCGACGAATTCACATGTCGTTCACGTTTTTCTTACAAACTCTTCAATATGGAGAACGACCACCTATCTATCCTGGTGAAACGCGCAGTTTGGAACACGCGCGTTGTTCTCACTGTCCCTCGTTCCATACCTTTGCCCGGGCCTTGTGCCCGGGCTTTTTTCTTTCTCAGAACGCGCTATGGTTTCTCTCATGACATATGTTGATCAGCTGACAGATATCGATATCGCCCGCATCCTTGGAGACACGAAAGTGGTCGCCCTCGTTGGCGCGTCTCCGCGCCCCGAACGCCCCTCACATCAGGTTGGGACGTTCCTTACCGCACGCGGCTACAAGGTCATCCCGGTCAATCCGGGGCAGGCAGGCAAGACCTTGTTTGGCCAGACCGTCGTTGCCTCGATGGAGGAGATCGACGAACCTGTGGATATGGTCGACATCTTCCGCCGCTCAGACGAAGTGATGCATGTGGTTGAGGATGCGCTCAAGCATCTCAAGGGGCTGAAATACGTCTGGATGCAGCTTGGCATCATCAATGACAAAGCCGCCGCTCTGGCCCATGCGCAGGGCGCTGAAGTCGTGATGGACCGTTGTCCGGCCATTGAAATTCCCCGGCTCGGGCTTTGAGGCGGAATTTGAAACGTTTTTGAAGCTGATGGGAGCGTCAGCCGCGAGAGGCCTTTTCCGCAATTCCCGAAAGCCCCTGACGGCGGGCCAGTTCACCCAGCACATCGTCGAGCGGAATATCCCGCGCGGCCAGCATGACCAGCATGTGATAGAGCACGTCGGCGGCCTCGTAGGTGAGGTTTTCCTTGTCGTCGATGGCGGCGGCGATGATCGCCTCGACGGCCTCTTCCCCGAATTTCTCGGCGCATTTCTGCGGCCCTTTGGCGAAAAGTTCCGCGGTCCAGGAGCTTTCCGGATCGGCGGATTTGCGGGACAGGATGACCTGTTCGAGATCGTGCAGAACGGACATGGCCAGCTCCTTAGTTGAGACGCATTAATTTAGACGCATGGGGATACCCTTGGCGGCCATGTAGTCTTTGGCCTCCTGAATGGTGTAATCCCCGAAATGGAAAATGGAGGCGGCGAGCACGGCGCTCGCGTGGCCTTCGGTGACACCTTCGACGAGGTGGTCGAGATTGCCGACCCCGCCGGAGGCAATGACCGGAATGTTCACGGCATCTGCAATGGTGCGGGTCATTGGCAAGTTGAACCCTGCGCGGGTGCCGTCGCGGTCCATCGAGGTCAGAAGGATTTCGCCCGCGCCCTTGCTCTCAATCAGCTTGGCGAATTCCACGGCGTCAATTGGATGACCGTCTTTGTCGAGCGCGGCTTTACGGCCCCCGTGGGTGAAGATCGCCCATTTGGTCGGATTGCCCTCGGCGTCCCATTCGATGGTTTTCGCATCAATCGCACAGACGATGCACTGGCTGCCAAAGTGATCTGCCGCGCGGGCGATCACGTCCGGATCGGCCACCGCCGCCGAGTTGAAGGACACTTTGTCGGCACCGGCAAGGAGGAGATTACGCACATCTTCCGTGGTCCGCACACCGCCACCGATGGTCAGCGGCATAAAGCACTGTTCGGCGGTGCGGGTCGCAAGGTCGTACATCGTGCCGCGGTTCTCATGGGTGGCGTGGATGTCCAGAAAACACAGCTCATCGGCGCCTGCTGCATCATAGGCCCGGGCGCTCTCGACCGGGTCGCCCGCGTCGATCAGGTCCACGAAATTCACGCCTTTCACCACACGGCCATCGGCCACGTCGAGGCAGGGGATGATGCGGGTTTTGAGCATGGGGCGCGCGCCTTTCGTCAGTGTCGGCCATGGCTTACTGCGCCGACGCGCGCGATGCAATCATTTGGACGCTGTGCGACGGCCAAGCCAGAGGCGCAACAAGATGGCAATTAGGGCAAGCGGACTCATAAGAAACGTGAAAACCACGGGGACGAAGCTGAAGTACAGGGCCAGCCCCCATTCTTTCCCGCCGATTTTGCAAGACAGCGGTTCGAACATATCGCTGATCAGACCGCAACCGGTGATCAGGCTCACCACCCAAGACATGAGGGCCGTTACGATGGGCAGCGTCCAAAGGAGCAGAAAGACGGAAAGAGCGCGTTTCATGCGGCGCGGGCGATCCGGCGCATGGCGTTCCGCACGATCAGCACGTGAAACGGTTTGACGATCATCAGATACGCCCGCCCCAGTGCATTGTTGCGATGAACCCAGGTCGCCATGTGAATACGCCCCGCGTCTTGTCGGATGCAAATGCGAAAATTCAGGTGGGTGTCGTCGGTGCCGATGATGAGCTCGTCTTTGCCTTCGTATTCCACCGGAAACATCGCGTCCTCGCCACTGTCGGCGATCTCTGTTTTCAGGCCGAGAGGCTTCACGATCCAATTGCGCAGGCGCAAAAGCGCGTCGGCCCAGCCGGGCATAGTCAGGCCGATGTTCGCGGCCTCACGCGGCGACAGAGCGCTATTGACGGCGTAACCGTCGATGAAATCTCCGGGCAGGACTTTGGTCCATAGGTGAGAAGTCGAGGGGAGGGGGATATGTTGAACCTGTGCCATCGGTACTCTTCGGGTGATGTTGATGGCGTTCACTGAAAGGTGAAATCTAGCACAAAGATAGGAGCATGTTGACGCAGGGCTATCGGCGGCGGGGGCGACGGATTAGATCGACCACGATCAGGATCACAAGTGCAAGGGCCAGAAGAGCCGCGAGTGGCAAGGTCAACAGCAAAAGCCAGCCTGTCATACCCAATCCGGCAAGCGTGCCACCCCAGTCATGCCCGTTCACGATACAAGGATAAACGCCCGCCTCATCCACGCGACAGCCATGGCGCTCTGCGAACCACGACACCCAGATCAGCGCCGGGATCGGGGCAAGGCAGAGCGCGATGCCGAGGGAGAGGAGGGTGTAGAGGGCTTTCTTCAAGCCTTCATCACCATGAGCGCTTCCGCCAGATCAATCGCCCCATCGTAAAGCGCGCGGCCCGAGATAGCCCCATTGAGCGGGGCACCGCAGGCTTTGAGGTTTTCTAGATCGGCAATCGACGACACGCCGCCGCTTGCGATCACTGGGATCGACACGGCATTGGCCAAGGCTGCGGTTTCTTCGATGTTGGGGCCCTTCATCGCGCCGTCGCGGTTGATGTCGGTGTAGATGATGGCCGAGACGCCCGCGTCCTCAAAGGATTTCGCAAGATCGGTGGCGTTCACGTTGGTCTCTTCGGCCCAGCCTTTGGTCGCGACCATGCCTTTGCGGGCGTCGATGCCGACCGCAACATGGCCGGGGAAGGCTTTCGCGGCTTCGCGGACCAGATCGGGGTTCTCGACGGCAACGGTGCCGAGGATCACGCGCTCAAGGCCTTTGGACAGCCACATCTCGATGGTCTTCATGTCGCGAATGCCGCCGCCGAGTTGGGCGGGAACTTTGCACTGTTTGAGAATCTCTTCGACGGGGGCTGCGTTCACCGGCTCACCCGCAAACGCGCCATTGAGATCGACAAGGTGCAACCACTCGCAGCCCGCTTCGACAAATTCAAGCGCTTGTGCGGCCGGATTCTCGTTGAACACCGTCGCCTTCTCCATCTCGCCTTTGTAAAGTCGCACGGCATTGCCGTCTTTCAGGTCGATGGCGGGATAGAGGATCATGGGCTGGCGCTCCTGTCGTGAAACTGTCGCGCTTCCTTTGGCATGATTGCCGGGGAAATGCAAAACCCGCTTTGGAAGAAATGTGCCGTTGCGTTAGTCTTGCTTCAAAGTCGTTCGCCCGATCAGGATATGGGCATCTAGGGAGGATATACTATGAAACGATTTACGACTGCGGTCGTGACCGCGTTGGCGCTGGCAGCGCCTGCCTTTGCTGCCGATCCGGTGGAAGGCACATGGAAGACGCAGGTCGATGACGGGCATTATGCTTATGTTTCGATCAAACCCTGTGGCGCGCAGATTTGCGGCACCATTGCGAAGGCGTTTGATGCAAGCGGTCCGGTTCAATCCGAGAACATTGGCAAGCCAATCGTTTGGGACATGGTCGCAGCAGGCGGTGGGTCCTATAAGGATGGCAAGATCTGGCAGCCGTCGACCGGCAAGGTCTACAACTCGAAGATGACGCTGTCCGGCAATACGCTGAAGGTCAAAGGCTGCGTCGGGCCGATCTGTAAGGGGCAGACCTGGACGCGGGTGCAATAAATCCAGGCGTCAAAAATGAGAAAGGGGCCTCTTGCGGGCCCCTTTGTCTTTTCTCGGGGGAACGCCTTGAGATCTTACGGTTTCCAAGCGAGGAAATTCGAGACGATACGCAGACCGGCCCGTTGGCTTTTCTCCGGGTGGAATTGCATGCCGATCATGTTGTCGCGCGCCACGATGGCGGTGACCTCTTCGCCGTAGTTCACATAGGCCAGACGATGCGCCGGGTCCGCCACTTTGAAGTGGTAGGAGTGGACAAAATAGGCGTGATCGCCCGTGCTCACACCGTCCAGCACCGGGTGCTCGCCCTCAATGTGGAGGTTGTTCCACCCCATATGCGGCACTTTCAGGCTCGGGTCGGAGGGCTCGATTTTAACGACTTCGCCGCCGATCCAGTCAAACCCTTTCGTTTCCTCGTATTCGAGGCCACGGGTCGCCATCATCTGCATGCCGATGCAGATGCCCATGAATGGCCGACCTTTCTCCGTGACGGCCTCGGAGATGGCCTCGAACAGGCCTGTGTAATCGAACAGCTGTTTCTTGCAGGACGGAAACGCGCCGTCGCCCGGAAGGACGATGCGGTCGGCTTTTGCCACCACGTCCGGTTCGGAGGTGACGACAATGGTGCCCGCGCCGCTTTCGCGCGCCATGCGTTCAAAGGCTTTATGCGCGGAGTGGAGGTTGCCGCTGTCGTAATCGACGAGTGCTGTAAGCATGTCTTTATCTCTATGCAGTGCGGGCGCGCTTCAGAGCGCGCCCTTGGTCGAAGGCAGGCTGTCTGCCATGCGCGGATCGATCTCAAGCGCCATGCGCAGGGCGCGTGCGACGGATTTGAAGGCCGCCTCGGCGATGTGGTGGGAATTGATCCCATGCACCTTGTCGATGTGCAGTGTGAGGCCCGCATTGGTGGACAACGCCTGAAAGAACTCGCGCACCAGTTCGGTGTCGAACGCGCCGATCTTATCGGTCGGAAACTCGACGTTCCACACGAGGAAAGGGCGCGCCGAAAGATCGAGCGCGCAGGCGACCTGCGTGTCGTCCATGGCGAGGGCAAAGTGGCCGTAGCGGTAGATGCCCTTTTTGTCGCCGACGGCTTTTACCAGAGCCTGACCCAGCGCGATGCCGGTGTCTTCGACCGTGTGGTGATCGTCGATGTGATAATCGCCCTTCGCGCGGATGGTCATGTCGATCAGCGAGTGGCGCGACAACTGGTCAAGCATGTGGTCGAAAAAGCCCACGCCCGTCTGGTTGTCATATTTGCCAGTGCCGTCGAGGTTGATCTCGACGGTGATCTCGGTTTCCGCAGTTTGGCGGCTGATTGTGGCTTTGCGCATGGGCCATCCCTTTTGTCGCTTCATGCCGCTTATACGCGCGTGTCAGGGGATTTGCCAATGGGCGGGGGGATTGTGCAAAAGCAAAAAGCCTCCCCGAGGGGAGGCTTTTTTGTAATTGGAGCGGGTGATGAGATTCGAACTCACGACATTTACCTTGGCAAGGTAACGCTCTACCCCTGAGCTACACCCGCTCGGGTGCCAACCTGTGACGTCGGTTCGGTTACGTCCTTCCTGGGGCTGGTCATGACCGTGACGGTCACAACCGGAAGGAATTGGAGCGGGTGATGAGATTCGAACTCACGACATTTACCTTGGCAAGGTAACGCTCTACCCCTGAGCTACACCCGCGTCCTTCGGGTGAGGCGTGAGATATGAAATCCCGCCCGGGGCTGCAAGAGGAAAATCGCGCTTCGGGCAGATTTTTTCTCGGATGCCTTAAAACTGGACTTTTCGGCGTGTGGTATGTTCTCGATCAGATCGGCGATGCACGCGGCTGTGATCGGGATAGTCAACCTGACGCAGAGACATATGCTGTTTTTTAAATATATCTTTGATGTGGATTAAGGACGGAGGCCGGAAGGCGGGCTCTGATCACGATCGTATTTCAAGCTGGCCGCGCGGCCAGACAATCTTTCTCAGGTGTGCCATGACCAACCCTAAAACCCATATCATGATCCTCGGCAGTGGCTTCGGCGCGCTGACCGCCGTGCGCGAGATACGCAAGGCCAAGATGAATGCCCGTATCACCGTGGTCTCGCCGAACAATCATCTGACCTATCTTCCCAGTTTGATCTGGATGCCGTCGGAGCTTCGGAGCGCGTCCGACATTGATGTCGATCTGAGCAAATTCTTTGCCCGCGAAGAGGTCGATTGGCTGAAGGGCCGCGTGGTCAATGTGCGCGAGATGGGGCGCACGGTCGATGTTGAGACGGAGGCGGAGACCATTGCCGTTTCGAATGACGTGCTGATCATCGCGACCGGCGGGCGCTATCTCAAGAAGATGCCGGGGCTGGCGGAACATGCGATCATCCCCTGCGAAGGCGCCATGAATGGCCAGCTTATCCATGACCGCATTCGCGACATGGAGGGCGGTACGATTGCCTTTGGTTTCGGCACCAACCCGAAAGAGCCGCAGGCGGTGCGCGGTGGGCCGATGTTCGAGTTCCTGTTCGGAGTCGACACAATGCTGCGCCAGCAGGGGCGGCGGGACAAATTCAAACTCGTTTTCTTCAACGGCTCGGACCGTCCCGGCCAACGTCTCGGGCCGAAAGCGGTAGACGGTCTGCTGCGTGAGATGTGGAAACGTGACATCTCCGTGCATATCGGTGCGAAACCGCAGCGCATCGAGGCGGATAAGATTGTGACGGAGCGCGAGGAAATCCCCGCCGACCTTGTGCTGTTCATGTCCGGGCTGACTGGTCCTCTGTGGCTCGACAACACCGAATTGCCGCGCAGCGCCGGCGGCTTCATTCAGGCGGATGAAAAATGTCGGGTGGTCGGCTGGCCGAAAACCTATGTCGTGGGCGATACCGGTTCATATCCGGGGCCGGACTGGCTCGCGAAACAGGCGCATCAGGCCGATCTTCAGGCCGAGGCCGCCGTTGCCAATATCGGCGATGAACTGGCGGGGCGGGAGCCAAGCCATAATTTCAAGGCCGAGCTGGTCTGCATCGTCGACTCGGTGAACAAGGG
The DNA here is from genome assembly GCF_054788345.1 of Celeribacter sp. ULVN23_4. Lineage (NCBI taxonomy): Bacteria > Pseudomonadati > Pseudomonadota > Alphaproteobacteria > Rhodobacterales > Roseobacteraceae > Celeribacter > Celeribacter sp. ULVN23_4. The sequence continues at coordinate 121,395 of NZ_JBTVYO010000006.1, read as the reverse complement.
CATTCTGGTGTTCCGCAATTACAAGCACGCGCTCACCCTGCCGAAATGCCGGGTCTTCCACTGGGCCAAGCGGTTCTTCGAGTGGCAGTATCTCAGAGCCTACCGGAACTAAAAGAAAGGGGCCGTTGGGCCCCTTTTTCGATTTCAGAAAATCGCCATCAGAATGTCGGCGACGGATAAGGCTAGCAGCAGGGCAAAGGTCGACAGGATGCCGTATTTGCGGCCCCACTCCTTGTCGCCCCCTTGCATCCCGTAAGCATGCATTGCGCGCGAGGCCACAAGAACGATCCCGGCGAGATGGACGAACAGGGCTGGGGCGCCCATCGCCTCGAACCCGGCAATCAGAATCAGCGTCAGAGGCGCGTATTCGTTGAAGTTGCCATGCGCGCGGATGCGGCGGTTGAGCGTGTCATCGCCGCCATCGCCAAGCCCTTGATGCAGGACGATGCGCTGTTTGATGACGTGGATCGAAAGGTAAAGGTAAAGCAAGCCGGTCAGTCCGGCGTAGAAAGCGGTCAGTGTGAGAGTCATATCTGCGTCTTTGAATGAGGAGGTTCGCATGCGCCGTAAAGCGGTCGGATAGTGCGAGTTTATTCAAACATATTCAAAAGTCATTGTGTGTTGCCGCACAGTCGATGCGCGAGCGAAGAGGCGTGACCCGTCGTCGCGGTTTAACCCTGTGCGCTGCGCGGATAATGGATCGTGTTGTGAAACTGGGCGATCGTGTCGCCTTGGTTCCGATAGCCATGAGGCTGATCAGCGGGGAAACGGAGCCCGTCGCCCGCGCGCAGAACCCGCCATGCACCATCATGCAAGAGTTCCATCTCGCCCGTGGTCACGAAGACATCCTCGACCACACCCCGGTCATGCGGCTGCGAGACATGGCTTTGTCCCGGCTCTAGCGTCATCAGAAAGGTTTCCGAACCGAACACGGGATCGAAGGGAAACACCGTTTGATAGCCGATATTGGCGCCAAGCTTTTTCGGATGGGGCTGCGCCGGGGCGTAGCTGCCGGTGGTTTGCACCGTGTCTTCGATGAATGCCGTGAGCGGCAGGTGAAATCCTTTTGCAATCTTCCAGAGCGTCGCCAGAGTGGGGGAGGATTCCCCGCGTTCGATCTGGCCCAACATGGCCTTGCTTACGCCTGTCACCTCCGCCGTCTGCGCGAGGCTGAGGCCCGCAGCCGTGCGCACGGATTTCAGGTGGATGCGGATCGTGTCGTCACTCATGGGTTCGCCTGATTGCCTATTGTGCGTTATAGCGTCCGTGCGTTATAGCGGTCTTGGCCGTTATAACGCACAATTGCGGCACTTCAAATCCAAACGCTCGTTTTGCAGAGGTTTCGCATGTTCGGACTGAAACTCTCCCATATCGTCGCTGGCGCCGTCGCGGTGCTTCTGGGCTACACAAGCAGTGTCGCGATCATCTTTCAGGCCATCGACGTCCTCGGCGCGACACAGGCGGAGGCAAACAGCTGGATGCTGGCGCTGGGCCTCGGCATGGGGATCAGCGGGCTGATCCTGTCGCTGCGCTACCGCATGCCGATCCTCACCGCATGGTCCACGCCCGGCGCGGCGCTTTTGGTGATCAGCCTTGAAGGTGTGCCGCTGGCGCAGGCAATCGGGGCTTTCGTCTTTTGTGGGGTGTTGCTGACGCTCACCGGGGTAACGGGCTGGTTCGAAAAGCTCTCGCGCTTCATTCCCGATGCGCTGGGCAGTGCGATGCTCGCCGGTATTCTCTTTCGCTTCGGCCTTGGGGTGTTTTCCTCAATGCAGGAAAACCTGCTGCTGGTGGGGCTGATGTGTGCGACCTACCTTGCCGGGCGACGCTGGTTCGCGCGGTTTGCCATTCCAATGGTACTTTTGGTCGGCATCGTCTTCTGTGCGCTCACGGGGGCTTTTGACACGACGCAGCACGTGAATTTCGAGATCGCCAAGCCCGTCTTCGTCATGCCCGAGTTCACCCTCGCGACGCTCATCGGGGTCGGTCTACCGCTTTATATCGTGACCATGACCTCGCAAAACGTCCCTGGTGTCGTGACCCTCAAGGCGGCGGGCTATGAGCCGCCAGTTTCCGCCTCGATCACGGTCACGGGGCTGACCTCTCTTATCCTTGCCCCCTTCGGGGGCTACGCCTTCAATCTTGCGGCGATCACGGCGGCAATCTGCGCGGGGCCGGAGGCGGATGACAATCCGGCCACGCGCTACAAGGCGGTGGTGGTCGCGGGTGTGCTCTATTCCATCGTCGGGCTGATGGGGGCGGCTGTGATCAGCCTGTTCCTCATCGCGCCGAAAGCCCTCGTGGTCACGGTCGCGGGGCTGGCGTTGCTCAATACGATCTCTTCGAGCCTCACGGCGGCTTTGAAAGATCCCGATCAGCGCGAAGCTGGCCTCGTTACCTTCATGACCACTGTATCTGGCATCTCGTTCCTAGGTATCGGCGCTCCGCTTTGGGCGCTTGTGTTCGGTGGGCTGACGTCTCTGGTATTGACCCGCAAGACATGAAACCTTTGGAATGAAAAAAGCCCCGCTCTTCAGCGGGGCTTTCTGTCTTCTGTCGCGCGGTCTTACTCGAACTCGACGAGCAAATCCTTGGCGTCGATCTGCGAACTTGGGATCACATGGACCGCTTTGACCGTGCCATCGTGATCGGCGGTGATGGAGGTCTCCATTTTCATCGCTTCGATGGTCAAAAGCACATCGCCTTTCTTCACGGTCTGTCCCGGCACCACGGCAACGGTCGCCACGACGCCTGGCATCGGAGCGCCGACGTGTTTGACGTTGCCGACCTCGGCTTTCGGATTGACCGCGACGGAAGCGGCGGCGGAGCGGTCTTTGACGCGCACGGTACGCGGCTGGCCGTTGAGTTCGAAGAACAGTTTGACCTCACCCGTCTCGGTAATATCCGAAATCGCCTGACAGCGGATTTCCAGCGTCACACCCGGATCGATGGTCGCCGAAATCTCTTCGCCTTCTTCCATGCCATAGAAAAAGTTCTTCGTCGGCAGCACCCGCACGGGGCCGTATTGCTCGTGGCGGCTGACGTAATCGGAGAACACCTTTGGATACATCAGATAGCCGTTGAAATCCTCCTCGTCGAACTCCTCGTCAGGGAACTTGGCTTGAAGTTCGGCGCGAAGCTCGTCGAAATTCGCAGCCTTGAGGTGCAGGCCGGGGCGTTCGGTGTTGGGCTTCTCCTTGCCGAGTGCTTTCTTGATGATCGTGTCGGGGAAACCGCCCGGCGGCTGGCCGAGGTTGCCGCGCATCATGTCGATGACCGAGTCCGGGAAGGCCACATCGACCTTCGGATCCTCGACCTGATCGCGTGTGAGACCTTGAGACACCATCATAAGTGCCATGTCGCCCACCACTTTGGAGGAGGGGGTCACTTTGACGATGTCGCCGAACATCATGTTCACATCGGCATAGCATTGCGCCACCTCATGCCAGCGCTCCTCAAGCCCGAGCGAACGGGCCTGCGCCTTGAGGTTGGTGAACTGACCGCCCGGCATTTCGTGCAAGTAGACCTCGGAGGCCGGCGCTTGGAGGCCGCTCTCGAAGGCCGAGTACTGGCCGCGCACGGCTTCCCAGTAGTTCGACATCTCGCGGATCGCGGCAATGTCGAGGCCGGTGTCGCGTTCGGTGAAGCGTGTGGCTTCGACGATGGAGCCAAGACAAGCTTGCGAGGTGCCACCGGAGAAAGCATCCATCGCCGCGTCCACCGCATCGACGCCCGCGTCGGCGGCGGCGAGGATGGTGGCTGCGGCGGCACCTGAGGTGTCATGGGTGTGGAAGTGGATCGGCAGGCCGACCTCTTCCTTGAGCGCCTTGATGAGCTGGCGCGCTTGCGCGGGTTTCAACAGGCCCGCCATATCCTTCAGGCCTAGTACATGCGCACCGGCGGCCTTCAGGTCCTGACCCATTTTGACGTAATATTTCAGATCGTATTTCGAGCGCGCCGGATCAAACAGATCGCCGGTGTAGCAGATCGTGCCTTCGCAGACCTTGCCGCTCTCGATCACCGCATCCATCGCGACGCGCATGTTCTCGACCCAGTTGAGGCTGTCGAAGACGCGGAACACATCGACGCCGGTCTCGGCGGCTTGGCGCACGAATTCCTGTACCACGTTGTCCGGGTAGTTCGTATAGCCCACGCCGTTCGAGGCGCGCAAAAGCATCTGCGTCATCACATTCGGCATGCGCTCGCGGATGTCGCGCAGACGTTGCCACGGGCATTCCTGCAAGAAGCGATAGGCCACATCAAAGGTCGCGCCGCCCCAGCATTCGACGGAGAACAGTTCTGACAGGTTCGCCGCGTAGGCGGGGGCCGCGTTGATCATGTCGATGGAGCGCATCCGGGTCGCCAGAAGCGATTGGTGCCCGTCGCGCATCGTCGTATCTGTGATCAGCAGTTTTTTCTGATCCAGCATCCAGTCCGCAACGGCCTGAGCGCCTTTCTCATCCAGCAGCTGCCGCGTGCCCATGGGCGGAGTTTCCGCCTTGAGCGCGGGCACCACGGGTTTGCGCGCGTCGGCAGCGGGCTTGGCGCGGCCAATGGTTTCCGGATGGCCGTTCACCGTGATCTCGGCGAGATAGGTCAGGATTTTCGTCGCGCGGTCGCGGCGCTGTTTGAAATCAAACAGTTCCGGCGTCGTGTCGATGAATTTCGTCGTGTACTCGTTCGACAGGAACACCGGGTGTTTCAACAGGTTCTCGACGAAAGCAATATTGGTCTGAACGCCGCGAATACGGAATTCGCGCAGCGCGCGGTCCATCCGGGCAATCGCCGCTTCTGGCGTGCGCGCCCAAGCGGTCACTTTGGTCAGGAGGCTGTCGTAATAGCGCGTGATCACAGCGCCGGAGTAGGCGGTGCCGCCATCAAGGCGAATACCCATGCCGGTCGCGGAGCGATAGGTGGTGATCCGTCCATAGTCGGGGATGAAATTGTTCGTCGGGTCTTCGGTCGTCACACGGCATTGAAGCGCGTGGCCGTCGAGTTTCACGTCATATTGGCTGGCGACCCCGGTGGCCTCGGTGAGGCTTTTGCCCTCCGCGATCAGGATCTGTGCGCGGACGATGTCGATGCCGGTCACTTCCTCGGTGACGGTGTGCTCCACCTGCACGCGGGGGTTCACCTCGATGAAGTAGAACTTGCCGCTTTCCATATCCATCAGGAATTCGACGGTCCCGGCGCATTCGTAGTTCACATGTTCACAGATGCGCTTGCCCAGATGACATAGCTCTTCACGCTGCGCAGGCGAGAGATACGGGGCAGGGGCGCGCTCCACGACCTTCTGGTTGCGGCGCTGCACGGAACAGTCGCGCTCGTAGAGGTGGTAAATATTGCCATGGGTGTCGCCAAGGATTTGCACCTCGACGTGGCGGGCCTTGGTGATCATCTTTTCGAGATAACCTTCGCCATTGCCAAAGGCGGCTTCGGCCTCGCGGCGGCCTTCCTTGACCTTTTCCTCAAGCTCCTCAGTGTTCATGATCGGACGCATCCCGCGCCCGCCGCCGCCCCAGGAGGCTTTGAGCATCAGGGGGAAACCGATCTCTGCGGCCTCTTTGCGGATTGCATCGAAATCGTCGCCCAGAACTTCGGTTGCCGGAATGACAGGCACGCCCGCCGCAATCGCAACCTTGCGCGCGGAGGCTTTGTCGCCGAGCTGGCGCATGGTCTTGGCTTTGGGGCCGATGAAGGTGATGCCCGCCTCAGTACAGGCATCTACGAAATCGGGGTTTTCCGACAAAAGGCCGTAGCCGGGGTGGATCGCGTCTGCACCGGCCAGTTTGGCGACGCGGATGATCTCTTCGATGGAGAGGTAAGCTGCGACGGGTCCCATGCCCTCGCCGATTTTATAGGCTTCATCCGCCTTGAAGCGGTGCAGCGAAAGCTTGTCTTCTTCGGCGTAGATTGCAACGGTGCGTTTGCCCAGTTCGTTCGCGGCGCGCATCACGCGGATGGCGATCTCGCCGCGGTTGGCTATCAGGACTTTTTGAAAGTCGGCCATGTCGAAGGGTCCCCTTGTCTTCTTCTTCATTGAAGCGTTTCGCGCCACAGATCTACGAGAGCGGGCAATACGCTTTGGATCGTTTTGGTCTCCTGAGCCGCGTACTTTCTCCTCCCGTCACCGGGCTTTTTGCGCCGGGCTCATCAGGTCAGGTTAGGGATTTCTGCAGTGCAGTAAATCCCCTGCGGGGGGCTGAGTCCATTTTGTGGACAAATCCATTGGAAAGGCAAAAGAAATTCCCCCTCCAAGAGGAGCATCTTGGAGGGGGTTTGCAAGATTTGCACCTTATTTTCGGGTCATTAGCAAAGGCCTGCCGCAGCGGCAGGGGGCTTTTGCAAAACGCGGCACGCGAGAATCAATGTTCCCGGCTGGAGCGTGTCTGAAGCGGGATTTCGCGGAGGAAAAACGCGATCACGAGCCCCGCGAGCGCCAATCCGGCTGCGATCCAATAGACCGGGTGGAGTGCGCCGGAGACTGTTTGCGCGATAAGCCCGCGCGTGGCGTCCGGGAGTTGCGCCAAGATTTGCGGGCCAAGTTCTGTCGGGTTCGAAAGTCCTTCGATCTGGCTGCCGCCCATCATGCTGGCCATGCGGCTGGCGAAGAGTGCGCCGAAGAGAGCGACTGCGATGGAGCCCCCAACTTGGCGGAACATGAGGGCCGCCGCCGTTGCAGTGCCGATCTGCTGGCGGGGAACTGCATTTTGAACGGCCGTGGTGACGACCGGGAAAATGCATCCCATGCCTGCGCCCAGCCCGGCCAGTGACAGCCAAAGCGACCAAGACGACATTTCCGGGGACAAGCGGGTGAGCGATACCAAGGCGAGTGCCGCGAGGGTCAGGCCGATTTTCGGCAACAGCCGGTAACGTCCGGTGCGGCTCATATATTGGCCGGACAGGGTAGACGCGGCGAGGATGCCGAAGGTCATCGGAATGAGTTGCAGCCCGGATTGCGTCGCGGTAGCACCTTTGGCCATTTGCAAGAATACGGGGATGAAGGTCAGCGCGCCGAAGATCAAAGCGCCCGAAACGAAAGAGATCACGGAGGTGATCGTGAACACATTGGTCTTGAACAGGTCCATCGGGAGGATCGGCTCGGTTGCTTTGCGCTCAATCAGCACAAATCCGAGCGTCGTGGCAATGAAGAGGGCACTGAGACCCAGACCCATCGGGGACAGGATCGCGAATTCTTTGCCGCCGAGGGCGGTCAAAAGCACGATGGAAGACAGTGAAAGGGTGAGGGCCAGCGCTCCGGCGTAGTCGATCCGGTGCTGCACACGGACGCCGCGCGGTTTGAAGCCAAACACGAACCCGGCCAGAGCCAAGGCGCCGAAGGGCAGGTTGATGTAGAAGATCCAGTGCCAGGACAGTGTGTCCACGAACCAGCCGCCCATGAGCGGGCCTGCGACAGAGGATACACCGAAGACCGAGGCGAAAACGCCTTGGATTTTGCCACGTTCGCGCGGTGGGATGACATCGCCGATGATTGACAGGGCGAGCACAAACAGGCCGCCGCCGCCAAGCCCTTGAAGCGTACGGGCCGCGATCAGGAAGCCCATGGAGCCGGAGAGGCCACATAGCACGGAGCCGGTTAGGAACAAGGTGACGGAAAAGATCACGACGTTGCGCCGCCCGTAGAGATCGCCGAGCTTACCATAGAGCGGGGCGACGACGGTCGAGGCGAGGATATAGGCCGTGACCACCCAAGACAGATGCTCCAACCCGCCAAGGTCCGCGACGATGGTCGGCAGAGCGGTGGAGACAATCGTCTGGTCCAGAGCGGCGAGCAGCAGCAAGACCGCGACGGAGGCGATCACGAGACGGACCGAACCATGCTCCTGTTGCGTGTCCTGCATGTTCGCCGCGCCCTGAGGCTCAGATGGGGTGTGCGATTGGGGCATTGGAAACTCCTTTGGCCCCAAGGCTCAGTTGCTCGCGGGTGAGCAACAGGCGGGGCGTCGTTGCAAGAGGAGGTAGCGCTATCGATTATATGTGTCAATAGCACATACTTGTTGCTGTCATAAAGTTGACATTCACACATGGCTATGCGACCTCCATCTCATGAGCACCGATGACATCTCTTTCAAATCCTCCACCGACCCGCGCGTGACAGCGGGGGTGCCGGATTTTCTGTTGGGCGAAGGCTTCTCGGACGAGGCCATCGAAGCGCTTCTGGCGCTGGACCTCTCGCTATTCCAATGGCGGCGCATGGCGGAGAAGGGGGAGTTCAAAGGCAAGGTGCTTGCGGGCATGACCGAAAAGCTCGACCCGGCGATTCTTCAGGGCCTTCTGTCCATCGCGCAAATCTCCGCGGGTCTCGGGCGCGAGGCTGCTGAGGCCCCGACCGTTGGCATGGTTGCCGAAGTGATGGCGGTCGATCCTTCGCGCGCCTCGCGCATCGTCTCCGAACTTGTATCGCGCGGCTATGTGGAGCGGCGTGCCGTCCAAGAAGATGCTCGCAAATCCGTTTTGGTCATGACGCCGAAGGCCAGAGGCTTCCTTGCAGCATTCACCTTGTCGAAATGGCGGCTCCTCTCGCAGGCGTTCCAAGGATGGAGCGGTGAGGAGATCGAGACCTTTTCGACCCTGTTCGCGCGCTATGTCTCCGGTCTGTTGACATCCGTCAGCACGCCGGGCGATGTCGCGCCGGATCATGAGAACAATTAAAGAACGCGCTTTTCCTCGTCGCGTCAGTTCTGTATCCTGTCCGGCATGAGCAGTTTCGATGAAGACGACGCCTTCGAGGCGGCGATGCAACCTCAACGTCCCTCCCTGTCCCAACTCGCGATGCAAGGCGCACGCGAGGCGGCCTTCGGTGCGCCGGACACGTCCTATCTCGAGACGCTGAACCCGGCGCAGCGGGAAGCGGTGGAAACGCTGGACGGTCCCGTTCTAATGCTGGCGGGCGCGGGGACCGGTAAAACCAAGGCTTTGACCGCCCGGATTGCACATCTGCTGAACACGGGCCGCGCCCAACCGCGCGAAATCCTTGCCGTGACCTTCACCAACAAGGCCGCGCGCGAGATGAAACAGCGCGTTGCTGGTCTGATGGGGATGGAACTTGAGGGCATGCCGTGGCTCGGCACGTTTCACTCTGTCTGCGTCAAACTTCTTCGCCGTCATGCGGAGCTGGTGGGTCTCAAGTCGAATTTCACCATTCTCGACACGGACGACTCGATCCGTCTGCTCAAACAGTTGATCACAGCGGCGGGCATCGACGAGAAACGCTGGCCCGCGCGCCAGCTGGCCGGGATGATCGACAGCTGGAAAAACCGGGCGCTGTCGCCTTCCGCCGTTTCAGGCGGGGAAGGCAATGAGTTCAACGGTTTCGGCGTGAAACTCTACGCGCAATATCAGGAGCGTTTGAAAACGCTCAACGCTGTCGATTTCGGCGATCTGCTGCTGCATATGGTGGTGATTTTCCAGAAACACCCGGATCTGTTGGAGCAGTATCAGCGCTGGTTCAAATACATCCTCGTGGACGAATACCAAGATACCAACGTCGCGCAATACCTTTGGCTGCGCCTTCTCGCCGGTGGGCATAAGAACATCTGTTGCGTCGGCGATGACGATCAGTCGATCTACGGCTGGCGCGGTGCTGAGGTGGGCAATATCCTGCGGTTTGAAAAGGATTTTCCGGGCGCGAAGGTTGTGCGTCTGGAACAGAACTACCGTTCTACTGAACATATCCTTAAATCCGCTGGGGCGGTGATCGCCAACAATAGAGATCGTTTGGGGAAGGAGCTAACAGCTGTTGCCGATCAGCAAGGCTATAAAGTCAAACTGACTGGTTTTTGGGACGGTGAAGAGGAGGCTCGTGAGATTGGTGAGAAGATCGAAAGTCACAACGAAGGTCGATCACATGAGTCGAAAAACAGATACAATCCTCGCTTAACCGATTTTCAACAAGAGCTTGATCGTCGCGCAAAGGCGGGTTTGGGGCCGATTGATGAGCAAAGTTATATCCGTGAAGTTTTTGAAACTGGTAAGGTCTACAACGACCTGAAAACGCGAAACCTTGTTAAGGAGCTACTGAAGGGCGACCCAAGTGCTGCAAATATGTTTGGGGCAGTTAGCGCGTTTGCTGACAATAAATTTTCCCTCGATGAAATCGCCATCCTCGTCCGCGCCTCGCACCAGATGCGGGCGTTTGAGGATCGTTTTCTCTCTATCGGTCTCCCTTACCGCGTGATCGGCGGGCCGCGATTCTATGAGCGCATGGAGATTCGCGACGCCATGGGCTATTTCCGCATCGTCACCCAGCCGGAGGACGATCTTGCCTTCGAGCGGATCATCAACACGCCGAAACGCGGTGTGGGCGACAAGGCGTTGCAAGAGATTCAGATGTGTGCCCGCCGCAATGCTGTGCCGCTTTTGGAGGGCGCGCGGATCGCGGTGGAAGAGGGGCTGCTGAAAGGCAAGGCAAAATCCGGTGTGGCGCAGCTTGTTGCGGATATCGACCGTTGGACCTCTTTGAACGTGCAGCAGATTCGCTATGGCGTCGAAGATGAGGACGCGCTGGTCGAAGACGTGTCCTATGAGCCCGCCGAGATCGGTCATATCGAACTGGCTGAAAAAATCCTCGACGAGAGCGGCTACACGGCGATGTGGCAGAATGACAAAAGCCCTGAGGCGCCGGGGCGGCTCGAGAACCTCAAGGAACTCGTCAAAGCTCTGGAACAATTCGACAATTTGGCAGGGTTCCTCGAACACGTCTCGTTGATTATGGACAATGACAGCGGCGAGGATGGCGAGAAGGTCACGATCATGACGCTGCACGGCGCCAAAGGGCTTGAGTTTCCGGTGGTGTTCTTGCCCGGCTGGGAAGAGGGGCTTTTCCCCTCGCAGCGCTCGATGGATGAGAACGGCACCAAGGGGCTCGAAGAAGAGCGTCGTCTGGCCTATGTCGGCATTACCCGTGCCGAAGAGCTGTGCACAATCTCCTTCGCGGCGAACCGGCGGGTCTACGGGCAATGGCAATCGCAGCTTGCCTCGCGCTTCATCGACGAGTTGCCGCATGAGCATGTGGATGTCGAAACCCCTTCGGGTCTCTACGGCGGGCAGCGCAGCTATGCGGCAGAGCCGACATCCTATGAAAGCCGCGCCGCCACGATGTTCGAACAACGTGCTGCCAAGGCCGATGTCTACAATTCGCCGGGCTGGAAGCGCATGCAAAACCGGGCGCAGCGGGCCGGGACGCCGCGGTCTCCCGTGACCATTGACGCCAAAGCAAGTGCTGCTTTTACGATTGGGGATCGGGTGTTCCACAAGAAATTCGGCTATGGCGAAGTGATGGAGATCGACGGTGACAAGCTCGCCATCGAGTTCGATCATGCCGGAACGAAGAAACTTGTGGCGGGATTCGTGCTTCCTGCGGATCAAGCCGGAGACGTGCCGTTTTAAGCCGCGATACAATCGTGCAACGCGCTGATCGGTGCTTTCTGCATTTCAGATGAATAGAGACCCCGCCATTTTGGTGCTCGCCTTTCGTTCAGTGAGGCGAGTTTTCGACATTTGAGGGGCTGAAAAACAAGACACCCGCGCCCAGGGAGGAGGAGGGGCGCGGGTGTCTCTTGGTATCGGGCCCCAAGGGAGGAGGAGAGGACCCAAATTCTATAAAAGAAATGCGGCGGTGCCAGGGAGGAGGAAGGCACCGCCGCCTTCAGTCACGGCCCCTCAGGGAGGAGGAGAGAGAGACCGATCTCAAGGGCTTTCGCCCGGTATAGGTGCGACGATGCAGGGAGGAGGAAGCATCGTCGCTCTGGTCTTCAGGGCCGAGGGAGGAGGAGTGGCCCCGAATTCCGGTATCTGTTGCGGCAGCTCCAGGGAGGAGGAGAGGAGCTGCCGCAGGTATCAGGGCCCAGGGAGGAGGAGAGGGCCGTGATGTCTATTTCAGTTGCCGTAAGCTGCCTCGTAGGCGACGGCGCGAAGGGTTGCGCGGGACATTCCGAGATCAGCGAGATCGCGATCCTCGAGAGAGGAGAGCTCAAGCATGGTCTCGCGGTAGACCCGATAGCGTGCGAAGCGCTCAGCAACGGCTTTGAACAGGCCGCCGAAGGACGCGGTAGATGCCGTTGCGGCGCTGTTGATATCGTTCGTATAAGCCATGTGACTTTTAAACCTTGATGTGCGTGCGGGCTTGCCCGCTGTCTGCGACCGCAGCTTGTTTCCCGTTGCCTCTGTTTGATGGGCAAACCGCTTTGGGGCGGTCGAGGGTTGCAAGCCTTGGCTGCTTTTGTTGATCTCAATATCGGTGAAATGCTGCGAATGCACAATCCGCCGCTTCGGCATTGCCGCTATGCAGAGAATGCATGACCAATGCTGACCTATTTTTCAGCGCTTCTGCCTTGTCTGGGGCAGTTTGCGATAACGCGCAGTGGAAAAAGGTCAGCAAAGGGCCTATTTCGAAACAAACGCAAGGGGCGGAAAGGAAAAGATATGTCCGCAGATCAAGACAGGATTATGACGGCGCTCAAGGATGTGCGGTTGCCGGATGGGACATTGCTTATTGAACGCGATCTTGTGCGGGCGCTTTCGGTCCGCGATGGGGTCGTGAGCTTTGTGATTGAGGCACCGGACGCAGCGGCGGCTCAAACTATGGGCGGTGTCGAAGCGGTTGTGCGCGCAAAACTCGAAGCGATTCCCGGCGTGACCAAGGTGTCCATCGTGACGACCGCGCATGGTCCTTCCGCAAAGCCCGCGCCTGCGGCCTCCGGTCAGGAGCCGCCGAGTTTTAAAATCGGACGGCATCCGACCCCGCAACAGGGCAAGCAAGGCGTGCCGGGCGTTAAACATATTATTGCCATCGCCTCCGGGAAGGGCGGGGTGGGCAAATCCACAGTGTCCGCCAACCTCGCCGTCGCTTTGGCGCGACAGGGGCGCAAGGTCGGGCTTTTGGATGCTGACATCTACGGGCCCTCTCAACCGCGTATGATGGGCGTCAACAAACGCCCGGCGTCGCCGGATGGCAAAACCATTGAGCCGCTTCACGCGCACGGGGTCACCTTGATGTCGATCGGGTTGATGATTCCCGATGGCGAAGCCGTGGTCTGGCGTGGGCCGATGCTGATGGGCGCCATGCAGCAGATGCTGGGGCAGGTGGCTTGGGGGGAGCTGGATGTTCTCTTGATCGACATGCCGCCGGGAACCGGCGATGTTCAATTGACGCTCGGGCAAAAGACAGAGCTGACCGGGGCGCTTGTGGTGTCCACGCCGCAGGACGTGGCGCTGATCGATGCGCGGCGCGGGATTTCCATGTTCGAAAAGTTGAACGTGCCTGTGCTTGGCCTGATCGAGAACATGTCAACGTATGTCTGTCCGAACTGTGGCCATGAGGCGCATATCTTCGGTCATGGCGGTGTGGCGGACGAGGCGGCGAAACTCGATGTGCCGCTTTTGGCGGAGCTGCCGCTGGCGCTTGAGGCGCGGGTTGCCGGAGATAAAGGCGTGCCGATTGCTGCGACCGACAGCCCGCTGGCCGAACCTTATATGCAACTGGCGGATCGGCTGGTGCAGATTGGTGTCGCCTGAGGCGTCTCTACCGCGCCTGAAAGGACATATCGGATGTTTGGAAACGCGCGCTCTGAAAGGGGCGCGCGTTTTGCGTGAAGCGCCACCTGTTTGCAAAAATGCGCTTATCTCGTTATCGTGAACATGCTGAAAGGCATTTTGCCACTGCGTTTCATTTGGCGCGCATCGCTTTTGCGTTGCGCTTTCTCGAAAGGGTCACGACGGGCCGGCAAGCCTGCACAAAACTCCCTGAAAGGACAGTATGTTTACAAAAATTGTGGTCCCTGTGGACCTCGCGCATGCGGACAAGTTGGCCGCAGCCCTTGAGACGGCGGCAGATTTGGCTCTGCTTTACAAAGCCTCCGTCGTCTATGTTGGCGTCACGGCCTCGCCCCCTGGCTCATTGGGGCACAATCCAACGGAATACGCGGAACGTCTGGTGCAGTTTGCACAAGATCAGGGCGAACATTACGGTTTCGATGTCGAAACGCGCGCTGTCGTCAGTCACGACCCCGCCACGGATCTCGACAAATCTCTCGCCAAGGCGGTGAAAGATACTGGCGGCGATCTGGTTGTCATGGCGACCCATGTTCCCAATGTCGCAGATCATTTCTGGCCGTCCCATGGCGGCAAACTGGCCACCCATACAGACGCATCTGTGTTTCTTGTTCGCGGCTGAGCTGTCTTGACCTGTGTCCTTCGCCCAGTCGGAAAAACTGGGGCGGCGCAGGCGACCCGAGAAGTCATTCAATTCTGAGGAGTACTCCTATGAGCGACGACGGCATTCCCGCCCCGGAGGGCGAAGCCGATTTGATCGAGACCGATTACGAGATCGGTCAGGATAATATCACAACAACCGTTGGTCCTTTCGGGCTCGACATTCACAACCCGGTGTTTCTCGTGTCGGGCCTCTCCATCGTGGTCTTCGTCCTTGTGACGCTGGCCTTTCAGGAGCAGGCCGGGGCTGTGTTCACCGATCTGCGCAACTGGCTGACGGCGACCTTTGATTGGTTCTTCCTGCTGTCTGCCAATATCTTCGTCATCTTCTGCTTGTTTCTGATCGTATCGCCCTACGGCAAGGTCCGATTGGGCGGCATGGATGCGACGCCGGACTATTCATATAGCGGCTGGTTCGCGATGCTCTTCGCGGCAGGCATGGGGATTGGCCTCATGTTCTATGGTGTGTCGGAGCCGATCTCGCATTTCTCCTCGTCCTTTGCGGACAATGCCGGGACGCCGGAAAGCTGGGCACCGCTTGCGGGGGCGCCGGGGGATGCAGAAGCTGCGCGACGTCTTGGTATGGCGGCCACCATCTATCACTGGGCTTTGCACCCTTGGGCGATCTACGCGGTGGTGGCGCTGTCTCTGGCGCTGTTCTCATTTAATAAAGGGCTTCCCTTGACGGTGCGCTCGGTGTTCTATCCGATTTTCGGCGAACGCATTTGGGGATGGCCGGGCCATGTCATCGACATTCTTGCGGTGTTTGCGACGCTCTTCGGTCTCGCGACGTCTCTCGGTTTCGGTGCTGAGCAGGCCAATGCCGGGCTCAACCACCTCTTTGGTATTCCCGTCAATGACGTATCCAAAGTGATCCTGATCGCGATCATCACCTGTTTTGCGCTGCTGTCCGTGGTTGCTGGGCTCGATGCCGGGGTCAAGCGCCTCTCCGAGATCAACATGGGGCTGGCCTTGTTGCTTCTGCTCTTTGTGATCGTGGTCGGTCCGACGCTTGCGATTCTGACGGGGTTCTTTGCCAATCTGAAAGCCTATGTGATGGAGCTGCCCGCACTGGCCAATCCTTTTGGGCGTTCGGATGACAACTTCCGTCAGGGCTGGACCGCTTTCTACTGGGCTTGGTGGATTTCCTGGTCTCCGTTCGTCGGTATGTTCATCGCGCGGGTGTCGCGGGGCCGGACTGTGCGCGAATTCCTGATCGCCGTGCTGATCGTGCCGATGCTGGTGTCTGTCCTTTGGATGACGGCCTTTGGTGGCACCGCGATCAGTCAGATCGTCAACGACAATTACACGGCTGTGAAAGATGCGGCGCTTGAGTTGAAACTCTTCGCGATGCTCGAAGCACTGCCATTGCAGTCCATCACCTCGCTGATCGCGATTGTTCTTGTGATCGTGTTCTTTGTCACCTCGTCGGACTCCGGCTCTCTGGTGATCGACACGATCACGGCGGGCGGAAAGGTCGACGCGCCGGTGCCGCAGCGCGTGTTTTGGGCCAGCTTCGAAGGCCTCGTTGCGATTGCCCTGTTGCTGGGCGGCGGTCTTGGCGCGTTGCAGGCGATGGCGGTGTCTACAGGGTTCCCGTTCACCATCGTGCTGTTGATGGCCTGTTATGCCACATGGCGCGGGCTTCGGTCCGAGCCGCGATAAGGTCGATCTGTGGCCCTTCTGCATCAGCAAAGGGTCTGGTGGACGGATCAAACAAGAGACCCCGCCGTCGCATGACGGCGGGGTCTTTTTTATAGTTTACTGTTTTTCTTTGCTATTTTTCGACGCGCTGATCGTAAGGTGTCAGTTGCTGCGATATTTGAAAAAAATTCTTGAAACACAATGTGGTAAATTCCTGACAAAAATACTTGAGATTCTCTCTGCGATCGCGTAGCTGCACAAAAAATGCACAAAAAATGCACAAAATGTACTGAGAGAGGGATATTTATGAAAATGTCGCGTGTCGTGGCGTTGTGTGGCGTGTCTTACGTCGCCTTCGCATCTGCTGGTGTTGCCCAAGAGGTCCATGTCCTTGATACGATTGTCGTGTCGCTGGTCGAGGAGGGGCAGGAGAACATCGAGGCCACCGGCGGTGCCGTGATTTCTGAAGAGGACATTCAGGCGCTCAGCCCGAAAAACGTCAGCGAATTGTTCGCACGTGAATCCGCGGTCACGGTCGCGGGCGGAGCCGGTCCGGCCCGCCGTATTCACGTCTTTGGCATGGAGCAATCCAACCTCGCCGTCACCATCGACGGTACGCCGCAGGCGGCCACAAGCTGGCACCACACCGGCTCGTCGGTCTTTGATCCGGCCTTCCTGAAATCCGTCGAGGTCGAAGCAGGTGCGGCCGCCGCAGACAGCGGTTTCGCCGCCGCCGCTGGCGCTGTGCGCTATGAGACTGTGTCGGCCTACGATCTTTTGGAGCCGGGTGATGTCATCGGCGGGCGCGCAAGCCTGAGCTATGGCGACAACGGTCAGGGCGTGTCTGGCAGCCTCGCGGGCTTTGGGGCCTATAAAGGCTTCGACTGGCTTTTGATGGTCAGCAAGCAGGACGGCGACGATTACGAGACCGGCGATGGCGAAGAGGTCCTTGGCTCTGCGCCGGGCGCGGGCGGCGTTCTCGCAAAACTCGGTTATGAATTCGCGGAACATCGCATTGAGCTGAACTACGCTCATGACGAAGACAAAGAGGACCGCACCGTCAAGATGAACCTCTATCAGAGCACCGATGCGCTCTACCCGATGGAGGTGACCCGCGACACGATTTCTTTGAAATACACCACGACCGCGCCGACGGATCAGTGGGACCCCGAAGTGTCCCTCTATTTCTCGGAAAACGATTACTGGCGTCCGAACTATGACCATGACGGTCGCTTGACCAATGGCGATATGGCGCTCGAAGAGGATCAATTCGGCGGCAAGGTCCAGAACGTCTTCACTTTGGACAGCGGCACGGTCACGGCAGGTGTCGATTTCAATCAGCACGATTTCTCCGTCGATGCCTATGGCGACAACGGGGCCGGGGTGCGCAATTTCTCGACCACGCAGATCGGGCTTTTCACGCAAGCACGGCTTGAGTTCGGGCGGTTCGATCTCTCGACCGGCGCACGCTATGATTTCCATCGTTTCGATGACTGGAATGGCGAGCGGTTCTCCGACAGCGGCGCAAGCGCCAATGCCACCCTGTCCTATGAGGTGATCGATGGGGTTGAAGTCTTCGCCGGGGCGTCCGAGACCTGGCTCGGCTATGTGATTGGCGATTACGCTTATCTGCATGCGCGTTCGGAGCCCTACACCACCGATCCTGATTTCGCAGCGGGCAAATCGCAAAACGTCAAAGTCGGTTTCAACGCCAACTTCGGGGCGTTTCAGGGTGGTCTGACCTATTTCAAGACCACGGTCGAAGGGCGCCCTTCCTATGGCTCTTCCGTTTTGACCAACGATGCTGACTACGAGAGCGAAGGTTACACGGTCAATGCGGCCTATAGCTGGGGCACGGGGCGTGTTGGTGTGAATTACACCAATGTCGATACGTCCTATGATGGCGAGGAGGCTGCGCCCGATGGCAGCACCTTTATGCCGGTGGGGGATACGGCGGCGCTCTATGTCGATCAAGAGTTTGCCGACTACAATCTTAAGGTCGGCGGGGCCGTCGAATGGGCTGGCTCCATCGATTACGCCGGAACTTTCGATCCGCAGGACTCCTATACGGTCGTGAACGCCTATGCCGAATGGCAACCGCAAGCCCTTCAGGGGACGACCCTGCGTCTCGGTGTCGATAACCTCTTCGATGAGACCTATTTCGAGCGCTCCAGCTATGCCAACGGCACGCGTGCCACGGCGATCTATGCGCCGGGCCGCACGGTCAGCCTGACGGCGACGCTCGACTTCTGAACCAAGTTCCAACTCGTGGACGAAAAGGGGCCTTCGGGCCCCTTTTTGCGTTTTTGGTGGGGTGGTTCTCACGCGTCTGGGATTTCACGGGACGCGCTGAGCTTTGGTCTGTGGGACTTCATGGGAATTCTGGGAATTCATGGTCTTTATGCCAAATCCAGCCCTGTGGGCGAATCACTTTTGCGTACAAGCCTGTGGATAACTCCGTGGATTTCTGTGTGTTTGGGGGTGTGTATAAATTTTTTCTGGGAAAATGCCTCCATCGGAGGGCGGGTTTTTATAACTAAATGTGGTTATTTTTTACGCTTTATAGGCTATATATGTCATCTCTTTCGTGGGTTCGCACTGCAAGGCCTTGAGCGGGCTGTCCTTGTGGAGCGATATGTTGAGACTGTGGAGAATAAAGCCATTGATTACCATGAATTCCCATAGCATAGTGGGTTCATGCGATGAGAGGGGAATGGGCGGCGCATTCAAGACCGCAAACAAAGACCCATAGTCAGGTTCATACAGGCACCCGGCTCATCAAAGAAAGAGATCCGGCGCGCGAGCGAGCAGACATCCCCCCAAGATGGCACGCGCAGCCCGGACACCCGTAATTCGGGACGAGGGCGGCGGATTGAGCAGTGGCAGCAGCTCATCCGCCGTTTCGCTTAAAAGCCCCGCGACGCAACGACGTGGGGCAGGGACAGGTAAAGGAGCGACCCTTTGGTCGGCATGTTCATAGGCGAACACACCTTTAAGGTGGACGGAAAGGGACGCGTGTCGATCCCTGCCGATTTTCGTCGTGAACTCGAACTGGGTGATCCTCTGGCCGCCGAGACCGGCCGTCCCCGTATGGTGATCGTGTACGGTCACGACAAACAGAAACAACTGATCGTCCATACTTACGAAGGCTACCGCACGCTGGCTGCCGATATCGCGCGCCTGCCGCGTGGCTCGGAAAAACGTAAGATCATGGAACGTATGATCCTCAATCGTGCCCGCCCGACCGAAGTCGACAATGACGGTCGTCTGGTTTTGCCGCAGCCCTTGCGCGACAAAATCGGGCTTGATGGCACGGCCTATTTCGCCGGTATGGGTGAGACCTTCGAAATCTGGAAGCCCGAGACCCACGAGGCGGTCGATGCCGCCATTTCCGAGAAATGGCTCGAAGCACAGGGTGAGGATTTCGATCCGCTCAGCCTTCTTGACGATCTGGAGGTCTGAGATGACCTCGGGTGATGATAAAAAGCCCCACATCCCGGTTCTCCTGCGCCCGCTTCTGCGCGAATGCGCGCCGATCCGGGGGCGTTGGTTGGATGGGACCTTCGGTGCCGGTGGCTATACCAAGGGTTTGATCGCGGAAGGGGCGGAACATGTGACCGGCGTGGACCGTGACCCGCTCGCGCATCAGATGGCCGCCGAATGGATCAATGAACCGCCCTATGCCGGGAAAATCGATCTCGTCCTCGGTACGTTTGGCGAAATGGATGACTACGCCTCCGGTCTCGATGGTGTGGTCCTCGATCTCGGCGTGTCGTCTATGCAGCTCGATCAGGCGGAGCGCGGATTTTCCTTCATGAAAGATGGCCCTCTCGATATGCGCATGAGCCAGGATGGGCCGTCGGCGGCGGATTTCGTCAATACGGCGGATGAACGCGAGATTGCTGAGGTGCTGTTCCACTACGGCGAGGAAAAGCAGTCGCGCAAAATCGCCCGTGCCATCGTCAAAGACCGTGTGGAGAAAGAGTCCTTTACCACGACGCTGCAACTCGCGAACCTGATCGAGCGCCTGCTGCCACGTAAAAAGCCGGGGCAGAGCCATCCGGCCACCCGGACGTTCCAAGCGATCCGTATCGCTGTGAATGATGAATTCGGCCAGTTGATCGAAGGTCTTGAGGCCGCCGAGCGCGCACTGGCACCGGGCGGTCAGCTTGCCGTGGTGAGTTTCCATTCGCTGGAAGACCGCGTGGTGAAACGCTTCTTTCAGGAAAGAGCCTCGACAGGTGGCGGCGGCTCGCGCTATGCGCCTGAACAAGAGGTGAAGACACCCGGTTTTGAGCAGCTTTCCAAAGCCATCGGTCCTGATGAGGACGAACTTGAAATGAACCCGCGCGCGCGGTCTGCACGTTTGCGGGTCGGGCGGCGGACCACGGCCCCGGCCAAGCCTGTGGACCGTGCGGCGATGGGATTGCCGAAACCTGTTTTGAAGTCGGTATCGTGAGGCAAGGGTAAAGAGATGCGTGGGGTTTATCTGATCTTGGCGGGGCTGGTGGTCATGGCGCTTGGCGTCTGGGCCTACCGGGAAAACTACGCGACCCAGCATGTGCTGCGCGAGGTGAGTCAGATCCAGCGCGATATCGGACATCAGCGCGAGGAACTTGCTGTTCTCAAGGCAGAATGGGCCTACCTCAACCGCCCCGCACGCCTGCGCGATCTGGCGGCGATCAACTTTGACCGTCTGGGGCTTCTGCCGTTTCAGCCGGAACAATTCGGCCGCGTCGATCAGGTGCCTTACCCGCAAAAAGAAGACCTCATTTCGGAGCTTTCCGAGTCTGTGAATGTGGTTGGCTCTCTGGAGGGTATTGAGCCATGAGTATTCGCACCCCGCTCCGCCCGCTCGCCAAGGTTCTGGAAGCCCGCTCCAGAGGGGAGAACCCCGACGCCATTGAACGTGAGAATCTGCGTCTGCGTCATGAGGAAATGCGCGACCGCTCCCGGCTCCGGGCCGAGGGGCGTCTTTTGGTTTTGGGCCTGTGCTTTGTGTCCGCCTTTGTCGTCGTCGGTGTGCGTATGGGGCAGGTGGCTGCCACCATGCCCGAAGAGCCGCGCGCCGAAGCGTCCGGAACACCGATTCTGGCGCAGCGCGCCGATATCGTGGATCGCAACGGGCGCATCCTTGCGACCAACCGCGTGACCAATTCGCTCTACGCCCAGCCGCAGGAGATGATCGACCCGATCCACGCAGCGGATGAGTTGATGCGTATCTTCCCCGATCTCGACAAGGACCGCTTGCTGCGTGACTTTACCGGCACGCGCAAGTTCCTGTGGATCAAGCAGAAAATCTCTCCGGAGCAGCAGCAGGCCGTGCATGACATCGGCGAGCCGGGACTGTTGTTCGGGCCGCGTGAAGAGCGCCTGTATCCGAATGGCAAGCTGGCCGCGCATGTGCTGGGCGGGACGAAATTTGGCCGCGAAGGCGTGATGAGCGCCGAGATTGTCGGCCAGTCGGGCATCGAGAAAAAGATGGACGACTACCTGCGCGATCCGGCGAACGGCGATAAACCGCTCCAGCTGTCGATTGACATGACCGTGCAGACCACGGTGCGTGAAGTGCTCGATGGCGGCATGCGGATGCTGAACGCCAAAGGCGCGGCAGCGGTGATGATGGACATTCACACCGGCGAGATCATTTCGTTGGTCTCTCTGCCGGATTTCGATCCGAACTCCCGTCCCGAGTTTTTTGATGGTAAGGACCCGAGCGCCAACCCGCGTTTCAACCGGACGGTGCAAGGTGTGTATGAGCTTGGTTCGACCTTCAAAATCTTCGCGGCAGCGCAGGCGATGGAACTTGGGATCGCGACACCGGAGACGGAAATCCCCGCCACCCCGCCGTTCCGTTGGGGCAAATATTCCATTGGTGAATTCGAGGGGCACAATTACGGGCCGTACCTGTCGCTTCGCGGGATGATCGTCAAATCCTCCAACGTCGCCACCGCGCATATCGCTCAGGAGATCGGCGTTGAGCGTCAGCAGTCTTTCCTGAAATCACTCGGTTTCTTTGAGCCGACACCGGTCGAACTCGCCGAGGCCCCCTCTGGCAAACCGCTTCTGCCGAAACATTGGTCCGAACTTTCGACGCTGACCATCGGTTACGGTCACGGGTTGTCGGCTTCGCCGCTCCACCTCGCGACGGCTTATTCCTCGCTTCTCAATGGCGGCACACGCGTGACCCCGACGCTTTTGCGGCGTACGGGCTATGTTCCCAAAGGGAACCGGATCGTGCGCGAGGACGTATCTGCTGCTGCGCGCAGCATGCTGCGGGACGTGGTTGCAGACCCCAAGGGGACCGCTTCCTTCGCCGAAGTGCCGGGCTATCGCATCGGGGGCAAGACCGGGACGGCAGACAAGCCGAAACCCACAGGCGGCTATTATGACCATAAGACGATCAGCACTTTCGCTTCGGTCTATCCGGCGGACGATCCGCAATATGTACTCATCGTGACGCTGGATGAGGCGGTTGAAACCTCGGGCCCGATCGCGCGCCGCACCGCGGGTTGGACCGCTGTGCCGGTGGCGGGCGAGGTGATCCGACGCACCGCGCCGCTCATGGGATTGCGTCCTGAGATTGAAACCCCCTCCCAAGCTGCGGTAACACTGACCGCGACGCACTGAAGAGGAAGGCGCGGGCATGATGAAATCTCTTTCTGAGCTGGGATTGACCGCGCAAGGCGGGCGCGAAGCACAGGTGACGGGCTTGTCCGTGGACAGTCGTCAGGTGCAGGAAGGCCACCTGTTTGCGGCGCTGCCCGGCGCACGGGCGCATGGGGCGGAGTTCCTGCCGATGGCGCTTTCAATGGGCGCGCGGGCGGTTCTGACCGATCGGGAAGGCGCGCGCATGGCCGCTGCGGCTATCAGTGAATATGACCCGGCGCTGGTCGTAGTCGAAGACCCGCGTCAAGCGCTGTCCTATGCCGCTGCACTTTATTTTGGCGCACAGCCGGACGTGATGGTCGCGGTGACCGGCACCAATGGCAAAACCTCCGTGGCGACCTTTACACGGCAAATCTGGCAATTGCTCGGTGTCACTGCCGTCAATATCGGAACCACCGGGGTCGAGGGCGATTGGCAAGCCCCGAGCCCGCACACCACACCAGAGCCGATTACGTTGCACCGGATGCTCTCCGAGGCCGCGAAAGCAGGTGTGACCCATGGCGCGATGGAAGCCAGCTCCCACGGTTTGGCGCAGCGCCGCCTCGACGGCGTGCGTCTCACCGCCGCCGCGTTTACCAATTTTACCCAAGACCATCTCGACTATCACGCCACCTTTGAGGCCTATTTCGCCGCCAAGGCCGGTCTGTTCACCCGTGTTCTGCCCGAGGACGGTGTGGCAATCGTGAATATCGACGATGCAAAGGGGATGGAGGTCGAAAGCCTCTGTGCCGAACGCGGCATTGATGTGATGCGCGTCGGGCGCTCCGATGCTGCCGATCTTCGCATTCTCGGACAGCGTTTTGATGCCACGGGGCAGGATCTGCGGATCGACTTTGTCGGCAATATCTACCAGATTCGTCTGGAGCTGATCGGTGGGTTCCAAGCGGAAAACGTCATGTCTGCGGCCGGGCTGGTGATGGGCTGCGGGGCCGATCCGGAGGAGGTTTTCTCCTGTCTGCCCGAGCTTGTCGGCGTGCGCGGTCGGATGCAGCATGCCGCGACTCGCGACAATGGCGCGGCGGTCTTCGTCGATTACGCCCATACGCCCGATGCCGTGTCCACAGCGATCAAGGCGCTGCGCCCGCATGTCATGGGCCGCATCATTGCCATCGTTGGCGCGGGCGGGGATCGCGACAAGACTAAACGTCCGCTCATGGGGAAAGCCGCCGCCGAGAGCGCTGATCTGGTGATCATCACGGATGACAACCCGCGCTCAGAAGATCCGGCGTCGATCCGGGCGGAAGTGCTCGCCGGCGCACCGGAGGCCATCGAGGTGGGGGATCGCGCCGAAGCGATCCTGCGCGGTGTTGATGCATTGCAGCCGGGCGATGCCCTTTTGATTTGCGGCAAGGGGCATGAGAGCGGTCAGGTGATCGGCGATGATGTGTTCCCCTTCGATGATGTCGAGCAGGCCTCTTTGGCTGTGTCCGCTTTGGACGGAGCGCTGTGATGGCGCTTTGGACCTCGGCGGAGGCAGAGACGGCGACGGGTGGGCGCGCGACACAAGAGTTTGAGATCACGGGTATTTCAATCGATACCCGCACCATTCAACCCGGCGATCTGTTCGTTGCGCTCAAAGATGTGCGCGATGGCCACGATTTCGTTGCGCAGGCGCTGGAAAAAGGCGCTGCGGCGGCTTTGGTGTCTCGCATTCCCGAGGTCGTGTCTGCGGACGCACCTCTGCTGATTGTCGATGATGTGCTTCCCGCGCTTGGCCGTCTAGGTGCAGCGGCCCGCGCGCGGATCAAAGGCAAGGTGATCGGGGTCACGGGCTCCGTTGGAAAGACCTCGACCAAGGAGATGCTGCGCGCGATCCTGAGCCAGCAGGGCAAGACCCACGCGGCGGAGGCCAGCTATAACAACCATTGGGGCGTGCCTCTGACGCTGGCGCGCATGCCCGCCGATACGGATTTCGCCGTGATCGAGATCGGGATGAGCAATCCGGGCGAAATCAGACCTTTGGCGGAGCTTGCCAAACCCGATGTGGCGATGATCACCACGGTCGCGCCTGCGCATATGGCGGCGTTCGAAAGCCTTGAAGGCATTGCGCGTGAGAAGTCCGATATCTTCAAGGGATTGCCCGAGGGCGGCATTGCCGTGTTCAACGGCGATCTCGATGTCAGCGATATTCTGGCCCGCGCTTGG
Organism: Celeribacter sp. ULVN23_4; assembly: GCF_054788345.1. Lineage (NCBI taxonomy): Bacteria > Pseudomonadati > Pseudomonadota > Alphaproteobacteria > Rhodobacterales > Roseobacteraceae > Celeribacter > Celeribacter sp. ULVN23_4. The sequence continues at coordinate 96,705 of NZ_JBTVYO010000006.1, read as the reverse complement.
GAGGGGGAGAAAATCCGGTTTGGCGAAGACGAGGCCTGCAGCGCGCGCCTGCGTTCCGTCGAACTCTCTGACGGCGCAACGCAGGGCGAGGCGGTGATCGACACGGATCATGTGAGCTTCCGCCTTTCCACGGCAGGCCGACATTTCGCGGCCAATGCGGTGGGATGCCTTGCCGTGATCTATGCCTTGGGGCTGGATGTTGCGAAAGCGGCTGCCGATCTGACGCTTTGGGCACCGCCCGAGGGGCGCGGGGCCCGCGAACAACTGCAACTCCCTGTTGGTGCGCCCGTCGAATTGATCGATGATGCGTTCAACGCCAATCCGACCTCGATGTCCGCCGCGCTTGAAGTGCTGGCGAAAGCCGAGCCTCAGAACGGTGGTCGCCGTATCGCCATTCTGGGCGATATGCTTGAGCTTGGCGAAAAGGAAGTCGCCATCCACGAAGGGCTGGCCGCTCTGCCTTGGTTCGCTACGGTCGATGCGGTGCATTGCGTCGGGCCTTTGATGCGGGCGCTTTACGATGTTCTGCCCGCCGAGCGGCGCGGAACATGGTTTGAAACCTCGAAAGAGGCGATCCCGGCGGTGCAAAGCCTGATCGGACCCGGCGATGTCGTGCTTGTGAAAGGCTCCAAGGGATCGAAAGTCAGCCTTTTGGTTGACGCGATGCGCAAATTGGGACAAGCGCAGCCAAACGAGACGAAAGGGTGAGTTGAGCAGATGTTGTATTGGATTTCGGGATTGTCGGACGGGGGCGATCTGTTCAACCTGTTTCGCTACATCACCATGCGGTCCGGCGGGGCGTTCTTCACCGCGCTGATCTTCGCGATGGTCTTTGGTCGTCCGCTGATTGACTTGCTGCGCCGCCGTCAGGGCAAAGGGCAACCGATCCGCGATGACGGCCCCGAGACGCATTTCGCCAAGGCGGGGACGCCGACCATGGGCGGCTTGTTGATCCTGACGGCCTTGCTCGTCTCCACGCTCCTCTGGGCGCGGCTCGACAATCCCTACGTTTGGATCGTGATGTTCGTGACCTTTGGCTACGGTTTGATCGGGTTTGCCGACGACTTTGCCAAGGTGTCAAAAGCCAATACCAAAGGTGTATCCGGGCGGGTGCGTCTGGGGCTTGGCTTCCTGATCGCCTTTATTGCGTCTGTCTGGTCCTCCATGGTCCATCCCGACGATCTGGCCTATCGGCTCGCGCTTCCGGTGTTCAAGGATGTGCTGTTCAACATGTCCTTCTTCTTCATTCCTTTCGCGATGATCGTCATCGTTGGCGCGGCCAATGCGGTGAACCTTACCGACGGTCTCGATGGTCTGGCGATCATGCCGGTGATGATCGCGGCTGGCACATTGGGTGCGATTGCCTATGTCGTGGGCCGTGTCGACTTCACCGACTACCTTGGTCTGCATTACGTGCCGGGCACGGGGGAAATCCTTGTCTTCACTGCCGCTTTGATTGGCGGCGGGCTTGGGTTCCTTTGGTACAACGCCCCGCCTGCGGCTGTGTTCATGGGCGACACCGGCTCGCTGGCTTTGGGCGGCGCGCTGGGTGCCATCGCCGTGGCGACCAAACACGAGATCGTTCTCGCCATCGTCGGTGGCCTCTTCGTGGTTGAAGCCCTCTCCGTGATCATTCAGGTGGCCTATTTCAAACGCACCGGCAAACGCGTGTTCCTGATGGCACCGATCCATCACCACTACGAGAAGAAGGGCTGGTCCGAGCCGACCATCGTGATCCGGTTCTGGATCATCTCTCTGGTGCTCGCGCTCATCGGTCTGGCGACGCTGAAACTGCGGTAAGATGAGAGGGGGCCGAGGCCCCCTTTTTTTGAGTATTGAGACAACAAAGGAGCGGGCACGCGATGATCCCTGTTCTCGGATACGAAGGTAAGAAAGTGGCCGTTCTGGGCCTTGGGCGTTCTGGCCTGGCGACGGCAAAAGCGCTTGAGGCCGGTGGGGCCGAGGCGCTTTGCTGGGATGACAGTGTCGAGGCGCGTGAGCGGGCCGAATCGGACGGCTTTGTCATTCACGACCTGCACAAGGGCAATGCCTTTGAGGGTGTGTCCTGTCTCGTCGTCTCCCCCGGTATTCCGCATCTTTACCCGGAACCGAACAAGCTTATCGCCCGCGCTTGGGAGGAGGGCGTGCCGGTCGATAATGACATCGGACTGTTCTTCCGTTCCTTGGGGCAGGGCGAGTGGATGGAGCACGACACGCCGCCGCGTGTGATCGCGGTGACGGGCTCGAATGGCAAGTCTACGACCTCCGCACTGATCCATCACATCTTTGAGGAAAACGGCACGCCCTGCCAGCTTGCTGGCAACATCGGGCGCGGTGTGCTTGATATCGAGCCGCCGCTCGACGGTGAAGTCATCGTGTTGGAGCTGTCTTCCTATCAGACCGATCTGGCGCGGGCTCTGACGCCAGATGTGGCGGTGTTCACCAATCTCTCTCCCGACCATCTCGACCGTCACGGCGGTATGGGCGGCTATTTTGCGGCCAAGCGCCGCTTGTTTGCCGAGGGAGGACCGGATCGCGCGGTGATCGGTGTGGATGAGAAAGAGGGCCGCTATCTGGCGAACCAACTGGTCGAAAGCCCGGAAGATATGCGTTTGATCCGGGTGTCTTCCGGACAAAAGCTTGGTGGCCCCGGCTGGAACATCTTTGCCCGCAAAGGTTTCCTCTCGGAATATCGCAAAGGCAAGCAAACGGCGTCGATCGATCTGCGCGAGATGGACGGGTTGCCGGGGGCGCACAACCATCAGAACGCCTGTGCTGCCTATGCCGCAGCGCGTGCGCTGAACCTTGCCCCGCGCGGGATCGAGGCCGCTTTGCGCAGCTTCAAAGGTCTGCCGCACCGCTCGCAGCTTGTGCGTGAGATCAACGGTGTCCGTTTCGTGAATGACAGCAAGGCCACCAATGTCGATGCCGCCGCCAAGGCGCTTCAGGCCTTCCCGCGTATCCGCTGGATTGCTGGCGGTCTGGGCAAAGAGGGTGGGATTGAAGCGTTGCAGCCCTATCTTGGGGCGGTGTCCAAGGCCTATCTCATCGGCTTCTCGGCACGCGATTTTGCGCTGCAGATTGGCGATACGCCTTATGAGATCTGCGAGACGATGGATGTGGCGGTCGCGAAAGCCGCAGCTGAGGCAGAAGAGGGCGAGACTGTCCTGCTCGCCCCTGCTGCTGCCTCGTTCGACCAGTTCCCGAATTTCGAGAAACGTGGTGATGCTTTCGCCGCCGAGGTCGAAAAGCTCTGAGTTTTCAAGGCTGGATCAGATCCAGCCCAAAGCCACCCACCAGAGATAGTCGAGCGGGATGAAGACCAGAAAGGTCAGGGCCGCCAGAGACAGCGTCATCTTCATCAGGTGACGCGTGCTTTCCCCTGCCAGCCCCATGGCGACGATCAGTGGGCCGACCTGATAGGGGAAGATGACGGTGGAGAACCCGATGACCTGTGTCATCAGAACGGTTTCGAGGGAGAAACCTGTGGCTTGCGACAATTCCTCGGCCAGAGGTGTCAAAACAGCAGGCACGCCCGGCATGGTTGTGAAAATCGAGGTCAACGCTCCCAGTGTGGAAAGCGAGTAGAAGTTAAGGAAATCACGCCCCTCAGAGAGCGGCAACATGCCCACGACCTGATGCGCGACGATTGCGCCGAGCCCCGAGCTGTTCACCACAGCGCCCAAAGCCAGCGCACCCGCGACAAACATCAACATGCCGAAATCGACCGCGCCTTTGAACACCGGCGGCGGGACAAGGCCGAGGCGCGGGATCAGCAGGACCAAAGTGGTGGCCAGCCCGATCCATGCGGCGTTGATATGGTGCAGCTGATCCGTGGCCCAAAAACCGATGGTCGCCAGAAGAATGACCATCAAAACCGCCTGTTTGCGCGATGAGTTTGCGGCACCTTTCGACAGCTCAACGGGTTTCGGTGCGACTTTGGCCGGGAAGAAATAGAGCGTCAGAAGCACCAAGGTGACGGATTTGAGAATGCCCAGCACCGGATAGTGCAGCAGCAGATAATCGGAATAGGAGAACTCCATCCCGAACAGCTTGTCCGCCATGCCGGAGAGCACGATGTTCGGAATGTTGGAGGGAAGGATCGCAAAGCTCGGCATGTTGGTGCCGAAAGCGATGATGACCGCCACGCCAATCCGTCCCTTTGAGCCCTTTTCAAGGCCCAGCATATCCGAGAGCGCCATGCCGACGGGCACCAGAACGGCGGAGCGGCCGAGCGAAGAGGGCATGACGAACCCGAGCAGCATACCGATCACCATCAGCCCGCCGATCAGCATCGGATAGCTTTTCGACAGATGCGGACGGGCCACTTCGCCGATCTTGGCGCCGAGACCGGAATGGGTGATCGCCGCGCCGATGACGAAGCCCGCGATGATCAGCCACATCGCGGTTGAGGTGAAGCCGGAGAAGACCACGTCCGGCGCGGCAAGCCCGGGCAAAAGGAGCGCCGTGAAAAAGAACAGCGAGGCCAGATAGCCCGGCACAAGCCCCGTGGCCCAGAGGCCGAGGGTGACCAGAACGATGGCGAAGATCAGCGCTTGGTTGGCGGCGAATATGCCGGGGACGGTGATGGCGATCGCCAGTGCGATCAGGGTAATGACCGAGATGACGGCCTCTCTGAAATAGGTCATGTGCAGTCCTGAGAAATCTATGCGGGAGTGAGCGCTGGCTCGTCTGGCTGCGCCGTTTGTCAAAGGTGTAGAAAAAATACCGGAAAGACGGTAGAACGACATTATGCCAAATCATGTCGATTATCTGCCAAATCCGGATGCGCCGCCCACAGGGATCGGATCTGATCTGACGCCGGGACGTCCGGTTGTCGCGCGGCGGGAGCAATTCACAGGCGGGTATACCGTCGAGCCGCACCGCCATCCGCGCGCGCAATTGGCCATGTGTTTCAACGGTATCCTACGGATGCAGGCGGGGGAGGACGTCTGGATCATTCCGCACAAACACGCGATCTGGATTCCGTCTGATGTCGAACATCAACTGAGCACACAGGGGCCGGTTCTCACCCATCACCTCTATGTCGCGCCGTCCTATGTGGGCCGCGCAGGTTTGCCAAAGGAGGTGACCGTGATGCGCACGACGCCGCTGTTGCGGGGCGTGGTGGATCGGATGGTAGACGGGGAGCTGACACGTGCGGAAACGCGGCGGCTGGCTTGGGTGGCTTTGGACGAAATCGGACGGTTGAGGCCGGCCGCGATGCACTTGCCCGGGGGGCGTGACCCGCGTCTGGTGGCGGCGATGGGTATTTTCCTGCGCCACCCGGAAGAGCGCCGGGGGCTGGCCGAGATTGCCCATGAGGTCGGCACGTCAGAGCGGACCCTTGCGCGCTTGTTCGTGGCGGAAACCGGCAAAACCTTCCGCGACTGGCGCGCGCGGCGGCGGATTTTATTTGCGCTTGAGAGGCTGGAGCAGGGCGAAAGCAGTACGGAACTGGCAGCACATCTGGGCTACTCCAGCCCGTCCGCGTTTATTGCGGCGTTCAAGCGGGATCTGGGAGCGCCGCCTTCGGCGTTTCGGTGAGGCTGGGGTGTATATTTTAAATTGAGAGCACAGCGCAAAGGATCGAGGGGGATTTTATAGATGGGGGCTGCACTGGATGAGTTTTTTCATGGGGTAATCGAACCATATATTCGAGATTTCGAAAAGAACCGCAAAAGTTTGAAGTGTGCATATGGTGCTGTTTGGGCATTGGATAGTTATGCATCCCATATTTTTTATCACTTTAGGGACAGTAGGAATCTGCCTTTCACTGGTGATATTGACTATAAAAATAAATTTCTAGCTGTGGAGTGTGACGAGTTCAGTATCATTATGGACATTTCTGCGGCGACGAAACACGCTTTGCGCAGCACAAAACGAACTTCAGTGGCTTCCAGTTCAGAATTGCAATCCGTCAATTTAGAAGGATGGGCCGCATATTTTGCGGGAGCGGATGCTGATGATTGGGGGGAGCAGGTTATTATAAATAACGCTCATCACCTTTTTTCACCTTTATTGCCTAAGGTGCTGCGCGTGGAGACCTTCTTGCAAACGATTAAAGAAGGGTTGGAGCAAGGGTAGTACTTTTTTACATTTATCCCCTCAATACTCCAAAGCATCCAGCGTCTTTTTCAAGAGCTTGGCGGAAGCCCCCAGCGCCTCGTGTTCTGCGTCGTCCAGTTCCGGGAACAGGTCCGACACCACGCCCTGCGCGCCGACGATGCGGGGGATCGAGAGCGCGACGTCCTGCACCCCTTCGACCTTTGGCGTCACAATGGACACGGACAATACCGTTTGCTCATCGCGCGCAATCGCCCGCACCAATCGCTCAAGCCCTGCGCCGATGCCGTACCACGTCGCGCCCTTACCGTTGATGATCGTGTAAGCGGCGTTGCGCACGCCATCGTCGATCCGGGCTTTAACCCCTTCGGTCAGGGGAACGCGCATCTGGGCGGCGAAGTCCTTGACGGACAGAGCGCCCGCACGGGCCGAGGACCAGCACAGGATTTCGCTGTCGCCATGCTCGCCCAGCACATAGGCGTGAACGGAGCGGGGGGCGACGCCAAGGTGCTCGCCGATCAGGTGGCGGAAGCGTGCGGTGTCGAGGATCGTGCCGGAGCCGATCACCCGGTGCGGCGGAAGGCCGGAAAGGCGTGTGGCGATCTGGGTCATGATATCGACGGGGTTGGTCGCCACGAGAAGGATCGCATCGGGGGCGGCGTCCAGCACCTTGCTAATGATCTGGCGGAAGACTTCGGCGTTGCGGGACAAAAGCTCCAACCGGCTTTCGCCCGGTTTCTGGCCGACACCTGCGGCGAGGATCACCACGCCTGCGCCTTTGAGATCGCCATAGTCGCCGGCCGTGACCACGGTCGAAGAGGCGAAGGGCACGGCATGCGCAATATCTTGAGCCTGTGCGCGGGCCAGATCGGCATTGTAATCGACGAAGACGATCTTGCTCGCGGTGCCTTTGAGGGCGATGGCATAGCCTGCTGCGGAGCCAACCATACCTGCGCCGACGATCCCGATTTTCATGTTCGATCTCCATTAAATGGGCGTGAATGAAAGGAGTTAGCGCCACCATGCGGGGATTCCCCCTGTCGATCAATGACTGTGATCAATTCGTCTTTTGGCATCTGTGCGAAGGGTTTGGGCAAAACCCCGCTGTCTTGAGGGTGAGAGCTGCGCAAACCGCAATCTATAGTAGCGCAGAGTGGTAAATCCGGCTATTCTGATCGGTATAGACCCGGAAAATCGGGCATGAGGCAGATGTAGGCGGTATCATGACAGAGATGGTGTATGGCTCAGCGCCGATGCGCGTTGGAGAGCCGATCCTTCCGCGTTGGTGGCGGACAATCGACAAATGGACCTTGTCCTGTGTCTTCATCCTGTTCGGGATCGGGCTTTTGCTCGGGCTTGCGGCCTCTCCGCCTCTGGCCGAAAAGAACGGCTTCACCGATATGTTCCACTACGTCAAACGTCAGGCGTTCTTTGGTGGTCTCGGCCTCGTTGTGATGATGGGCATCACCATGATGGACCCGGCCCGTGTGCGCCGGATTGCCGTGATCGGGTTTGGGGCTGCGCTTCTCTCGCTCCTACTTCTGCCGTTTTTCGGCACCGATTTCGGCAAGGGCGCGACCCGTTGGTTTTCGCTCGGCTTTGCCTCGGTGCAGCCTTCTGAATTCCTCAAGCCCGCTTTCGTGATCACCGCCGCCTGGATGATGGCCGCCGCGCATGAAATCGGTGGACCTCCGGGGCGTCTCTATTCCTTCCTGCTGGCGTCCTTCATCGTCATCCTTCTGGCTCTGCAACCAGATTTCGGACAGGCCTCGCTCATCCTTTTCGCTTGGGGCGTGATGTATTTCGTCTCCGGCGCGCCGCTGACGCTCCTGATGGGGATCGCAGGGTTGGTCGTGGCGGGGGGCACTTTTGCCTATCATAACTCCGAACACTTCGCGCGCCGGATCGATGGCTTTCTAAACCCGACAATCGACCCGACCACCCAGATCGGCTATGCCACCAACGCCATCCGCGAGGGCGGGATCTTTGGCGTCGGGGTCGGCGAAGGGACCGTCAAATGGTCGCTTCCGGACGCGCATACCGATTTCATCATCGCGGTCGCGGCTGAGGAATATGGTCTCCTCCTCGTGGGCGTGATTATTGCGCTTTACGCCACGATCACCGTGCGCTCGCTGTGGCGTCTCCTGCGTGAACGCGATCCGTTCATTCGTCTTGCCGGCACCGGTCTGGCCTGCGCTTTCGGTATTCAGGCCTTTATCAACATGGGGGTTGCCGTGCGGCTTTTGCCTGCGAAAGGCATGACGCTCCCCTTCGTGTCCTACGGTGGCTCTTCCGTGATCGCTTCGGGCATTGCGCTCGGCGCGCTTTTGGCCTTTACCCGCACCCGCCCGCAAGGCGAAATCGGCGACATTCTGATCCGACGCGGGCGCTGAGACAGAGCAAAGACAATAAGAGGCAGACATGACCCAGAAAGCCCCCCTTCTCGTGATCGCCGCAGGCGGCACAGGCGGACATATGTTCCCGGCACAGTCTCTGGCCGAGGTGATGCTGGCGCGGGGCTGGCGGGTCAAGCTGTCGACAGACGCGCGTGGCGCGCGCTACACCGGCGCGTTTCCGGCAGAGGTCGAGATCGACACTGTGCCTTCGGCCACCTTCGCGCGCGGCGGGATTGCGGCGAAAGCGCTCGTGCCGTTTCGTATCGCGGGCGGTGTGCTTTCCGCTCTGACCAAATTCGTCTCTGATAAACCCGCCGTCGTGGTGGGCTTTGGTGGCTATCCGGCGATCCCGGCCGTGGCGGCGGCAACGCTTTTGAAACTGCCTCGGATGATCCATGAGCAGAATGGCATCCTAGGCCGGGTCAATCAGGTCTTTGCCAAACGGGTGAACAAGGTCGCTTGCGGCACATGGCCGACGACCTTGCCGCAGGGTGTCGAAGGCATCTATGTTGGCAACCCGGTGCGCGGGACCGTGCTTGAGAAACATGCCGCGCCGTATATTCCGCCCGGAGAATATCCGATGGAGCTTCTGGTCGTCGGTGGCTCGCAGGGCGCGCGCATTCTGTCCGACATCGTGCCGGATGCGGTATCGCGTCTGCCCGAGGCTTTGCTTTCGCATCTTCGGGTCAGCCAACAGGCCCGCCCGGAAGACCTCGGCCGTGTCGTCGAATTTTACCAGTCGCAGGGCATTCAAGCCGATGTGCGGACCTTTTTTGATGACATCCCAACTCGTATGAGCGAGGCGCAACTGGTGATTTCCCGTTCCGGGGCCTCGACCGTGGCGGATATTTCCGTCATCGGGCGGCCCTCGATCCTGATCCCCTTTGCCGCTGCGGCGGGTGATCACCAGAGTGCGAATGCGCGTGGCCTTGTGAATGCGAACGCCGCCGTGATGATCCCGGAAAGCCAGCTGACCGCGGAAACACTGGCAGAACAGATTTACAACGTTTTGGCCCATCCGCAGGGCGCGACTATGATGGCCCACGCGGCGCTGTCGGTGTCCAAACCGCAAGCGGCGGAAGAATTGGCGGCTCTGGTCGAAGAGCTGGCTTTTGCCCAAAAATAACGACAGACCGTCAGCGCTATGGGCGCAGAAGAAAATAGGCGAGTAAGAGAAGATGAACGCGAGCGTAACCAAACTGCCCACTGATATGGGCCCGATCCATTTCGTCGGCATCGGCGGCATCGGCATGTCCGGCATTGCCGAGGTGCTGCTCAATCATGGCTACAAAGTTCAGGGCTCCGATCTCAAAGCCACGAAAATCACCGACCGTTTGAAAGAACTGGGCGCGGTGATCTACGAAGGCCAACGCGCCGAGAACCTTGAGAATGCCGAGGTGGTGGTGATCTCCTCTGCGATCAAGCCGGGCAACCCGGAGCTTGATACCGCGCGCGCCAAGGGCTTGCCGGTGGTGCGCCGGGCCGAAATGCTCGCCGAGCTGATGCGTCTCAAGAACAATGTCGCTGTCGCGGGGACGCACGGCAAGACGACGACCACGACGCTGGTCGCGGAATTGCTTGTCGCGGGCGGCATCGATCCGACCGTCATCAACGGCGGGATCATTCACGCCTACGGGTCCAACGCCCGCATGGGGCAGGGCGACTGGATGGTCGTTGAGGCCGATGAGAGCGACGGCACCTTTAACCGTCTTCCGGCGACGATCGCCATCGTCACCAATATCGACCCGGAGCATATGGAGCATTGGGGCTCCATCGAGAACCTGCGCCAAGGGTTTTACGATTTCGTCTCCGGCATTCCTTTCTATGGGCTCGCCGTCTGTTGCACCGACCACCCGGAGGTGCAGAGCCTTGTTGGCAAAATCACCGACCGCCGTGTCGTCACCTACGGGTTCAACGCGCAGGCCGATGTGCGCGCGGTTGATCTGACCTACAAAAAGGGCGTGGCGCATTTCGATATCGTGCTGGCCGCCGATGACATCGTGATTGAGGGGTGCACCCTCCCGATGCCGGGCGATCACAACGTCTCGAACGCCTTGGCGGCAGTCGCCGTAGCACGCCATCTCGGGATGACCGCTGAAGACATCAAACAGGCGCTCGCCAGTTTCGGCGGGGTGAACCGTCGCTTTACCCGTGTCGGCGAAGTGAACGGCGTGACCATCATCGACGATTACGGCCACCACCCGGTCGAGATCGCCGCCGTGCTGAAAGCTGCCCGTCAGGCCAGCGAGGGGCGCGTCATCGCCGTGCACCAACCGCACCGCTATTCGCGTCTTCATAGCCTGTTCGATGACTTCTGCACCTGTTTCAACGAGGCCGATGTGGTCGGCATTGCCGAGGTCTACGCCGCAGGTGAAGACCCCATTCCGGGGGCATCGCGCGATGATCTCGTCGCCGGCCTCATCCGCCACGGCCACCGCCATGCGCGTGCTGTGACGTCTGAAGATGATCTCGAACGTCTCGTGCGCGAACAGACCCGTCCGGGCGATATGGTTGTGTGCCTTGGGGCCGGGACCATCTCGACCTGGGCGCACGGTCTGCCGGAGCGGCTCTCGAAAGGATAAGCCATGTCGGACGGGGCCACAGTGCTGCTCGGGATTTTCCTGTATATGCCGTGGGCCGGTCCGGTGATTGCCTTGGCGCTCGCCGCGTTTGGCCGTCCAGTGATCGCGCTCTTTACCGCGCTTGGACTGCCCGCCATCGGCTATTCGGGGCTGTTCGTCATGCTGATGCAGCAGATCACCACCGAGCAGGATGTCGGCGCAGCTTTCGTTCTGGGCGTCTCGCAGGCATGGGCTTGGATGGCCTTGGCGATTGGCGTCGCATTGGTCGCGATTGTATCGCTCATCCGTTATATTCTGACGCAGAGACGCGCGGCGCGTTGATTGATATTCTGACGTCAAAAGACAGTCAGTGCAGGAGTCAGTATGAGCGAAAACCTCAAGCGCCGTATCGGTCCCGGCCTTTTGACGGCCTATGGCGTCGGCGTCATGGTCGGCGCCGGGATTTACGTTCTGATCGGCTCCGTTGCCGCGCAAGCCGGGCTCTACGCCCCGGTGGCCTTTCTGCTTGCCGGTTTGATCGCCGCGCCCTCTGCGCTGTCCTATGCGGAGCTTTCCACTCGTATCCCGGAAGCCGCCGGGGAGGCGGCCTATGTCGAGGCGGGCTCCGGTTCGCGCTTTCTCGGGCTGCTGGTCGGGTTAGCAATCGTTCTGGGGGGCAGCGTGTCTGCCGCCGCCGTACTGCGCGGCGGCGCGGGCTATCTTGTTGGCTTCGTCGATATTCCCTTCAATCTTGCCGTGATCGGTCTGGGTCTCGCCCTGATCGCGGTCGCGGTCGTTGGCGTCTTGGAAAGCCTTGCAATGGCGGCGCTTTTCACGGTGGTCGAGGTGGGCGGCTTGGTCTTGGTCGTCATGGCAGGCTGGTCCGCGCCTGTTTCTCCCGATTTCGCCACCCCGGCTGCGCCGTACGTCTCTGGGATCGGCGTCGCGGCGACATTGGCGTTCTTCGCCTTTATCGGTTTTGAAGACATCGTGAATATGGCAGAAGAGGTCAAACGCCCCGAACGCAGCCTTCCCATCGCGATCATTGCCTCTCTGATCATCACCACGTTGCTCTACGCGGTGGTGACCTTCACCGCCGTTCGTGCCGTGCCGCTTGATGATCTTGCCGGATCGGAGCGTCCGCTCGCGCTGGTCTATGAGGCAGGCGGTGGGCCGATTGCGCTCTTGTCCGCAATCGCTGTCATTGCCGCGCTGAACGGTGTTCTGGCGCAGATCGTTATGGCAGCGCGCGTCCTGTTCGGGCTGGGCAAGCGCGGTGGGCTGCTCGGACTGTTCCGTCATGCGCATCCGCGCTTTGGCACGCCGGTTCTCGCGACGCTTTTGATCGGGGCCTTTGTCCTTGTGGCCGCCATCCTGCTGCCGGTGTCCGATCTTGCGGGCATGACTTCGACGATCCTGCTCGTTGTCTTCACCTTGGTGAACGGCAGCCTGATCCTGCTCAAGCGCCGCGCGCCCAAAGCGCCCTTCCGCGTCGCGAATTGGGTTCCCGTCGTCGGGATGATCTTTGCCGTTCTGGCGCTCATCGCCTTCGTGCTCGGCGGTGTCTCGTGAGCCTGCTGCAAGAGCCTCTGATCGTGCTCGGAATCTGGGCGCTTGCCACGATGGCGCTTGCTCCGCTACCTATGAAATACCAGATGCTGCCCGGTCTCGCACTTTTGCTCGTGCTGCCCGTCCTGCTCATCTGGATTGGGCAGGTACATGGTTTCCTGCCGGTGTTGATTGGTTTAGCTGCTGCCATGTCTTTGTTTCGCAAACCGCTCGGGGCGTTGTGGAGACGCCTCTCGCGGGGATTTCGATAAGGTCGACAGGAGAGCCGCATGACCCTTTCTCTGACGCTGGCTTGCATTTGGGCCGTTCTGGCCAATGTGATCGCCATGTTCCCATCGCGTCACCAGCATTGGCCCGCCGCCTATGTGCTGATCGCTCTGGGGGTTCCCCTTCTGGGATATGTCACCTATGAAAACGGCCCATGGGTCGGGCTTATCGCCTTCGCGGCTGGCGCTTCGATCCTGCGCTGGCCGATGCTGTATCTCGGTCGGTGGATGAAGCGAGTGATGGCGAAAGGCCCTGCGGAATGATCTATCCTGATGTGCGTGGCAAACTGACCGAGAACCGGTTGCTGTCCGATCTCACCTGGCTGCGTGTGGGCGGACCTGCGGATGCATTGTTTCAGCCCGCCGATCTTGAGGATTTGCAGGCGTTTCTGGCGGCGCTTGATCCCACTGTCGCTGTGTTCCCGATGGGCGTTGGCTCGAACCTGATTGTGCGCGATGGCGGTATTCGCGCCGTGGTGATCCGCATGGGGCGGGGCTTTAATGGCATCGAGATCGCGGGCAATCGGGTGACGGCGGGCGTTGCCGCTTTGGACGCTCATGTCGCACGCAAAGCCGCCGAAGCAGGGCTTGATCTCACGTTCCTAAGGACCATTCCGGGTGCTGTCGGCGGCGCGGTGCGGATGAATGCGGGCTGTTACGGCTCTTACGTGGCCGATCATTTCGTCTCCGCCAAAGCCGTGACGCGGGCGGGGGAGAGTGTCACGCTCACCGCCGATGATCTGCAATTCCAGTATCGCCAGACCGAATTGCCGGAGGGCTGGGTGATCGTCGAGGCCACGTTTGAGGCCGAAAATGCGGACCCGGAAGAACTGGCCGCGCGCATGAAAGAGCAACTGGCCAAGCGCGATGCGACGCAGCCCGTCAAGGAGCGCAGCGCGGGTTCGACCTTCCGCAATCCGGCGGGGTTTTCCTCGACGGGCAAGGCCGATGATGTCCATGATCTCAAGGCTTGGAAGGTCATTGATGACGCCGGGCTGCGCGGGTTTTCCATCGGCGGCGCGCAGATGAGCGAGAAACATTCCAACTTTATGATCAACACCGGTGAGGCTTCTGCGCACGATCTCGAACTTTTGGGTGAGACGGTGCGAAAAAAGGTATTTCAAAACGCGGGCCTCGCGTTACAATGGGAAATCAAACGCATCGGCGAATTCGCGGGCGAACCGATCCTCGACGGGCTTGCAGATGTACAAAAATCCGGCGCATAAGTGCCAAATCAGCGTCCTGAGCAGGGCGTGAAGACAGACCCCGAAATGGGGCGTTTTTAAAAGGGGCGCAAAAAGACGTTCCTGATCATATTGAGGCGAGTGGACATGTCGAGCAGGCAGTCCCCGAAAGTGGCCGTAATTTTGGGCGGACCTTCGTCAGAGCGCGAAGTGTCTTTGTCCTCCGGGCGTGAATGCGCCAAGGCACTTCGGGGTGAAGGATTTGAAGTGATCGAGATCGACGCGGGCGAAGACCTCTGCGCCCAACTGACTGCGTGTCAGCCCGATGTCGTGTTCAATGCGCTCCATGGCCGTTTTGGCGAAGATGGCTGTGTGCAAGGCCTGCTCGAATGGATGCGCATTCCCTACACCCATTCGGGGGTGCTTGCTTCCGCGCTCGCCATGGACAAGGAAAAGACCAAAGAAGTCTACCGGGCTGCTGGTCTTCCGGTGACGCCCTCTCGCCTTGCGACCCGCGAAGAGGTCGAAGCCGGTCACGTGATGGCGCCGCCCTATGTGGTGAAACCCTACAACGAAGGCTCTTCCGTCGGCGTCTATATCGTCCGCGAGGGTTCCAATGCGCCGCGCATGTCGAAAGAGATGCCTGCGGTTGTGATGGTCGAACAATACGCGCCGGGGCGTGAATTGACCTGTTCAGTGATGGGAGACAAAGCGCTTTACGTCACCGATATCGTCACCGATGGCTGGTATGACTATGACGCCAAGTACAAAGCTGGCGGTTCGCACCATGTCTGCCCCGCCGAAATCCCGGATGCGATCACTGCTGCCTGTCAGGACTACGCCCTGCGCGCCCATAAGGCTTTGGGATGTCGCGGCGTGTCGCGCACCGATTTCCGTTGGGACGAAGAGAAGGGTGTGGATGGTCTCATTCTTCTGGAAACCAACACCCAACCGGGGATGACGCCCACCTCGCTTTCGCCGGAACAGGCGCAGAAGCTCGGCATTTCCTTCGGACAGTTTTGCGCCTGGATGGTGGAGGACGCCTCATGCGACCGGTAGACCCGATCGATTTCGCCAAAGGCCCAACTGCGGGCGGCTCCGCCCGTGTGTCGGAGGCCGTCGCACGTGCCATTCGAGCCCGCCGTGGCGGTGGCGACGAAGCACCGCAGCGCCCGCATGATCCGGCGCCCTCGCGTACCGCCTACCGGATGAACCGCCTTTGGCTCACGCCGTCTTTCCGGTTTTTCCTGCGCCGTATCGCACCGGTATTGGCCGTGGCGGCCTGTGTCGGGCTGTGGTTCGCATCGGAAGACAACCGCACCGCGTTTACCGATCAGATCGTGATGTTGAAGCGCGAAGTGCAGAACCGTCCCGAGTTCATGGTGAAGCTGATGGCTGTGGACGGCGCGTCCGAACCCCTCGCTGAAGAAATCCGCCAGATTGTTTCCGTCGATTTTCCGATTTCTTCCTTCGATCTCGATCTCGATGAAAAGCTCGAAGCAATCGAAAGCCTCGATGCCGTCGCCTCTGCCGGGCTGCATGTTCGTGCGGGCGGCATTTTGCAGATCGACATTACCGAGCGCACACCCGCCCTGATCTGGCGCGGGGTCGATGGGCTTGAGATGCTCGATGCGGAAGGCCACCGCGTTGCAGCGCTCGCGCATCGCGGCGATCGCCCCGATCTGCCGCTGATTGCCGGGGAGGGGGCGGATAAATCCGTCACTGAAGCGCTCGCCATTCTAAAAGCCTCCGGGCCGCTCATGCCGCGTTTGCGCGGTCTTGTCCGTGTGGGCGAGCGCCGTTGGGATCTGGTGCTGGATCGTGACCAGGTGATCATGCTGCCCGAAAGCAAACCACTTGGCGCGCTGGCGCAGGTTGTGGCGCTCGATCAGGCCAAGAATTTGTTGGGCCGCGATATCGCTTCTGTCGATATGCGCCGTCCGAACCGACCGACATTGCGGCTGACTGAGGCCGCAGAGGAAGAACTCAAACGCCAAGGCGGCGTCGAACTTGGAGTGTCTTATCAATGACCGATCTCTATGAGGCTCAGCGGGCCATGCGGAATATGCGCAAGGCGGCTCTGCAACGAGGTGTGATTGCCATTCTCGACGTCGGCAGTTCCAAGATCGCGTGTCTCGTGCTGCGTTTTGATGGCGAACGCTTCATGGGGGGCGACGGGGTCGGTGCTCTGGCGGGGCAATCTTCCTTCCGGGTGATCGGTGCGGCGACGACCCGCTCGCGTGGTGTACGCTTCGGCGAAATCGAGGCTATGGCCGAAACCGAACGCGCCATTCGGACCGCTGTGCAGGCGGCACAGAAAATGGCGCAGACCCGCGTGGATCACGTCATTGCCTGCTTTTCTGGCGGCAATCCGCGCTCTTACGGGATCGCGGGGCAGGTTGATGTCGAATTTGATACTGTGTCGGAACAGGACGTAGCGCGGGTTCTTGCTTCGTCCGATGTGCCGGACTATGGCCATCACCGCGAAGTGCTGCACGCCCAGCCGGTGAACTTCCAGCTCGATCATCGTTCCGGTCTCAAAGATCCGCGCGGCCAGATTGGGCAGAGCCTCGCCGTGGATATGCATATGCTGACCGTGGATACCGCTACGATCCAGAACTTGCTTTATTGTATCAAGCGTTGCGATCTCGAAGTCGCGGGGCTTGCATCGGGTGCCTATGTCTCCGGCATCTCTGCGCTCGTCGAGGATGAGCAGGAACTCGGCGCGGCCTGTATCGATCTGGGCGGCGGCGCGACCGATGTGTCGATCTTCATGAAGAAACACATGATCTATGCCGATAGCGTGCGCATGGGCGGCGAACATGTGACCTCCGACATTGCGATGGGGCTGCAAATCCCGCTCGCGACGGCAGAACGGATCAAAACCTTCTACGGCGGCCTTGTCGCCACCGGCATGGATGATCGCGAGATGATCGAAGTGGGCGGCGAAAGCGGTGACTGGGAAAAGGACCGTCGCACCGTCTCCCGCGCCGAGCTGATCGGTATCATTCGTCCCCGTGTCGAAGAAATCCTCGAAGGTGTGCGCGAATGTCTCGACGCGGCGGGCTTTGAGCATATGCCGAGCCAGCAGATCGTGCTGACGGGCGGCGGATCGCAAATCCCCGGCCTCGACTCGCTTGCGCCGAAAATCCTCGGTCAGAATGTTCGGATCGGTCGCCCGCTGCGTGTGCAGGGTCTGCCGCAGGCCGCAACCGGTGCAGCTTTTGCCTCTGCCGTGGGCCTGTGCCTCTTCGCGGCGAACCCGCAGGACGAATGGTGGGACTTCGAAATTCCGGCAGACCGGTATCCGGCGCGCTCTCTCAAACGGGCGGTGCGTTGGTTCAAGGAGAACTGGTAAACAGAGGCGCGAAGCGATTGCCCCCGTCGGGGGCGTCGTGTTACGATGAGGCCACGATCGGACGAAGATCCGGCAGGCGCGTTGCAGGTGCGCGATCAAATGAAGACCAGTGAGCTCGAGCAGAGCCCAGACATGTGATTCAAAATCCGGAGGCGTTTGCTTCTGAGGCAGAGGGCTTTACCGCTCTCTCTTGAGTGTTGCTGTCCCGTTCCCCCTAAATCTACGCATTTGCGCAAGATCCCGCCGAAAATGCCGGGATGTTTCCCCATATTTTGTGGCAATCTCATGTTTTTGGGATGACGACCGGAGCGAAAACCCATAGGATTTATCGTGAATAGGTGAATTTTGCCCCGAGTCAGGGGCGGGGACAGTCAGGACGATTGCGCAAGACGTGCGAAGATCCTGAACAAAAAACACAGGCGGTACTCATGGCTTTGAATCTGACGATGCCCGAGCGGGACGAGTTGAAACCGAAAATTACGGTGTTTGGTGTCGGTGGTGCTGGCGGCAACGCGGTCAACAACATGATCGAGAAGCAGCTGGAAGGTGTCGACTTCGTCGTCGCGAACACCGATGCTCAGGCGCTTCAGCATGCCAAGGCCCAGCATCGCATCCAGATCGGCGCGAAAGTGACCGAGGGGCTGGGCGCCGGTGCACGTCCCTCCGTCGGGGCGGCTGCTGCCGAGGAAAGCATTGAACAGATCGTCGATCATCTGGCGGGTGCACACATGTGCTTCATCACCGCCGGTATGGGCGGCGGCACCGGGACCGGCGCAGCGCCGATCATCGCGCAGGCAGCCCGTGAACTTGGCGTTCTGACCGTTGGTGTCGTGACTAAGCCGTTCCAGTTCGAAGGCGGCAAGCGGATGCGTCAGGCCGATGAAGGCGTCGATCAACTACAGAAAATGGTCGACACGCTGATCGTGATCCCGAACCAGAACCTGTTTCGTCTCGCCAACGAGAAAACCACCTTCACCGATGCGTTCCTGATGGCCGATGACGTGCTCTATCAGGGTGTCAAAGGGATTTCCGACCTGATGGTCCGTCCGGGGCTCATCAACCTCGACTTCGCCGATGTTCGCTCCGTGATGGACGAAATGGGCAAGGCGATGATGGGCACGGGCGATGCGACCGGCGAAGATCGCGCCATTCAGGCCGCTGAGAAAGCCATCGCCAACCCGCTTCTGGACGAGATTTCGCTCAAAGGCGCGAAAGGCGTGCTGATCAACATCACCGGCGGCTACGACCTGACCCTGTTCGAGCTCGACGAAGCGGCCAACCGTATTCGCGAAGAGGTTGATGCGGACGCCAACATCATCGTCGGCTCCACGCTCGACACCGACATGGACGGTGCGATGCGCGTCTCCGTGGTCGCCACGGGCATCGACGCTGCGCAAGTGGTCGAGGAAATGCCGGTGCCGCGCCGTCGTCTGGCCGAGCCGTTGCAATCCGCAGAAGTCGTTGAGGAGAAAATGGAGCAAGCGGCGCCTGCTGCCGTGGCCGCAGCCGCTGCTGTCGAGCACCATGCCGAAGAACCGGCTCAGCCGACCCTCGACGTGTTCGACCCGCAAGTGAACAGCCGTCGCGAAGAGCCGCCGCGCGAAGATTTCCGTGCTCTGGATGACGATCTGCCGCCGCCGGCCTATCAACCGCGTCCGCAGCCCGCACCGCAACCGGCGATGCACGAGCCGGAAGCCGAAAGCTTTGTCGCACCGCGCGCTCCCGCGCCGGGCACGCCGTCTCCGGAAGCTCTGGCCCGTCTGCAAGCCGCTGTCTCCAAACAGCCTCGTGCCGACATGCGTCAGCCGCAGCCGCAGCAAGCCTATCAGCCCGCTGCAGAGCCTGCCAAAGGTGGTCGTTTCGGGATCAACTCCCTGATCGGTCGTATGACCGGCCACGGGGAGCAAGAAACCCGTCCGGCAGCCCCCGCGCCGCAGCAGCCGCAGGGCCGTTTCGCTGCTCAGCCGCAGGCCCGTCCGCAAGTGCATCAGGCCTATGACGAAGATCAGGATCCGAACCCGGAGCAGGAAAAGATCGAGATTCCGGCCTTCCTGCGCCGTCAGGCGAACTGACATAAACCTGTGAGCGGGGCACTTGATATGCCCCGTCATGTGATCACGATCACAGGGTTTGAAAGAATTGAAAGGCTGCCTTTGGGTAGCCTTTTTCTTTTGTTTCAAAAGGGTTGCCGCATTGCGGCGAAGGCGTGCGCGGTATTTTGCCAGCATTTGCTGCGGCATGTTTCAATTGGTTACAAAGATTGAGTTGAGGTAAACGGGGCGGTTTGTTTATTTGGCAGTAATCCAAGCGTTAACGTGGCGCGGGGTGTGATCGAAGCAGGTAAGCGCCTGACGTGATCAGACCCGGAAAAGATTGCGGAACCGTAAAGGCCGCACAAAAATATGAGGCCAATGGTGCAGAGCACAGTTGCAAAACAAATTCGCTTCGAAGGTGTGGGACTCCACTCCGGTGCCCCCGTGCAAATGGTGGTTGCGCCCGCGCATGCGAACACCGGCATCACCTTTCTTCGCTCCGATATCCATGAGGATGTGCAGGACACGCGCGATGCGCTGATCCCGGCGCGCTGGGATGCGGTGATCCCCTCGCAGCTCTGTACCCTCATTCGCAACGAAGACGGTGTCGAGCTTTCGACCATTGAACATATCATGGCGGCTTTGGCGGGCTGCGGTGTGACCAATGCCGTGATCTCCGTGGATGGGCCGGAAGTGCCGATCCTCGATGGGTCCGCGGCACCTTTCGTCGATGGTATCCTTGCCGCAGGTCTGCGCCGTCAGGACGGCCCGACCCGTGCATTGAAAATCCTCAAGCCGGTCGAACTCGTGACCGACACCGCCCGTGCGCGTCTTGAGCCGTCTGACACGATGGAAATCGACTTCCACATCGACTTTTCCGATCCGGCCATCGGTGTGCAGGACAAGCATCTCGTGATGGCCAATGGCGCCTTCGTGCGGGAGCTGTCGAACTGCCGGACCTTCTGCCGCAAGGCGGATGTCGATTACATGCGTGAGAATGGGCTGGCCCTGGGCGGCACGTTCGAGAATGCGGTCGTGGTCGATGGGGCTGATGTTCTCTCCCCGGGTGGGCTGCGCCATGACGACGAACCGGTGCGCCACAAGATGCTCGATGCGCTTGGCGATCTCTACCTTGCCGGTGCGCCGATCCTCGGTCGCTATGTTGGCGAGAAGTCCGGCCATGCGGTGACCAACAAACTGCTGCGCAAACTGTTCGACACGCCCGGTGCATGGGCCTTCGTGACGGTGGACGAGAAGACTGCGGCGCGTCTCCCCGGCGCAGGTGTCAGTCACGCTGATCTTGCAGTTTGTGCCTGATAGCGGATTGATTTCTCATTAAATTTGTTCTTCATGTTCGGCATGAAGCATGGTGAATATACGGTCCTCTCCTTGCCGTGATGACTTTTCCTCGGTTAAGGCGTTTTGCACCGGATTTTTCTGTGCTAGGAGTGTGGACACGTCCCTAGAGAAGGGATGGTGAACGGTGAGGGTAGGGCCTTTCATGACGGCACGTAAAACAGGCAAACTGGTTCTAACGCTCGGGCTTTCCATGGCTTTTTTGACAGCCTGCGGGGACACAGCGCCGCGCGGTGACCTTGAAGGCTACCCGGCAAAAGACATTTACGAACGCGCGGAATACGAGATCACGCAAAAGGATTTCGGTGACGCTGCCTTCTATTTCGGGGAAGTCGAACGCCTGTACCCCTATTCCGACTGGGCCAAACGCGCCCTGATCATGCAGGCCTTCTCCTATCACCGCGACAAGGATTACGAGAACGCCCGCGTCTCCGCGCAGCGTTTCCTCGATTTCTACCCTGCGGACGAAGACGCGGCCTATGCCCAATACCTTCTGGCGCTGTCCTACTATGACCAGATCGACGACATCGGCCGCGATCAGGGCCTGACATTTCAGGCGTTGCAAGCGCTGCGTGTCGTGATCGAGCGCTATCCGAACAGCGAATATGCGCGCTCTGCGATTCTGAAATTCGATCTCGCCTTCGATCACCTCGCGGCGAAGGAAATGGAAATCGGGCGCTATTATCTCAAGCACAAACATTACACGGCGGCCACAAATCGATTCCGTGTTGTGGTGGAGCAGTTCCAAACCACGCAGCACACGCCTGAAGCACTGCACCGTCTGGTGGAAAGCTATCTCGCCCTCGGTCTCACCGAGGAGGCGCAGACCGCCGCTGCGATTCTGGGTCACAACTACCAATCCTCGGAATGGTATCAGGACAGCTATAAGCTGCTGACCGGGCAGGGGCTTGAGCCGAAAGTCTTCGAGAACAACTGGCTTGGTGCGGTCTATCGTCAGATGATTCGCGGCGAATGGCTCTGAGGCTCAGACCCCCATGCTGAGAAGTCTCGACATCCGGGACATGCTGATCATCGACCGGCTGGAGCTTGAATTCCAGCCCGGTCTCAACGTCCTCACCGGGGAAACCGGGGCGGGAAAATCCATTCTTCTCGACAGTCTTGGTTTCGTCCTCGGCTGGCGCGGGCGCGCGGATCTGGTGCGCACGGGCGCGGCGCAGGGCGAGGTCACGGCGGTTTTTGATCTGCCGAAGGGCCATGATGCCGAAGAGGTTCTGGCCGAACTGGGGATCGAGCCGGAAGACGGAGAGTTGATCTTACGCCGTGTGAACAGTTCTGACGGGCGCAAAACCGCATGGGTCAATGACCGGCGAGTCTCCGGCGATGTTCTGCGGCGGCTCTCTGACGTGCTCGTGGAACTCCATGGCCAGCATGATGATCGCGGGCTTCTGAACCCGCGCGGACACCGGCTTTTGCTCGATGCCTTCGGCGGGCTGGAGCCGCTTTTGGAGACGTCCCGCAAAGCATGGAAAGCTTTAAGCGCTGCGCGCAAGGCGCTTGCTGAGGCTGAGACCCGGCAAGCGGCGCTGAAATCTGAGGAGGAATTCCTACGCCATGCCGTCGGCGAGCTGGATGCGCTGAACCCGGAGACGGGCGAAGAGGCAAAGCTCGATGCGGAGCGTCGCCTCATGCAGTCGGCGGAGAAAATCGCAGCCGATGTCGCCAAAGCCCATCAGGCGCTGTCCTATGATGGCGGCGAGGGCATGCTGACCGATGCGCTGAAATGGCTCGAAGGCGCGTCGGATCGCGCCGAAGGGCGGCTTGATGCGGCGATTGATGCTTTGGGGCGGGCGCTCAACGAATTGGCCGAAGCGCAATCCGGTGTCGAAGATTGTATCGAAGCACTGCAATTCAATCCGCATGAGCTGGAAGTGATCGAAGAGCGCCTGTTCGCCATTCGTGGTCTGGCGCGCAAACACAATGTGCTGCCCGATGAGCTTGGTACTTTCGCCGATGATCTGCGCGAAAAACTGGCTGCGCTCGACAGTGGGGCGGGTGACCTCGCGAAACTCGGCAAAGCGGTGCGCGAGGCGGAGAGCGCCTTTGACGCCGCCGCCACAGCACTGACCGAGGCCCGGACCAAGGCTGCGAAAGAGCTTGATACGATGATGGGCCGAGAGCTTGCCCCGCTCAAGATGGAGCGTGCGGTGTTCTCAACAGAGATCACTGAGGGGGACGCAGGCCCCGAAGGCCGCGATGCGGTTGCCTTCACGGTCGCGACCAACCCCGGCGCACCGGCTGGCCCGTTGAACAAGATCGCCTCGGGCGGGGAGCTGTCGCGTTTCCTTCTGGCGCTCAAGGTCTGTCTCACCCGCGACCAGACCGGGGTGACGATGATTTTCGATGAGATCGACCGTGGTGTCGGCGGCGCGACCGCAGATGCGGTGGGGCGGCGTCTCAAGGCTCTATCAGAGGAAGGCCAGGTTCTCGTGGTCACCCATAGCCCGCAGGTCGCGGCACTCGGTGGACATCATTGGCGCGTGGCCAAACGCGTGGCCGATGGCATGACCCTGTCCGAAGTCACGCCGCTCGACGCGGAGAACCGGATCGACGAGCTGGCGCGGATGCTGGCCGGGGATACGATCACCGAAGCGGCGCGCGATGCCGCTCGGGCGCTTCTGGCCGGCTGAACAAATGCCCGTTTCACGCTTCACGTAAGGTTAACGATACTGCGCCATGATGACGGCGTGGCCGAGTGACCTTGTTTCTGAGAAAAAGGCGCGGAGATGGGAGACCATTTCCGCGCCTGCATTTTTTGGGTGGGGGGGGCTGGATTGCCCTACGGCACAATCTTGCCCGGATTGAGAATGTTTTTCGGATCCATCGCCGCTTTCAGCTGCCCCATGACCGCCCAAGCCGCGCCGTGTTCCTCTTGCATCAGGCCTTTTTTGCCCATGCCGATGCCATGTTCGCCGGTGATCGTGCCGCCGAGCGCCAAAGCGCGCTCAGCCATGCGATGCGCGAGGTCTTTGGCCAGTTTGATCTCTTCCGCGTCATTGGGATCGACCAGAAGAATGGCGTGGAAATTGCCGTCTCCGACATGGCCGAGAATGGGGCCGTCGATGGGGGAGGCGGCGATGTCATCGGCGGTTTCCTGAACCGCCTGCGCGAGTTTGGAGATCGGGACGGAGATGTCTGTCACCACGGCTTTCGCCCCTTTGCGCAGCGCAAGGATTGCCCAATAAGCATGGTGGCGCATGGTCCAGAGCGCAGAGCGGTCTTCGGCCTTGGAGGCCCATTGGAAATCGGAGCCGCCGAAATCATGGACGATCTCTCCGAACAGCTCGACCTGTTCGGCGACGGTCTTCTCAGAGCCGTGGAACTCGACGAACAAATGCGGTTTCAGTGGAAACTCCGCGCCGGAGTATTTGTTGACCGCATCGACGCTCTCAGTATCAAGGAACTCGATCCGCGCCATGGGAAGGCCGACTTGAATCGTCGCGATCACGGCTTCGACGGCAGGCGGCATTTCCTCGAAGGAACACACGGCGGCGGAGATGGCTTCCGGCTGGCCGTGAAGGCGCACGGTCATTTCGGTGATCAGGCCCAGAGTGCCCTCAGACCCCACGAAAAGCGAGGTGAGGTCGTAGCCCGAAGCGGATTTGCGAGCGCGCGAGCCGGTATGAATGACGGTGCCGTCGGCCAGCACGACCTCTAGCCCGATGACATTCTCTTTCATCGTACCGTATTTCACAGCGGTGGTGCCGGACGCACGGGTCATTGCCATGCCGCCGAGGGAGGCGTTGGCGCCGGGATCGACCGGGAACATCAACCCCGTGGTGCGCAGCTCGACATTGAGCGCCTCGCGGGTGATCCCCGGCTGCACCACCGCGTCCATATCGGCATCGTTCACGCGGATCACCCGGTTCATGCGGGTGAAGTCCACGACCAGACCGCCGTTGATCGCCAGTGTCTGCCCTTCAAGCGATGTGCCTGCGCCAAAGGCTGTGACCGGGATGTCATGCGCATGGCAGATTTTCATGAGCGCGGAGACCTCTTTCGTGCTCTCCGGATAGGCCACTGCCTCGGGGGGGGTTAGCGGAAACCACGTCTCGGACAATCCATGCTGGTCCAGTTCGGACTTGGAACGGGTGAGCCGACCCTCTAGAACGGAAGAAAGCTCGGCATATACGGTCTCGGAGATCATGATCGACTCGCTGTCTGTTACGGTCCGCAGACCATAAAGGAAGCGATACGGCGGGAAAAGCGCATGTGATCACCTCTTCGGGAATAGAATGTCGATGGGGGAAAAGAGGCGGGAATGTCCGACGAAAAACCGACCTATCCGGCGAAAGCTCTGGGCGAAATACGTGAGGGGCTGAGCGAGGCACTGGAGCTTGTGCGTCGGCAGGGACCGAGCCAAATCCAGTTTTGGTTCATCGCCTTGCTCATCGGGATCGCGTCAGGCTTTGCCGCGCTTTTCTTCCGTCTCGGCATCGAAAAACTTCAAAGCTTTCTCTACGGTACTGAAGATCTGCGGTTCCTTCATACCGTGGCGCGGGATTTGCCCTGGTTCTGGGTGATGGCCCTACCTGTCATCGGCGGGCTTGCCGTCGGGATTATCCTCAACTGGTTCACGCCGGACGGGCGGGTGCGCTCGGTCGCGGATGTGATCGAAGGGGCGGCGCTCAACGAAGGCCGCGTCGAGAAACGCGCGGGTCTGGCATCGGCGGCGGCCTCATTGATTACCCTTTCGACAGGCGGCTCCTCTGGCCGTGAGGGGCCGGTGGTCCACCTTGCCGCCGTGATCGCGACATGGGTGTCGAACCGTTTGCATGCGGGCGGTGTCACCGGGCGTGATCTTTTGGGCTGTGCTGTCGCAGCCGCAGTCTCCGCCTCCTTCAACGCACCGATTGCGGGCGCTTTGTTCGCGCTTGAAGTTGTGCTCCGACACTTCGCCGTCCACGCCTTCGCGCCGATCGCCATCGCCTCCGTCGCCGGGACGGTGATCAACCGGATCGAGTTTGGTGGCGTGACGGAGTTCTCCCTGTCCGATGAGGGGGCATTGTCTTTCTACGTCGAACTGCCAGCCTTTCTGCTGCTCGGTCTTCTCTGCGGGCTTGTGGCCGTTCTGTTGATGCGCACGATCTTCATGGCGGATGATTTCGGCACTTGGGTGCAGGAAAAGCTGCGTCTCCCGCCCGTATTGCGCCCGGCGGCGGCAGGACTTTTGCTTGGCATCATCGCGATTTTCTTTCCGCATATCATCGGCGTCGGCTATGAGACGACCTCTGCCGCGCTCACCGGGCATTTGCTTTTGTGGCAAGCGGTGGTCTATGCCGTGCTGAAAGTGATCGCGGTGTCCATCACCATGGCCGGACGCATGGGTGGTGGTGTGTTTTCCCCGGCTCTGATGGTTGGCGCTCTGACAGGGCTATCCTTCGGTCTGATTTCGACGGGCGTGTTCCCAGATGTGTCCGGTACGGTGACCCTTTACGCGTTGGCCGGGATGGGGGCTGTGGCGGCTGCGGTGCTCGGTGCGCCGATTTCCACGACGCTTATCGTTTTTGAACTGACGGGAGATTGGCAGACCGGATTGGCGGTGATGGTGGCAGTGTCGATCTCCACTGCGCTGGCCTCGCGTCTTGTGGACCGCTCTTTCTTCCTGACCCAGCTTGAACGGCGCGATGTGCATCTCGCGGCTGGACCGCAGGCTTATCTCTTGGCCACCGTGCGGGTGCATCAATGCTACCGCAAACCCGATGCTCCGCGCGCCGCCTCTGAGGAGGCCTGCAAAGAGTTGATCTCGCAGGGCGTCTACATCTCACCCAACGCGACGCTTGAGCGTGCGATGCCTTTGTTTGAAAAGAACAACCTGATCTTCATCCCGGTCGTGACCTTGCATGAAGACACCGGCCCCGAGTTGCACGGCGCGCTGTTCCAAGTCGATGCCCTGCGGGTGTTCTCGCGCAAATTGTCGGAAACGGCGGCGGAAGAGCATTCATAAAAAACGTGGCCTCAGACGGTTGGGTCTGGGCCACGCGACGATTGGTTCAAGCGGTGAGCGTTTAAAGCTGCTCGACAGCCGCTTTTTGCGCATAGAAGGCAACGTAATCTTTGACCTCTGCCGCGCGTTCTTTCGGCTCTTGATAGCTCCAGGCGGCATTGGCGATCACAACGGATTTCGTGTGAATGTCGAAATGCTTCGCCTCGCCTTTGAAGGGGCAGACGGAAATCGTGTCAGTCGATTCAAGGAAGGCCATGGCAAGATCTTCACGCGGGAAATAGATCACCGGCGGGTAATCGCCCTCGCTCAGCTCAAGCGCCCGCGCGGTTTCCCCCAGAACAGCTCCGCCAGCGCGCACGACCCATTTGCCGGGTGCCGGGCGAATTGTGATATGTTCTCCCATGATCTCGTCCTTTTTGTATTCTTATGCGTATTTGCGCACACCCTAAAGCGTCCGACGCCAAAGCTGAACACACCTTTTCAGGAAACGTGCTGTGACGTTTCAAGGGTGCGGCCCGACGTCAATCGCGCTCAGAGCGCGTCTTTCGCGTCAGGCTTTTAACAGGCTTTTTGTCACAGGTATATGTCAGACGGGTGCAACAGCTTGCCGCAGCCAGGCTTTGGCGTTTTCAGACACGCGCGGGCTGATCTTTTCCCAAACCGCCTCGTGATAATCGTTGATCCAATCCCGTTCCCAAGGTGCCAACTCGTCGGCGAGGATGAGATTGCGATCAATTGGCACCCATGTGAGCGTCTCGAAGGCCAGCATGTCGCGCTGCGGATCGGCAGTCTCAATCTCGGAGGCAGGTTCGACGACGATCAGGTTCTCGATCCGGATGCCATAGGCCCCCTCGCGGTAATAGCCCGGCTCATTCGACAGGATCATCCCTTCGCGGAGCGGCAGGGGAGACAGACGCGAGATCCGTTGCGGGCTTTCGTGAACCGATAGGTAGGCTCCGACGCCATGTCCGGTGCCGTGATCATAGTCGCGTCCCATGCGCCACAGCGGAGCGCGGGCCAGAGCATCGAGATGCGCGCCAGCAACGCCGCGCGGAAAGCGCGCGGTCGAAATCGCGATCATACCTTGCAACACGGCGGTGAACGCGGCGCGCTCTTCCGCCCCCGGATCACCCAAGGCGATGGTGCGCGTGATGTCGGTGGTGCCGTCTTGATATTGCGCGCCGCTGTCGATCAGGAGCAATTCGCCTTCTTTCAACGCGCGGTTCGTGTCCTCCGTCACCCGGTAATGGACGATAGCGCCATTGGGGCCGGAGCCGCAGATCGTGTCGAAGGAAATTTCCTTGAGCTGGTTGGTCTCGGCGCGGCTGGCCTCAAGATGTTTCACCACCTCAATCTCGGTCAAATCCTCTGGGGCCTGTTCGGAGAGCCAGCACAGGAACTCGACCAAAGCCGCCCCGTCGCGCAGATGCGCCTCGCGCGAGCCCGCAATCTCTTCCGGCGTTTTGCAAGCTTTCGGCAGGATGCACGGGTCTTCGCCCGCAACGATCTGGGCTTGTTTCAGAAGCGTTCTCACCGCCTGCGGAGCGGAACCGGGATCGACCAGAACCGCGCTGGTCAGCTCTCCCAAAGCCTCGCCAAATTCGCTGCGCGGACGGATCGTGATGCGCGGATCGGGGCCGAGGTGTTCGTATTTCGTCGCGTCATCAAAAAGCTGCAAGCGCCCCGTCGTGGTCAGGATGGCGAAGGCCTGCACCACCGGGTTATGCGCGATATCGGAGCCGCGAATGTTCAGGAGCCAAGAGATGCTGTCGGGTAGGGTGAACACCACTGCTTCTGCGCCCTGTGCCGCCACCGCCGCGCCGATCTCCGCGAATTTCTGTTCGGAGGTTTTGCCGGACAGTTCGAAAGGCTGCGTGCTGACAGGTTCCGCCGGACGTTCCGGACGGTCCGTCCAAATACGGTTCACCAGATTGGGGCTGGCGATCAATTCCTTGCCGGAGCCCTCAAGTATGCGTTTGAGCGTCTCAATCTCGCGGATGGTGTGGAGCCAAGGATCAAAGCCGATCTTCTCGGCGTCGCTCTCCAAAAGCCAATCGCCCAAACTCGTCGCGGGCCAGCTCACATAGTCGAACACCTCGGGATCGCATTGCGCTCGAACCTGCACCGTATAGCGCCCGTCGATAAAGACGGCGGCGCGTCCTTCGAGAATGACGGCAAACCCGGCCGATCCGGTGAAGCCCGTGAGCCAGGCCAGCCGTTCGTCACAGGGGGCGACATATTCGCCTTGGTGAGCATCGGCGCGCGGGACGATGAAAGCGTCCAGCCCGAGGTCGTGCATTTCTCCGCGCAACGCCCGCACACGCGGTGCGGCTTGCCCGGGACGAGAGGTCACGTCAAAGCTTTGGAACATTTTGCAATGGTCCTTTCTGGTCTCAAAATTCGTATGTCATCGGCTCAGGACGCGCGGCGCATGCCCATGACGCGAGCCCGTGCGCGCGGGTCGCTGTCGAACAGGGACGCCAGTTGCTCCGTCATCGCGCCAGCCAGCTGTTCCGCATCGGTGATGGTCACCGCGCGGTCGTAATACCGGGTCACATCATGGCCGATGCCGATGGCGAGAAGTTCCACATGTTTGCGTTTTTCGACCATGGCGATCACGTCGCGCAGGTGTTTTTCCAGATAGTTCGCCGGGTTCACAGACAGGGTGCTGTCATCGACCGGAGCACCGTCGGAAATCACCATCAAAATCTTGCGCGCCTCGGGGCGGGCCATGATCCGGCGGTGCGCCCATTCCAGCGCCTCACCGTCGATGTTTTCCTTCAGAAGCCCTTCTTTCATCATCAGGCCAAGGTTGGCCCGCGTCCGGCGCATCGGGGCGTCGGCGGATTTATAGACGATGTGGCGCAGGTCATTGAGACGGCCCGGCTGCTGCGGACGACCGGCGGCAAGCCATTCCTCGCGCGACAGCCCGCCTTTCCACGCCCGCGTCGTAAAGCCGAGAACCTCGACCTTGACGTTGCAGCGTTCCAGCGTGCGCGCGAGCACGTCAGCACAGATCGCTGCGATGGAGATCGGGCGGCCCCGCATCGAACCGGAGTTATCGAGAAGAAGCGTCACGACCGTGTCGCGGAATTCGGTGTCTTTTTCGATCTTGAAGCTGAGCGGTGTGGTCGGGTTCGCGACCACGCGCGCCAGACGACCGGCGTCGAGAATGCCTTCTTCAAGGTCGAATTCCCAACTGCGGTTTTGCTGCGCCTGAAGGCGGCGCTGCAATTTATTCGCCAGACGCGACACGGCGCCTTTCAGCGGTTCAAGCTGTTGGTCGAGATAGGCGCGCAGACGTTCGAGCTCTGCGGGCTCGGCCAGTTCCTCGGCCATGATCTCTTCGTCATGCGCTGTGGTGAAGACCTGATAATTCGGGTCGGCGTCAGACACCGGTGCGGGCTGCGGCGGCTCAACGTCGCTTTCGTCCTGCGGCAGTTCCACTTCTTCGGAGAACTCTTCGTCGGCCATGTCGTCAGAAGACACGGAGGCCTCCTGCATATCCTGTTCCTGCTCCTGAGTGTCCTCGGCGCTGGCTTCGTTCTCGTCGTCTTGTTCCTGCTCTTCGCCCTGGCTTTCCGGCTCTTCTTCCTGCTCGTCGGTCTCGGCGGATTGATCCTCTTCCGGATCGACCTCGTCGGGATCGTCGCCAAGCTGGTCGCCATAGCCCAGTTCTTCGATCACGCGGCGGGCGAGGCGGGCAAAGCCTTTCTGGTCTTCCAAAAGGCTGTCGAGATCGTCGAACGTGTCCTGCGTCTGGCCGTCGATAAAATCGCGCCACAGATCGAGCACGTTTCCAGCCGCGGCTGGCATTGTGCGCCCGGTGGCTTTCTCGCGCAGATAATAGCTCATCGCCTGTGCAAGCGGCGCGTCTTCGCGGCGGGTGATCCCGTCATAGCCACGGCGCATCGCTTCGTTGCCGATCTTCGCGTCGATGTTCCCGGCGGTGCCGGGCATGTAACGCACACCGGCAGCTTCGCAGCGCGCGGTTTCCAAGGCGTTGTAAATATCAAAAGCCATCTGGCCCGGCGGGGCGTAGCGTTGGAAGGTCGTCTGATCGTGGAACTTGTGACGCAGCGCCAGCGCATCTGCAGTGCCGCGTGCGATCAGAACCTCTTCTTTCGACATCCGGCGCGACACTTGCGGCAGGCGCATGGTATCGCCCGATACGCCGGACGGGTCCATCGTATAGGTGACGGTCAGCTCGCTGTCGTCGGCCAGCACTTTGGTGGCTTCTGCGAGCGCTTTTTTGAACGGATCTGCCGGGTTATCGCTGGGCTTTTTCATGGCTTCGTTAAATCACGCGGCGCGGGGCCGGGCAAGCGAAAGAGGCGTGTGGTTGCTCGCAAGTGGCTCGGCGCGAGGTTGCACAGGTTTTGTGTTCTTATGCGCACATATTGTCGTTGAATTGAGGCTGTGTGCAATTTTATGAATGGCGAAAGGCGCGCTTCTCCCCCGTTTGTTCATCAATCCGGCGTGCCGCGAAAAGGAATTCATTATGTCCAACCCGAAAATCGCCATCGTTATTGGCTCCACCCGTGACGCTCGCTTCGCTGACAAACCGGCCCAGTGGCTGCTTGCGAAAGCCAAAGAGCTGTCCTCTGATCTGGATTTCGAACTGGTCGATCTGAAAGATTTCGATCTTCCGATGTTCAACGAAATGGCCTCCAACCTCTGGATGCCGTCCGCTGACGAAAAAGCCGTTGCTTGGCAGGAAAAAATGGCCGAATTCGACGGCTATGTTTTCGTGACCCCGGAATACAACTCCTCCATTCCGGCTTCGCTGAAAAACGCTCTGGACCAAGCCGGTAAAGAGTGGGTGCGCAAACCCGCCGCCGTCATGGGCTACGGCTCTGTTGGCGCCGCCCGCGCCGTCGAGCACCTGCGCGCCATCGTGATCAACCTGCAAATGGTTCCGGTCCGCTCCGCTGTTTACATCTCTGGCTCCGATTTCTTCAAAGTTTCCCCGCTCGGTGCCGGTGAAGAGATGTCCACGATCGAAGCAGGTATTGTTCCCTCCGTGCAAGCCATGCTCGATGATCTCGCTTGGTGGGCCAAAGCCACCAAAGCAGCTCGCGCATAAGCGGAAACATCCGCTGCGGGCAAACTCAAGTTCCACGCACATATCAGGCAAAAAGGTCCGCGAAAGCGGGCCTTTTTTTTCTGGGCTGATCTCGGTCCTTGAAGGCGGGCTTATCCGCCCAGAAGCATGGCGCGGCATTGCCGGATGTTGAGATCCGCCAGTTCCGCCGCGCGGGTGGCTTCGCTTTTATCAAACGAAAACCGCGACATCGCGAGGAGTTCGGTTTGCGCCACATGCCCCGCGATGCGCAATTCTTCGTAAGACGGTGCGGCTTCTGGGGCGATCACGGCGGCCAAAAGCTCCTGCATCTCTCTTTTCAGCACCATCAATTCCCGGTCCTCGCGATGCGAGGCTTCGGCGGAAAGGCGTCCCGCACAATAGGCGAAGTCGCGGGCGAGAGGGTTGTCGGCGGGGAGAGGCGCGCTCTGCGCGGCAGGTATCCAGAGCGCAGAGGAGAGCAGCGCGAAGAGGGTCTTTTTGATTGAGAACCTGTGGATAACCTGTGGCATGACCTTTCCTTGTCATCTGTTTGTTACATTGAGGCTACCACGTTTTTCTTATCTGGCAAGAGTTTTGTATATACAGGTGATATACCTTTTGTGGCGCGACTAATTTAGGATGAGCGCAAGGCACTGCCGGAGCGCGATCTCAGCCCGATGATGTGCGGCGCGCGCACGCTCATGTGACGGATCGAAAGTGGCCCGCTGCAGGAGGCTGGCATGAGCGACTTTCGCCGACAGGCGTAGTGTCAGAAGCTGAGATGCTTGCTCCGGGCGTGCGACGCTTTCAAGAAGCGACAACATGCGCGTGCGGTGCAGAAGGGTGCTGTCAGAGCGCGGGTCTGACAGCAGCCATTGGTGTTCGACGGTCGCAGAAAGGCGACCGACACAATAGGCAAACTCACGCGCGAGCGGAGGGACGTCCCGAGGTGTCATGGCCGGGGCGGGGAGGGCCGCCATCAGATAGGCAAGCGGCGCAGTGGTTATGAGGGAAAGCCATCGCATGACGGACAGCGTGGCACAGATTGGTTTCCAGTCGTTTAACCACGCCGGGCGTTGCGTTCATGAACAGTAAACAGAAAAAAGCGGACCCGAAGGCCCGCTTTTCCGATCTCGCTTTGAAGCAACTTAGCTTGCAGTGGATGCCGCCGACTCGGGCAGTTCCTCATCGAAGCAACGCTGATAGAACTCGGCCACCGTCTGACGCTCAAGCTCATCGCATTTGTTGAGGAAGGTCAGGCGGAACGCATAGCCGATGTTGCGGAAAATCTCCGCGTTCTGCGCCCATGTGATCACGGTCCGCGGGCTCATGACGGTCGAAAGATCGCCGTTCATGAAAGCGGTCCGGGTCAGGTCCGCGACGGCGACCATCTGGCTGATCTGCTTGCGGCCTTTTTCATTGTTGTAATGCGGCGCTTTCGACAGAACGATGGCGGACTCGGCGTCGTGGCTCAAATAGTTGAGCGTCGCGACAAG
The DNA here is from genome assembly GCF_054788345.1 of Celeribacter sp. ULVN23_4. Lineage (NCBI taxonomy): Bacteria > Pseudomonadati > Pseudomonadota > Alphaproteobacteria > Rhodobacterales > Roseobacteraceae > Celeribacter > Celeribacter sp. ULVN23_4. The sequence goes on along the minus strand of NZ_JBTVYO010000006.1, from coordinate 63,390 downwards.
CGACCAGCGGTCCATCTGGGCTTGGTTGATCTGCTGCGTGCCGTGGTAGAGGCCGGTGGTGTCCCCGAGGCCCACGGTGTTCGCGGTGGCGAAGAGGCGGAAATAGGGGTTCGGCGTGATCACTTCGTTCTGGTCGAGAAGCGTCAGTTTCCCATCGGTTTCGAGAACGCGCTGGATCACAAACATCACGTCGGCGCGGCCCGCGTCGTATTCGTCAAACACGATGGCGCAGGGGTTGCGCAGCGCCCAAGGCAGGATGCCTTCTTGGAACACGGTGATCTGCTTGCCGTCCACCAGTTTGATCGCGTCTTTCCCGATCAGGTCGATCCGGGAGATGTGGCTGTCGAGGTTGACGCGCACAGAGGGCCAGTTCAGGCGTGCGGCGACCTGTTCGATATGGGTGGATTTCCCGGTGCCGTGGTAGCCTTGGATCATCACACGGCGGTTGTGAGAAAAGCCCGCAAGGATCGCCAGCGTCGTGTCCGGGTCAAACTTATAGGTCGGGTCGAGCGCAGGCACACGGTCCGTCGCTTCGGCGAAGCCTTTGACGGTCATGTCGGTGTCGATGCCGAAAACATCGCGAACGGAAATGGTTTCGGTCGGTTTTGCGGTCGCGTCCATGATCTTGCCCGTTTTCTTGAAGTGAGAACTCACCTGACTTCTTGCCCTGTCGGGACGGCAGGTGCAAGGGGCAGTGCGCCGCATATCCCGCCCAGTCCCTGTGCATAGGCTCACGCCCGCGTGAGGAGATGTGAAGAGGCTGCGTGATCCGATGTCGAAACCGGCCCGTACCCCCTACAACCTCGGCACAGGGTCGAGGGTGAAAAGGGAGAAATTCTATGAAACGCACTATCCTTGCAGCCGGCACCGCAATGCTTCTCGCGACCTCGGCCTTTGCCTCCGAGCAGATGAAAAACCCGATGGTGGGCGGCGCGGAAATGTACGCGGATAAAACCATCGTGGAAAACGCGGTAAACTCCGCCGATCACACCACGCTTGTCGCGGCTGTGAAGGCTGCGGGCCTTGTTGACACCCTGTCTGGCGAAGGGCCGTTCACTGTGTTCGCACCGACGAACGAGGCCTTCGCGATGCTGCCGGACGGCACTGTCGAAACGCTCCTGAAACCCGAGAACAAGGATCAGCTGACCAAGATCCTGACCTGCCACGTTGTGGCCGCGGACGTGATGTCCGCTGCTCTCGTTGGCATGATCGAAGACGATGGCGGCGTGCATGATATCCCGACCGTGGGCGGCTGCACGCTCAAGGGGATGGTTCAGGACGGCAATGTGATGATCCAGGACGAGCAGGGGAACGCGGCGACGGTGACCATCGCCGATGTGGACCAGTCCAACGGTGTCATCCATGTGATCGACAAGGTTCTGCTTCCGGCGATGTAAAACCGGACAGAAGCGAACATAGAGGCGGGGCATCTTCGAGATGCCCCGTTTTTTCTGCGCTTCGCCTTGGCCTTGGGCACCGTCGCGCTTAGATTGACACGGAACCAGAAATTTAAACGGGGACAATAATATGAGTGGCCTTCTGGCACTTCTGGACGATGTCGCGGGAATTGCGAAAGTTGCGGCGGCGCAGGTCGATGATGTCGCCGGACAGGCGGCGAAAGCCTCGGCCAAGGCGGCGGGCGCGGTGATCGACGATGCGGCCGTGACGCCGAAATACCTTCACGGCTTTGCCCCGGCCCGCGAATTGCCCATCGTTGGCAAGATCGCCCTCGGCTCCATCCGCAACAAGCTGTTGATCCTGTTGCCGCTGGCGCTTTTGCTGTCGAGCTTTGCGCCTTGGCTGATCACGCCGCTTCTGATGCTCGGCGGCTCTTATCTCTGTTTCGAAGGCGCGGAAAAGGTCTATCACCTGTTCAAGCCGCACGCCCCTCATGCCGATGGGCAGATGATGAACGGCGATCCGACCCACCTTGAAGAGCAAAAGGTCGCGGGGGCGGTGAAAACAGATTTCATCCTCTCCGCCGAGATCATGACCATCATCCTCGCCGCGCTCGACCCCGATCAGTCGATCTGGCTTGAGGCGGGCGCGCTTGCGCTGGCCGGGATCATCATCACCGCGGTGGTCTACGGTGGGGTTGCGATCATCGTGAAGGCCGACGATTTCGGGCTTTGGCTGACCCGCGTCGGGCGGTTGTCCGCGACCCGTGCGCTGGGGCGTGGCATCGTGAAGTTCATGCCCTTGTTCATGAAACTCCTGATGATCGTCGGGACGGCGGCGATGATCTGGGTCGGCGGCTCTATCGTGATCCACGGGCTGCATGAGCTGGGAATGCATCATCCATACGAGGAAATTCACCATATGGCGGAGCTTGCGAGCCATGCTGTGGAAACCGCCGCAGGGTTTGTAAGCTGGGTCGTGACCGCGTTCTTTGACGGTATTTTCGGCCTGATCTACGGGCTGATCCTCATTCCCATCGTGGCGAAAGGGATCAATCCGGTGATCCGTGCCGTGACCGGGAAAAAAGCGACCGGGCATTGAGCCGATCAGCCCATGCTGAGACATGAAAAAGGCCGCTCTTTCGGGCGGCCTTTTGTCTTATTCTCATGTCTTCAGCGCGGGTCACTTGAACCAGCGGCTGTCCTTGAGCTGATCCCAGGCCCAGACCACTTGCTGCAATTGCTCTTCCTGAGAGCGGTCGCCGCCGTTCACATCCGGGTGCAAAATCTTGATCAGCGACTTGTACTGCTTCTTGATCTCCGCCTTGGTCCAATGGTCCTTGGCTTCAAGAATATCGATGGCCTGACGTTCGACCGGCGGCAGTTTGCGGGTCGGCGCGCCGGGGTCCGTTTTGCCCGGGTTGCGTGTCGCATTGTCGCCCAGAACCTCATGCGCATCATCGATGCCGAGGCGCTCCCAAGCGCGTTGCTCCACCGATTTGCGCCCGAAGGGTTGGGTCGGGCGGTCGCCCGTTTGCGACGACTTGTAGGCCGCGTCCATTTCCTCTTCGGTGGCGTTGGTGAAGAAATTCCACTTCAGGTTATATTCGCGCACGTGTTCTTTGCAGAACCATTTGTATTCATCCAGATGATCGGGTGAACGCGGTGCACGATATTGGCCGGGCTCTTCACAGCCCTCCCACTCGCATTTGCGCTTGGAGGTTTCAAACGCTCCTGACATGCCGCGCCGCCCTCCGCGCTTGTTCTTCTTTGCGGAAGACACCGACATATCAAAACCGAAAGGATCTTTTTTATCCATCTGCCTCAACCTTTTCGACTCGGACGCAAGACTTTAGATGAGAAAGACCAAATGGGAAAGGGGCAGAGGATGAAGATTGCCGATCAGATGAAGGACCGCTTGCAAGAGGCCTTTGCGCCGCGCGAGTTGGTGATCGAGGATGACAGCGCAAGCCATGCCGGGCACGCCGGTGTTGAAGGGGCGTCAGGAGAAACGCATTTCAATGTGAAAATCCGGGCGCAGGCTTTCGCCGGTCAGTCGCGCGTCATGCGCCACCGGATGGTTCATAAGGCGCTTGGCGATCTGGTGCCGCGCATTCATGCGCTGGCACTCGATCTGGACGTCTAGGCGGAGGGGCTCAGGACTCGCGGTCTTCCGCGATTTCATCGGCCACGTCTGGCGAGACCTTGCGCGCCGCAGCGCCTGCGCCTTTCTCGACCTTGGACGGGAAGGGCACGGAAGGCGTCGCGGCGTCCCGGTTGGCGACAGGAGAGCGGCGCGCAGGTTTGGTCTCTTCCGTATCCTCTTCGCTCTCAGGGTAGGCGCTGAAGACTTTACCCGTCTGCGCCCCGTCCATCTCGCGGCGGAACACCAGCACCGTGTGATAGTTCACCGTTTTCGAGGTGATCCCGGCGCGTTCTTCCATCGGGACGAGATCGGCCCGCAGATATTCCCAACCTTCTGCGCCCTTGGCGTTCAAGAGGCTTTGCATGGCCTGCGCGATGCGCGCTTCCGGGGTTTTCGCACCCTTGGCTTTCTCGCCTTTGCGGGGCGCGGGAACGGTGAGGTATTCGTAACGGGGCATCGCGGTCTCCTTGCAATTGCAGGCAAGGTTTAGCGGTCCGGTTCCGGGGGTCAAGCATGCTGAGCGGTGTGGCGCCTATTCGCGGGGTTTCCTCATGCGTGGAAGGTGCCGTATCCCGGTGTGTCACCCGTAAAGACCCCGAAATCGCTTTCGCGGCGAAAGATCAGCACCGCTTGTTTGCCCTCTGCGCCGTTCAGAATGAATTCATCGGAGCGCAGATAGGTCCAACCCTCCGCGGCCATGGCGTTGAGCCGCGTTGTCACGGCCTCCGCCAAGCGCGCTTCGGGCGTTTGAGCGGATGTCGTGGCCTCGCCATCATGTGGGGCGGGGATCGCTTTGTATTCGAAATGGGACATGGCGGTGCTCCTTACTCAGAAGAGCATAGGCGCATGGCCTTAACGGAGGATTGACGGGCTACGCCGCTTTGTTTTTGAGAGAGATCGCACGTCCCGCCTGCGCCGGGCGGGGCAGGGAGCCATGCGCCTCTTTCATCGTGGCGAGGCTTTCGGCGATCTCAGATGGGAAGGGAACAACGCGGGGGCCGGACATGTCGATGTGCAGCAACAGCTCTTCCGCTGTGGCCGCGATCCAGCCGTCCTCATGCCATATCTCATGAAACAGGATCATGCGTTTGGCGTCGAAATCCAGAAGCTGCGTTTTGACGCGCACCTTGTCGCCCAGTTTCAGCTCGCGCTTGTAACAGATATGGACCTCTGCGGTGTAGGTCGTGTGCCGCTCCGCCTTGGCATAGGCCTCCCCCAGCCCCAGAAGCGGATACATCTCATCGCCGCCGCGATCCATGATCACGGCATAATAGGCCATGTTGATGTGGCCATTGTAATCCACCCAGTCCGGGCAGACTTCGATCCGGGAAGAGATATGGGGGCAGGGCAAGCTCATGGTGGCGTCCTGATATGAAAAAGCCGCCCCGAAGGACGGCTTTGGTGGTTCTCAGAGACCCAGCTTGGCCTTGACCAGCTCGTCCACCGCTTTCGGGTTGGCCTTGCCGCCGGTGGCTTTCATCACCTGACCGACGAACCAACCCGCGAGTTTCGGGTTGGCCTTGGCCTTCTCGACCTGCGCCGGGTTGGCAGCAATGATCTCGTCTACGGCGGCTTCGATGGCGCCGGTGTCGGTCACCTGTTTCATGCCGCGCGCTTCGACGATCTCTGCCGGATCACCGCCTTCGGTGTAGACGATCTCGAACAGGTCTTTCGCGATCTTGCCGGAAATGGTGTCGGCTTTGATCAGCTTGACGATGCCGCCGAGTTGGTCCGGGGAGACGGGGCTTTCGGTGATGTCTGTGTCGTCTTTCTTCAGACGACCGAACAGCTCGTTGATCACCCAGTTGGCGGAGAGCTTGCCATCTTCGCCGGTGGCGACGACTTTCTCGAAGAAGTCCGCGTTCACCGTATCGGCGGTCAGAACGCCTGCGTCATACTCGGACAGGCCGAAGTCTTTCACAAAACGCGCTTTCTTCTCGTCCGGCAGTTCCGGCAGAGATTTCGCGATATCGTCCACCCACTCTTGCTCGATCTCAAGCGGCAGAAGGTCCGGGCAGGGGAAGTAGCGATAGTCATGCGCTTCTTCTTTCGAGCGCATGGAACGGGTCTCACCCTTCACCGCGTCATAGAGACGGGTTTCCTGATCAACCGTACCACCGTCTTCGATGATGGCGATCTGGCGACGGGCTTCGTACTCGATCGCTTGCTGGATGAAGCGGGTCGAGTTCATGTTCTTGATTTCGCAGCGGGTGCCGAGATGGGAGAAATCCTGCGTTTCTTGGTATTTCTCATACTGGCCCGGACGGCAGACGGAGACGTTCACGTCGGCGCGCAGGTTGCCGTTTTGCATGTTGCCATCGCAGGTGCCCAGGTAGCGCAGGATTTGGCGCAGCTTGAGAACGTAGGCGGCGGCCTCTTCCGGCCCGCGAATGTCCGGGCGGGAGACGATTTCCATCAGCGCCACACCGGTACGGTTCAGGTCGACGAAGGACATCGTCGGGTCCATGTCGTGGATCGACTTGCCCGCGTCTTGTTCAAGGTGAATGCGTTCAATGCGGACCTTGCGCCCGATGCCCGGTTCCATGTCCACGAGCACTTCGCCTTCGCCCACGATGGGGTGGTAAAGCTGGGAAATCTGGTAGCCTTGCGGCAGGTCGGGGTAAAAATAGTTCTTGCGGTCAAAGGCCGAGAACAGGTTGATGTCGGCCTTGAGGCCAAGACCCGTGCGGACGGCTTGCTCGACGCAATATTCGTTGATCACCGGCAGCATGCCCGGCATGGCGGCGTCCACGAAGGAGACGTGCGAGTTGGGCTCGGCACCAAAGCCGGTGGAGGCGCCGGAAAACAGTTTCGCCTCGGAACTGACCTGCGCGTGAATCTCCATCCCGATCACGAGTTCCCAGTCTTCTTTCGCACCGGAGATGACCTTCGGTTTCGGTGCGGAATATTCGAGATGATCCAGCATGCGCATGTCCTTTAAAGCGAGGGCTTTGGGGCGTTCTAGGCGCTCTCTTGCCGGGGGGCAAGGGGGCGGGTTTGCAAACGGGGCGATCTCGCGCATATTGGCGCGCAGGAATAAGGATGCCGAAGGCTGCGTGGGTGCGGGGAATGCGGACATCGCGGATAACACATTGGGCTGCGGCGCTGGCTCTGTGCCTTCCTTTGCTGGGAGCGCCCGACCGTGGCATGGCCGAAGCTTTGATCGAGAATCTGCCGGATCAGATCGCCTTCGCGCGCGCCCCGATTGAGGCCAGCCCGGTGCCGCTCGCACGTCCCTATGTCATCCGCATGCCGAAACTGCGCTGGAAAAACGAGAACGAAGGCCCGCAATGGACCCGCGCCGCGATGAAGGCGGTGGCCTCGCATGGTCAGCGCCTTGTCAAAACCGTGCCGCAGGACATCAATGATTGGTGTCCGGGCTACGCCTCGCAGGACCAGAACGGTCGCGCGGCATTTTGGGCCGGTCTTCTGTCTTCGCTGTCCTATCACGAAAGCACATGGCGCGAGACCGCAGTGGGCGGGGGCGGCAAGTGGTTTGGCCTCGTGCAAATCTCACCTGCGACCGCGCGGCTCTATAAGTGCCGGGCTGGCAGCGGCGAAGCCTTGAAGGACGGTCCGAGCAACCTGTCCTGTGCGATCCGCATCATGAATAAAACCGTCGCGCGCGATGGCGTCGTGAGCGCAGGCATGCGCGGTGTCGCGGCCGATTGGGGGCCGTTCCATTCGAGCCGCAAGCGCGAAGACATGCAGCGCTGGGTCATGGCGCAGCCGTTTTGCCGTCAGGTGATGAAAAGCTCGCCGATCCCTCTGCCGCGCCCGGTAGAAATTGCCTCCGATGATGGGGTGGAGATTACCCTGCCTTTCTGAGCGCCTGCGCTTCCCATGCTTTCAATTCGTAACGCGAGAGGGTCTTTTGCCGATGTTCCAGTTCCGGGAACAAGGTTAGGATTTCGGCCCGCGCCGTATGGTCTACGGCTTTGAGCGCCTCTTTGCCCGGATGCAGACTTTCGGTCGGGCAAGCTTCGGCAAAGATGATCTCATGCCGGTCGAAGAGCATATGGAAATAGTCCACATGGGCGCCTTCGATGGGGCGGATCGTGTCGTCATTCACCAGATGTTTCGCTGCGACCAAAACATCGCGTTCACCAAAAAGCACCTCTGCCAACGGTCCGCGGATCAGCATGCGATGGTTCGGGCTGACGGTGAGATCGCGCAGGTTGCCCAAAGCGCCTGCCTTGATTCGGATGGGAGTAAGAGCGCCCTGAGCTGCGACCCGGCGCGATCCGATCCAGCGGATTTCCTGTGGGCCATTGTCAAGCGTGTGTACCAGCTCGCCAACCTTGAGCGTTTCGATAAAGCGAGGGCCTTCGGGCGTGTCGATCAAGGTGCCGCGCGTCAAACACACTGCGCCGCTAATTTCCTTCTCGGCGAAGGTGTTGTTCTCGTCGATTTCGAAAATGCCATCGCCTTCTTCCTCAGAATCGATGAGGCCATCGCCATTATAGTCATTGTCGTTTTCATGGCTGAGCCAGATCGGAAATTCATCCTGAATGTTGACGCCGGGCGTGATGAACAAAGCCGTGAGATCTGGAGCGTCCGGGTCGTCGGAGACAAAATTCGAGGCGCTGAAATAGAGATAGTTATCCCCCATGTAGTGGACGGATGTGTTGATGTCCTGGCCATTGTCGTTCGAGCCGCCGCCGCGGCCTCCACCGCGACCACCCCATCCGCCTCCGCTTTGGGCCTCGTACTCATAATCGTAGAGTACCTCGCCATTCACGTAATCGGCGGCATTGGCGTAGACCGTGATCCCCGTTACTTCACTTGAATTGCTGAGTGCGCCGTCGGTCACATTTTCGAATGTGAACACCACAACGGCGTCATTGTCGAAGACGGTTGTGCCCCCCGTTAGATAAGCCCCGTCATTCTCATCACCCTGCGGGTCACTCGAATAGCCAATCGGATTGTTCACGATGGAGGAGCCCATCACGATGAGTTCTTCTGTCGGCATGTCTGCTCAGCCCGTATGTTTTGCGGGGCATGCCCCGGTCTGCCTCGATGCGTCACGACGATCTCCCGCCCGTTCGGACTTCGACCGCTTGTGTTTTGCCGCGCTCGGTGCTCTTGTTTGGCCTGATCCGTGGCGTGACGCTTTTTTGCCATAATTCAGGTGCGTAGATGGCCCTGTCCAGCCATTTTGGGCGGTTTGGGGTGGCTTCGCCCGCCGATTGTGGCGCCACGGCACCGTTTTGCACGAGAAAAGGAGGATCTCATGCCCGCATTACGTTCCGATATCGACCCCGACGGATTGCTCGAATTTTCCGTGGTCTTCACCGATCGTTCGCTCAATCACATGTCGAAGACCTTTCAAAAGGTGATGACCGACATCCACGAGACGCTCTGCGCGGTCTATAACGCGGATACGGCCGTAGTTGTGCCCGGCGGCGGCACCTATGCGATGGAGGCGGTCGCGCGGCAAATCGCGGGTGGGGAGGACGTCATGGTCATCCGCAACGGGTTCTTTTCCTTCCGCTGGTCGCAGATTTTCGAGGCGGGGCAGATCCCGGCGTCTCAGACCGTGCTGAAGGCGCGTCGGACCGGGAATGAACCGACATCCGGGTTCCTCCCGGCGCCTCTGGAAGAGGTTGTCGCGAAAATCCGGGAGCTGAAACCCGCTGCCATTTTCGCGCCGCATGTCGAAACCGCCTCCGGTATGATCCTGCCTGACGCTTATATCCGCACGCTGGCCGACGCCGTGCATGAGCATGGCGGGCTGATGGTGCTCGACTGTATCGCATCCGGTTGCGCTTGGGTGGATATGAAGGAGACCGGTGTCGATATCCTGATCTCCGCGCCGCAAAAGGGCTGGTCGGCCCAGCCGTCTGCCGGTCTCGTCATGTTGAACGAGCGCGCGGTCGAGGTGGTGAAATCTCGGCAAAGCTCTTCCTTTGCGATCGACCTGGCCAAATGGCTGACGATCATGGAGGCCTACACCGGCGGCGGTCACGCCTATCACGCCACGATGCCCACCGACGCATTGCGCGCCTTCCGCGATGCGATGCTTGAAACCAAGGATTACGGTTTCGCCAAACTCTCCGAGGCGCAATGGGAGTTGGGGCGTCGTGTGCGTCACTTGCTGGCCGAACGTGGCGTCAAGTCCGTTGCCGCCGAAGGTGTCGAAGCGCCGGGCGTTGTCGTCTGCTACACGGATGATCCCGCGATCAAGACGGGCGCGGCCTTTGCCGCCCATGGGGTGCAGATCGCGGCGGGTGTGCCACTGCAATGCGATGAGGGTGAGAACTTCTCGACCTTCCGCCTCGGTCTGTTCGGCCTCGACAAACTCTATGACGTGGACGCGACGGTCGCGCGTTTGGAAGCGGCGCTCGACGCGGTTCAGGCCTGAGTTCCATCGCAGGAAAAGTCTTACGGCGCGCGGGGGAAACCCTGCGCGCCGTTTCTATTGAGTATTTGGGGCAGCAAAGGAAACAGCTACCGTTACAGGCCTCAGATCGGGCCGAGCCCGGCTTGCATCACCTTCATGCGCACGGGTTTGACGTCATGCACCGCCTTGAGGCCCCAGAGTCGGACCATCTGAAGAATGTCGCTCTCGGAGCGGGTCACACGGTTGAACAGATCGACGACGCGGGCGCGTTTTGTGATGTCGTTCAACCGGTTGCGGGCATAGGTGTCGAGCATGGTTTGGGTGCCGGGATCGCTGCGATGTGCTTCGGCAAGCGTCAGCAGCTCCGCCAGATCGTTCAGTGAGGTGTTCAGCCCCTGCGCGCCGATCGGGGGCAGGGCGTGGGCGGCTTCGGCGATGATGGCGACGCGCTCTGACGACAACCGCTCCGCCACGCGGGTGATGATCGGGAAGATCGCCCGACCGGAAGCCAGTTCCAGATTGCCGAACAGCCCGGCAGAGCGTTCGGTCATCACCGCGTTGAACTTTTCCGGCGCCATGTTGAGCAGTTCGGTGGCATAAGCGCCCTTGTTCATCCAGACGATGGCGGAGGCGGGTTTGCCGTCGATGTCGGGCAGCGGCACCATCGTGAACGGACCGCCTTCGCGGTAAATCTCGGTGGAGACATTGTTGTGCGGCAGGTCATGCGTCGCGGTGAAGGCGAGAGACTTCTGGCCGTAGCGCGTGGTCTTGACAGGGATGCCAGCCGCATCGCGCACGGGGGACTCGCGCCCGTCGGCGGCGATGACAAGCTTCGCACGTACCATGCTGCCGTCTGTCAGGGTCACCATGGCTTCGCTTGTGCGGGTCAGAAGGCTCTTGAAGCCGACACCGTAGCGCAGCTCGACATTCGAAATGTTCGGCACCGCGCGGGCGAGTTCGCGACGAATGACCCAGTTCAGGAAGTTCCAGCCGAACGGCTCGTCGGCGCTTTCGCGGCCTTCGAACTGGCGCTCCGTCCGGATCGTCGCGGGGCGGCCGACCGTATCAACGATGCGCAGGGCTTCCAGCGGGGTGGCATGGGGAGCAAGATCGGCCCAAATGCCGATTTTCTCGAATAGGTCACGGGCCGGACGCAGGAAGGCGGTCGAGCGCAGATCGGAACTGGCCTCATCTCCGGTGACAACGGGAGGCGTCGGATCCACCATCAGGGTGCGAAATCCTGCCGCGCCAAAGGCTGCCGCTGCGATCAGGCCGGCGATGCCGCCGCCTGAAACGAGAACGTCCACGGTGTCCTGCGAGGAAATACGGTCGGGCATGAGAACTCCTTTGCGCCAGAAGCGTCAGTCGCTCAACAGATAGGCGCAAAGGAGAGGAATGTCCAAGGGACAGGCTGTCTCAGGTTCGAGCATCAGCCCGCGCCTGTTTACTTCCCGACGGTGAGGATGAGGAGCACGATGTAGATCAGCGGAACGGTCGCAACAGCGGTCACGCCGAGCACCCAGGGGCCGATCGCGAACATGCCGTAGATCACGGCGGCGATGACGACGACGACAAGCAGAAGAAACAGGGCCACGCCGCGCGTGGTGGCAAGACCCTCGTCGTGATGGTCGTGTGTGTCGGTGGAAGCGGACGTATTGGTGGTGGCGTCGGTCATGTGCGTACTCCGAATGTCTGAGCGATCTGGTTGATCTTTGTGGATGTGCGATGGCCGCGCGGTTCCCGCGCTTTTTGGTTCCGGACCTGTTACAGGCGCGCGTGCGTTTCGGTCACGGCGGCGATTTGTCGCAGGTCTGAAAGGAGACGATTTTTTCTGTGCCTCAGGCCATCAGCGCCCGGAGGAACCCGGCGAGATCATCGGTGTGATGCTGAATATGGGGCGCCGGAGGATCAAGCGGTGAGGGCGCGACATAGACGGTTTTCATGCCAAGCCCGTGCGGCACTTCGAGATTGCGCGGATCGTCTTCAAACATCGCGGCGGTCTTGGGATCGACCCCGTCGCGCCCGAGCACCGTATCAAAGGCCAGCGCCTGCGGCTTCGGGTGGAAGTCGGCATGTTCGATGCCATAGACCGCGTTGAAAATGCCGGTCAGCCCGCGCGCTTCGAGCACACGTTCGGCATAGGGCGCAGAGCCGTTCGTGTAGACAATCTTGCGTCCCGGCAGGGCTGTGATCGCGGATTTGAGTTCCGCGTCGCGGGTCAGTCCGGAGAAATCGATGTCATGTACATAGCTGAGATAGGGCAGCGGATCGGTGCCGTGTTTTGCCATCATGCCAGAGAGCGTGGTGCCGAATTCGCTCCAATACTCGCGCCGCAGTCGATTGGCTTCATCAGAACTCACCTGCAATTCGCGGGCGACCCAATCTGTCATCTTGACCTCGATCTGCGCGAACAGAGCCGCCTCGGGCGGATAGAGTGTATTGTCGAGGTCGAAGACCCAAGTTTTTACGTGAGAGAAGTGATCGGCTACCATGCGCTCTTGTTAGGCCGGGTCCGTGGCACATGCAAGCAGCCCGCATGTTAGCGCTTGATCGTGGGGTCTACCGCTGTCTATGGTCATGGCCTGTCCCCATAAGAAAAAAGTGACGTCAGATGAAAGACCCGCGCGCCAGCCAGAAAGACGCTTATGAGATGATCCTCGAGGCGATCGATACCGGGATTTACCGCCCCGGCGACCGGCTTGTGGAAAGCGAGCTGGCCGAACGCTTCGGCGTGTCCCGTACCCCTGTGCGGGAGGCTTTGCAGCGTCTTGAAACCCAGTCGATGCTGAGCCGCGACGGACGCTCGCTCATCGTCGCCTCGCTGGATCACAATCAAATGGCGGATCTCTACGTGGTGCGCACCGAGCTTGAGGGCTTGGCGGCCCGTCTCGCGGCCCGTCACGCCACGCCGGAAGAGGTGCGGGTGCTGCGGGACATGGTCGAAGACGACCGCGCCCTGATCGGCCATCCCGAAGACATGTCGCGCGCCAATCGTCGCTTCCATAAGCAAATCCATCTCGCTTCGCACAACAAATATCTGGTGCAACAGCTCGATCTTGTGCACCGCTCAATGGCGCTTTTGGCCAGTACGTCTTTGGCTGCAGAAGGCCGCGGCGAGGAAGCGATCAAGGAACACGACCTGATCGTGTCCGCGATTGAGGCGGGGGATGGGGATGCGGCGCATAAGGCGCTGTCGGATCACATTTCCAAGGCTTTTGTCACGCGTTTGAAAATCGACGCTGAAAAAGAGCGCTGAAGTCTCTGACGACGATTGGACGTGCTGCGGTCTCGTGGGCCGTGTTCTCTGGCGCTAGGGCGTCATGCGCGTCTCGCAAAAAGGGCGGCATGTCTGCGAAAGCGGCGAGATGAACCCACTCCGCTTTGACCTGTGGCTTTGATGCTTTTCTGTTTGACTGACCAATAATGCGTGTCACATCGAGGCCGAACGTCAGATGCCGCTCCGGATGTCCGCCATGCCCGATAGCTGGCTTCGCCTCGTGAATATAGTGCCTTGATGGTTCTGCCATCCCCATGCATGTCTTACGCGGTTTTGCGGAGTATGTCGTGGCCTCTGCCGCAGCTGAGCGCGGCTTGGCGTCCTCCTCATAAAACCCAAGATCATGCAGGCCGTGGGCCGTCTTGTCCCAGTAATACGGTTTGGAGATCATCTCCCACAGCCCTTTGAGCGCGGCGAGTGTCGCGAGCGGATAATAGAGGTGCAGCGTCGGCACCCACGGCCAGAGCCATTTGTGCTTTGGGGTGGAGGTTGCGACAAGGCCTGTCGCGATGGTTATGGCTTCTGACAACAGGAATATCCCGCCGAGGACGACCAAGAGATCATGGGGCAGGATCGCCCGCATCGGATGCGGCAGGCCAAGAGGGAACATCCAAAACGACCAGAGAAAAGGCGCGAGGATGAATTGGCTCAATGTGCCGAGAAACAGCGCCTGCACGCCGAAAAAACGCCAAGGCCCAAGGTCGCGCCAAAGCTGGCGCGGGTTGCGCATATGCACCCCGTAAGTCATGGCATAGCCCTTGAGCCAGCGGGAACGCTGCTTGATCCACGGCCAGAGGCGGCAGTTGGCTTCCTCCTCGGTCACCGTGTGGATCAATTCCGTGCGATAGCCGTGGCGCGCCAGACGTATGCCGAGATCGGCGTCTTCGGTGACGTTATGCGCGTCCCAACCGCCCAGTTCTTCTAACGCCTCGCGCCGGAAAAACAGCGTCGTGCCGCCAAGCGGAACGGTCAGGCCAAGTTTCTCATAGCCGGGCAGGATGACCCGAAACCAACTCGCGTATTCCACGGTGAAGCAACGGGACAGCCAATTTGTCCGCGCATTGTAGAAGTCGAGAATACCCTGCACGCAGGCGACTTCGGGGCCGGCATGAGCGAAATGGGCCGCGACCTTGTGGATTTGATCCGGCTCTGGGGCGTCCTCTGCGTCGTAAATGCCGACAATGGAGCCACGGCAGAAATCGAGCGCGAAATTGAGAGCGCGGGGTTTGGTTTTGAGCCCGCCGCGCGGCACGATGATCTGGCGGATCCAGCGGGGCAGGGCGGCTTGGCGGATCGCCTCCTGTGTGACCAAGTCGTCCTCTTCGACCACAAGACAGATGTCGAGCAGTTCTCGCGGGTAGGACAGGCGGGACAGGCGTTTGATCAAGCGATTTGCGATCTCGCGCTCTTTGAGCAGCGGAACCATGATCGAGACGATCGGCAAGCGAGGGGGGGCGCGGTGCGAGGCAAAGGTCGATTTGCGGTCTCTTGCCGCTCCGGCCTGCGCAAAGGCCGCGGCGAGCCGCAGGCCCGTGACAATCAGCAGGGTGAGAATGGCCCATGTGGTGAATAGGATGGCGGCCAGCAAGGGCATGAAAATGGACAGGATGAGCGCAGAGGCACCAAGGGTGGAAAACAGACCGGCGAGTTTGCGTACATCCATTTCCCGGCAGCTTTCATGCGCGGCGACACGGGTTTCGGCGCAGCTGGCCAAGCGGCGTTGGCGCGAGTGCAGGATGGCGTCATGCAATGCGGTTTCCGAGGTGACGGTCATGCGCACAGGCCCGAACAAGGCGGTCAACTGCGGCCGCAGAGCCTCGAATGTTTCCGGGCGACATGCGGCAATGATCACGGTGCCTCCGGCCTGTCTCCACGGCAAGATGCCACTCTGCAAACATTTGTCCGCGCCCAACTGGTCGATCAGCCTCACATCCGGCGGGGTTTGAGCTAGGTCGGCCACTTCCGCCTGATATTGCCGCCCGATTGCCGCGTATAGGCTGTGCTCGTCCACCATGTCATGGGCGAGAAGAATGTCTCCGATGCGGGTGTCCTCGCGTTGGCGCAAGACGGTGGCGCGGAGCAAGTCTTCGGGCGTCAGGGCCCCCATCTCGACAAGAATTTGGCCGATGGGTTTCCGGGCGCGGGATGTGCGTGGCGGGCGCGTGTCCGGGCGTGCCGCGACGCGCTGGGCGTCCTGCAATTGTAAAGTCTGCAAAGGGAGATGCAGGTCGAAGGACATCGCTTGAAACCCCGGTCACACAAACGCTTGGCCGGTGCACGCCAGCCTTTGAGAAAGTTTGACGTGGGGAGGGTTAATACTGAGTTAACCAAAGTTCTGAAAAGGTTATGAAATCGTGGGTTAGGCTGTCCGAACATGAAAAAAGGCGGGGAAACCCCGCCTTTCTTGTCTCTTGTCGAAGGAGCGTCGGTGCGCTTACACGCTTTCGCCCGCACGTTCGGCCATTGCGGCTGCGAAGCGTTCGAAGAGGTAGTAGCTGTCCATCGGACCCGGAGACGCTTCCGGGTGGTATTGCACGGAGAAGATCGGCTTGCCCTCGACCGCGATGCCGCAGTTCGAACCGTCGAAGAGAGACACATGGGTCTCTTTGACGCCCGCCGGAAGGGTCTGCGTGTCCACGGTGAAGCCGTGGTTCATCGAGGTGATCTCCACCTTGCCGGTGTCGAGATCTTTCACCGGGTGGTTCGCGCCGTGGTGACCGTGGTTCATCTTGATGGTCTTGGCGCCAAGCGCCAGCGCCAGCATCTGGTGCCCCAAGCAAATGCCGAAGACCGGCAGGTCTTTCTCAAGCACGCCTTTGATCATCGGCACGGCATATTCGCCGGTCGCTGCCGGGTCGCCCGGACCGTTTGACAGGAACACGCCATCAGGCGCATGCGCCAGAACTTCTTCTGCGGTGGCGGTGGCCGGAAGCACGGTCACGTCGCAGCCCGCAGACGCGAGGCAGCGCAGGATATTGCGTTTCGCGCCGAAATCGACGGCCACGACCTTGAAGCCTTTGCCTTCGCGCTTCGGGAACCCATCGGGCCAGGACCAACGCATTTCGTCCCATTTGTAAGACTGGGCGCAGGTCACGTCTTTCGCGAGGTCGAGGCCAACGAGACCGGAGAAGTCGCGGGCTTGTTTGACCAGAGCTTCAATGTCGAAGTTGCCTTCGGGATCGTGCGCGATGGCGACATGCGGTGCACCTTGCTGGCGGATCGCGCGGGTGAGGCGACGGGTGTCTACACCGCCCATGCCGATGCGGCCACGTTTCTCAAGCCACGGGCCGAGCTCTTCCTGAGCGCGCCAGTTCGACGAGTCGGTCGGATCCCATTTGACGATCATGCCTGCCGCGACGGGCTCTGCGGTCTCATCGTCTTCCGCGTTCACGCCGACGTTGCCGATGTGCGGGAAGGTGAAGGTCACGACCTGTCCGGCGTAGGACGGATCGGTCATGATTTCCTGATATCCCGTCATGGCCGTGTTGAAACACAGTTCTGCGGTGGTGACGCCTGTCGCGCCGAAGCCCATTCCGTAAAAGAGGGTTCCATCGGCCAGCGCCAGACAAGCAGTTGGTTTTCCGGTAGTTTGACCAGATGCCATGACACGACTCTCCTATATGGGCAAAATTGGCCGGAACCTAAGGAAAGCGGCTTCCGGCGTCAAGCGCGCCTCGGGGGATTTTTCCTCCATTTCTGCGACGCAACGATTTCAATATGTTATCGCTCCCATCAACGGTTGAGAATGGATCGGGATTTCGTTATGTTGGCCTCTTGCGACATCACCAGGGGATGAGGCCCATATGGATATGCGAAGCCGGCTCAATGCCGCACTGAAAACGGCGATGAAGGAAAAGGACAGCGAACGTCTGACGACGCTGCGCCTGATCAACGCCGCCATCAAGGACCGCGAGATTGCCAATCGTGGCGAGGGCGAAGACGTTGTTGTCTCCGACAGCGACATTCTCGCGATCCTCGGCAAAATGGTGAAACAGCGTCAGGAAAGCGCGAAAGCCTTTGAAGAGGGCGCGCGTCTGGAACTGGCGGAAAAGGAACGCTCCGAGATCGCCGTGATCGAGGAATTCCTGCCGCGTCAGCTGTCCGAGGATGAGGTGGCCAAGGCCATCACCACGGTCATCGCTGAGACGGGCGCGCAGAGCATTCGTGACATGGGGAAAGTCATGGGCGCTTTGAAGTCCAAATACACCGGACAAATGGACTTCGGGTCCGCTGGTCCGCTGGTCAAGGCGCGTCTGGGCTGATTTATCGCCCCGCGTTGTACCCTTAAAACCGCTCCTCATTGGGGGCGGTTTTCTTATTTCTGCTGCTGCGTGCGTCAGGCGTTCATCCGCGCCAAGACAGCGGTGAGTTCCGCGTGGAGGCGTCGCCGTTCTTTCGGGCCCAGAAAGGCTCCGAGTTCGACCTCCCGGTTTTCGCCCGCACCTTTCAGGGTGAGATAGTTTTCCACCTTGTCGTGTTCGGGGTGCAAGGTGACGCGGAGCCAGTACGGGTTCGCCTCCCAGTCGAGGCGCGCACCTTTTTCGGGCCAATGGCTAAGCGTGACCCGGTCCTGCCAGATCACCATCTCTTCGCGCAGCCCCTCCCGGTCGGAGCGGCGCAGCGCCGCCCAGAGCGCGGTAAGGGCGATCATCATGAACCCGAGCAGCACCCAAAAAGCCGTGGTGCCGATGAAAGGCACCACGGGGATCAAACCGCCCGCAAACATGAGCCAGATGGCGGCGGAGAAGCCTTTGCTTCCGAGGCTGCGATGGGGCCACAGCTCCAATCGCCACAAAGGAACGTCGGTCTCGGGCGCGCCGAGCGGAACGGTGTCATGAGGCGGGGTCCAGAGATAGGGCATGTGCGTGTCGTTTTACCCAATAGCCTAAAGCGTTTCGACTTTAACTTGATCTATCACATAAAGTCGAAACGCCCGCTCCGCTTGGACGTTGCACCGCGTTTCTGCTCAAATCCTGATTCAGGTTTAAGTAGAAACGCTTTAAGCGCAAATCCATGTTCCGCATAGCCCTCTCGGCCTCGCCCGCGGAGCGTCCCTATAGGGTTAGGCATTGATCTGCGGAGGTGTCATGGAAAGCTCGTCCGCGCGGGACCAGATGGCCGATGCGTCTGCCGTCGAATTCGTAATAGGCCTTCACGCGCTGCTCGGGCGCGGCATAGGCGCCGATGGCCGTATGTTCGAGCACGGCGACAAAGCTTGTTGTTGCGTCCGTGCCGAAGAAGTGTGTCACCCGTTCGGCCTCCCGGCTCGCCCATTTCGAGCGCACGATGCGGTCGATCTCCTGCGCCAGAGCGTCGATGCGGGCGGGGTGCGGATTGTGATCTTCGAACAGGGGCTCGGGACAGGCGATCAGCATCGCCACGCGGGTTTGGCGCACGCGTGTGTCGTAAATCTTCGAGAATTGCGGCTTGTGCCAGCGGTCGGAAATCACCGTCGCGGGAGGGATTTCGCCGGTGTCTCTGGGTTTGAAGAAATAGGCTAACATGGCGGCTCCTGATCATCCCTGCCTCGAAGCTACTGTGGGAATGGGCACAAACCGTGGCTTGGACGGGGCGGAGCCTGTCTTATGTCTTAACTGGTTAATGAGGCGGGCTGCCGACATGCAAAAGGCCCCGTGAGGGGCCTTTTGGTGTCATCTCGGAGCCGAGGCTCAATGCGCGTGTTGGTGATCCCAGTCTTCGCGCTTGGGCAGCTGCTCGAACGTATGCTCCGGCGGCGGAGAGGGCAGGGTCCACTCCAGCGTGTCGGCATATTCGTTCCAATAGTTATTCTCGGTCACGCGGCGGCCTGCGAACAGGGTATAGGCCACAATGCCGATGAACAGCAGGAAGGACGCAAAGGACAGGAGCGCGCCATAGGACGAGATCTTGTTCCAGTAGGCGAAGGCTTCCGGGTAGTCGATGTATCGGCGCGGCATGCCTTGGCGACCGAGGAAGTGCTGCGGGAAGAAGGTCAGGTTCACGCCGATGAAGAACATCCAGAAGTGAATCTTGCCCGCAAGTTCCGGGTATTGCCGCCCCGACATCTTGCCGATGTAGAAGTATATCCCGGCAAAGATACAGAAGGCCGCGCCCATCGACATGGTGTAGTGGAAATGCGCCACCACGTAATAAGTGTCATGATACGCACGATCGACGCCCGCCTGCGACAGCACAACACCCGTCACGCCGCCGATGGTGAAGAGGATCAGGAAGCCGAAGGCAAAGAGCATCGGCGTCTTGAACTCGATGGAGCCGCCCCACATGGTCGCGATCCAGCTGAAAATCTTCACCCCCGTCGGCACGGCGATGACCATGGTGGCGAGCATGAAATAGGTCTGCTGGCTGAGCGTCAGGCCGACCGTATACATGTGGTGCGCCCAGACGACGAAGCCGAGAACCCCGATTGCGATCAGCGCCCAGACCATCGGCAGGTAGCCAAAGACCGGTTTCTTCGAGAAGGTCGCGATGATGTGGGAGATCAGACCGAAGCCCGGCAGCACGACAATATAGACCTCCGGGTGTCCGAAGAACCAAAGGATGTGCTGATACAGGATCGGGTCGCCGCCGCCTCCGGGTTGGAAGAAGGACGTGCCGAAATTGCGGTCGGTCAGAAGCATGGTGATCGCGCCCGCCAGAACCGGCAGGGACAAGAGGATCAGCCAGGCTGTGACGAAGATCGACCACGAGAACAGCGGCACTTTGAACATGGTCATGCCCGGCGCGCGCATGTTGAGCATGGTGGTGATCATGTTGATCGCGCCAAGGATCGATGACGCGCCGGAGACGTGAACGGCGAAGATCGCCAAATCCATCGAATAGCCCGCCTCGGATGTGGAAAGCGGTGGGTAAAGCACCCAGCCGACACCTGAACCCGCCTGACTGTTGCCGCCCGGAGCCAGCAGTGAGGCAATGCCGAGCGCGACGCCCGCCACATAGAGCCAGTAGGACAGGTTGTTCAGACGCGGGAAGGCCATGTCCGGCGCGCCGATCTGTAGCGGCATGAAATAGTTGCCGAAGCCCCCGAACAGGGCGGGGATGACCACGAAGAACATCATCAGCACGCCGTGATAGGTGATCATCACGTTCCACAGATGCCCGTTCGGCGTACAATCCTCAGCGCCGATGCCCGAGAGGAGCCGCGCGGCGGATTCTCCGGCTTCGTTGAGGCACATGTACTGTACCCCCGGCTCCATCAACTCCAGCCGCATATAAACGGTGAAGGCGACGGAAATGAACCCGACCACGGCGGCCGTGAACAGGTAGAGTATTCCGATGTCTTTGTGGTTCGTCGATAAAAACCAACGGGTGAAAAAGCCCCGTTTGTCCACGTGTTCGTGGCCGTGAATGGCGGCATCTGCCATGTGATCCTCCCAAATCCTCCCCCGGACCAAGTCCGGGCCGTATGCCAGTCAGGCGTCCTCCAAACGCCTGTCATGCCGGTGCGTGCGCCTCCTTTTCGGAGATCATTGCGACATAGTGACACATTAAGTCTTAGGGTCTCTCTGGCAAGAGCGCAATTTTTTTGCGTCTTTCGATTGTGAAATGTTCAAATTGGGAGGTGAAAGGGGAGCCGAGGCGTGCCAAACCCGTGGGTGTAGGACAGGAAATGAGCAAAGAAAAACGCCGCCCCAAGAGGACGGCGTTTTCAATGGGGCGAAAGATCGACGACCTTATTCGGACGCTGGTGCTTCTTCTGCCGGAGCCTCTTCCACCGGGGCTTCCGGGGCCGGGGCGAGAGATGCGAGATAAGCCGCCACGTTCGAGGCGTCTTTCAGCTTGAAGGTCATCTTGGAGCGACCGGAGCCGCCATGCGTGTCGATGAACTTGGTCGGGTCGGCGGCGTATTCAATGAGCAGCTCTTCGGTCCAAATCATGCCGGTATCGTGTACGGCAAGGATGCCGTCGCCGTATTTGAAGCCGTCGTAGCTGGCGACCGGGCGACCGATCACACCATAGAGGTTCGGGCCGGTCTTGCCGCCTTTCACGATGGTTTCGCCCGCATCATCCACGATCATGTGGCAGGCTTTGCATTTGTTGAATTCCTTGGCACCCTTTTCCGGGTCTCCCGCAACGGCAGCGGCGGAGGTTGCCAACAGGGCGGCGGCTGTGAAGGCAAAAAGCTTGCTCATAAGGTATTCATCTCCCGAGTGATTCATGTGTCCAATCTCACCATAGTGAGTTCGGTTCGTGATACCAGTCCGGGCTTGTCGCACTTTGATCCTGCTCAAATTGCTTGAGGGACTTAAAGCGTTTCTACTTAAACCTGAATCAGGGTTTGAGCAGAAACGCGGAGCAACGTCCAAGCGGAGCGGGCGTTTCGACTTTATGTGATAGATCAAGTTAAAGTCGAAACGCTTTAGGTTTGACATGGCAAGGGCCACAGGCCTATTGCGCCATTCCGGCTTTATGCCAGTTAAATCCGGCACGGATCAGATCGCCATAGTCCCGTGACGCAAGCGCGGCCTCGGCAAGCCGGTGCAACGCCAGTCGTTCGATGTCCGGATCGTTCAGCCGGGTGCCGAGCCGCGCCAGCGTGCTATAGATGAGGGCCGCGCGCTCTCCGTCAAACTTCTTCATTGTCAGGAGGTCGTTTGCGGTTGCCCGCGCCCAGTTTCGTGTACGTTCGGTGTCCGAGCTGAACAAAAGCGTCTGCGCCAGTTGCGCCCGCACATAGGCGTGTCCGTCGCGGGGCAAAATACCTTCCGAGGCGGCCAGAAGGTCCGCCAGACCATCGACAGGAATATCCGCGCTCAGCATCGCGTTCCACGAAAACACGGGCTGGTCGATGCCTTCCATGATTTGCACTGCCTTGGAGAACTCGCCCAGCCGCGCGTGCAGGCGGGCAATGTCGCGTCGGGCCTCCGCGTTGAGGCCGGAGTTGCTCCAACGATAGGCACCGCCGATGACGCCCACGCCGACGACCTTGTACGGATTGCCGGGGATGGCTGCTTCGGCCCGTGCAAGGCTGGCGCGGACTTCCGTCTCGGGAGCTCTGGCGTTCAGAAGGGCGCGCGCGGCACGGAGATGGGGGAACACAGGCAATGCGGAAGGAGCCGTTTGTGCCTGTTCGTCTAATCTGCGTGCCAGCCGGAGTGACAGTTCGTCGAGCCCGAGTGCCGCCGCACGGTTGGCGGTCTTTTCCATGCCAGAGAAATCGGGAAAAATCTTTTGGGTCTGAAATTCGGAAAATGCCTGTTCCAGATATTGCCCCGCGCGGGTCTGGTCGGTGTCCGCTTCGGCAAGGTCCAGCAGGAAGGATGTACGTTGTCCGCCGGCGTTGCGGTAAATCTCCAAGGCCTCGGGGGCGCCGATGATCCGGATCAGATCTTCGCTCATGATTAAAAGAGGATTTTCCATATTTTGGGGCAGGGCGGCGAGCACCGCCATGACGCGATCACGATGGCCGAGCGCGGCGTGCAGTTCGGCGGCATAGATCAGCGCGGTGGTTTTCGGCCGTTCCAACTCTTGTTGCGCCATGGTCGCGATGGTGTCGGCCATCTCTGCGACAAGGCCAAGCGTGTGGGCGTCAGGCGTGCCTTCCGGTTCGATGTGCGTCTCATAGGGATGACGCCCCAGCAGATCGAGGGCGCTGATCCTCAAGACGCCGGGATCGATGCCGGGCGTGTCCGCGATGGCCGCTTGCAGGCTTTCTCCACGGCGCAGAGCGGCGGTCAGAAGATGCGGGGCGAGTCTGCGATTTACCCGTGTCTCTACTCTATCAGCCCCGATGTTCTGAGTGTCCGGCTGCTCGCTCCAAACGCGTATTTCCAAGGCCCGCGCGTCATCTATTCGGCCCATCTGGGCCAGCATACCAACTTCGCGTGAATATCCCGGCAATGATCGTTCACCCATTGCCGCAGCAACGCCCAGATCTGTCAGGCATTTTGCGGATATGTCATGGCGGCAGGCTGTGAAGGCGCTCTCATCTGGTCGGTTAGGATCAGTGCCGGATGCGTCTGGCGCGGGGGATGAGATCAGAATGAGCAGGGCAATGAAGGCCGCCAAAAGTCCTGCAGTTAGATATCTGGAAATCAGCCTGAACAACGTGGGGCAATCCTAAAACCTTTTAAAAATTACACGTTAATACCACATATATGCGCTCTATAGCAAATAAGTCATGGCGCAAAAGCCCTGTTGCGCTCACCCCCCGAACACGTCGCCGAAGGTGCGTTGCAACGCGCTGTCCACGTCTTCCATCGTGACCGGAAGGCCGAGATCGACCAGAGAGGTCACGCCGTGTTCGCGGATGCCGCAGGGGACGATGCCGTCGAAATGGCTCAGCTCAGGATCGACGTTGATCGAGAGGCCGTGAAACGACACCCATTTGCGCACGCGCAGACCAATGGCGGCGATTTTGTCTTCGGCTTTTGCGCCGGTGATGGTCAGCGGTTTGTCATCGCGTACCACCCAGACGCCGACGCGCCCTTCGCGGATTTCTCCGGTGACATTGAACTCGGCCAAGGTGGCAATCACCCAGGCTTCCATGTCGGCGACGAATTTGCGCACGTCCTTGCCGCGCTTGTTCAGGTCGAGCATGGCATAGGCCACCCGCTGCCCCGGCCCGTGATAGGTGTATTGCCCGCCGCGTTTGCTTGCATAGACGGGGAAGCGATCCGGATCGACGAGGTCTTCGCGCTTGGCAGAGGTGCCTGCGGTGTAGAGCGGCGGATGCTCCACCAGCCAGATCAGCTCCTCGGCCTCGCCCTTGGCAACCGCCTCCGCGCGGGCTTCCATTTCGGCGACGGCAAAGTCGTAATCCGTCAACCCTTCAGAAATGCGCCACTCTACCATCGCTCGTCTCCGCTTGTCGGTCTCCCGGATCATGTACCGCGAGAAGCTTTCGGGGAAAAGGGCTAGGGGGATGGTGAGGCCAGATCGGTGCTGCGCTGAAGCTATGCGGGACTGTCACCGAATGAGGTTCCTGATTGTTCTCAAGCCCTGCGATTTGAGGCGGTATGGAGCGTCGACTATGGGTCTTCGATCCTTTGATGAGCAAGAAAATCCTCTTGAGTATTGGTTCTATAGAGCATGACAGCCCTTGCAAAATACCTGCGCTTTTTCGGTGAAAAGCGAGGGGCAGAACCGCCGCGAAAAAAAATCGCAATTTCTGACAATTTCCTCTTCACTTCCCCGAACCGCTTCGCTACATAGCCCCTCACCAAGTCAAGACAGTGCGGTCGTGGCGGAATTGGTAGACGCGCAGCGTTGAGGTCGCTGTGGGGTAACTCCCGTGGAAGTTCGAGTCTTCTCGACCGCACCACTCTTCTCCGGAAGAGACAAGAAAAAAGCCCTGCCACACCGGCGGGGTTTTTTCTTGTCTGCGTTTCAGTCTGCATATCTCTGTCATGCGCTCAGGTGAAACCGGCTTTGCGTGTCAGATCAAGGGGTTGAGGACAGGATCGCGACATGCGATCTGGAGGGCGGGGAGAGAAGTAGAAGAAACGGAACTCCAAAATGTCAGAAGCACATACCCCCGAAGGCATGGAGCTGACCCTCCGCACGCTCGCCATGCCCGCAGACACCAACGCCGCCGGTGATATTTTCGGTGGCTGGGTGATGAGCCAGATGGACCTTGCCGCCGCAATCCGCGCCAACGAGCGCTGCAACGGGCGCACGGTCACCATCGCGGCCAATGAAATCGTCTTTAAAAAGCCCGTGAAAATCGGTGATACGCTCTGTGTTTACACGGCTGTCGATCATGTCGGGCGCACCTCGATGGTGATCCGGATCGAAGTTTGGGCCCGTCGCGCCTACTCCGCGAAGCGCGAACACGTCACCGAGGCGCGTTTCACGATGGTTGCCGTTGATGATAATGGCAAATCACGTCCTGTGGACGAGGTGGCTGCCGAGTAAATCTCGCCACTCCATCCCTTAAACGCGATGCGCCCCGTCTTTGGTGGAAAAAGACGGGGCGCTTGCTTTAAAGCGTTTCTACTTAAACCTGAATCAGGATTTGAGCAGAAACGCGGAGCAACGTCCAAGCGGAGCGGGCGTTTCGACTTTATGTGATAGATCAAGTTAAAGTCGAAACGCTTTAGGCGAGGGCAAGTGCGGACTTGAGCGTATCGAGCCCATCCACCGCCTCTCGGAACAGCGCAGCCTCGGGGCCGGGGCGTTGGCTTAGAAGCGCGAGCGCATCGCGGGCTTCTTGCGGATCGGGGCCCATTGTCGCCAATTCCTTCAAGACCTGCCGTGCCGCACTGCTGTCTTCGGCGCTTTGGTTCGGATCTGTGATGATCCGGTGGCACCACATCGCGGCATGGCCGAGGTTCAAGACCGCGAGCCCGGCATCCAATGCCGCCAGACGCGCGCGTTTGGACCGCTCGGACAGGCGCACAAGACGCAATGTGCGGTGATAGAGCCGCGCTTGCCAATGGGGGCGGGCAGGGACCGCCTTCGGGTCGGCGGCCAGATCGCGCAGGTCGTGGATCATCGCCTGCATGACGGTATCGATCCGGCGTTTCAGGTTGGCGGGATAGACCGTGAGATAGGCGCCCATCGCGGCAATCGGCGCGGCGATGACGGCGAGACCGGCGGCAAAAGACGCGCCGAAGGTGCCGATCAAAGGCCAGTGAGGTTGCGACATCAGCATCAGGACCATGTTGTAGTCGAAACTCATCGCCACGGTGCGTCGGTGGCCGACAAAGAACGGTCCGATCAGGATGAGAGGCAGGGTGAGCAGGATCATCTCAAGCTCTGTGTTTGCGAGCGGCCAGACCAGCCAGCGCAGGACCAGCGCCCCCGTGACGCCGAGGATTTGGCCGTAGAATACGAATTTCATCATCTGCGCCGGGTTCTCGAAGGTCGAAAACAGGGAAATCATCACGGAGAGGCCCAAGAGCATGAAGGGACCGACGCTCCATCCGGTGATCAGCCAAAGCCCCCCGAACAGCAGCAGTGCGCCCAGAGCCCGAAGCGCCGCTTCACGAGCGCCAACCCAGTCGCGGTGCAGAACCACGGGCGGGGCAATCTCGCTCAGGCTGCGGCGCAGGTGAGATTGCGCGTGCCACTCGCCAAGCGCGGCTTCCACGGCTTGCAACGTCTCGGACAGGCGCGGAGAGAGGCCTTCGGTGCCGGCGGCATGGGAGAGGGCGGCGCGGGCGGCGGGAATATCTTCGTCGGAGAGCGCTTTGGACGCCCCGGCAAGACCTGCGCGGAAGTCAGGCGCCTGCGCCGGGCCATGTTTCCAGAGCAGCAGGGGCGTCGCGGCGATCAAAAGCGCGCGGGTGGCGCGAATGGTTTGTCGCGAGCGGATCGACCCGGCGGCGTGGGGATCAAGGCCTTCTTCCACGGCGGCAAGCTCGTTCAACAGCGCGCGCTTCTCCGGGTCCGAGGGGCTGGCGCTCGCGG
Organism: Celeribacter sp. ULVN23_4; assembly: GCF_054788345.1. NCBI lineage: Bacteria > Pseudomonadati > Pseudomonadota > Alphaproteobacteria > Rhodobacterales > Roseobacteraceae > Celeribacter > Celeribacter sp. ULVN23_4. The sequence continues at coordinate 36,877 of NZ_JBTVYO010000006.1, read as the reverse complement.
CTTTGGCCAGCATGTCGGCGAGAAGACGGCGCACGCGTTCGCGTAACTCGCCGCTGGCGGCAGCCGGGGCGAAGAGGGAGCCAATGAGGGTGGCGACAGCAACGCCGGTGAGCACGGTCGCAAGCCTATCGACGCCAAGGCCAAGCACATTTTCCGGATGGGCTGCGTCCAGCAGAGACACCATCGCGGCGGTATACCCCGCGAGCACCGTGCCATAGGCCACGAACCCGCGCTGCAGATTGCCGATATAGGTACAGGCGCTGACCCAGAGGGCGAGGCCGATGACGAGCAGGGCTGGGTGAATTTGCATTGCGAGAACGAGCAGCACGCCAATGATCGTCCCGCTGACCGAACCAAGCAGACGGAACAGGCTTTTTTCCCAAAGCTGCCCCCGCGTCGGTTGGGAGGCGGCCCAAACGGTCATGGCGGACCATTGCGGGTGTTCCAACCCGATCAGCCAAGCAAGGACAAAGGCGATACAAGCGGCAAATGCAGTGCGGAAGGCAAAGCCCATTCGGACCGTGTCGAACCCGCGCGCTGTGAATTGTGCGGCAATCCATGCGTTCATGAGTTTTTGTGCTCCAGTGTGGCCTCAAGACGGGCCGAAATCTTTGTGAATGCAGACAAAACCGTATTGACCTCGTCGTCTGTCAGATCGGCGAGAAGGTCGGTTTCAAGAGCGGTGAGGTGGCGTTTGATGCGCTGCACCTCGGTGATCCCTTCTGGGGTCAGGACGATCAGCCGGGCGCGGCGATCTTCGGGGTTCACCTGCCGCTCGATCAAGCCGCGCTCGGACAGGATATCGAGCAGGCGGACCAGTGTGGACGTATCAAGCGCAACGCGTTCGGCGAGTTCCGTTTGGCTGATGCCATCGCCTCCCGCGTCTAGGTGGACGAGGGGCGCCCATGTGGCGTCGGTCAGTCCGGCGCGGGCGATCTCGCTATGGATTTCCTTGCGCCACCGCCGTGAGAGCATGACGAACTGAAATCCGAACAGGGCTTTGGGGGATGTTTCATTCTGCGACATGAATTGCATGTGCATCAAAATGATTGGATATTCAAACTAATTACACACAAAGCGGAGTTGCGCGGCATGCACAGCTCACGCTTTGATGCGTTTTATCGCGAGCTCAGGCGACCAAAATCTCGGTTTCATGCGCCTTCAGGCACTTGCGCGCGGTGTCGCCGTGCTGGTTGGGCAGGGCACGTAGCTCCGGGAACAACCCGAACAGTTCATCGCGCGCGGCATCGGCCACACCCGTCAGGGACAGGTTGGAGACATGGAAGCTTTCTGTCGGGGTTTCCTCGGCGAAGATCACCTCGTGACGGTCGAACATCAGGTGATAATAGGTCACGACCCCGCCGGCGCGTTCGCGGATGGTCGTCCCGTTGACCAGGTGTTTGGCCGCAGAGAACACTTCGGAGGTGCCGAACAGCATCTCAGAGCGCCAGTCGCGGATCAGCAACCGGTGTTGCGGCGAAACGATCAGGTCAGAAGCGTTGCCGAGCGCACCTTTGGTGATTTCGATTGGGGCGAAACGTCCCATAGCGGGCACCGTCCGGGCACCGACCCAACGCAGGGGCTGGATGCCATTGTCCATGGTGATGATCAGATCACCGGGGTGCAGGTCTTCAACGGGACGCGGGCCATAGGGCGTTGCGATCCGTGTACCTTGCGCGAAACAAATGACGGTTTCGATGTTCGAGAAGGTGATCACCGTCCCGTCGCTGAGCGTTACAGTGCCGCTTTCAGGATCGTCTTCGTCATAGCTGATGGTGTAGTCGTCTTCATCAAGCTGCGAGAGATCGAGCACGTCTTCGTCGCTGTCGTCACTGTCTTCAGAGCCGACAATCGTAATAGGATCACCATCAAGCTGATCGGCGTCGATGATGAACGTGTCGCTGCCGTCGCCCCCGGTGACAGTGTCGCCGCTGCCAAGGTAAATCGTATCGTCGCCATCGCCGCCATCGATCGTGTCGGCCCCGTCACCACCATCGATGATGTCATCGCCGTCACCACCGTAAATGGTGTCGTCACCTTCCTCGCCATAGATGGTGTCGGTTCCGGTGCCGCCTTCGATATAGTCGTCGCCTTCACCACCGTAGATCGTGTCGTCGCCGGAATCGCCATAGAGGTAGTCAGCGCCAGCTTTGCCGTCGATATAGTCGTCGCCGCCACCGCCGTGGATGATGTTGGTGTATTGGTCGTCGCCGCTGGTGGATTCGCCGTCGAATCCAATCAGAGTATCATCGTAGTCCGACCCGGTGATGCCATCGACGCCCGATGCGCTGTCGCCTTCCGCGTCTCCACCCGAAAAGGTGTTGGTCGAGAGGTCAACATAGACGGCCTCATCAGAGTCCGAATAATCGACGGTATCTTGCCCGGAGCCACCGACAAGCGTGTCTGCACCATCGCCGCCGATGAGAGTGTCGTCGCCGGCGCCGCCATCAATATAATCGTCGCCGTCACCACCGTAGATGGTGTCGTCACCTGCGTAGCCATAGATCGTATCGTCATCGGACGAGATACTGTCGCCGTCAGAATCTGTGTAAGAGCTGTTGATCGTATCGTCAGATGATGTGCCCTCGACATCGCCGTTGCCCGTCGAAGAACCCGGTGGCTGGTTGTTGTTATTGTCACGATCACCGCGGTTGCGAGGCATAATCTAACTCCATACGCAGACTGTTATCTGCTGCTTTTAATCCCCGTCCATGAAGCGAGATTGGGGAGACATTATGTCGAGGTTAGGGATTTCGTATGAAAGCGGTGGCGATCGTGAAAATTGCAACGATTTCAGGGGGACGGCTTCGCCCCGAATTGCAAATCGCATGCAACCCTCCACCTTGCTGCCGCATTAACTCCGTCACTTCGGTTTCAATTGTGGCAAAACTTGGACCAAAGGGTGTCAGATGTGTGATGTGGGCGGGTGGGGCTAACACGTCTGTGTTCTTGAGGGCGACTTGCCTGAAATTCGACATGTGCGGCCATAACAGAGGCTCTCTTGTATCGGGGCCGTGTCGGTTTTTCATGAATAAAAGGCAAAGAACTCTGGATTCATGATTTAGAAGGGAAGCTAAGCCTATGGTTTCAGGCATGTAACGGCGGCTTTGGTCGCGAAAATTTGCGTGGACCCATGACAATTCATCTTCTCAGAAGCTATATCCCCGGGGCATTCGGGACATCGAACGGCACGAATACGGTCTATGTCGGGGATCGATTGTGGCTGGACGCAACTTTCGATGCGTCGACGGATTACCGTGAGCTTTCCATCTTCGATGTGGGAGGCGGCTTTGGTGGGGATCATGTCCTTGATGAGCTCGGGGATGATCTGACCCAGACCGCGACAGTTTCGGAATCTGATGGAACGCAGGTTGCGACCGGTCCCATCTATCTTGAGCAAGCGATCACGCTAACGGATGGCAACGGAAACGATTTCACCCTCTATACGGTGGAAATGGACGGAACTGTCGTGGGGCTTTTGTCCACGCCGGAATTGGTGCCCGGCGTGACCTATGAGGTGTCCGCCATTGCCGAAGCGGATGGCAATCCCTCCTATTCCATCTTCTCTTGGCCTTCCTATGACCCGGATCTCGGTCAGACCTACGAAGGGGGCGCCTACAGTGACGAGATTATTGCCGGAGCGGGGGATGACACGATTTCCTCCGGCGGGGGCAGCGATTGGATCGAGGGCGGAGATGGCAACGATACGATCTATTATGGGAGCGGCGGGGCGACCCAGTCAGAGGGGGATACCGTCTATGGCGGCGCGGGAGATGACCTCATCGATGATGTGTCCGGCAGTGAATTTTTCTACGATGACACGCTTTACGGCGAAGCAGGCAATGACACGCTTTGGGGCGGCGGCGGTGACGACGCGCTCTACGGCGGCGCGGACAATGATACGCTGTTCGGGGAGGAGGGGGATGACACGCTCTCTGGCGGCGATGGTGTCGATATTCTCGACGGGGGCAGCGGCAATGACATTATCGATGGTGGCGCAGGTGACGACGCACTGACGGGGGGCTCCGGCGAGGATACCTTTGTCTTTCAGGATGGTTCCGGCCATGACGCGATCCTCGATTTCGACATGGGCGATGACGACAGTGATGGGGCCACCAACGATCAGATCGACGTCTCGGCGCTCACCGATGCGGAGGGCAATCCGATCAAGGTCTGGGACGTGTCCGTGTCGGACGACGGCTCGGGCAATGCGCTTTTGAGTTTTCCCAATGGCGAGAGCATCGTTCTGACCGGCATCGCACCTGCGCAGGTGGACACAGGGGAGGAGCTATATGCCATGGGCATCCCCTGTTTCTGTTCCGGCACCCGGATCATGACCCCGTCAGGAGAGCGCCCTGTCGAGGCGTTGCAACGGGGTGATCTGGTTTCGACCTTCGAGGCCGGACCGCAACCCATTCTCTGGCACGGTCAACGGCGTTTGGACCGTGCGATCCTCAAGGCACGACCGGAGCTTTTACCGATTGTCATCCGAGACGGCACTCTGGGCAATCGCGGCGATCTTTGGGTGTCGCCGCAGCATGGTCTGGTCCTGTCTGACCCGCGCGGCTTCGGGGGAGCGGTTTTCGCGCGGGCTCTGCATCTCGAACGGTCCGGCGATGGGCGCATTCGGCGTGCATCCGGCAAGGCGAGAGGGGCGGGACAGGTGATCTATCACCATTTGCTTTTGCCACGCCACGTAACGCTGATCGCCAACGGGATGCGATCAGAGAGCCTCTATCCGGGGCGCTTTGCCCTGTCTGGGTTTGACCGGGCTGCAAAGGCCGAACTCTTCGGTCTCTTCCCCGCACTTGAGGCCATTCTTCATACGTCGGGGCAAGGTGATCTTGTCGCGCGACTCTATGGTCCGAGTTGCCTGCCTTACCTCAAGGGGCGGGAGGTGAAACGTGTGGTGAAACCCGACCTGCCCGCGCAGCGTCAGGGCAGGATCGCAAGCCAGCACCAGATCGAGAGGATCGACAGCCCCGTGCCGATCAGGACGGAAGAGGCCGCGACCCGTTTTGCGACCCCGTACATGTTGGCAAAGAGATAGGCATTCACCCCCGGCGCCATCGCCGCTGTCAGTGTGGCGGAGCGCAGCGAGGCGATTTCGAGGCCGAACACGTAGTGACCCAGCCCGTAAGCGATCATCGGGTGCAGCACGAGCGACGCGAACACGGCCCAGACAATGATCCGCATGTCCCCCTCGGGCTTATAGCGCAGCAGAACCCCGCCAAGACCAAACAAAGCCGCCGGAATGGCCGCGCGGGTCATGAGCGTGATCGCGTCCCACAAGGGTGTCGGCAGCGGCATATGCGCGAGGTTCACGATCCAGCCCGCCGTGATGCCAAGGATCAAAGGGTTGCGCAAAACGGAGCGCGCGATCTGCCGCATAAGACCAAAAGCCGAGAGGCCGAGACCACGCGTGCGGGCGATCTCCATCGCGGCGATACCGATGCCGTAGAGCATCGGAGAGTGGATCGAGATAATCGCGAAGTTCCCGGACAAAGCCGCCTCTCCATAGGCGCGTTCGGTGATCGGGATGCCCAGGAGAAGAGAGTTGGAGAACAGGCCGATAAAGCCGATGGCCACGGAATCCGTCAGATCGCGATCAAACAGATAGCGCGCGCCGAGAAAGCAAAACAAACCGCCAGACAATGCGCCGGCGTAGAAGGAAATCAGGATCGGAGGGTGGAAATTCGCCCCCAAATCCATTTTGGCGATACCGGAAAAGAGCAGCAGTGGTACAGCGAAATTCTGGGCGAATTTCATCACGCTATCGACGAGATCATCGCTGACCCAGCCTTGCCTGCGCGCGATATAGCCGTAACCGATAACCAGAAAGACCGGGAGAATAACCTCGATCAGTGCCTGCATCTCAGAGGTCTCCTGTGATCTCGATCACCATCCCATCATAGGCGGGGGTGACGTGATCCGGGGTCTCCTCATCCACGGTCGCGTAATCAATGTCGATATGCATATTGGTCAGAACGGCCTGTCTCGGCGCGGCGCGCTTGATCCAGTCGAGCGCCAGTTCCAAATGTGCATGGCTCGGGTGTGGCTTGTAGCGCAGAGCGTCGATCACGAATGTATCGATCCCCTCCATCTGCGCCCAAGCGTCTTCGTGGATGTGCAGCACATCCGGGATATAGGCGAGATCGCCGATGCGGAACCCTTTCGCCTCGATCTGCCCGTGGTTGACGGGCAGGGGGGTGAGGGTCACCGGGCCGCCGGGGCCATCGATCGTGATCGGGCCGCGAATGGCGTGCAGGTCCAGAATGGGCGGATAGTTCGAGCCCTCGGGTTGCACAAAGGCATAGCCGAAGCGGGCGATCAGATCATTCTCGGTCTCGCTGTCGGCATAGACTTTGACCCGCTCGCGCATGTTGAACACGATTTGACGCAGGTCATCGAGCCCGTGCATGTGATCGGCATGGGAATGGGTGAAGACAACACCGTCGAGGCGCGAGACGCCCGCGTTCAAAAGCTGTTGGCGCATGTCGGGGCCGGTATCGATGAGCACGGTGGTCGTGCCATCGGGGCCATCACGCTCGATCAGGGCCGAACAGCGAAGACGGCGGTTCTTCGGGTTCTCAGGATCGCAATCGCCCCAAATATTCCCGATCCGCGGCACCCCGCCGGAGGAGCCGCAGCCCAATATGGTAAAGCGTGCGCTCATAGCTTGGCTTTCGTGAAAAGACGCTCGAAATTCGCCTCGGTGAGCGCTGCGAACTCGGGATAGCCCATCTCAAACGTCTCAGCCGCGCGCTGGGCGGTTTTGGCGGTATAGGCGGGTTCATTGCGCTTGCCGCGATGCGGCGGCGGGGCGAGATAGGGGCTATCGGTTTCGACAAGAATGCGGTCGCGCGGCACGGCACGGAAAATCTCGCGCAGATCCTCGGAACGCGGGAAGGCCGTGATGCCGGACATCGAGATGTAAAAGCCCCAGTCCATCGCCGCCAAAGCAAACTCTTTCGACGCCGTGAAGCAATGGAGCACACAGGGATATGCGCCTTTGCGGTATTCACTGCCCAGAATGTCCATCGCATCCGTATCGGCGTCGCGGGCGTGAATGATCAGCGGCAGCTGGGTCTCTCGCGCGGCTTCGATGTGAATGCGCAGGCTGTCTTTCTGAACTTCGGCGCTTTCCGCCGTGTAGTGGTAATCAAGCCCGGTCTCGCCGATGCCGACGAATTTCGGGTGCGCGGCCAGTGCGACCAGCTCGTCCACCGTGGCCATAGGTTCCTCATGCGCCGACATCGGGTGCGTGCCTGCCGCCCAGAACACCGGATCGAACCGTTCGGAGATCGCTTTCACCTGCTCGACCTGACGCAGGCGGGTGCAGATCGTCACCATGCGATGCACCCCGGCCTCTTGGGCGCGGGCGACAACCTCAGGAAGTTCCTCGGCGAAGTCGGGGAAATCGAGGTGGCAATGACTGTCGGTGATGCTTGGGAGGGCGCTCATGGGATATTCGGTCTGCTCTGTCTTGGACCGGCCCCCATCGGTTAACGCGCGATGCGGCTGGCCGTGTCGTTGATCTTGAATACCATATCAAGGATCAGCGCCGCAGGGTCAAGGTTGACCGCTCGCGCATGCTGTGCGCGGGCCGACAATTCTTGTTGCAGAACCGCCCAGTCGCGTGCGGCATAGGCATCTGGCGAGAGGCGCATCATGAGTTGGGCCTCGCCGGGTGCGGCCTCGACAATCGGCGGGCGACCGGCACCGGTGCGGGCCAGCCGTGTCAGAAAGCGGTCGATCAGGCCAAGCGTGAGCTCATAACGATCCACATTGGCCGCGCCGACGCAGGCCTCGGCCAGCTTCAAGGCCCGGCCACGGTCGAGCTTTGGCAGGCTGGAGAACAGCTCCACGATCTCATGATAAGCTTCCAAACCGCCCAAATTGGTCAAGCGCAACGCCTCCCCGACAGAGCCCGCAGACAATTCCGCCAGCGCGTCCGAGCGATCTGCCGCATCCGAACCCGCCGCGTCAAGGGCGCGGCCCAAATCTTCGGGGGAAAGCGGGCCGAGACGCAATTCGCGACACCGCGAGCGGATGGTCGGCAAAAGCCGGGAGGGCTGGTGCGAGACCAGAAGCAGAAACGCGTTCTTCGGCGGCTCCTCCAAGGTCTTCAAAAGCGCGTTGGCGGCAGAGACGTTCATCTCATCGGCGCTGTCCACGATGACAACGCGGCGGCCGCCATCGGTCGCGGACATATGAAAGAAGCTGTTGAGCTTGCGCACTTCATCGACGGAGATCACCGTGCCGAAGCGCGATTTCTTCTCGTCCCATTCGCGGCGAATGAGGCAAAGGCGCGGCTCGGCCAGTTGCGCGGAACGGCGATAGACCGGGTGTTCATGCCCAAGCTCCAGACTGTCGGAGGCGGGGGGCGCGTCGCCAAAGAGACCCCCGCCGTCTTCCTCGACCGGTTGCGCCAGAAGGAAACGCGCAATGCGCCACGCGAGGGTCGCCTTGCCAACACCGCGCGGGCCGGTGATCAGCCAGGCGTGGTGCATCCGGTGAGAGTTGAAGGCTTCGAGGAAGTTGTCCTCGGCATGGCTTTGGCCGAACAATCTGTCGGTCTGGCGCGGGTGCGGCGCGCCGGGGGCGCAATCGGCCTCCGGTGCCATGTCCATGTCACCCAATGTCTGATTGGCGCGCGGGCTCATGAGGCCTGCCGGGCCTGGGCCAGCCGGCTTTTGACGAAGTCGGCGACCTCATCGGCCACCACGTCAATCTCGCGGGCAGCGTCGATCACGGTGAAGCGGGGGAATTGATTGGCGAGATCGAGAAAGGCGGCGCGGCATTTCTCTTGAAACTCGATCCCGAAATCCTCGAACCTCTCCTCCGCGGTTTGGCGTCCCTTGGCACGGCTGAGGCCGATCTGCGGGTCCATATCGAAAAGCAACGTCAGGTCGGGTTCGACGCCGATCATCTCATTGTGCAGACGGTTCACCTTGTCCTGCAAATCGCCACGGGTCACGCCTTGGAACACCCGCGTGCTGTCGGCGAAGCGATCACAGATCACCACTTTGCCAGCGGCAAGGGCAGGGCGGATGGTCTTTTCAAGATGGTCCCGGCGGGCGGCGGTAAAGAGCAAAATCTCGGTTTCCGCCGACCAGCGATCCGGGTCGCCTTCCAAGACGAGGGAACGGATCTCCTCCGCGCCGGGAGAGCCGCCCGGTTCGCGTGTGTGGATCACGTCAATGCCAGCCGTGCGCAGGGCTTCGGCCAGAAGCCGGGCTTGGGTGGACTTTCCGGACCCGTCGATGCCCTCGAAACTGATGAACATGGCGCTCCCGTCAGGGGTTGGTTACTCGGACACGGCCAGACCCGTTTGTCCCTCCAACTTGTCCTTAAGCACCAGAAAGGCCGTGCGCAACCGTGGAGCGATGCCGCCGCGTGCGATAGAGCGATCTGCGACCAGCGGAATATGCGCATCCGGGAGGTCTTCGCGGGGGATCACCAGCTCGGCCAGTGTGTCGCCTTGCGTGACCGGAGCCTCGAACGGGCCGGTGTAAACGACCTCGCCTTTCAGCTCCTCAAGCTGCGAGCCCGGCAGCAGGACGGAGACGTCTTCGGGGGCGACGAGACCGACCTCGGTCTGCTCGCCCATCCAGACTTTCGCGCGGGCGAATTCATGGCCCTTTTCGGCTACGGTTTTCTCGGCGAACTGGCGAAAGGCCCAGTTGACGATGCGCTCTCCCTCTTGGGCGCGCTCGGCGGAGGTGTTCATGCCGGAGAACACGAAGACGATGCGGCGGGGGCCTTGGCTGGCGGAGCCGACCATGCCATAGCCGGCTTCTTCGGTGTGACCGGTTTTCAGACCGTCCGCGCCGATCCCGAGTTTCAGGAGCGGGTTGCGGTTGTGCCGGTTCTGCGGCGCGCGGTTGTCGAACGGGAATTCCTGCTCGCCGAAATAGCCGTAATATTCCGGGAATTCGGTGATCAGACGCACGGCCAGTTTGCCGAGATCCTCAACCGACATGCGCTGACCGGGGTTGGGCCAACCGGAGGCGTTGGCGAAGGTCGAGTTCTCAAGCCCGAGTGTTTTCGCGCGTTCGTTCATCAGCCGTGCGAAATTGTCTTCGGTGCCGCCAAGCCCTTCCGCCACGGTCACACAGGCGTCATTGCCGGAGAGCACGACAATGCCCTGAATGAGCTCTTCGACCGTCGGGCGGTCGGTCTCGTTGAGGAACATTGTCGAGCCGCCCATGTTCTTGGCGCGGGTCGAAACGGAAAACCGCGTGTCCAACGTCACCCGGCCATCGCGCAGCGCTTCGAACAGCATGTTGACCGTCATCAGCTTGGACATGGACGCAGGCGGCAGCGGCGTTTGCGCGTTTTGTTCCATCAGGACCGTGTCCGTGGTGAGGTCATAGACCCAAACTGCCCGCGCCGCGCTTTCAAACGCGCTGGCAGGCAGGGCAAAGCCCAGAAGGGTCAAAAGAAAAGCGAGGCGGAGTGCGAGAAGGCGCAGCATGGAAACGAGAATGTCCTTTTTCAGGCGTTCATCAGGAAGTGAGAGGGCGGTGTCGCCACTCTCTTAATGCGTGACGGGATAGGCGTCCGTGAACCCCGCCTTTTTCACTTTTTCGAGAAGCGCTTTGCGTTCGGCGGAAGACGATGCCGGGCCGACGACAACGCGCCAGAAGGCTTTGCCATTCGAATTGCCCGGCTTGGTCATGGCGACGATGCCCTGAGACCCGAGCATATCCACGGTGCGTTTGGCGTTCGCTTCGACCGAGAAAATACCGATCTGCAGGAAGGGTTTGCTCAGATCAGACGTGGCGGCCTTCGCTGCGGTCGGAGCGGCAGCTGCCGTCGGTTTGGCCTTCGGCGCCGCAGCGGGCGTTTGCAGCGCATCAAGCGTAGCGGCGGCGTCCGCAATCGGATCGTCGAGCGGTGCCGCATCGATAGTTTCGGCCTGGGCGATGGCGGCGACGGTTTCGGGCTCTTGCGGCACCTCTTCGCGGCGCAGCGCGGTGACATTCAGTTTGGTCGGCGATCCAGCCAGCATGCCAAGTGCTTCGGCGGCGTCGGAAGACACCTGTACCCCTTGGCCGGGGGCGGTAACTTCGCGTTTGAACAGCGCGCCGATGACGAATTTACCATTGCTTTCATTGCGGATGATCACGCGCTCGGGCTCGGTCACATCGGAATGCGCCACCCAAACACCGCCCAGAGACGGGCGTCCGTCCCAGAGGCCGTTATCTGTGACTTGGAAAACATCCGGCGCTTCGACGTCGCGTTCTATCAATTTAGTCGAGGTGGAGGTTGCCGCAGCTGTGCTGTCGTCCGTTTTCTTGAAACTGTCGAGAAAGGATGTCCCGTCCTGACAGGCGCTCAGCGCGAGTGTCGTGGTCAGGAAAAGCGCAAGGCGTCGCCCGGTCCCTGTCTGTCGCATGATCTTGCCCCTCTGGCGCGCGTCTTCGTGTGGCACGCATTTTATGTCTGTTCTGTGGTTTGTCTGGTCTGCTCGTCTGTGCGCACGTGTCGGAGGATGCCCCTTTACGGGCATCTCCCCCGGCGCCTTGCCCGCAGTCTAGCCATTCAGCGGGACACAGGAAAGCCCCGCGTGATCACAGTGGCGAAATCCGGCAAAATTCGGCACGTCGATGGCGTTTAGAGTGCAATTCGCGGGTTTCAGAATCGTAACAACGGGGTTAAGGCTCTGCGGATCGCATCATCAGCGCTCTTGGAGGAGTGGCAGAGTGGTCGAATGCACCGGTCTTGAAAACCGGCGATGTGCAAGCATCCGTGGGTTCGAATCCCACCTCCTCCGCCAATTACCCAAAATCACCACAATAAAAACAATAGATTAGCGCGTCAGCGTGCTGCGAATTGTGAACCGTTTGCGGGTTGTAATTCCGGCTCTGAAACTGAAGCCGCTCGGGCTCTATCAGAAGAACTTTGCTTGAGACCGGCAGGGCGGTCACGTAGCCTCAAGCCATCATCAAACGCTTGCCTTTCAAGTATTTCAAAGCGAGCGCTGAGATCATTTGTTTGGCGGTGATGCTCTACGTTCGGTTCCCTCTGTCATTGCGCCGCGTCGAGGATCTGCTGCACGAACGCGGCGTGGATGTCAGCCATGAAGCCATTCGCTACTGGTGGCAACGGTTTGGCCCGATGTTTGTGGCAGAGATCAGAAAGCGCAATGTCGAGGGGAGGGGCGGTCGAACCGCTGGCGGTGGCATCTTGATGAGATGTTTGTGAAGATCAATGGCGAGCGGCACTACTTGCGGCGGGCCGTCGATCATGAAGGTGAAGTGTTGGAAAGCTTTGTGACAAAGACACGTGACAAACGAGCGGCATTGAAATTCTTAAGAAAAGCAATGCGCAAGCACGGACGGCCAGAAGTGATCGTAACTGATAAACTCCGATCATACGGTGCCGCATTGCGCGAGATCGGCGCTGCGGATCGTCAGGAAACAGGGCGCTGGTTGAACAACCGCGCCGAAAACTCCCATCTGCCATTCCGAAGGCGCGAGCGGGCGATGCTTCGTTTCCGGCGCATGCGAAGTTTGCAGAAATTTTCCTCCGTCCACGCCTCTATCTACAACCTGTTCAACTCGGAGCGTAGCCTCACCTCTAGATCAAATTTCAGACTAAACCGCGACGCCGCTCTCGCAGAGTGGCGCGCTCTCTGCGCGGAATAAGGGACAGTCTTTCTGTCCAAGCTGAGACGGGTTCGAATTGGTCTGACACCACCTCCACACATCCATTTCACGAAAAAACAAATTCAGATTTCGAAATGTTTTGCGTCATTTGATTGTCCCTGTTGTAAAGTCATCCTTTAACTCCGGCTGATTAAAAATGGCCGAATAGGAGCATGAAGCGATTCCCATCTCAGGATGCGAGTCTCTGGAAAGAGTGCATCAATTAGTATTTAATTCAACATTAAAAAGTATTTATAAAGCATATATATCGGTGAATGGAGGAGGGTTGTTACATTTCTGTGCAATATGATCGCCTGTGTGACGGGAGGGAAGTTCATATCATCAATTAAGTATTGTCAGAGGAGCAGAGAGACTAGAAAATAAAGGCATACTTATGTTTGTATAAATGTGCCCGCGATACGATGCACGCAAGCATGGATTCAGCCCTTTCCTTTCGGCAACCTACATCTATAACGGAGAGGGTTATCTCCCTAGATTTTGCATGTCCTGCAGCAGTTTCGTTACCTCACGATTCAGATCGTGCCGTGTGCTCTTTGTCGATCGACATTGTTATCGCCTGAAGGGGCTTCATCTAAGGTATGGAGGGGTATACAAAATGCTGGATTACTTTCAACGGAAGTCGTATATGTATTGCGGGCATGTAGGGCGCCGAGTATAGTAGCTGTCTGTTGTTCTGAAATTTCATGGTCGGAGAACGTCAGGAAATGACGAAAAATGGTCGAGATAAATCGGTTGAGCGCCCCGCGGATACGTCCGCACTCCCATTTTCTGTGACTACCGCGCAACAGGAGCGTTTCAATCAGAAAACCAGTCTCAACGGCGCGGCGGCCAGTGCCATTGGAATGGGTTTGGCCTTGCAAGCTGGATTGGCAGATGGGCTCAGCGCCGCTGCTGGCGAGCCTGAAGAGGGTGTTTCCGAAGGTCACGGTTCGGAACACTTCGTCCAGCCTGCTCAAGGCGACGCAAAGGTATCGAAGAACGGCGAGTTCGAAGAAGCATCGCCTGATGCTAGCGTGGATGAGGATTCCGAGCAGAGTGTCGATGATTTCGGTGTCGTGACGTCTGGTCTTGTTGCCGCAGCGGGTCGGACGGGACAAACATCTGATGCTGGTGCGGCGAATGCTGCAGCTGTTGAGATTTTGGCAGAGGCAAGGGGTGCTGAGGACGCGCGCATAGGCGTTGATTCCGGTGTGTCCCCCAGTGTCGATTTGTTCGAAGACGACGATGGCGACGGCCTCCTTGGGGATGTGCTTGATCCCATCATTGGTGACGATGGCCTTGTCGCCTCCCTTCTTGATGCCCTTTTAGGAGAAGGGGGAATTCTCGACACGTTGCTTGGGGATGAGAGCCTTGTCGGCACGCTACTCGACACTCTGATCGGCGAAGGCGGCTTACTTGACCTGGACGCCCTGGAGACGCTTCTTGGCCCAGATGGGCTTTTGGGGAGTGCGCTGACGGAGTTGCTAGGCGATGAGTCTCTTTTGGCGGAACTGCTCGGCGAAGACGGTGTGATCGACGACCTCATGGATGCACTGGTCGGTGAAGATGGCGTTCTAAGCAGTATCCTTGATCCGATTTTGGGCGACGGGGTGCTCGACGGCGTGCTGGGCGAAGGCGGGATTATATCGGACGTCGTTGACGACCTGTTTGGAGAGGACGGCCTTCTGAACGATCTCGTCGGAGATTTGCCGATCGTGGGAGGCCTTGTGGGGGATGGCGGTCTGCTCAGTGGATTGCTTGGCCTTGGCGGGGGGGGGGATGAGACCGCTGACGTCGACGGTGAGGAAGAAGGTGATTTCCTCGATACTCTGATCGGGCTTGACGCGTCCGCCGGGGATGTTGGGGCCGTTCTCGGCGATGTGACGGATGCTGTATTTGATGGTGTCGATGACGTACTAACCGGCCTGTTGGGCGATGAAGATGTCTTTGATATCGACGTCCCGGAGACGGCTCTGGGTGGCTTCGATGATCTTTTCGCGGGGCTTGTTGGCGAGGATAGCCTGACGGGGGCTTTGGCTGATCAGGGTCTCTTGGCGGACGATGGAGGCCTGCCGCTCGATGGTGAAATAGATAACCTGTTGAGCGAAATCCTCGGCCCGTCGAGCCCGGATGTTATTGCGGGCGGCGATGCTCTGGACGCGATTCTAGGGGAAGTGGCAGGGGATAGCGGCGATGCCGTTGGTGGCCTGCTTGCGGAGACTGGCGAATTGGCTGGTGCTCTTGTTGATACGGTTGGCCTTGAGGATACGCTCCTTGGCGGATTGTTCCCGGATGATGATGCAGCACAGTAATGTGTAAACTTGGGTTGATATTTTCACCCCAATCATTGATGTATCTTATATAGCCGTTTGATGGGCTGCGCCTTGATGGGGCTTCTTTTGGATGCGCCGAAGGAAAAGTTTTCCCGCTTTTGTGGGTGTGTCCAATACGAATGTTATTTTAGGCGCTTTGACAGCGCTTTCGCAGGGTGGGTGATAGTAAGATATGATGTTGAAAACTTTTGTCTCTATGTGGAGTTTGACCCAAAGCGCGGGGGGCCGTCAGGTCGCCATGGCTGCGAGTAACCTCAGATGAGGTGGCGAAACAGGAGCCAGTTGTTAACCACATTTACTCTCGGACGGTCCCTCGGAAATCGCTTTCGGCAGGGACTCGTCGTATCCGCTTGTATTCTGACAGTTATCTCGGTGCCGGCATGGGCACAGATGTCTTTGCAGGAAGCTGTCCTGATAGCCTCGGTGAACGATCCTGGCGTCGAAGCCCTGCGACAAGAAGTTGCCATGAAAACCGTCGACATTCAGGCGGCGCGAGATGCTTATTTTCCATCCATCAGCCTCTCCGGTGACACAAGTACAACCGATAGCGATGGTCCCGGGCTAACCTTAAGCGTCACGCAGGTGCTCTTTGATTGGGGCGAGACAAAAGCTGATATCGAGGAAGCGTCCCAGGCCCGTGTTCAAGCTGTTTCCGATCTGAAAATCTCGATCGAAGATTTGACATTCGAGATTGCGGGCTTCTTCCTTGATGTCGAAGTGTTGAATCGCAAAATCGCTTATACGAAAGAGTATATGGAATTTGCGCGCCGTCTGGCTGGTCAGGCGCAAGATCGCACCCGGGCAGGGGTCAGCGATAACAGTGAAGTGGCGCGTGCGCGACTTGAGATTGCGCGCGCCGACGAGCAGATGGCGCAACTGTTGGCCAATCGGCAAATCGCCATGGCCCAACTCGAGTTCCTTATCGGCAAACCGGTTTCGAGTGTCAGTAGGCCTCCCGCAATTGGGTTCTCTCAGCATTTCGGTAATTCCGACAAAATCCGCGCCGCGATACGTATCGCGCCAGAATATGTCGCCGCGAGAGCCGCTGTGGCTGAAGCTGAGGCGGGGATACAAACAGCAAAAGCGCAACGTTTCCCCACTATCAATCTTCAGGCTCAGGGGCGTGTGGATTTGAACGGCGGCTCGACGCAGACTGCCTTGGGGCTCTCTGCAGGTGTTGACCTGAATTCACGTGGCTTTGGTCAGCGCCAGATCCAAATGGCGCAGCTTCAGGTCGAGGGGGCAAAGGCCTCGCTCTATGGGGTCGAGCGTCAACTTATGAACACGGCGAGTAGCGCGTTGGAACGCTTGAGCTTGTTGCGTCGCAGCGAAAGCTCCAAAGCGGTGCAGCTCCGTGAGTCCGAGAAAGTGCTCAGCACTTATGAAGAGCAGTTTGTCGCGGGCCGTCGTGAAATTCTCGATCTGCTGACGACGGGGCGTGATCTCTATGACGCGCAGATCGACGAAATCGACACATATGATGAGCGCAAGCGAACGGAATATGAATCCGCGAAAGAGTTGGGAGTGCTAGGAACGATGCTCTCCGTAAATCCTTTGGTGCAGTAGGTTGGAAACGGACGTTGGTATGAAAGATACGGCATCGCACGATCCTCTTGTTTTGGGCCTATTAGAACTTTGCCGGTTACAAGGTGTGTCCTCCTCAGTCACCCAGTTGACGGAAGGTTTGCCACTGGAGACGGGAAGTCAATTGACCCCGGACATGGCACCTTTGGCGCTACGCCGTGCCAATATGAGCTGTCGGGTCAGCCGAGAGGCACTGGCCTCGCTGCCCGAACATAGTTTGCCCGTTCTGCTCTTTCTGAAAGACGGCCGCACACTGATCCTAGAAGAGATGTCAGGCAACCGGGCTAAAGTCGTCCTGCCGGAGTCTGGCGGCGGCAAGGCCGTTTGGACGCTCGAAGAGCTTGAGCGCCTTCATGATGGCAAACTGTTGATCTCAAAGCCGCTCGACATTGTGTCCGACCGCCTTGATGGCCAAAAAGCGGGGCGTGGGCATTGGCTGCTTGGGCCACTGTGGGAAAACTGGTGGATCTATAGCGACGTGATGATCGCGTCCTTTGCGGCCAACCTTCTCGCCGTCGCGACTGCGCTCTTTTCAATGCAGGTCTATGACCGCGTGGTGCCCAATAATGCAATGGATACCTTGTGGATTCTGGCCAGTGGCGTTGGCATTGCCATCGTTCTTGAACTTGTCTTGCGATTGATGCGCTCGTCTTTGGTCGATGTGTCGGGGCGCGATCTGGATTTGCGGCTCTCGGCGCAGCTTTTTGACAAGGTGGCGAACATGCGCCTTGTCAACCAACCCGCATCTCCGGGAGTATTCGCCAATCAGGTCCGGGACTTCGGCGTTGTGCGTGAGTTTTTCACGTCGACCACGGTGACGGCCATTTGCGATCTGCCTTTTGTGCTGATCTTCCTTGGCGTCATTTGGTTCATCGGGGGCTCTGTCGCACTGGTGGTGTTGGCCGGGGTCATCCTGACGGTCTTGCCCGGTATTCTGATGCAAAAGAAACTGGCACGGGCCTCCAAAGAAAACACCCGTGAGGCGGCTGCGCTCAACGGGCTTTTGCTCGAAACCATCACGAACATCGAGACGGTCAAAGCGGCACGCGCGGAAGGTCGTCTTCAGAGGGCGCATGCTCAGTTGACGGCCACGATGGCGACGACGGCGGTGAAAACGCGCAACCTGACGACACTGATGACGCAGTTGGTCAGTGCGGTTCAACGCCTTGCTTATGCCGGCGTCGTGATTGCCGGCGTCTATCTGATCGGTGCCGGTGAATTGACCGTCGGTAGCCTCATCGCCTGCACCTTGTTGTCGACCCGCGCGATGTCTCCGATGGGGCAAGTGGCCGGGCTTCTCGCCAAGTGGCAATATGTGCGTGCCGCGATGGAAGGTCTCGACGCGATCATGAAAATGCCGGTCGAGCGACCTACTGATCGGCATTTCGTGCGCGCAGAAATGATGCAGGGCGATTACCAGCTTCAGGATGTGGTGTTTCGCCATAATCCGGAAGCGCCTCCGGTCTTGGCCATCCCCGAATTGAAAATCGAAGCCGGGGAGCGGATTTCGCTTCTCGGCGGCAATGGTGCCGGGAAGTCGACGCTATTGCGTCTGCTGGCGGGGTTGACCGATCCGCAGTCCGGAAGTGTCCTTTTGGACGATCTGGCGTTGAGCCAAATCGATCCGATCGACCGTCGTCGCCAGATCGGCTATCTGCCGCAAAGCGTTGCTTTGTTTCAGGGCACATTGCGCGAGAACCTTTTACTCGATCATGGGCTCCATTCCGACGAAGAGCTGCTAACCGCGCTGGATGCGGTGGGGCTGGGCAAGTTCGTGCGCCAACATGTGCGTGGGCTCGACCTCCAGATTCAAAGCAATGCCAATGTGTCCGGCGGTCAACGTCAGTCCATCGGCTTGGCGCGGGTTTTGTTGCAAGACCCGAAAGTGGTGCTGCTCGATGAGCCTACGTCTGCCTTTGACCATGTGACCGAAGCCAAGGTGATCGCCTACCTCAAAGTCTGGCTCAAAGGCCGCACGACGATCATTTCGACCCACAAACGCGAGTTGCTCGGTCTCACCGAGCGGGCGATTGTGTTGAAGGACGGGCGTGTGGCGCGGGATGGTGATCTGCTTCAGATCCTCAACACGGCGCGGGCAAATTCGGCACAGTCCAAACCGGTACAGGCCGTGAAATGAGTAACGCCGATCTGATCACAACGAGCCATATCGACGGCAGCTATCGCAGGCAGACCGTGAAACGTGCACGGGTGGTGATCCAGACGGTCGTTCTGTCGTTGGCAATCGCAATCGGCTGGGCCGCTTTGGCCGAGATTAACGAGATCACCCGCGGCGACGGTCGGGTCGTGCCGTTGCGCCGTTTGCAGTCCATCCAAAGTTTGGAGGGCGGCATTCTTGCGGAGCTACATGTCAGCGAGGGCGACATTGTTCAGGAAGGGCAGTTGATCGCACGTCTCGACCCCACCCGCTCTCAAACGGCCTTCAACGCTACGCAGGCAGAGATCACCGCACTGACGGCAGAGGTTAAACGCCTTGAAGCAGAGGTTCTTGAACAGCCTCATCTGGAGTTTGGGTCGAATCCGAATGAGGCGGAGGCGACGGAATTGCGCCTGTTTGAAGCGCGCCGGACCAAGCTAGAAGCCTCACTTGCCTCGCTCGAAGAGGAACGCGGCACCGTGGAGAGCCAGATCGAAATCACCAGCCCGCTTGCCGCAAACGGTGCCGTCAGTCAGATCGATCTTCTCCAATTGCGCCAGCAGAAGGCGGAGCTTGATGGCAAGATCAACGAGGTGCGCAACGCCTATGTGCAAGACGCCTACAAGGATCTCGCGGCACGGCGTGCCAAACTGACCACCTTGCAACAGGATCTGATCCAGAAACAGGCCGAATTCCATCGTACTGAAATCCGTTCGCCTGTGGCCGGCCGCGTCAACAACATCGAGATCACCACATTGGGCGGCGTGGTGCAGCCCGGTGAGCCGATTATGGAGATCACGCCGACGGACGATCAGCTTTTGATTGAAACCAAAGTCAAGCCGCAAGACGTTGCCTTTGTCGCGCCGGGAATGCCCGCCAGCGTCAAGATCACGGCCTATGATTTTGCGACTTATGGCGATCTCGCCGGGGTGGTCACGCAGATTTCCGAAGACACGGTCGAAGAGGACACGCCGCAAGGTCCGCAAGATTTCTACCGCGTGATGGTGCGCACGGAGACCAGCTATCTCGAACGCTTTGGGGAGCAGTTCGCGATCCGGCCCGGCATGGTCGCGCAGGTCGATATCGAAAGCGGAAAGCGGTCGGTCTTAAGCTATCTGACCCGTCCGCTGATGCGGGCAAGATTGCGTTGAGCGTTTTGGATGTGGGGGCATCTGAAACGCAGACGCAGAGCTGAAACAATTGATGAGATGTAAGAGAAAGACACCTATGCTGCCGCCACTCTTTGCTCCTGCCGCGCGCCGCGCGGCGGTTCTTTTTCCTGCTTTGGCACTGATTGCGACGGCGGGCGCTGCGCAATCGGTTGGGACTCAATCGGTGCAAAGCTTTGCCCGCGTCGAAGTGCGTGGGGCGCAGTTCATCCCGGAACAGGACATTCAGATGACCTGCGGGGCGGTGCCGAATGTGCCCTATCTTTCGCTGGAACTGCGCGCCATCGAGGATTGTCTCATGTCCACCGGCGTGTTCGAGAGCGTTGTGCTGTATCCCGAGGGGGAGACGCTTGTCATCGAAGTGGAAGAGTTGAACAACCAACCGGGGCGGATCGAGGGGAGCCTCAGTTACGCGTCACAAGATGGGTTGATTGGGGGGCTGTTCTTCGAGCGCTACAACCTCTTGCCCGACACCTACGGGTCTGTGCGGTTGGAATATAATTCAGAGGTCAAACGGGGCGTCGCGCGCCTATATCATGTCGATTTCATCGGCGAGCACATCGATTTGGGTTTTCGCTCGGGGTGGGAAGAGCTGTCCTACGATGACCGCTCTTTTTCGAGCGAGACCGCTCAAATCGAAGCCTATCTAGCCTGGACAATCACCGATACGACGCGTCTGGAAGCAGGTCTGGGATACCGTGACTATAGTCTTTTCGACGTGGCACACGACGCTAGTGCGCTTTTGTTGGAGGAAGAGACCGATAACATCGCAGCGCCCTATGTGCGGCTGGGCCTCAATCACAGTTCCTTCGAGGATGGGGAACGTGGCTGGGGAAGCTGGGAATACAATCTCAGTATGGATCAGTATTTCTGGAACCTTGGAACAGATGACCGGTTGTCCGATTTCCGCTTTGAAAGCCGTTCTTATGTGCCGTTGGGAGCGCAGTCACGTATGTTGATCACTCTCGAGGCTGGCACTGTATCGGGTCAACCGGGCAACGCCACACGGGTTCTGGACCGGTTTGCGCCCGGTGCGGACGTTTTTCGCGGCTTTGCGCCGCGCGGTGTTGGGCCGCGGGACAATGGTGATGGACTGGGCGGCAATAAGTTCGCGGTGTCTTCCGTCGAATTTCAGCACAATTTCGAAGCTCTCTTAGAGGCGCCGTTGGTCGCCGGTATTTTCTGGCAGACTGGAGCGGCCTGGGGGCTGGACGATACGCAGAATGGTTCGATTGACGACGATTACCATCAGCGAAGTTCCGTCGGGCTGTCGTTGTCATTTGAGGTGGGGAATACACCTATTGCTCTCTACATGGCAAAGCCGGTCGAGAAAGAGGACGGAGACGAAGAGCAGGTCTTTGGTCTGAGCTTAAGTAAACGATTTTAAAGTTTTCGGCGAGTTTATTTCGTCGGAGGCAAGTGCACGCGTTAGAAAAATATGGAAGCGTTGGTGTGAATAAGCACCAACGCCTTTTTTGTGCGCGTAGCCAAAAATTCTAGCTCAAAAACAGATACTAAAGTATTGTTTTGAAAATAATGTATATTTCTATACATACATTAGTGCTATATATTGTCTCGAGGCGACGCAAAGCTTTCCGGATTTAGCGGGCGGAGCGATTCGAGAACTTGGGAATTTGTCCCACAAAAAGTGTTTGGTGATTTCATGCTTTTCAAGCAGCAACGGGTAAGTGGCGATAAGCGTAGCAGTCTGGAAGATCGGCTTTTTGCAAAAATGGACCTAAAATCGACACAGCAAAAAGGGGTGATTGGAGATTTGGTGCAAGTGCTGCGGTTGAACCGACATCTGGAGGTTTGGCCTGATCTCGCAGAGAGCGTTGCGCCACCAAGAAAGTACGCAGATCGTCGACCGGTCTGGTTGGCGTATTTAGGGTAAACGTCTGCGCGAAAAAACGCGATTTTGGGATGACGGGGACTTTCGAATGCTACAGCAAATTTTAAAATCGGAAAATGCCGCCGCAGTTTCAGCCGGGTCTGCGCAGTTGGTGATCAATGTGATTGCCCTCACTGATTGGGATATGATCCCCGTGAACAAGAGCCAAATCAGCCAAGGGTTTCAGATGTCTTTGCTGAATAGTGACAATGCACATAATGCACTCTGCCATATGCATGGAAGCCCTTGGATACCGGACGTGCTCGTCGTGGATGAAGACTTTTTTGGCTCTCCAGAGGCTGCGGCAGATGCCTGCTTGCAAATCCGCCGAAGCTACCCCGAAATCCGCATTGTCGCACTCGAAAGCGAGCTCTGGGAGGGGGAGTCAGTTCTCAACTCGCTTGGCCTTTGCGACGCTATCTTGTCCTCAAAAGCCTGCGAGCAAACCCTTCTGCAAACATTGCGCCAAGTACACTAACTCCCACACAAACTCTCAGATATAGTTCCTGTCTTGAGCGACGATGACCGCTTGTGTCCGGTTGTTCGCGCCTAGTTTGGTGCAGATCGATTTGACATGCATTTTGACGGTTGCCTCTGCGAGGTTGAGGCCTTGCGCGATTTCGCGGTTCGATTGTCCCTCAGCCAAATGCCCAAGAACCTGCATTTCCCTTTCCGAAAGCGGAGATTTTTTTGTGCCGCGTGATTTGAGGCGTTGCTGATCAAGCAGTTCGACTGGTACGTAACGTCCGCCTGCCGCCATAAAGCGGATTTCATTGGCCAAATCTTTCAAAGACGCAGTTTTGAGAATGACTCCAGAGCTCCCCATCGCGAGAATTTCGGTCACAACCTGCGCAGTCGGGTCGCTGGTCAAAAGGCCTGTAGGCTTGCCCTGGTTTTTTTCAAGCGCCTTTCCAAGGCCCTCTACTCCGTTCATGCCTGGCATATTTAAGTCGACCAGAACCAAATCGTAAGGACCATCGCTGTCAAGAATTTGAAGGGCTGCATTGAGATCAGGGGCCGTTGCCACCTCAAATTCTGGTAGGTTGGAAAGGAAGTGCTCGAACATTTCCAAAACCATCGCATGGTCGTCAGCAATCAGAATTCTTATTTTTGAGGCGGTCGCCGTCATTTGTTTTCCTTCTTCTCAAGGCCGTTGACGGCCCTGCATGTATTTGTGGTGGCCTCTTTAGGCAATGACGCTCTATAGAGCGCGCAAAATTAATTTCTCCACAATTTAACTAAGCAATCACTCATAATGTTCCGAAATTCTGCACGAAATCCATATTTTGCGACCTATGATTGTATATACTTCATTAAATTTCTTCTTAAGGTAGCTCCGTAATCGCTTTTTGGGTCCGTGTTAGATCTGTTTCTAGCTGCTTTTCACACATATCTAGGGGCATACCGGCGTCAACAGCCTTTTCCATGGACCGTAAACACGCCTCCAATGCTCCAAGACCCGTGAGGCTACATACGCCCGTCGCCGCGTGAAGCATGCGGGCAGTGTCGGGGCTAACTCCATCTTTTTGGAGTTTCGACAAAACTTGGCTGGCTTCGGCATGTGCCCGGGTCATGAACGATACTGCGCCCTCATGACCGAGTTGTGTCAGCAATTCATGCACGATTTCTTTTTTGAACGGCGAAACTTCTACGGTTTCCTGACCATCCGCACTTCCCTCGTCCTGTGAGGAAAGAGCTGGGGGCGTTTGTGGCGTCTCCGAGGTGTCATCCAAAGCGGCGCGGAGAGCCGCGCGCAATTGTGCCGGACGAATGGGTTTTTCAAGCACTTTCGCAACCCCGGCCGCGTCACAAGCCGAGAGCACGGCGTCTGCCACATGTGCGGTCAGAGCCATAATTGGCCCGTTCCAGGTGATCCCCTCATCTTCACGCACGCGTTGTGCGAATTCGACGCCGGACATGTAAGGGAGGGTCATGTCGGTCAGGATCAGATCGAGTTTGTCCGCAATGTCCGGCTTCGTGAGCAGGGAGAGCGCCTCCAGACCCGTTCCTGCCGGCCAGACATGGGCGCCTGCGGCGCGCAGGACATGGCAAAGCCAGTCCCGGCTTGCGGGGCTGTCCTCGACCAGAATAATGGAGATCCCTTGCAATGAGTACTCTTCGGATAGCGACCTATTCGGCGTTTCGGGAAACAGCCCCGTCTGTTCCCCCCGTTCCAAAACCAGTGTCACCTCAATCACCGTCCCAATGACTGCGGCGTCCGTGTCGGTTGCTGTCTCACAGTCGCCCACATAGCGATCGGAGAATTCAAGCGTGCCCCCCAGTTGTCGCAAGGCATGGGCGAGGACATTCAATCCCGCCGACGGGCGCTCGGATTGGGCGGCGCTGCCGTCTTGCGATGCCTCGATCTGCTTCGCGTCGGCCTGACCGAGAGCCTTCAAAAGGCGAGCTTTTTGTTCCGGGGGCAGGCCGCCCCCCATGTCTTTGACAGTCAGAACAAGTTTGAGCGAAGGCTCATCGGTTTCCGTCGTGGTGATAGGGCGACAGGAGAGACCGATTTCGACGTCATGCCCGCCGTATTTGGCAGAGTTGTCGATAATATTTTGAAAGAGAGCCCGCACAAAACGCACCGGCCCATACACCCACACATCTTCATGTGGATCGAGCCAAAGTTTGAGATTCACATCACGGGCGCGCGCGATCGGAGAGATCATCATCATGAGGCTGCGCAGTTCCTCGGTGATGTTAAATGTCTCGTCCGGGCGCAGGCCGCTGACGCTTTGCTCACCGCGAATGACACCAAGTACGTTGCTAATATGCTCCAGCGCCAACTCGGAGGTTTTCTTGAGCTGATTGCGGGCCTGCTCGTTTGAGGCCTTGTCGTTTGTGGCGGCGGTGTCCAGAATATTCTCCGCCGTTACCAGGAGGGACTGGATCGGCGTTCGCAGGTCGTGCGCGACGCGCATGAGCGTGGCGGCGCGTGAGCGGTTGCGCAGCCAAGCGGCCTCGTGATCATTTTCCGATAGTCGCAAAAGATAGCCGTCTCCTGCCCCGAGAGAGAGATGGACGACCTCGCCCTCCAACTCTGTCGCGCCAAGCGTGAGAGAGGTTGCGACACTAGTGGCGCGACTTGCCTGTTTGCAAAGGGATCTCCAGTCGAGCTTGTCTTGAAGATGTCCCTGATCAAGCTGCAAACGTTGTGCGGGAGCGTTGGCAAGAAGGATGCTTCCAGTCTCGTTGGCAAGCACGGAGGGGCGCCGATCCGTCGCAATGAGGCGCGCGATGGTTTGAACAATCGGTCGCATTACTGCGCTTTGATGGGGGGGGGACGCGTGAGAGCCTGAGGTCATATCTAACCATACCTATTATTTGAGCCCTCGACAGAAATACTGTGCGGTACGCGGCAGTTCTTTTCGTGGCTATGTGCAATCTTTCACGAGCGAAGTGTCGCCGAGTGATTGGCGCAAAGGAAGGGGGTAAGCAGCTTTTCGTCAAGCATTTCACCCGCAGGCCTCTGCAAAAACACCCGATATAATGTCTTAAATATTATTATTGATGTGGTGACATACTTTTGATAGTCGAAAGGTGGGGTTGTTGCTTGCTTGACGATTCTGGCCGCAGGGGCCGTTTGAAAGGACTAGGGATATGGCGATGAGTGGATTTGTTGTTGGTGACGCAGTGGATGTTCAGATTCATCTAAATAGGGACAGCGTGAGCCAATTTGTGAAATCTGGAAACGATCTCGTGATCGAACAGGTCAATGGTGACACGCTTACCATCAGCAATTTTTATACCGAAGCGGCAAATGGCGAGGCGCATCGCCTGCTCTATGCAGATGGCACGTTCAGCGGTGTCGAAGGCGTCTGGGACGATGAAGACGCGGTCGCAGGGCTTGGTCAGGGGTTCTCCCTGGATGAAGCCGGCGCTGGTCTGGCCGCCTTGGCGGGGCTTGGTGCCGCAGTGCTTTTGGATGACGACGACGACAATTCAGACGACAATTCAGACGATGATGACGACGATACGGTCGACCCGGATCCCGAGCCCGAGCCGGAGCCCGAGCCGGACCAATCGACGGGCATTCTCGACTCTGTTGTGGATGACGACGGTCTTCTGGGGTCTTTGACCGGCAACGAAGGTGGCCTTGGCGCGATCACAGGATCCGAAGGCCTGCTGGGCAGCCTGATCGGCAATGACGGCCTTTTGGGGGCCGTGACCGGCGAAGAAGGTCTCTTGGGTGGTCTGCTGGGCGCAGGTCTGCTTGGTGACGGCCCGAGCTCCGATGATCCTCTGTCCAGCGTGACCGATGCGCTGTTGGGCGAGGGCTCGCTTGTCGGTGGTTTGCTCGGCAGCACCGGCCTCACCGCCGGTTTGCTGGACGCTGACGGTCTTGTCGGAAGCCTTCTGACCGAAGACGGTCTCGTGGGCGGATTGCTGAGCGATGAGGGGCTCGTCGGTGGGCTTTTGGCGGAGGACGGTCTCGTGGGCGGTCTTCTCGGCGGCGATAGCCTTGTCGGTGGCCTGCTTGGCAACGAAGGTCTGGTGGCCGGTCTGACGGATGGTCTTCTCGGCGGCGAAGGCGGCTTGCTCGACGGTCTTCCGCTGGTCGGTGGTTTGACCGATGGGTTGCTGGGCGGCGAAGGCGGCCTGTTGGACGGCCTTCCGATTGTGGGCGGTCTCACGGATGGTCTTCTTGGCGGCGAAGATGGGCTGCTTGGCGGCCTGACCGGCGACGACGGACTTCTGGGCGGCTTGCTCGGCGGGGAAGGGGGACTTCTGGATGGTCTCCCGCTCGTGGGTGATCTGACCGACGGACTTCTCGGCGGCGAAGATGGGCTCCTCGGCGGTTTGACCGGCGACGACGGTCTGCTTGGCGGCCTGCTCGGCGGCGAGGGCGGTCTTCTCGACGGGCTTCCGCTGGTTGGTGATCTGACCGATGGTCTCTTGGGCGGCGAAGATGGCCTGCTGGGCGGCTTGACGGATGGTGTCCTGGGCGGTGAGGGTGCCGGGCTTCTGGATCCTGTGCTGGCTGATGGGGGGCTGCTGGGCGATGTGACCGGCAATAGCGGGCTGCTCGGTGATGTGACTGGCAACGATGGCCTGCTTGGCGGCGTCGTTGGGGATGAGGGTCTCGTGACGGAACTGACGGGTCTGACCTTGCTGACCGATGGGGGCGAAGCCTCTGATGGTCTGCTCGGTGGCCTGACCGATGGCTTGCTGGACGGCATCATCGGCGAAGACGGTCTTCTGGGCGGTCTGACCGGTGGTCTTCTTGGTGGTGAGGATGGCCTGCTTGATGGGGTGATCGGCGACGAAGGTCTGGTCGGCGGTCTGCTCAGCGACGGTGGTCTCGTTGGCGGGCTTACGGACGGATTGCTCGGTGGAGAGGATGGTCTTCTGGGCGATTTGACCGGTGGTCTGCTCGGTGGTGACGATTCTCTGATCTGATCGATCTCTGAAACGCGATGAAGCGCCCTGCCTTTGGCGGGGCGTTTTTCTGTTCTGATGTCCCTTTGTGAGTACAAGGCCGGGGGGAAATGCGCCTGAGTTGTGCGTGTCGTCGGATTTTCTCTGAATATGACGCGAGAAACCTTGACTATGCATACTAAAATATCTCAGATATATACTTAAGTCTTTCGCATAAACCTACGTATATGTTTATTGCTGTGCGAAGGGTGTAGTTGGGTATTGGAGTGAAACATGACTATGAAAACCATTCAGGCGTCCCCAAATGAGGTGCGCGTTCCGCTGAACATCGACCAGACCGGGCTTGAGACATATAGCCGCTCGGGCAATGATCTGATCATTGATCTTGGCAATGGGGATATGATCACCGTTGCTGGCTATTACGTCCCGGCTGCAGACGGGTCGCTTCATAGCATTGTTTACAGCAACGATATGGTGATTGAAGGCGATCCTGCGGCGGCTGGTCTTGGTGAAAGCATGCCCGAGGAAGCCGTGGCGGCTCTCGGTCTTGGCGCCCTCGGTCTCGCAGCACTCGCCGGTGGCGGTGGAGGCGGCGGTGATGACAGCGATGCGGACGCTGATGCAGATGCAGATGCCGATGCGGACGCCGACGCCGACGCCGATGCTGACGCCGATGCGGATGCTGACGCCGATGCGGACGCTGACGCCGATGCGGATGCTGACGCCGATGCGGACGCTGATGCAGATGCAGATGCCGATGCGGACGCCGATGCTGACGCCGATGCTGACGCCGATGCGGATGCTGACGCTGATGCGGATGCTGACGCTGATGCGGATGCCGACGCTGATGCGGATGCCGACGCTGATGCGGATGCCGACGCTGATGCCGACGCCGACGCCGACGCGGATGTTCAGGGCTTCCTCGATCCGCTGATCGGTGCTGGCGGTCTGCTGGCTGGTCTCACGGACAACGGTGCGCTGTTGGGCGATATCACGGGGTCTGAGGGCCTTCTGGGTGATTTCGTCGGGGAAGACGGTGTGCTCGATGCGCTTGGAAACGACCTTCTGGGGCAACCGCTTCTGGGCGACGGGGTCCAGGGTGACGATGTTGGCCTGCTTGACGGTCTCGTCTCCGATACCGGCTTGCTCGGCGATCTGACCGGAAACTCCGGTGTGCTGGGCGATGTCACGGGTTCCGGTGGCCTTCTGGGCGATCTGTTGACGAACGATGGCGTGCTTGGTGACATCACGGGCTCTGAAGGGCTTGTCGGCGATCTGATCGGCACCGGCCTGCTTGGCGAAGGCGCAACTGACGGGAGTTCGGATGGCGGCCTCCTTGGCGGTGACCTTCTCGGCGGTTTGACCGACGGTCTGCTCGGCGGCGAAGGCGATCTGCTTGGTGGCGTGACGGACGGCCTTTTGGGCGGTGACCTTCTCGGCGGTTTGACCGACGGTCTGCTCGGTGGCGAAGGCGATCTGCTTGGTGGCGTGACGGACGGCCTTTTGGGCGGTGACCTTCTCGGAGGTTTGACCGACGGTCTGCTCGGTGGCGAAGGCGACTTGCTTGGTGGCGTGACGGACGGCCTCTTGGGTGATGATCTCCTCGGCGGGCTGACCGATGGTCTCCTTGGCGGCGAAGATGGGCTTTTGTCTGGGCTGACGGGCAGTGACGCTGGCTTGCTCGACGATGTGCTCGCAGATGGCGGCCTGCTGGGCGATGTGACCGGCAACAGTGGCCTTTTGGGCGACATCACCGGCAATGACGGTGTGCTTGGCGACGTGATCGGTGACGCAGGGCTTGTTGCCGATGCGACAGGGCTTGTCCTGGTGACGGATGGTGACCCGGATGCGTCTGGCGGCCTCTTGGGTGGTCTGACGGATGGTTTGCTTGGTGGTGATTTGTTGGGCGACGACCTGCTGGGCGGTGTTACCGACATCCTGCCGATTTAAACATGAAAGGCCCAGGCGGCAGTGTCCGCCCGGGCGTCATCTGGGAATAGTGTGGCCAAGCCGTAAGATATATCGAGATCGCCATTCAACGGCCATTGGATGGCGTAGGAGAAGACCCTGCAAATAACTTCTCCGCACGTAGGGCCGGTCTCTCAGCGGACCAACCCGACACTTGAGAGGCGGATTGTGTCACCCCCAATATCACTCACCCAGCATGATCTGCCTCTCTCCTTTAGGAGTTCGACATGAACCAAAGCTTTGATGATGATCGAAATAGTGATGCATCGACACAGGGTCTGTCCAGAAATTTGATTGCAGAAGCGCTTCACGCAAGTGCAATTGCCGAATCTTTGGGCTTTTCAGGGACCTCTTGCGCTTTCGCGGCTCTGGCTGCAGACCATCAGGCGCTTTTCAAATCGGGGCAGGGCCAAGGCACCTGCGCCAGGCTTTGTCTAAATGTGGTTTTCTGAGGTGTCAGTGTTGACGTGGCGCTTGGTGGTATATTCCCATCCTTTCGACGGATATAGTCCGTAAAAAAGGTGAGGCGATTTGGGCCATTCGGTGTGAACCTGCTCAGGATATAATTCATGACGAAGACCACTTGCGATCTGCTCTCCCGCCTAACCGCTTATCCTTTGGTGCCCCTAAGCCAGCTTTTGACGCAGGCACGTGCGGCGCTGACCTATGCAATTGCGTCAGCTGAGAAAAATGCGCCGCTTCGGGTCTTTTTTTCGATCAGCGACGGCACAGAACGTGCGACAGTCGTTCATTTTTCCGCACCGGATGTGAAAGCCATTTGGACGCAGTTGGAGAAGTGGTGCGCAGAGAAGGACGCCTCCGATACTCCGGTCAGATGGTTGCGTGTAGATTGGGTCAACCAAAGTTGGGCTTTGTCTTGGGAGCAGGCGCAACAAGCATTTCAGGGCAGCAAACGCAACTATTTTCGCTATGGAGTGGCGCTGAAACCCGCATTTTCGCAGGCGTTTCTCGAACAAGAGCTTAATGCCAATGCGATGCTTTATCGTGGCAATGTGGTCGAACATGCGGGATTGAACGTCAAAAACTTCATGACTTACGGCAAGCGACGTTTCGGCGAGACGTTCACATTGCCCATTGAGGCACAGGCCCCAGTGCAGCTTTTTGCAACCGATGGCTTTTTGCTTCAAGCGGATACTCCCCCCGTACCGCTTCATGGATATGAGAGCGGGGTCGAAGGGCGCGATACCGGTCGGCGTAAGCTGGCGGATCTGGATGAGCCTTGCGTGACGCGGTTAATTGAGGACGCCAGTCGGTTTTTGGCGGAGCAGATCGATGAAAAAGGCCAATTCATCTATGGGCTGCATCCCTGTTTTGATAGAGAGATCAAATCTTACAACACCTTGCGCCATGCGAGCACTCTCTACGCGATGTTGGAGGCCTGGGAGGTCACGCAGCATGGGGCGCTCAAAGAAGCGATTGATCGGGGGCTCGCATTTCTGACCGAGACGCTGATCCAGTACTACGATGCTCCGGATGGGGGCCGGGTCGCCTATCTGCGCGACATGAACAACGAGATTAAGCTGGGCGGAAGTGCTGTCTGCCTTCTGGCGCTTGTGAAATACACCGAACTGACCGGCGATGAACGCCATTTTCCGCTTCTGGAAGCGCTCGCAAAAGGCATTATAAGGCTTCAGGACCTAGAGACGGGGCAATTCGCGCATGTGCTCAATGCCGAGGATCTTTCGGTCAAAGAGATGTTCCGCATCATTTATTATGACGGAGAAGCGGCCTTTGGCTTGATGCGTCTTTATGGGTTGACCAAAGACCCACGTTGGATTGCGGCTGTCGAGAAAGCGTTCGACTATTTCATCGCGCAGGAGCATTGGAAGATCCATGATCACTGGCTGAGTTATTGTGTCAATGAGCTGACACTCTATCGACCAGAGGAACGCTATTTTCGCTTTGGACTTCAAAATGTTGTTGAGCATCTCGACTTCGTGCTCGACCGGCTCACCACCTTCCCGACCCTTTTGGAACTGATGATGGCGGCGCATAAGATGATCGGGCGCCTCGAACGAAATGCGGAGCATTACCATCTTCTGAAGCAGTTGGATCGAGACAAGTTTTACCGGGCGCTGGAAACCCGAGCGCATCATCTGCTGAACGGCTTCTTCTGGCCCGAGATCGCGATGTATTTTAAAAACCCTGCGCGTATCATGGGTAGTTTCTTTATTCGGCATCACGCATTCCGTGTGCGCATCGACGATGTGGAGCATTACCTCTCGGGCTACGTTGCCTATCTGCGGTATTACCTCGGGCACCAAGCCCATGAGGCCGCCCCAGTCGAGACCCCGCCGCCGCCCACAGTCCCCGGTTTGCCGCGTCCTTCGCAGGCTGTGGTGGTGCTTGGCGGAAGCATCAATCTCGGTGGGCGCGTGCACGATCGCGCCAAGCAGCTCGGAATGGGCCAGCTGATTGATATTCCCGCGTTGAAAGACGCAGATTTGTCCATTGCGACCCTAGACTGTGTGGTGAGCACATTGGGCCAGCAAGGTGTCGATAAGGGCGAACAAGGGCCGTTCTATCGACGTGCACGGCCAGAGATGGTCGAGGTGCTCGCCAAAGCCGGAATCGATGCAGTGACGGTCGCCAATTCGCACAGCGGCGATTACGGCCCGACGGCGCTTATGCAGCAAAAAGACATTCTTGAGGCCGTTGGTATCGCACATGCAGGCAGCGGATCAAATCGTACAGAGGCGCTTCAACCTGCCTATTGTCAGGCTGGGGAGCTGCGTGTCGCGCTGTTTAGCCTCGATGCTTCCCAAGGTCGCTTTGTGGCGGATAAGAATGCGGCAGGAACGGCCTATATCTCTCCCCGCCACCCAACCGCGTGGCGCATGACTAGGGAATTTAAAGCTGCGGCAGAGAAGGCTGATGTCGTTCTCGTCTCCGTGCATTGGGGGACACAAACCGGAGAGAAGACACAAAGAGAGCTGTCTCACGCCCTGATCGACGCCGGTGCCGATATGGTTTTCTGCGCGCGCGACAGTCGAATTGAAGGCGTCGAAATTTACAAATCCAAACTGATCCTGCCTGGTCCGGGTTTGATGTTGTCCGAAGCGTTGCGAAGCGAAATCAAACCGGGCGGCGTGTTTCGCCTTGGCCTTGAACGCGACGGCGTGACATGGGTCGAGTTTTTTCCCATCGGAGTCGGATATGGCTTTAGCGAGACTTTGACACACGAAGCTGCAGCGCCCGTCATCAACGATTTCGCCGCGCGTTGTCAGGCGCTCGGAGCCTCTGTGCAGACCACGGAGCAGAGCGTGTTGATCCATGTCGATGCGCCTGCGGATCGTTCTGCCAAGTCTACAGAAGCTACGAAAGAACCTATCAGAACCGATGTGGGGCGGTCGAAAACCTGTCGGCTAGATCGCCTGTCGGAATTTGCACCTGCCGCGCGCCTCGGACAGGCGACCCATGTGCCGCGCAACGCCCGGATCGCTCCGCAGATCATGAACGGGCTTGAACTCTTAGGCGTTCGCCTCAATCCAAGGCAGATCACGCGTCGTGAGATGCTCTGGGTTGAGACATGGTGGCGTGCCGCAACGGTGCCACAGGACGATCTGAAGCTCGATTACCGTGCTGTTCCGCCTGGCGGTGAGCATCGAGCAATCTGGGGTCTCGGATCGGCACATGATCCCTGTGACTGGATGCAGCCAACCTCACGATGGCAAGCGGGAGAAATCTACTATGACCGTTTCGGCCTGCGTCCTCCTGCGCTTGGTTACCTGCGCGCACCGTTTCTGCAGCTTGAGATCCGTGTTGTTGGAATGCTCTCCAATACGAAATACTGTCTCTTTACAAAACCGTTGCCGGTACTCTTCGGAGACTAATTGTAACCGGGATCTGATGACGGAGAGTGTTCGAAGTCGTAGCTCTAGGCATGGTTTCGATGCTCAGGCCGAAGCCAAACACAAGATCCTTCATTCAGTCCGAGCCGTCCCCGAAACTGCCAACATGGCGGTGTCAGAGGAACTTGACTTGAGTGTGGTGGGGCGGTTTCGTAGTCTCGTGCCATGACCAAACGCTCTCCGTTCGGCGGTGTCAGAAGAACTTTGCTTGAGAGGGGTAGTGCGGCCACGTAGCCTCGTGCCATGATCAAACGCTCCCCTTTCAAGTATTTCAAAACCAGCCCTGAGATCATCCGCTTGGCCGTGATGCTCTACGTTCGATTCCCTCTGTCACTTCGGAATGTCGAAGATTTGCTGCACGAACGCGGCATTGAGGTTAGTCACGAGACAGTTCGATATTGGTGGCATCGTTTCGGACCGATGTTCGCCACCGAGATCCGAAAACGCCGCATTGAGGGCCTGCGATCGAGCCGCTGGCGGTGGCACCTGGACGAGATGTTTGTGAAGATTAACGGTGAGCGCCACTATTTGTGGCGGGCGGTCGATCATGAAGGTGAAGTTCTGGAAAGCTTTGTCACAAAGACACGGGACAAGAAGGCGGTGCTGAAATTCTTAAGAAAAGCAATGCGCAAGCACGGCCAACCCGAAGTAATCGTAACCGATAAGCTTCGCTCTTACGGTGCCGCGTTGCGTGAAATCGGTGCCGCGCATCGTCAGGAAACAGGGCGCTGGTTGAACAATCGCGCCGAAAACTCGGATCTGCCATTTCGAAGGCGGGAGCGCGCGATGCTTCGTTTTCGACGCATGCGAAGTTTGCAGAAATTCGCCGCCGTACACGCCTCTATCTACAACCTGTTTAACTTGGAGCGCAGCCTATCCTCGAGACCAAATTTCAAGCTGAACCGTGCCGCTGCTCTTGCCGAGTGGCGCGGTCTCTGCGCTGAATAAGGGGCAGCTATACTGTCCATGTAGAGACGAGTTCGAATTAGTCTGGCAGCACCGCCAATTACTAAGTATACATTTTAAGCTATTGATTTAATATGTAAAATTTTTGCGTCCCCCCTTTTTACCATACATGTTTTCCCTACATGTCTCGCATGTCTAAAAGGCGATAGCGTCTAGAAATTAGGTCTTTGCGAGGATTACGATTCCACAACTCACGCCCTCAGAGTCCAAAGAGCAAATCAGGCTGCTCATGCGTCCTTTGATCTGACTTTCTACAACGGTCAAAAGTATTGGTGGCCCCAAGCTAGGGACCACCCAGTTTATCATTTTCTGTATTTCGGGCCTAGGTATGTGATGACTTCAGGGGCGCTAAAGACGCCCGCTGGAGCACTGCTAGGAATGCAGCCGTTGTACATATCGATGATAAAGTTCGTTCTGGGCTTAGAATTGGACATCAGCGTGGGGTTTCCATAAGCATTGTAGCCCATAGTTGTTGTCCGCTTCATTCCGCTTGCTGCATCGACTACGGCGAAGTAGTCAAATCCCCTCTCTTGGGTCGTTTCAGCTGCTTTCAAAAGCGCATATTCCCAAGTGGTCACAGCATCTGTAAAGGCGTTTGACTTAGCTGAGATTCTAGCTGTGTTCCCATCCAGCATTGTTGCCGTAACTCCACCTTCGAGTCCACTTTCTTGATAGGGTGTCGAGCATGCCGAGATCAGCAGAAATGCTCCGAAAGCAATTGGTGAATATTTGGATATAGTTGGTTTCCATTTTTGATGTCAGATTGTGTGGTTGAAATGAATGAGAGTCAGTGGGGGCAATTTGAAGGCGGGACACTTTGTGTGTCCTTTGATACACGATAGACCGACCTCTCAGAGATGCCTAGCGCCTTCGCTATGTCCCGCTTAGTGATCCCCTCAGAGAGCATCCTATGGACCTCTGGAGCCATGCGCTGGGCGGTAGGTGCCCGCCCTTTGTACTTCCCTTCCCTCTGGGCCTTTGCGATCCCTTCCTTCTGACGCTCATGCATCATCACTCGTTCAAACTGGGCCACAGAGCCCAGCACGTTGAGCATGAGCTTTCCTGTTGCGTTGGAGGTATCAAGCCCAAGATCAAGAATGCGAAGGCCAACATTCCTAGCCTCCAGTGCCTCTACGATTTCCCCAAGATGCCTGACTGACCTAGCCAAGCGATCCAGTTTGGTGACGATGAGAGTGTCTCCTTCTCGAATGTACCCCAGAGCCTCAGAGAGGCCCGTACGTTGCCTTACGGAGCTTGTCTGCCCCTCCCCCATACTCTCTCTCGCGCCCAATGGCCTTCAGTGACTCTCTCTGAGCCTCTAAGCCTGCGATTTGTTCCAGTGTCGATGTGCGTGCATAGCCGATGAGCATAGCTGCGCTCCTAGTCTGCCAATGATGTCTATGAGATTGCGGCAGTGTGTCTGCCAAAAGGCGTAGACCACTCCATAGTCCGGCTATTCCACCATGCGCTGGGCACGACACAGGACCAAGGTCTATCGGCAGAGAGGTAAGGCTATGATAACAGGAAATTTTTCAACAGATCAAAAGGGGGGGGCTGAAAGTGACTTCAAAAAGAGGGGGTTAATTATTGCTTATTATTGTCCTGTGAAATCGATGGTTTCTGATGTGAGGGCAGGAAGTGGACATTCGCTGCAATTACAAAAGATTACTAGTCCCCAGCCAAATCAGCCATAGAGCAAGGCTTGGCGGCATAGAGAATTTAACTCTAGGGGCTTGAGCTCTCGCGTCAGACGGACCGTAGTCTCATATTGGGGCTGGAAAGGGGGGAGCTTCCTATTTAGGCGTTAAAGCATCAGCAGGTCAGGGGGAGAGGTGTGTGCCCACAGCCTCTTGGAATTTCTTTCGGGAATATCCATCTGACTAGAATGCGCTTTGCCCTATCAGACACTCAACGTATCGAAGCAACGCCCAAAGCAGTTGGGACTTGTCCCTGTTGTGGGGCAGAGATGCAGGCCCGCTGTGGTACTAAGAAAGTATGGCATTGGGCGCATAAAGGGCGACGCCACTGTGACACGTGGTGGGAAAACGAGACCGAATGGCACCGTTCTTGGAAGAATCAATTCTCACCTGACTGGCAAGAGGTTCCGGCCCGAGACGCACAAGGCGAGCTACATATTGCTGACATCAAAACCCCGTATGGCCTCACAATCGAGTTTCAGCACTCCGCAATAAAGCTCGATGAAGTTATTAAGCGTACGGCTTTCTATAATCAGGTAATTTGGATTATAGATGCGACACGTCGCCCAACTGACCTAGAGCAGTATGCCAAGATGTTGGACTATATTTCCCCGGAGCGTTTCGATGGGGTGGACATTTACACGGTTCATCAAAACGCAACTCGGCTTCTTAAGGAATGGGGATCGTTAAGGAGAACCGTAGGCTTCGACTATGGCGGTGACAACCTGTGCTTACTAACGGCAGATCAAGGTCAACAACGATACCTATTTGATTTTCCCAAGGCAGAATTTACTAGGTCAATAATCGAGGGCAGGCCCTTGCCTGTTTTCCAATTCAAAATGCCGACACAACGACGTTATCGTCGTCGCAGAGTTTTCTAAGCTCGGCATAATGCAATGATTGAGGCCTCAATCTTGCGATTGCATTTACTGCCTTCGTTGAGATACCGAACTCTGCCCGTAAGCCTGCATAGTTGTAAGGCACAAGTTGCAAGATGCTGAAAACAGCATGAACGGAGGTGTTCTGGCAGTTTATCTTTCCTCGAATGACGGCAATGCGTCGAGTTTTGTATTGGCTTTTTGCAGGTAGTATTCTCCTTACGCCTAATAGTATCGTGTTAAGTTGTTTAGGGGTGTTTAGAGTGCCTTTGAGTTGCCCCCAAACATCAGGGACATGCCCCCCTATAGTAGGTAGTACCGAGGGT
>NZ_JBTVYO010000005.1:0-263516 GCF_054788345.1 Celeribacter sp. ULVN23_4 | reverse complement strand
GGCCGTTTCCCAGAAATCTCTTTTGATCGCGCTTTGCTTGATCCTCTCAGCCACGGAATTTCCGGAGCCAATATAGGTGCGGGTTGCACCGGCTTTTTCGGGATCAGGACCCGATAGGATATAGATACCGGTCCGATCAACTTCTTCACGAGTGGTCAGGTCGCCGAAAGCTGAAGCGCCGCTTACAAAAAGCAAACCTGTCCAACCATGGATTGTCGCTTTTCGCAGCCCAGTTGGCTTTCCGTCGACGAGAAAAAGCTGGATTGTTCGGCCGAATGAACCCTCTGCTTGCACGATTTTTCCCCTGAAAACATTATTCTAATAATTTCTTGTACAGCACACTTTAACCACGAAATTACATGATTGTCGTCCCGTCGGGACGGCTTTTGAAAACGGACTGCACCGGAGCTCAACGGGCTGTTGGCCCGCTCACCCCGATCCAGACATCATTCTTTTTGTTTGGTCCGCCCAACATCCCTGACCGTGGCGGTCAACCTTAGTCCATCCCCAAAATCAGCCACCAATTTCCCCTGTCTCACAGGCGAGCCATTCCTCGCGAGGCAAATTGGCGTCTGATTTTGGCGCAGACATTTTCTTCGCAAATGTGGCCGATTGACAGCCCCGTTCAGGGCCGTGG
The DNA here is from genome assembly GCF_054788345.1 of Celeribacter sp. ULVN23_4. Taxonomy (NCBI): domain Bacteria; kingdom Pseudomonadati; phylum Pseudomonadota; class Alphaproteobacteria; order Rhodobacterales; family Roseobacteraceae; genus Celeribacter; species Celeribacter sp. ULVN23_4. The sequence goes on along the minus strand of NZ_JBTVYO010000005.1, from coordinate 262,879 downwards.
GTCGGGCTTTGCCCTCTCCCACTCTGTTCCGCCGAATACATGCGTATTCGGTCAGATCAGGTGGCCGAGGCGCAGCCCATCGGCGGTAGGGGGCGCGAAGCCTCACCCGCGTCACTTTGATCGAGGAGGCCACAAATGGCACCGAAGTTTGATGTTTATGCCCATGTCACCGACACTATTATTGCAGAGATCGAGGCGGGCACGCCGCCATGGCGCAAGCCGTGGACCGGGAGTGCGTCCGGCATTGCCCTGCCGACACGGCACAACGGCGAGGAGTATCGCGGGATTAACATCCTGATGCTCTGGGTCATGGCGGCCAAGCATGGTTATGTGTCCAGCCGCTGGATGACCTACAAGCAGGCCCAAGAGCTGGGCGGCCAAGTCCGCAAAGGCGAAACGTCGTCGACCGTGGTCAAATACGGGACGTTCACCCGAGAAAACGAACTGGGCATTGAGGAAGAACTGCCCTATGCGCGCGCTTACCGCGTCTTCAACGCGGATCAGATCGAAGGTTTGCCGGAGGATTACTACATCCGGCCCGAGGCCCCGCGCGATCTTGGCACTGAGGCCGATCCCGAGCTTGAGGCGTTTTTTGCTCGCACGGGTGCGGAGATCGTGACCACCGATGAGCCGCGAGCCTATTACAGCCCGGCCAAGGATCACATCCATATGCCGCCCGTGGCGACCTTCCTTAGTGCGAAAGGGTATTTCGCGACCCTTGCCCATGAATCAATCCACTGGACCGGTAGCAAAAAGCGGCTTGAGCGGATCACGAAATTTGCGAACCGCGAGGCCTATGCCTTTGAAGAGCTGGTGGCGGAAATCGGCGCTTGTTTCCTTGGGGCTCAGATTGGTGTCGCGCCGGAATTCGACCAAAGCGCCGCCTATGTTGAAGGGTGGTTGAAAGCGCTCAAAGAGGACAAACGGGCGATTTTTCGTGCGGCGTCCGAGGCGCAGAAAGCTGCCGACTTTGTTTTGAACGCTGCAGGTCAAAGCAAGGAGGTGGCAGCATGACCCCTGATTTTCACAGTGATGATTTTGTGACCGCGCGACTGGAAGACACCGTGAGTTTGGGAAGCGCCGCCCGTGAGGCCCGCGCCACGCTTTACGCGGTGTTGAACCGGCTGGAGTTGAACGATCTCGACGGCGAGGAGCAGCCCTATATTGACGATTGTCTTGGGGCGCTCGCAATCCTTGAGGAGGCGTTGCGATGACCTTGGAAGAGATCAAAAAAGCAGTGGACGCGGGCAACCGCGTTCATTGGGTCAACAGCGGGTATGTGGTGACACGTGACGGCCTCGGGCAATACCTCATCACCTTCACCCGGAATGGGTCAGCTATCGGCTTGACCAGTCGGGATGGCACTCGCCTGAACGGCGAGCCTGACGAATTTTTCATTAGGGAAAGTGCAGAGGTTCAACATGAAGTATTCTGACATCAGGCAGGCGGCCCGAGAGGGCCGCGCCAGCGTGCATCTTCACGGGTTCTGCAATCTGCCTGATGGCGGGCAGGAGTATTGTGATGATCCAGAACTGATTGATGGCTGGGCAATCTATGTCCGAGTTGAGACCCCGGACGACCCGCAACAGCCCTTTGATCTGCAAGAGCTGCCCGATCATCAAACCTATGCCAGCGCTGAAGGCGCGGCCCGCGCAATAGCGCTGCAATTGCTTGGCGATGCTGAGGCATGGAACCACGATTAGTGGTGCCATGCCTAGCGCATGTGGCCGGGCTTTGCCCGGCGGTCGCAGCCTATGGCTGCTCCAAACGGAATACAGGCAGTTGATGCAATATTATAATATTGAATCAATTATGTCGAAATGCCATAACAGAGCTGCCTGTATGATGTTGGCAAGAAATAGGGGTGATTACTTCACATGGGCCGACCGCGCGCACCACGGCACAAGCGACTGACGCAGAACCAGCGTTTTGCCATCGTGCGCAAGCGTGCCGAAGGAGTGCCAATCGAGGATCTGGCCCATGAATTCGGCGTCACGACCCGCAGCATCTTCTACACGCTGAAGGCCGATCAAAGCCGAAAGCTCGACGCGCGCGTGCGCTCTGAGCTGGTGAATGTCCGGCTGACGCCTAAGGAGTTGGCGAGCTTTGATGCGGTGCTGACGCGGCATGATATCGCCAGCCGGGCGGAGGGGCTGCGGCGGCTGGTCCAAGCGTCGAACGATCTCTTCGTCCCCGACGATGAGCTGGCTAATCAGATGCAGGGGCTCTCGGCCTCGCTCAATCGCACCGGCAACAACATCAACCAGATCGCGCAACGCCTGAACGAGGCAAAGCGCCAGGGAAAGACGCCGCCCTATGGCAATTCTGCCCAAGCTCAAGTCCGCGCCTTGGCCGGGCTGATCTTCGACATCGCTGACCAAGTCCAAGACATGGCGCAGCGCCGCCGCAGCGCGCTGTCCGGCGAGGTTGCTCGCGTACTGGGAGGCTTTGCCGATGGCCCGGAATAGCGCCGTTGCCGCCGCGCAGGAGGCCTTCTTCGATCGCGACTGGAGCCGCATTCGCGGCAGCGTGCCGCGTGCCCATGCCAAGCAAATGGCGCGCGCCGCCATGGGCCATTCACCCGCGATTTTCAAAGCCATTCGCGGCGGCGGCACACACAACAAAGCGCAGCTGCGCAACCAGCTGGAATACCTAACCACCAAGTCGAGCTTCATCATCGACAGCCGTGGCACCTATGACGGCCAAAGCGTTCTGTCAGCCAAAGAAATCGAGCAGGTCACACGCCGGTTTTCTGCGCAGTGGAATGAGGGGTTCCACCCCAAGCTGGGGCACACCTCCCATCTCTTGATGGCTTTCCCGATTGGCACGCGCGGCGAGGATGTTGCCGAGATCACGCGTGAGATTTGCGAGCGGTTCTTTCAGGGCGAAGGCAGCCACTTCGACTACATCGCGGCCGTGCACGAAGACCGGGACCACCCGCACGCGCATATCGTTTTGAACCGGCGCAGCAAGGATGGCGAGTTCTTTTTTCTGAAGGAAGGCCACCACTTCAACTATGACGGTTTTCGCGAGGCCATGGTCGAGGTGTCGGATCGCTATGGGCTGCGCCTTGAAGCGACCCGAAAGCTCGAGCGTGGGATCACGACGAAGAGGCCAAGCGATGTTGACCAGCGTCGCGCAGAAGCCACGGGGCAGAAGCTGACCGCGCGTGACCGCGTGGGGCCGGAGCTCGACCGCGCTTTGGCTGAGGTGGCGCAGAACGCGCGGCTTTTTCGCGGCCTGGCTGCCGAGGCCTCGCGCGAGAACCAGCATGACATTGCAGCTGCCTTGGACAAGGCCGCGACTCTCTTGGCGCAGGGCAAACCGATTGAAGCAGATGGAAAGGTATATGGCATGGCCGAAGAACAGCATTCCTTTGATGAGGCCGTGGATGCCTTTCACGACAAGATCAACCAAGCCGAACGCATTGTTGCTGAGGCACCGGTCGATCGGCGCACGGCGCTCGAGCATGAGCTGAACGACATCTATCGTTCACTGTCACATCTCAGCCCCATGGGAGCGCAGTCCCACACCTTGCTTGAGGATGCGTCCAAGAGTGGGATTTATTCTGCCGCGAATATAAGGGCCGAGGCCCAAGGCGCTTTGCAGGATCCAGCTCTTTCCGAACGTCTTCAGCAGGCTTTAAAAGGCACCGGAATTGACGCGCAAGAGGTGACGCGCCGCGTTGAAATCGGCGCGGGCAATGCCGCGCTGGAACGGCAATGGCTTGGGCAGGATTTGAAGGCAATTGCCGAGAAGGACGGCTTTGACTTGTCACGCGCCGATGAGTTGGAGAAAGCGATCGACCGCCTTGACCAGGTGCACAGTGATCTGGGCCGTATGTTGGCCGATGCTGAAGTTCTCAAGGACAGTGGAGCGGTGGAGGCCGACCGGGAGGAAGCCATCATCGACGGGTTGCCGCCAACCACCTCTGACATCCTGAGCCGTTTGAGAGATGATCCAACCGCAGATCCATTCCGAAACGATCTGGAGCGCGAGACTTTGAGGGCCGAACTGGAGGGTCTGGCCGGTGAAGAAAATACCCTGGACTTGGCAATTGGCGATGAGACCGCGCTGGAGGAACATATCGAAGACCGCCTGGACCGGCTCTATGCGGCCAAAGCCTATCTGCAGAGCGATGCCGCTCTGGCGAACAGTGTGGCGATGGAGCATGTCCTAGACGAGATCGCCAATGAAGAAATAGACCTCCAACGCGAGCGGCATGTCGATAGCGATGGCGAAAAGGGTGTGACGCATGGGTAAGACGCGGATCGCACTCGGCGTCATGAGCTTTGCATTTCTCGGCGCGGTGCTGGGGTATGTTCTAGCGTCAGCCTTTCTGACCTTCCGCTGGTTCGGGGTTGGGGCGGATATCGACTTCCTGATGCTGGCGCGCGGTTACGGGGATCTTCGAACGACCCATCCGAGCGATATGCAGATCATTCACTTGATTGTCGGGATCAGCACCGGTGTCGGTGTTTTGCTCAGCGCCGTCTTGATGAACGATGCGCTGACCAAATTTGGGGAAACCCATTGGCAGCAAATGTCCGAGATGAAGCGAAACGGTTTCTTCGGCAAGCCTGGCCACGGCTTTGTCCTCGGCAAAATGGGAAAGCCCAAGAGCCGCAAACCCTTTGTCATGTCCAAGGTTTTTCCCCATGCTTTGATCGTGGCCCCGACCGGACGCGGGAAGACCACGGGTTTCGTCATTCCGAACCTTCTGACTTACCAGGGCAGTGCCGTGGTGCTGGATGTGAAGGGCGAGAATTTCGAGGCGACGGCGCGCCACAGGGCAGCGCAGGGCGACAAGGTGTTCCGGTTCGCGCCAACAGATTGGAAGGATGGCCGCTCGCACCGGTACAATCCTTTGCTGCGCATATCGGCGCTCGAAAACGTCGACCGCCAGCAGATGGAGCTGCAGCTCCTGGCCTCGCTGTTTCTGCAAGCGGATAACGACCGGGTTCAAGGGCTCCTCGATGGCGGTATTGATCTATTCGTGGCGGCGGGACTTTTGGCGTTCGAGCGCAAACGGCCGACACTGGGCGAGATTTACCGCATCACCGCATCAGGCGGGGACAAGCAAAAGGAATATCGCCGCCGCGCCGACGAAGTGGTCAACCCGGCTGCCAAGCTGATCTTCATGCGAATGGCCTCGACCAACAACGACACGCTGACCTCTTACCTGTCGCTCTTGATGACATCTGGTCTCAAGCAGTGGTCGAACCCTGCGATCGATAGGGCAACCGCAACGTCTGACTTCGATTTTCGCGACATCCGAAAAACGCCGTTTTCGGTTTACCTCGTGGTCGAGCCGCTGATGGCGAAACCCCTGGCTCCGCTGATCCGTCTGTTCTTCTCGGACTTGCTGGCATCGCTGCAGGACCATGAACCTGGCAAGGACGAGCCTTGGCCGGTGATGATCATGCTCGATGAGTTCAATCGGCTGGGCAAAATGCCAATCGTTCTGGACAGCATCGAAACCCTTCGATCCTACCGGGCTAATCTGGCGATCGTCACCCAGACCATCCCGGCGCTAGATGAAATCTACGGCGAAAATTCCCGCCGCGCCTTGCAGGGTAACGCGGGCATCAAGCTCTATCTGACCCCCTCAGATGAAAAGACCATCGAAGAGCTCAGCAAAGCCGTCGGCAAAACCACCAAACGCGTTGTGACCCGTTCGCGCTCGGTCGGCCGCAACCCATTCGCGGGGCGCAGTATGTCTGAACGGACGGAAGAGACGCCTTTGTTACCTGAGGATGAAGCCCGTCGCATGGATCTTGATGACATTGTTCTGGTGGTCGACGCGCAAATGCCCGTGCGCGCCAAGCGGATCAAATACTATGAGGATCGGTTCTTTAAGCAGATCTTCGACAAGCAAACCGGCGATCTGCCATATCCGTCAGCTGGTGACCAGATGCGCGGGCTGCAAGGGCAGATCAAGGCACTGGAAGCGAAGATTGGAGCGCTTGAGATGCCGAGGGCGGTTTCAAATGAGGGCTCTGACGATGGAGGGAAGCGGCGCGAAGAGATTGAAGAATTGGCGTCCGGCAATCAAAATGCACAGTCAGGTGATCAGGCCAGTTTGGGCGACTATCAGGCAGGAACTGAAAGGGTGGAAAGGTTTATGGAAGAGGCTGCTCGGGGATGAGGGGGCAGGCAAACTTTTCTGCGCTGAGATCTAAGATACTCGTTTGAACAAATCGTCTTCTCGGTCGCGGCAAAAAAGTTCGCCTACAGTGAACTTTTTCCCTTGAAAGCTGACGCCCCCGTTCCCACATACCTAATGTGTAACAACGGAAGAAGTTCCTCATACCCAGCTTGGACTTGTTCAAGCGCGGAGGGTTTTTCCCCTCTACCACTTCTACCGCAGACGGCCTGGAGGCCCCCGGAGGGGGACGAGGGGACGGCGGCGGGCGAAGCAGACGCGATAGCAAGGACAGCTATCGCGTCTAGGCAACGGGTTTAGTCGTCGGTTTCCGTTTTCTGTTGGGTGAGGACCCTTGGTTAGTGGCATCCGCTGTGGATGTTGCGCCGGGGCCAACAGAAAGGAGGAGCAATATGGCTCTCTCTGAAGATACACACCGACGGCGGCGGCGACGTCGGTTTTGGAGGAAACTCCGGAACCCTCGCACCGTGATGGTCATCCTTAGGGTGGCTATCTTCATCTACCGGCTTATCCGGTGGTTGATGGCGATTTTCGGATCGCCCGGCTAATCGCCGCCCGCCTAATGTCTAAGCGGGAAAGGCAAACGGGATGAAACTATGATACATGAAGCACTAAGGTTGATCCGAGTGTTCCATGACTTGAAACAGGTCGAACTGGCGGAAAAACTCGGCGTCTCGAAGTCCCATATTTCGGAGATCGAAAAGGGTAACAAATCCCCCTCGCTCGATCTGATCCAGAGATATGCGACAGAGTTCAAAATTCCGGTTTCTTCTATCATGTTCTTTGCGGAAGAGCTGCCTAACGCCAAGTCTGGCGACAAAATCCGTTCAAAAATTGCAGGCAAGGTCATCGACATTCTGCGTTTCGTTGAAAGGAAAGCAGATGCCGAAGACGCAGCCTAGAGAGGGTTACCAACTCAAGGATAGCCCGTTTTTCCGCCTCAGAAGCCGGAAGCAACTGGCCAAGCTTCTAAGAGTGTCCGCCGATACCTTGGATGAGATCAGCCACCGCAATGACCTCTACGTCCGCCGCTGGAAGCACAAGAAGCTAAAGGATGATGAAAAAGGCGCGTGGCTGAAACACCCTCCAACGCCGGAACAGGCGGAGAACTACCGCCCTATCGGCATTCCCGACCCGAAGCTTAAAGCGATGCAAGGCCGCATTGGTGATCTTCTGGGGCGTGTCAAAGCCCCAGAGTTCCTTTTCAGCCCTGTAAAAGGACGCTCATACGTCGAAAACGCAGCGCACCACAAAGAGGCCAAGGCGTTCTGGCTACTGGACGTCGCGGACTACTTCCCAAGTTGTTCAGCCAACAACGTCGCCCGATTTTTCCATCGGGAGCTTGAATGCTCTCGGGACGTAACCGCCGTTTTGGTTCACGTCGTAACTCTGGGTGGATGCCTGCCCCAAGGCTCTCCTTGTAGCCCGATCCTAGCCTACTACAGCAACAGCCATATTTGGCTTGCCGTCGAAAAGATGGTGAGGGCGAAAGGGTGTAAACTAAGCCTCTATGCAGACGATATAACGATTTCTGGCGACGTAGTGCCTAAAGCGCTGATCTGGGAGATCAAAAAGCTCATCTTCAGCAACGGGCTTCGATTGAAGGACGCGAAGGAAGTGAGTTTGATCAATGCTCCCGCCGATATAACAGGAGTTATTGTAAAGGATGGAGCTACCCATCTACCGAACCGTCAACTAAAACGGCTTGCCGAATTGAAGCAACAACGCGCGTTGATTAGAAATCCAAAGGTCCGGGAGCGAATCGAAAATCAAATCGCAGGGCGCATTTCTCAACGGAAACAAGTGGAAAACCCGAAGTTCTGACGGGCTCACAGCTAACCTTTGTTTGGCGGCTTTTGAAGGCCATTTCGGGCTGAGAGCTCTATTCCAACCGCTTCGCACGCTCAGCCACCCGCTGAACCATCGAGACGGTCGCACCGCTCGCCTGGCGTAGTCCAGCCCCGGCGATCTCAGCATTTGACCTCGTCCCAAACCGCGCCCGCGCCCGTGAGCCCTTGGTTCCGATCAAACCCTTGGCGAACCCGCCAGGACTGGGAATGCTCGGCGTTCCGGCCATCATGAAGTTGCCTGAGATTGAGCGGACGATCAGCGGGGTGGCGATGATCATGCCGCCTGCGAGGAACATCATCATGAAGAAGGGCACCAGCGCGCCGATGTTGCTCGCGCCAGAGGGGTCTCCTAGCTCAGTCATGAGCGAGCGGGACATGCCAACGACCGTGGAAAACACCCCGGCGATCACGAGGGGGTAGAGAGCATAGGATACCGTGCTGGACAGCCAGCGATGGAAATAGTCCTTGCTGACATCAAACAGCGACAGTGCGATCATGATGGGGGCGATGCCGATCATGAAGGCCAGCATGATCTTGGCGAAGATCAGGACAAGGCCGCAGAGCGCGCCGATCACGCCGAGGAGGAAAGCGCCGATCGCGCCGATCAGGGCTCCGGCCATCCAATGCATGTTGTCACCGGCCGCGTTCAGATAGTCACCAAATTCTTCGATAAGATCGTCGAAGGCCTCTGCAAAATAGGATGCACCTGCACCGCCGCCGCCAAGCCCCGCCACCATGCCGCCTGCGAGTTGGTCGAGCCCATCGATCAGCGCGCTCGCTACCGCATTGAATTGGACCCAGTTCATCGCAAAGAGGGAGATCAGCATGAGCTTGAGGGCGAACCAGAAGGCAGTCCGCCCATCCATGGATTTGTACTGAAACACCATGTTGAGGAAGACGCCGATCACAGCCAGCGTCGAGGCTACGGCAATGACGCCGCCGAGCTGACCCGCGACGTTTCCAAAGGTGGTTTGGGCCGCGTCGTCCAGAAAGTTGTCGGTTGTCTCAACCATCCAGGTGACGACGCCCATAGGATCCTCCTCAGTTAGGTTTAGGCGCTCGCGCCGGTGCGACGTTTCAGGAAGGCCTTCAGGATGTGCTCGCCGTCAAAATCCGGCACGACGGAGACCAGCTCCCAGCCATCTTGGCCAAGGGTGGTCAGCTGCGCTTCGATCTTCAGTGGCTTAGTTTTGGCGGTGTTGATCAGTTCAATTTTGTATTCAAACATGGGCTGTTTCCTTTGAATGGGCCGGATCAACCGGCAGGTAGAATTCGGTGATGCCGCGCGCGCCTTCATGGCGACCGGCTTGGATAATCACATCGATCGAGCGGGTGATGTAGTCGTTCATGTCCTGGTAGGTCATGGGCACGTCCGTTTTCAGGGCGGCGATGGCGAGACGCTGGACCGCCAGCTGCGGCGTCTCAGCGTGTAGCGTAGTTAGCGAGCCACCATGCCCGGTGTTGATGGCTTCAAGGAAGGTCATGGCCTCTTTGCCGCGCACTTCGCCCAATACGATACGGTCCGGTCGCATGCGGAGGGTAGAGGTCAGCAGGACATCAGCGCTGCGCGTGGCTTCATCGCGATCAGACATCAGCGTGACGACATTGGGCTGCGTCGGACGCAACTCGGCTGCCTCTTCGATCGTGATGATGCGCTCCTCGGCGGGCACGAAAGAGAGGATCTTGCGCGCCGTGACGGTCTTGCCGGTCGAGGTGCCACCGGACACGATCATGTTGAGCTTGTGCGTGACGCAGAACTTGATCGCAGCGTCGATATTGCCGGTGGCCACGACACTGCGCAGCTCGGCATTGCGCTTGCGCCGCGCGCCCTCGTTGCTGCGCTCTTTTCCGAAGAGATAGGACAGCTTGATCCGATCCAATGGCAGTTCCGCAAAGAACCGCAGCGAAATCGCGTAACCGCCATCAACGGCGGGGGGCTGGATGACTTGCGCGCGGATTGGGCGGTCACGGTAGGCGATGCTGACTGAGACGATGGGTTTCATCCGGCTGAGCGTGGTGTTCGCGGCTGAAGCAATCTGATTACCCAAGTCTTTGATCTCGTTGGGCGAGAGCCGACGACTGAGGGACCGCATGAAGTGATCGCCCTGAAACTCGGCCCACAGCGTGCCGTCAGGATTGATGCAAAGCTCGATAAGCTTTGGGTCACGCGCCTCGGGGATCTTGTCCATCGAGCTTTGCAGGTAGCTGGCTGCCATAATCAGAAGATCTCCAGATCACGGTCGACCATCACGGTAACGCGGGCACCTTGATCGACATAGATCACGGGCGAGACGGAGAGGTATTCTCCAATCACGCTTTGCGCGCTGTTTTGCAGGTCTTCACCAATGCTCTCGAGCACATCAGAGGCAATCTCATCTTCGGTATTTTGGGCGGCGACGGCAGGCAAGGCTCCGATCAGCGATATGAGAGCGGCTGACCCGAACCGCGTGCCAAAACGGCTGTCGACAAAACCGGTTGTGCCGGACCGCCCCAATTCATCACCACCGAAGGCGCTGATTTCGACTGTCTGGTTGCTGGGCAGAATGATCCGGTCCCATGCGATGGTCACGCGTTGCTGCGCAATATCGAGACCAGATTGATACCGCCCGATCAGGCGGGCCCCGCGCGGGATCAGGATCCGCGAGCCGTCATAGGCGTGGACATCTTCCGATACCATCGCGCGGACCTGACCGGCGAGCGAGCTGTCGATCGCTGTCTCGAGCACGGCCTGGATCATCGTGCCCTGAACAACGGTGTTTGACGGGTTCACGATCAATTGGGCCTGCGTCACCTCAGCGGGTTGAGCGCCATTGCGGACAAATTCGGTGTCCCCATCAAGCCGCCGCTGCTGCGCGGCGGTTTCATTGTTGCCGCCTCTGGTGCCGCCAAAGGCGATGATAGGACTGGCGATGCGGGCTTGGAGTTCCTCAAGTTCGGCTTGCCGCCGCCGCTCGAGCTCCTGAAGGCGCAGTTCTTCGGCCGTGGGGCCGGTTGGTGCGGGCGAGCGCGGCGTTTCCAGGCGTGCAAGCTCTAGATCGTTCTGCAGTCGCTGGATTTGTCGTGCACGTTCTTCCAACTCTTCGCGCAAGGCGGCTTGCGTTGCTGCTGCCTCGCTGCGCAGGGCATCGATCTCTGCGCCCAAGGTATCCAATGCTTCTGTGTCGACGGCCGGTGCTTCGGGGGCTGGTGCGTTTCGCAGGGCTTCAAGCTCGGTGCGCATGGCGTCCATCTGGGCGCGCAGCTCCTCTGTTTCGCTGGCCGGTTCCGGCTCCGGCGGTTGGGATGTGTCGATCGGTGCAGGCGCGGGCTCGAGCGCACCAAAGCCCGGTCCCGCCGCTTGGAACTCATCAGGGGAGGCGGTTTCCAGGCTTTCGGGTTCAGAGCTGCCAGAGAACAGCAGCAAGAGACCACCAAGGACTGCGATTGCCCCAATGCCCAGGGCGATGGCGACAAAAGATGGCCGCGCTTTTAGGTTTTGTGGTTTTCCTTCAAGCGCTTCGAGGCGCTTCTTAAGCTCAGCTGTTTCACTCATCGTGGTTTGCCTCGCTCATCTCTTGGACGCAGATCTCGTCCTCCCCAAGCCTGAGAACCCATCGATCGCTGACACCCGATACGCGGATCACGCCGTCTGGCCGGGCTAGAGCATTGACACTGCGCTCATTGCCAGCAGACCAGCGAAAGATCGCGGGCAATGGTGCGTTTGCGGCAAAGCGGAAGTAGGTGAAGGTGCCGTCGTCCCAAATCTCGCGCGGGGTGATCTCGGATCGCGCGCAGACGCCATAAGCATGGTTTGCAGGTTGGCTTGCGGCTACTCGGGATTGCCGAGGGGTTGCATCCGGATAGGTGAAGCGGATGACGTAGAAGGTCGGTGAGCTCGCCTCAGTCACGTTGAAATAATAGCTGCGCCGGTTGGTGTAGACGGTGATGTTGGTATGCACGCCGCGCGTGACGGGCTTGATGGCAAAGGCCTGGCCGCCGGGCACGCCGTCCAGAAGGAAGCCTTCGGTATCGCCCGCGATGATCGAGCGGATGGTCTCGCCTTGGCCGAATTCAATGCTGGTCACATGGGTCAGGCTGGTGCGGATACGGTAGACCTGCCCATCCTGATAAGTAGCCAGCCGGACGCGGGCATCATAGGGGCCATGGCGCGGCTGCGTTTCGGCATAGGCGGTGCCAGCAAGCGGAACCAGGAAGACGAGGATCAGGAACAGGCGGCGCATGGGTTACTCCAAACGATCCGAGCGGATCGCGTATTCGGTGACAGTGAAGCCAAAAGGGTTTTGCCAGACATCGTCGATCGACCGGCTATTCTCCGGCCGAAATTCAAACATCAGCGTTGCAGTGAAGAGCCCATTTTGAGAGCCGCGTGGCGAGTTGAGCCGCTTGCGAAGGCGCACCTGAGCACGATTTGCGCTGATATGGGTGATCGAGAGCACCTCGACCTCAAGCCGCGCATCTGTGCCGTAACTGTCGGGCGGATAGGCCTCATGGCCGCTGGTCCATAATGCACGCAACCCTGCGGCGGCTGCGCCGTTCGACTGGTCCAGGACCCGCCGCACACGCACATCATTGTCGAGCTGGTTGTATGTCTCTCGATCGATGACATAGCGGTAGACCTGTGCCTCGATGATAGCGGGGCGTTCCGTGAGTGAGACCGCTTCAACCACGGCATTGGGGAGGGCCATGCCGGTTTCGCTATCAAAGGGCACGATCATGGGCGGCGGGTCCACGTCGAGCAGGGCGACAAGAGCAGCGGCGAGGCAACCTGCCATGCCAAACGCCATGCCTGTCAGCCCCAGTTTCTGCCACATGAGCTCGCGTCGTCGTGCGCCGTAGACGAGCTCTTCTTCGATGATTTCTGCCTCGCTGTTCATGGGGTCAGTCCGCGCGAAGCTCTGGCAGGGTGAAATCCATATATCGGCGCTCTTCGGCCAGCGTGGCGGCATCCACCACGCCAGATTGGCCCGCGCTGACGGTCTGAATGGCTTCGAGCTCCCACATGCGGGTCATGGCGATGGCCAGCTCGGCCGTAACGCGTGTGTTGTGATCGACGGCTTCCTTCAGCGTTTCCATGTCCGGGATCAGGGAAACCAGCTGTTCGACCCGTTTAAGGGATTGCGCGGCCTCTTCATAGCTGTTCTCAGCCGCAGCAGACATCACCGCTCCGGTGCTCGCTTGGCTAGCGATGCGTTCCGCGCCCGGATTGCCGCTGCTGGCCATGTCGGACAGGCTGTCTTGGTCAAAGCCTGCATCCTCCAAGGCTTGCGTCATGCGACCTTCCATCTGAGGGGCCGCGTTGCCGATGAGGCCGCTGAAGTCGCCGCTTTGGATTTGCCGGATGGTGCCCAGGAGATCGCCGAACTCCTGATCGAGAAGCCCGTCGAGATCGCCGCCCATGGCCATCTCGATGATATCCGTCGCGCCGGTCAGGGCTGCGTAGGTCTCATTGAGTGTGTCGAGTTGCTGCTGCACCAGGTCGAGCTGCTCGAGAAGCGTGTCGAGCTGGTCGGTTTGGATCCCGAAATCCTCCAGCATCTGCTGCAGCTGGCGAATTTCCTGGGCGATGTTGCGCGTATCGACCGTCGGAACGCCTTGGGCAGATACGGGTGAGGTGACCAGCAACGCGCAGGTGGCAACGGTAGAGAAAAAGCGGATCATCGGAGTGCCTCCAGATCGAATTGCATGAAGTCTTGTTCGCGCGCCTGTGCGGCCGCCATGGCCAGTTCTGCCGCGCTAAGCGGGCGGGTATGGGCGGCCATGAGGCGCGTGCGGATGGCGATCAAGCGGGCGAGTTCGGCCCGCGCATAGGTGTTGAGCGACATGGCAGCGTGAATGTCATCTGTCTCGCCAATGCGGGTGATGATGTCCTGCACGCGCTGCGCGGCCGCTTGCACCGAGACCATGGAATAATCGCCATAGACCCCTGCGCCGAAGGAGGTGAGGCTCATGGTCGAGTTTGCGAGCGGAACCGGATCAATCGTGCCGAGTGCATCAACACCGCCGACGCGGGCAAGGTAAAGGTTGTAGCGCTCCGGGATCACCTGAACGTAGTGCTGGGTCTCGGCAAAAGGGGGTACACCGCCGTAGCGCTGCACATTGCCGGGACCGGCATTATAGGCCGCGAGCCCGTGAATGATGTTGCCATCAAACATGGCCAGCATCTGCGCCAGATAGCGCGCGCCGCCCGTGACCTGGATATAGGGATTTTCATAATAGGCGGGATAAATCCCGAGATCCTGCGCCGTGCCAGGCATAATCTGGGTCAGGCCGAATGCGCCGACAGGGGAGCGCGCGCCGATGGTGAAACGGCTTTCTTGCCAGATCAAGGCCTGCAACAGGCAGCGCCATTGCTTGGGGGACAGGCCCGCTGCGCGAACGCCGGACATATGGTGTGTTTCTTGCGCGGCACGAATGATCAGCTCTTCAATCGATCCCGAGGCATCACCGAACATCTGGGCTGCGCCTGGGTTCGGGTCGACCGAACCATAGAGCGTGTCTGCGGCGCTTTCAGGTGATGAACCAGCTTCCAAGCTCGCGACCAGCGCGCCGGAACTCCCACTGGCCAACGACGCGGCATCAAGGATGTCTTCCAGGGCTCGAAGTTGTTCTTGTTCGAGCTCTTCAAGCTCTTCTTCTATGGTCAACCGGTCCCGCTGGAGCGCCAGATCCTGTTCGCCTTGCTGCAGCACGCGCTCGCGCTGCAAAAACATGCCCGCATCAAACGTGGGCACGCCTTGGGCATAGGCCATTGGCGCGGCGAGCGACACCAAGCCCGCAAAGATATGCAGGCGGTTCCTACTCACCGAGACCACCAATCGGCCCGAGCAACTCGAAATTGCAATTGCTGCGGCTGACCTCGGCAAAGGAGTTAAAGCATTCGGCTTCAGACGGCCGATATTCCGCGCAGGCTGTCAGGGTCAAAAGGGTGAGGGTTAGCATGCAAAGTCTACGCATCAATCTGTCTCCAAAAATCGGGGTTCTGGCGATAATCCGCGCCGACGAGCGCCTCGCCTTTTTCCATGCCGCCAAGGATCGTGAGGTAGGGGCCGAGCGCGCTGAGATCGGCGTCGATCACGACCGAGCCTTGATCGTCACGTACCAGCGCCAGGCGAGAGTTGCTGCCCGTGCCGAGCAAAACGCTGAGCTCTTTCTCAGAAAGTCCCAGCATGGTGTAATCGCTGGCCGAAGCGCGGATGTTGGGAAGCAGGAGCTGCGTCGGCACGGCCTCGACAATCGTTTTGCCGGTGCGGGTCTTTTCAAGCTGGCTTGCGTATTGGGTCATCATCACGACGACGGCATTCTGTTTCCGTGCCGTGACCAGCCAGTTGCTCAGCCGGTCGGCAAAATACGGGTTGTCGAGCGCTTTCCAGGCTTCATCAATGATGATCAGTGTCGGCTTGCGGTCCTCGATCACTCGTTCGACCCGCCGAAACAGGTAAGAGAGGACCGCCATGCGTTCCTTCTCGCTTTCGCTGTCGAGAATGCCGGTCAGGTCGAACCCCACGACATCTCCGTCGAGCGAGAAGGTATCCTCAGCGCTTTGACCGAAGATCCAGCCATAGCGACCATCTGCGGTCCATTCCTGTATCCGCTCGAACAGATCCCCTTCGTCAGCTCCCGCTACAAATAGCGACGCCAAATCCTGCCAGTTACGAAGGGCGGCATCGCTCGCCCCGGCGTTCTGGCGCACTACCTCTTGGACGCGGTTGATCTGAACCGGGCTCAAGGGCTTGTCGGCGCGATGCATCAGCGTGGCGAGCCAATCGGAGAGCCAGGCTTGGCCGCGCCCGTCGATTTCAGTGCGCAGTGGATTTAGGCCGGTTGCTTCACCCGCCTTGATGGCGCTGTAGCGCCCGCCATTGGCCCGCACGGCCATTTCCATACCCGCGCGGTAGTCAAAGACAAATACGCGCGCTTCACAGCGACGAGCTTGGGTCATGAGGAACGCCGACAACACCGACTTGCCAGAGCCAGGGCGGCCCAGAATCAATGTGTGCCCGCCGGTCGGTTCTTTGTCCGGTTGGCCCGTCTCGTGGTAGTTGAACATGAAACCCGAACGCTCAGGCGTCGGGAAGAGAGTGATCGGCTTGCCCCAAGGCACTTTGTGTCCGGGTTTGCCCAGTTGACCGCGATGCAGCGCTGCGAGATCGGCAAAATTCGTGTTGGTGATGGCGGCCTTGCGGCTGCGCATCTGCCCATTGCCCGGATGCTGCGCGAAATAATGCGTCCGAGCTGCAAAGCTCTCGTTCACCAGATTGACGCCTTCACTGGCCGCGATGTTGCGCACTTCTGCGGCAATTGCTTCCAGCTTTTCCTCGGTCTCGGCGAAAACCGTCACCGTCATGTGATGATCGCCAAAGCTGAGGCGCTTGGATTCAAGATCGTCAAGCGCGTCGACCAATTCGTCAGCAAGAGAAATAGCACCATCATCACTGGCCTTCATCAGACGCTGTTGGCGCTTGATCCGGCTGGCCATGATGTTGCTGTTGATCGGTGTGAAGGAATGCGTGACCACCATGTCGACGGGCAGGTTCAACTCATCGAACATGGTGCAGTTGGTTTTGGCCGGATAGGTCTTGATCGCAAAGCTAGTGCCAAACCGCTTGCCCGTCGTCCCATCGTCGAGCGCAAAACCTCGCCCCTGAAATGTGACACGCGTATTGGCCACATCATCGGCAATGACGCCAAAGCGGGATTTCGCGAAGAGCGGTCGCTCTTGGCCAATATTGAGTGCCCCGAGGAACCCGAGTAATTCGCCGCTTTCAGCTCCAAGAGGGCGCGGGCTCATCTCTGCGAAAGACGAGAGCAGAAAACCGACGACCTCCTCGAGTTTGCGCAGCTGCTTGGCTGTCTGGTCTTTCAACTGTGCGATCGAGTCTGAACGCTTCAGGCGCAGCCGCGCGCCGAGGGGCGGACGTTTCAGCACTGTGAGCGTGAGCGTCTTGTCCCGCAGGCCCGCCCGTGCCATGGCCGTTTGCCATCGGCTATCCAGCTCTTGCGCAAACCCCTCATTGGGCACCGGTGACAAGGCGTTCTCGATCGCTTTTGAGACCTTGTGGACGTAGAAACTGTACTCTGGTCCGATCTGCGCGATGATCGCTGCGAAGAGCGCGCGGAACTTCTCCAGATGCGCGTCATCGCTGGTCATGCTGTTGACCCCATCGAGGCGGATGCATTGGAACAAAGAATTGCCGCGCGTGCGGATCGTCACATCATTCACCAGGCTGACATAGGGCAGCATGCTGGCCATCTGGCGCTCTTTGCGGGCCCAGTCTGGCAGCGTTGCAAGATCATCCGAAGGATCACGGTGCATAGCTATCCCCCGAATGGATCTTGCGGTTCGGAGTGGGTGGCGTTTCCTGCAAGGCGGTGACCAACACCTCAAGAAAGGCGGGATCCCAATCTGCCGCTTTCCACAGCGCGGGATAGGCCAGAGCGGCGATGATGATCACCGGCCAGCTCTGGACCCACAGAAACAGCAACACAAACCCGAAGAGCCAAACCATGGCATACATGATTGGTAAGCCGATGAGCTTTGGCGGCCGGATCAGGCCCAGGAAGAGGCGGGTTTGCGTTGCCATGCCGGATTTATGCGCCCCAGATGGCGGTCACGATGGTCGGCGCAGCTGCGATGCCTGCGATAGCGACCAGCACCCAAAGAGCCTGGCGGAAATCCAGAATGCCAAAGAGCCAGGAGAGGAACACGCCAATCAGGGCCAGGGTGCCGATCACAATGCCCAAGGGGCCGGTGATCGTGTCGACAATGCCTTGAAGAAGGTTCTGCACCGGGGAGAGATCGATGCTCTGTGCAAGGGCCGGGTTGGCAATCATCAAACTGGCCAGAGCCAGCGACAGGATGGTGCGGAGTTGTGTTTGCATCAGGAGGCTCCAGTCAGTCGGTCACGCACGGCCATGACCCGGCGCACGTGATTTTGGGTTTCTCGGTAGGGAGGAATGCCGCCATAGCGCGTGACCGCGTCTGGTCCCGCGTTATAGGCAGCGAGCGCGAGTTCGGGCGTGCCGAACTGCGCCAGCATCATCAGAAGGCAACGGGCTGAGCCGTCGAGGTTGGCCTGCCAGTCATGCGGATCCACGCCGAGCTGCGCGGCCGTCGCGGGCATCAGCTGTCCAAGGCCAATCGCGCCTGCGGAACTGCGCGCATTTGGGCGATAGGCGCTTTCGATCTCGATATTGGCTTGGAACAGCGCCTGCCATTCGGAAACGGAGAGGCCAGCACGGCGCAGCGCGGGGTGCCCGCCATAACGATGCGCAGTGCTTTCAATGGCTGACAGGACTTCGGGGCGGGGAACGGCGCGGGCGGGTGCAGGAGGCGGAGCTTCAGGCTCAGGCGCTGCAAAAACGATCAGCTCTGGCGGGTTTTCACCAATCCCGTCGACATAGCTTTGCGCAAAACCTGATTGGGGGGATTTGGTCTCCAGCTGGCCATCGGCTCGCATGGAAAGCACGAAGCCTTCGGAATAGGCCGGGGCAGCTAGGAATGCTGCGAAGACGGCAAGTGGCTTAGCCCGCGTCGTCCAACTTGTGAGAGGCGATCTTGCCTTCGAACATGGGGATCGAGACGATCGAAACACCAAGCCCGGCGAGGAAGCTGGATAAGCCGTTGATTGTCTTGAACTCTCGGGCCGCCATGTTGTTACGCGCGGTGACGAGCAGGCGACGCGTCTCGCCATCTGGCGAGACGCAATGCACGGTCCAAACTCCGGACCACTGAGCACCTGTACGTTTGGGCGTAACCCGGCACACAACATCCGCCGAATGACCCTCGGCAAGTAGTGTGCGCAGCCCGTCTTCACTGACAACATTAGGGGCGTCTTGCATCAAATTCATAGGATCGAGCCTTGCAGAATTGTGCATTGGCCCGGCAGTCCCTCATGGACTACCGAACCGATACAATATTATAATCTTGCAATCAATAGGTGCAATTTGAGTTGTTGCGCCCTTCATGCGTTGAAACAAATTTACTGCAACGGAGTGGCTGAGCCAAGATAATATGGGGCTTTTGAAACAAACATGCGTGGCTATGGTCGTTCTGAGCTGGGGATCTGCCGCGATCGCGGGCAGTTGTTTGCCGCCTGCGCCGCCGTGGATGCCGACCGATGCCGATGACGTGCAGGCCTATGCGGATCTGTTGAAGCGCGATGCGGAGGCTTATTTTGCGGATGTCGAGAATTATTTCCGTTGCCTAGATCAGCAGAGGCGAGAGGTCTTCGAGCAAGCGCGCGTGGTCAGTGGAGACTATGCGCGCGTTCTGGAATTCCTGAACGACATGAGGAAATGATACCCGTCCTCAAGTAGAGAAAACTGCCGTTCAACAAAGCTGCCGCGAAGGTCGCCAACGCGGGACGAAGCGCCACTTCGCCGCGGTTGCGCCGATGGTCGCTTTCGAACGCAAAGCGGCCTACACGAGCAGTTGGGGCGGCAAGCCCATCTCGTTGCGGACGGATGGCAAATCGACCATACTCCGTGAAAAGAAAAGCACAGCCCAAGTGAGGAATAAAACGGTGGTTTCCAGCACATCCTATAATAGAGGGACCATGATGGCTGTCGTTACCACCGGCAACGGCGACTATGACAAGCTCGAGTATCGCGAAGTTCCCATCCCGACCGCAGGTGACGATGAAGTTCTGATCCGAGTGCTGGCTGCGGGCATCAACAACACAGAAATAAACACCCGACTTGGTTGGTATTCCTCTAGCGTGACAACCGATACCGATGCCATGTCGCAAGCACAGGCGGCTTCGGCGGAAAGTAAGGCCGATGGCGGCTGGAGTGCGGCGACGCCTTTCCCGCTGATTCAAGGAACCGATTGCTGCGGTGAAGTGGTTCATTCAGGTGGCTCCGCCGGAGCCGACCTGATTGGTAAGCGCGTTTTGGTGCGAGCGTGCATGCGACCGAACGGTTTTGACGACATGGAGAGTATCTGGATGGCGTCCGACTTTGATGGGGCGTTTGCGCAGTACGTAAAGGTGCCTGCCAGCGAGGTCTTTGCTGTCGAGTGCGACTGGTCGGATGCGGAGCTTGCGACGATCCCTTGCGCCTATGGCACCTCGGAAAACATGTTGCACCGCGCGGGGGTTGCTGCGGGCCAGCTTGTGCTGGTGTCAGGTGCCTCGGGCGGTGTGGGGTCGGCGACGGTGCAACTGGTCAAACGTCGCGGCGCGCGGGTGGCCGCGATCACCAGCGCGGGCAAAGCCGATGCCCTGCGCGCGCTTGGCGCGGATATCGTCGTCGAACGCGGGGCCGATCTGGTGGGCGAACTTGGAGAGAAGTCCGTCGATGTGGTCGTTGACAATGTAGCTGGCAACAGCTTTCCCCAGATGCTGAAGGTGCTGAAACGCGGCGGGCGGCTGGTGTCGTCGGGGGCGATTGCGGGTCCGATCGTCGATCTTGATATGCGGGACATGTATTTGAAGGACATCACCCTGATCGGCACTACGGCGTGGGATGAACCTGTGTTCCCCAACCTTGTGTCCTACATCGAGCGCGGAGAAATCCGCCCTGTATTAGCCAAGGTCTTTCCCTTGGGCAACATCGTCGAAGCGCAGAAAGAATTTCTCACGAAAGCCCATATCGGGAAGTTTGTTCTGGTGCCGCCGGAGGTGTCGGGCGAATGAGGTTTGTGCTCGCGTGGGGCGATGGGCGGTCTATTTCGCGGCGCTCAACATCAGCAACTTGTCTTTATAAGCCGCAAGGCGGGCGCTGGCTGTGCTGTCGACGGCGATGATGACGGCCAGCATGATGATTGCCGTGATCAGACTGGCCTGCCACACAGGCCCGTTCACAACGAGGATCAGCGCGGCACAGACGAAAATGATCGCTGGCATCACCTTGAACGCAGCCACAGCATACTGCGCCAGAGTGCTTTCGACGCGCACAATTTCTCCAGACACGAAGGCTGACGGGTCATGCGCAACGGCCGTGCCAAAACCCGCGAGGCTTTTCCATGTCCCGTAGAGCAGCCCGCCCCCAAGGATCAACAGCAGCCCGCCCGCCACGAGGGTTGGGGTCACAAAGGCGCGCGCCATATCAGTTTTGCCCATCCGTGACACACCAAAGCTGACGGCGACAAACATGACGCCAGCCAAGATGAACATGGCGTTTGAGAGCAGTTCAGCCTTGGCCCATTCAGTCGATGTCTTGAGAATATCCATGATAATCCGCCTTCTGTCCTGCGTTACATCAGTCGCGCCGGAGCCTGCGCCGAATGGCTCCACTCCCGGGGCGACTGGCCATACATGCGCTTGAACTCTCGGCTGAACTGGGACGAGCTTTGATAGCCGACGTCCCAGGCGGCTTCGGACACGGTCTTGCCCTCGGCGATCTTCATCGCGGCGTTGTTCAATCGCATCGACTTCATGAACTGGATCGGCGACATCGTGGTCGCCTCCTTGAACCGGCGATGGAACACGGCGCGGCTCATCCCGACATGATCGGCCATGTCGTCAATTGTGACCTGCTCGTTCAGATGGGTGGACAGATAGTCGATGGTGCGTGCGATTTCATTGCCAACACCAAAGGCGCGCCGCGCGGCACTGCCCGCTTCGCCCTTCAGAACGGCATAGTAGAGCTCCCGCAAGCGTCCCGGCCCCAGGATCGCCATATCGAACGGGCTATCGAGCAACTCCAGCAACCGGAGCAGCGCCTGGGTAAAGTTGGCATCCCACCCCGCCAGTGTCAGCGCCTGCTGAAGCGCGATGTCTGCCTTGCGCAGGGCACCCGACGTGGTTTCCATTTCGATGGCAAGATCGCGCATGACCCGAGGCTCCAGCGCGATAATCACGCCAACCAATGGGTTCGCCGGTGAGGCCTGGGGCGCCCCGGCCTCGACCGGCAGAGTCATCGGGCAAACCATGTATCGGCTGCTGTCATAGACATGGTGTTGCCCGTCCAGAATGGCTTCTTTGGCACCGCCGAGGATTGCCACGACCGTGGGTTCGTAGACAGCCGGCACACATGGCACGGACTCTGTGACACGGAAAAGCTGCACGCCTTTCAATGGGGTCTCGATCAGGCCTGCTTCGGGCAGGTGATGATCGATGAGGTCTTTGATTTGATCCTTGGTCATGATGGCAAGCTGGCAGGGCAAATCACACAAATCAATAGGGTTGATACAATCAGGCAAGTAATCGAGAGAAACCGACCTGTTTTGGCACCGTCGAGGCATTAAACTTAACTCAAGTCAATCAGAGAAAAGCCGAAACAACCTGCATTCGGAGAGAGTGGGGACACATGGCCGACACGACATTTGGTCCAAGGGGCTGGACCCCTGATCGCCTAGGTACCCTCGCGAGCAAGACCTATGTCATCACGGGTACGACCACGGGCACAGGGTTCGAGGCCACTCGCGTCTTGCTGTCGAAGGGCGCAAAAGTCGTGATGCTCAACCGCAATGGCACCAGCTCAGCTGCCGCCATCGCCAAGCTGAAAGAGGAATTCGGGCCAGCTGCCGATGTCTCGTTCATTCACATGGACTTGTCGATGATGAGTTCTGTTCGTCATGCGGCAGCGACAGTGCTCGAAACCGTGCCCCAAATTGATGCACTTATTTGTAACGCGGCGATTTCACAGATCGCGAAGCAAGAGATCACCATCGACGGTTTTGAAAGTCATCTCGGGGTGAACCATTACGGGCATTTCCTGCTGTGCTCCCTGCTTTTTGAGCGGGTCGAAGAATCGAGCGGGCGCATCGTGATTGTCGGTAGTATGGGCTACAATCTGGGCCTGAAGCGGATCAAGTTCGAAGACCTCAATTTCGATGAAGGCTACAACGCTTGGAACCCCTATGCGCACAGCAAGCTAGCCATCATGATGTTCGGCTACGAGCTTCAGCGACGCGCTGCCGCTGTAGGCAGCTCTGTCAATGTTCAGATTTGCCACCCCGGCGCGGCGCGCACGGACCTTATCAAGGGCGAGAACCTCAATCGCACGATCAAGCTGCTCTGGGCGATTTTCGCACCAATCATCGGGCAGTCTGCGGAAAAAGGCTCTTGGCCGCTTGTTCTGTGTGCCACGGAAAAGGGGCTGAAACCGCAGGCACTCTATGGCCCGACACAACGCGGGAATCTGGGTGGTGCGATCGGGCAGTGTGAACTCAAGCCACACGTGTTGGACGAAGAAGCCTGCGCCAAACTCTGGGCAGTGTCCGAGGAACAGTTGGGCATCGACTGGCCCCTGAAGCACGATCTAGAGGACATGAAACATGCCTGACATGCACAAATACCATTATAATGTCGTGACGGTTTATCCGGGCTTCGAGCGGCAGAAATACTGGGACATGTTCGTTGACTACGAAGGCTGGACCCAGTCTGACATCCTGGCGGGCGAGATCTCCATTCTTGAACCCGGTGAAGGCCATCCGATGGGCAAAGGCGCGGTGCGATCTGTGGTTTCGGGGTCGATGACCATCACCGAGGACATCACCGCATACCAGTCGCCCTCCTATTTCGCATATGCCAGCCGCAACGGCGTGATGCCGGTGAATGATTTCGTCGGAGAGCTGTTTTTGGAACAAAGGGCCGGTGATCTGGTTGTCACCTACAAGGCAGGGTTCAATCCCAGGTATTTCGGCAGCGGCTGGCTGTTTCGGATCGTTTTCCGGCGGGCCCATGTCTCGTTCTTCGAGGCGCTCGGGAAGGCTTATAAGAGCCGCTATGGCGTACCACCCCCGCGCCCTGTGAAGCCGACATAATTCACCATCAATGATACAATCAGGCAAGTAAGCGCGATGATCGCGCCTGTTTTCGTGCCTGAGGGGAGAATAAATATCTCTCTTGAACAAACAGACACCCAATCAAATCGCCAGCCGGAGCTGGCAGGAGAAAGACAATGGCAGACACAACATTCGGACCAAAGGGCTGGACGCCCGAACGTCTTGGCAACCTCAAAGGCAAAACCTTACTCATCACGGGGGCCAATGGGGGCGCTGGATTTCAGGCGGCGCGCACGCTGCTCAAGAAGCGCGCCAAGGTCGTGATGCTCAACCGCAGTGTCGCGAAATCGCAGGCAGCAGTGTCGGAGCTGAAACAAGAGTTCGGTATGGACGCGGATGTCAGCTTCATCCGCATGGACCTCGCGTCGCTCGCCAGTGTGCGTGAGGCCGCGGCAGAAGTTCTGGAAACCGTGCCTCAGATTGACGCGCTCATGTGCAACGCAGCCATCGCGCAAGTGCCGACCCAGAAGTTCACCGAAGACGGGTTCGAGAGCATGATGGGCACGAACCACTATGGCCACTTCCTGCTGTGCGGGTTGCTGTTCCCCCGGATCGAGGCCTCCAAAGGCCGCATCGTCGTCGTCTCCAGCCTTGGCTACAACATGGGGATCAAGACGATCCAGTTCGACGACATCAACTGGGACAAGAACTACCACCAGAACAAAACCTATTCCCAAAGCAAGCTGGCGCAGATGATGTTCGCCTACGAGTTGCAGGACAAGCTGGCCGCGGCAGGCAAGACGGATGTGCAGGTCTATGTCTGCCACCCAGGCTCGTCGCGCACCTCGCTGATCACCACCAGCGGCAATGCGATCACGCGCTTCATGTTCTGGATCATGACCAAACTGCCAATCACCCAATCGGCCGAGAGAGGCTCTTGGCCAGAGGTCATGTGTGCAACCGAAGGCGGGCTTGAACAGCGCGCCCTCTATGGCCCCACGGGATTTTCGGAATTCGTTGGTCCTGTCGGCAAAGGCACCTTGCACGCCCACGCCTATGACAAAGACGTCATGGAACGTCTTTGGGACCTGTCCGAAGAGGCTGTCGGGTTCGACTGGCCGCTTTAATACCCTGACGGTTCCCGCCCCCGCGAGGAGGTAGGGCGCTTAAGGGCTTACAACAATTGCAAGAACTCCCCGTGATAGGCGCTGGATACGCGCCATCGCGACTGGCTCCTGCATGTCTCGCAAAGGAGAAAGGTATGAAAGATTTCAAGGATAGAGTCGTCGTTGTGACGGGCGGTGCGACCGGCATTGGTAAAGCAATGGCAAATCGGTTCGGCGCCAAAGGCGCGAAGGTTGTCATCGCGGCGCGGCGTGAAGAGCGCCTGCAAGAAGCCTTGGCCGACCTGACCGCCAAGGGCATCGAGGCCCGCTACAAGGTTTGTGATGTGTCGGACCTTGAGGACGTCAAGGCGCTGGCGGACTTCGCCTGGGACGCGTTCGGGCAGGTCGATGTGCTCGTCAATAATGCGGGCACAACTGGCAGGCCTGTTGCCGTGCTGGATGCGTCGACAGACGACTATCAGGGCGTGTTCAATGTGAACATCTTCGGCATGCTCAACGGCCTTTGGACCTTTGGAAACCGCATGGTCGCGCAAGGCACACAGGCGATGATCCTGAACGTCAGCTCTGAGACAGGGCTATACGTGCCTGGCCCGATGATGGGTGGCTACGCGGCCTCCAAACACGCATGCCGCGCGATCAGCGAAGTGCTTCGACTTGAAGTGCCCGAGCATGTACAGGTCGGTGTGATCTATCCCGGCATGGTTCAATCCGAGCTGGGAGGCAGCAAGGAACTCACCCAGGTTGGCATGCCGACGGAAGAGTTCATCGACATCATCTGGCCGCAGATCGAGAATGGCGAATTCCACATCGTTTCTCACCCGTGGGCCAAGGATTACGCAGCCGAGGACGCGGCCGAGCTTGACCGAGCCTTTGACCGCTACGCCCCGCATTTCGAGGGCGATCAGAAATACGATTCCAAATGGCTGGCAAGCCAAGCCACAGCGAAATCGTGACAGGGAGGGGCATCCGGCACGGGTGCCCCTTTGTCATTTGGCAGGCGTGAGAACCGCAGATTGAAGGAGCACATGAGATGCGCGTCACAAAAGACTTGGTGCATAGAGATTTGCAAAGCCGTTACCGGATGCTGAGCGCTGCGCGGCACTTGTTCCGCAGGCGGTTCCCCCTTTCGGTTTTCAACGCCTTACTGGGCGGCATGTTTCGGGGACGCAATGTCGATGGGTTGATATGCGACGAAACGCATGTCCCGAGCCACGACGGCACAACACATATCCGCACCCGCATCTATCGCCCTGCCAACTACGACGGCCCATTGCCAGCGTTGCTCTATATTCACGGCGGCGGCTATATCACCGGCCTTCCCGAACAGTCCGGCAACGAGATCAAGCGCTTCATCGAAACGCGACCCTGCGTCGTCATTGCTCCCGATTACCGGCTTGCGCTTGACGCGCCTTACCCCGCCGCCTTGGACGATTGCTATGACACGCTGCTTTGGGTGCGGGACAATGCCGGTCAGATTGGGATCGATCCGGACAAGATCATCGTGGCTGGCCACAGCGCGGGCGGTGGCCTGACCGCTGCAGTCACGCTCAAGGCGCGCGATACCGATGATGTGAACATCGCCTTTCAGATGCCGATCTATCCGATGATCGATGACACCCAGCCGGATGATCCCAGCCGCGAGGTGCTGGGCGGCACATGGGATAGCCGGACCAACCGCTTTGGATGGGGGCAGTATCTGCGGAGCTTGCACGCATCTGGGCAGGACATTCCTCCCTATGCCGCAGCAGCTCGCAACACAGACTATTCCGGCTTTCCGCCGACCATCAGTTTCGTCGGCACGCTTGAACCCTTTTTCTGGGAAACCGTTGCCTACATGGACGCGATCAAAGCTGCCGGTGTCGATACCCGCTTCGAGGTTTTCGAGGGCTGTTTTCATGGCTTCGAGATTGTCGCCGGCGACACGCCAATTGGCCAAAAAGGCCAGCGCTTCACCTATGACAGCTTCGCAGAGTTTTACGATGCCTATGCAGCCTGAAGCCCCCCTCTCAAACGTGAATACAAGGAGTCGCAGATCATGACCTATACCAGATTAATGAACACGCCTACCGACTACGAAAAGCTCGGTGTGAACCCCGATCGGATCGAGATGTGGGAGGATGGCCGCCGCGATGACGGACGCCCCGGCGCGTATGAGTGGTGGTATTTCGACATGCTCCTCGACGATGGCAGCGCGGTCGTCATAATTTTCCACGACAAGGATGCGGCGAACCCTGACCTGCCCATGAAACCCTACGTTCAAATTGGGGTGACACTGCCTTCGGGGGAATATCTCCACGAGAACTTGGTACCCGAAGAAGGTGAAACCACGTTCAGCACCGAAGGCTGTGACATCCGCATGGGACCTCATTCCCTGATCGGTGACCTCAAGCAGTACGAGATCGAGATCAGCCCGGTGAACGGGCTCGGCGCAAAGCTGGCCCTTGAAAGCACCAGCTCGCCCTGGCGGCCCGGGACGGGCTACATCGGCTTTGGCGAGAACGACAAGGATTATTTCACCTGGCTGTGCGCCGTGCCACGCGGGCGCGTTTACGGGGAGTTGACGGTCAAAGGCGAGACCCGCGAGATCACGGGCTTCGGCTATCACGATCACCAATGGGGCACGGTGCCGCCCTTAGTGGTCTGGAACCACTGGTTCTGGATCCGTCAGGCCTATGACGACTACACGATCCTCATCTTCGATCTGGTAGCCAATGCGGGCCATGACTTTGCCCGCTACCCGCTTGTGTTCGTTCAAGACGCCGAGGGCAAGATCGTCTTTCAGAGCGCTGGCGACATCGGCGAGGTCAGCTTCGAGGTAGGCAGCGAATACGAGCAGGAGGCCACTGGAAAACGCGTCCCACTCGCCTTTACCTACACCTTCCGCGATGGCGACAATTCTGTCGTCTATTCAATGGAGACGACCTCGGAGCTTGATGCGCAGGACAACTATTCGATGGCTCCTGCCGAGGTGCAGGTGCTGTTCGATCAGGCCGGGATTCGGCCGTCCTATACCCGGTGGGTTGGGCGCGGCGCGATGGAGCTTGACCTCGATGGTGTCACGCTCGAGCGCGAGGGAGACGCAATCTACGAGATGATCTTCAGCGCGACCGAATATCAGGTCGACGAGGCCCAAAATGGAAAGCAGTCATGACCTCCACCAGATTGATGAACACCCCTGAGTTTCTTACGGACGGCGTTCCGAAGACGAGGCGGCCATCCTCGACGGTCTGACATCGCGCGCCGATGAGAACCGCACCAATTGATCGAATTTAACTGAAAGGAGCTCAACATGACACGCAAACAGGTCCTTATTATGCTCGCACTATCAAGCTCGATGCTCGCAGGGCAGGCCATTGCACAGGACTACACCCCCGCTGAAAGTTACTATGATCTGAGCGATCAACCCGAGACGGGCATGTTCACTCAGGGCGGCTCCAAGCCAGGCGAAGGCGGTACTGGCGGCCCGCCCCCGCCGCGAGATGTTCAGATGGAAGAGATCGTCGTCGGCCCCGCCACCTTCACCGTGAACTATCCGATCTTCGACAGCTTCGACACATTGCCTGACGACGTGGTCTTTACCCGGGAGCCGATCCAAAGCTTCGAGCGCCCCGAGGGTGGCACCCACTACTATGAGGTCGTTTTGGTAAACAGCATGAACGTCAGCTGGGTGCAGGCCGCCATTCTGGCCGAGTCAGAAGGCGGCTACCTTGCTTCGCTGACCAGCGCCGAAGAAAATGCCTTTGTCTTCGATCTGGTGAATGACGATAAGTATTTCTGGGAATTCCCGGACGACTACACCCCGGATAGTCACTATCGAATAAAGATCGGCCCGTTTCTGGGAGGTGTGCGTGTGTCGGACACCGAGGACAGTTTTGACGGCTGGCAATGGCTGTCGGGTGAGGAATGGGGCTACACCAATTGGGTCCAGAACCTTGACGACGGCGTGA
Source organism: Celeribacter sp. ULVN23_4 (assembly GCF_054788345.1). NCBI lineage: Bacteria > Pseudomonadati > Pseudomonadota > Alphaproteobacteria > Rhodobacterales > Roseobacteraceae > Celeribacter > Celeribacter sp. ULVN23_4. The sequence continues at coordinate 234,119 of NZ_JBTVYO010000005.1, read as the reverse complement.
TTGACCGCGACCCGCGCAACAACACCCAGCCCAACGGTGGCGGCAATCAAAACGCCATGGGCTTTGGCGAGTTGAACGTGCCAGTGTCCACATGGGGCGACTATTGGGATACCGTTGCCCAATATGGTGAGCGCGGAATGCCGTCCGGCTACAACATGGGCTTTATCATCGAATACGATGCGATGCCGGGCTGAGAAATCCGGCGCGGCGGGCTGCGCATTGGCAGCCTGCCACCAGACAATCGCAACGAAGACGCCCAGACGAAGATCCAGGATCGACAACGCAAGACGGAAGCCATCTCGGAGATTCAGGCTCGGACAACCTATAATCTCAAGTGCCTCTCTGATTAAACAAGAATTAATGAGTGTGCTGGCTAGTGGAATGAAACTAGGGGCAGGACTCCTAGCCCATAGATGACGGTTGTCGCAAGGGCGATGGTCTGCTTACGGATCGCAACCGTTTTGGCTGAGATGCGTTGCGCGGCGACTATGAGCTGGACAATGATCGGCTCGGGCATTTCTTTTCCGGCCACGCCACCTCTCCGAGCGGGTTGCTACCGTACTCCATGATTGCCAGCGCGCTGAACCCGATGGCAGAAAGATCGAATAGTTAAAGCGATTTCTCAGGTCGCTTTCTGGAAAAGCAGCCATTCATCCATCGCGCAGCATTTGTCAAAATGGGCTCTTTCCGGCCGTTAGCTGCGTTTTCCACCAATGTCTGGTTCAGTGGTAAGCTCTGAGTTGTGTTGCGCTATAGGCTCGCCGTCATTGTGCAACGCAGCCTGCGTCTCGCCGTTGTCCCAGCGATACAGAAGGCCGATTTCTTCACCTGTTTTGATGCATGAAATACGGCCGATGGCTTCGGCCGTTGTGCGAACACTCGTAATTTCGGGCAATATCAGCCCCTCTTGTTTAATAACTCTTGTGGGTCGATTTCGAGAGCAAGTGCGATCCGCTCCAGAACATCGATTGATGCTGAATTTTTGGCGAGTTCGATCTCGCTGATATAGCTGCGATCTACATCCGCAGCCAAAGCTAGCTGTTCTTGGCTCAATCCTCTGGAACTTCTTAGATTCCGGACATTTAACCCTACTCGTTCCCGTAATTTCATGGCCTCTATTCGGCCAGATCACAAGAACCGCTCTACGGAATATATTCCACAAAACGCGCGCGAACATCATAAACACTATGCTCGCATATGGTGTGGAGATTGAGATTGGAGCTAGTGTATCAATAATGCAGTAATGTAGTCAGAAGGCATTTATTGATATGTGGTGCAGACTTATCAGAAATTTGAGCGCCGGAGCTGTCGTGGCTCTTCTTTCAACCGTGGCCCCGCAGGCGGCAAAGGCCTATCAGGTCGATTGCGCCATTCTGCTTTGCTTGGCCGGTGGTTGGCCCGCGTCAGCAGAATGTGCCCACGCCCGAGCAGTGTTTATCCGGCGGATCACGCCCTGGCCGATTGAGCCGCCGTTGCAAATCTGGCGTTGTCCGATGGGTGTTTCTGAGCGTGTGCCTTTGCAAAGCACGGCCCCGAAAATCTGGGAGGCCAGCAACCAATCAGGTCAGCAGCTCGCACAAGTCATTCTGGCACAGGTGGTCGAAGGTGGTGCCGATATCGACATCAGTGGTCTGGAATTCGATTTCGTACGCTCGATTCGTGTCTGGGATGTTCGGCACTATAGCCATCGCGAACGCGGTCGCGATGATGATTGTTCTGAGAGTTACAACATGCGCCTCGGGACCTACGGCACGCAGGGCGAATTCGGCTGGCAACGCACGACACCAGCGGCCGCCCCACAATGGGTGCTGCCGTCACGGCGCTGTTCGTCATCGAGTTGGCGGCGTGGCGTCGGTGTTGAATGGGAAGATCACGAGGGCAACCACGGATATGAGTGGGTGGCCTACTAGGGTTATTCGCCGATGTCCTTCATACGTTCCGCGATATCGCTCGCAATGCGCTCATACAGGGCGGCTTGCTTATCTCTGGGAGTTCCGGGCTTCGGGTTTCTTCGACGGATGCGTTTGGCAAGCCAGAAGAGCATCCGGGCCGCTGGATCCGACGTGGCGTCCAGTTCTGCAGCCGGATACTTCTCCTCAAGGGCGACGACGATTTCCTGAGACAGGCTGCGCCGGTTCAGTGTGGCATGTGTTTCCAGACGCTTCTTGAGCGCGGCAGGAAGCAAGAGTTTAAATTGGACCAAGGCTTCTTCTTTCATGATTCCATGATGGACAATATTTGTCCTCAATGATATGGACATTTTATGTCCTTTTGTTGAGGTGTAAATATGAAGACAACCCAGTTCAAACTTAACCTTCCAGCGGACGTGAAAGCCTGGCTCGAAGAGGAGGCTGTGCGGAACTTACGCTCACAGGGCGCTCAGGTGGTGTCTTGTTTGCGGGCAGCCATGTCGCGGCAAGAAGCCGTGGGTGAGAGGGCTGAAAAATGAGCCCAAGCCATATCCAGCTGATTCCTACCCCAGAGCTTGCGCTTCTCTTCGGCTACAGTGAGCCGAGCGCGTCCTTCTATGACTTCTGCCGTAGGACGGGTATCGCTCCGGTGCCAGGACGGCGCGGGTGGTATGATCCGAAACTCATCCGCGCGCGATTGGATGCTGTTCAGGGCATCAGCGCAGCAGAACGCGAGGCTACTTCGCAACCGAGCCTCGTTGCACAGCGGAGAGCGCGTCGTGCCCAGAAATAACCTCCCCAAGGGCGTCCACCGTGTCCGGCGCAAGGTCGTGTCCGGTGTTCGCTACCATTTCTATGCTTGGCGGGGTGGCCCTAAATTTTGGGAAGGGACGGCCCCAAACCCAAAGGAACCCGAATTCTTCCATGCGTTTTCGCAGTGCGGTGCGCCCGTGAGCCCGGCCGAATATCTGACGACTCACTTGGTCGACGATTTTCTGTCCAGTGCGTCACTGCCCAAGGCTGAGCGTTCAAAGGCGGATATCCGCAAATGGCTGGAGTTGTTCCGTGAGGAGTTTGGTGCAGATCCTGTCGCGATGTTCGAAGAACGCGCCTCGCGGGGCGAGGTTAACAATTGGCGCAAGAAGTGGCTTCATTCGCCCAAGCAGCACGATATGGCGGGCACCCATGCGACGCGCGTCCTCAATTGGGCGGTGGAAGAGGGGAAGCTGAAAGAGCATCACTGCCACAAGCTCAAAAAGCTCTACCAATCGAACCGCACAGAAATCATTTGGACTAGCGGCGACATCTCTCAGTTCAACAAACATGCACCCAAGTGGGTCCAGAGGATACTGACCGCCGGATGCGAAACCGGCTTGCGAGCGGCCGATTTGGTTCAGGTCAAAATGGACCAATTCGAAGACACGCCGCACGGCAAGCGCCTTCGTTTCAGGACCAGTAAGCGGGGCCAGATCGCATATATCCCCGCCACTTCAGCTCTTGAGCAACTGATTGCAGAGACGCCGGAGGGCCAAGATGTGCTGCTGGTATCAGAGCTTGGCAGGCCTTTGACGGCCCGTTGGGCATCGAACCAGATTACCAAGTGGCGGCGCGAAGCTCAGATCCCCCCTTGGATCGACGGCAGAGAGAAGACTCTGTCTGACACGCGCGGGACGGCGGCGACAAGATTGCTGAATGCCGATCTGTCCTTGCGCCAAATCGCAGTTCTGATGGGTTGGTCGGTTCGCTACGCGGCGCAGGTAATCGAGCATTATGCGCAGGTTAGCCCGGACGAAAGCGATGCGGTTCTGCGCAAGCTCAATCGAGCAAAATCACTGTCTCAAGACACAAAAATGTAAACGCCCCTGTAAACGCGGGGCCACAAACACGGCAAGGAGTGATGTAAGTGATTGTTTCTAAATGGAGGCGAGTACCGGAATCGAACCGGTGTACACGGATTTGCAATCCGCTGCGTCACCACTCCGCCAACTCGCCGAAATGGGTGAGGCGGTGTCTATACTAAGGGTGAGACCTGCGCAACCCGCCTTTGTGCAGATTTCGTAACTGCATTGTGATGTTGCTCCGTTCGGGCGCTTGTGGCAAAACGGCGCTGAACGTCCTTGAACGAAAGAGTTCAGCCCATGCCCGATTTCACCCAGCTCCGTACCACCATGGTCGACACTCAGGTCCGTCCCTCCGATGTGACCAAGTTTCCCATTATTGAAGCGATGCTCACCGTGCCGCGTGAGAATTTCGTGCCCGCTGCCAAGCGCAACGGGGCCTATGTCGGGGAGCATGTCGAGCTGGGCGGTGGGCGCGTGGTGCTTGATCCGCGCGTTCTGTCGAAAATGCTTGATGCTTTGAATGTGCAGAACGATGATCTGGTGCTCGATCTGGGCTGCGGCCTCGGATATTCCTCGGCTGTGATTGCGCGTATGGCGCAGGCCGTTGTCGCCGTAGAAGAAGACGAAGACCTCGCGCAAGAGGCTCAGGCGGTTTTGTCGGAGAATGGATCCGACAACGTGATCCTCGAAACCGGCCCGATTGCAGAAGGTGCGCCGCAGCACGGTCCTTATGATGCTGTGATTTTGCAGGGGGGCGTTGAGGAAATTCCTGAGGTTATTCTGTCGCAGGTGAAGGAAAATGGTCGCATCTGTGCTATTTTTCTCGACGGAGCCCTTGGCATTGTGCGTATAGGGTACAAAATAGACGGCGAAATGAATTGGCGCATGGTGTTCAACGGCACCGCGCCAGTGCTTCCGGGATTTGAAAAACGCGCGAAATTCGCGCTATAATACGGAACGTGTGATAGGTCGGGACGGCCCCGGCGTTCGAAGATAACAAAGGGGCAGAGGCCTATGAGCATGAACAAAAATATGAAGAAGACCCTACTGGCAGGTGTGGCAATGATGCTTGCGGTCACGGGCACAAGCGGGGCATGGGCGGAGACCCTCGGGGACGCACTGGCGTCTGCCTATAAAACCTCGGGACTTCTGGAAGAAAACCGCGCCACGTTGCGGGCTGCTGACGAGGGGGTGGCCTCCGCGCTGTCCGATCTGCGTCCGGCGCTGTCCTACTCCTACGATGTTTCCAGATCGAAATCCTATACGACGGACGCATGGAGTGACTGGAGCGACACGCTCTCCTTCATCGCCTCCATGGATATCTACACCTTCGGTCGCAACAAGCTTTCCATCGACGTGCAAAAAGAGGTCGTTCTGGCCACGCGCGCGTCGCTTCTCAATGTTGAGCAGGAAGTGCTTGCCGATGCGGTTGACGCCTACATGAGCGTGCGCGAAGCTCAGGCGCTTTTGAACCTGCAACAAAGCGCTGTTCGGCTGAACCAGCAGAACCTTAGAGCGGCTCAGGATCGCTTTGAGGTCGGTGAGATCACCCGGACCGAAGTGGCTCAATATGAAGCGCAGCTTGCCTCCGTGCGCGCCGATCTGGCCTCTGCGCAAGGCACGCTGTCGGCTGCACGCGAAACCTACAAGGTTGCGGTCGGTCATTACCCGCAATCCCTGTCGACCCCGCCGAACATCAAGCTTCCGGTGGCCTCGCTTGAGGCGGCTGTGACCAAAGCCAAGCAAATCCATCCGGGCATCATCGCATTGCAGCACCAGGCCGCGGCGCAAGATCTGGCTGTGACCATCGCTGAGCGCAACATGCTGCCGACGGTGTCCGGTTCCGTGACGCAAAGCTATAGCGATACGAACTTTGATAATGACAGCACCTCTGTGAGCCTCGGCGTCTCTGGCGTCATCTACTCTGGCGGTGCGGTGGCCTCCGCTGTGCGCGGCGCGATTGCAGATCGTGATGCGGCGCGTGCCGAACTACTGCAGACCACGCGTGAAGTGGAGCAGGGCGTGCGCACCAACTGGGCGATGCTGTCGGTTTATTCCGCGTCCGAACAGGCCTCCAACGCCTATGTGAAAGCGCAGCGTGTGGCCTATGATGGTGTGAAGGAAGAGGCCGATCTTGGCGCTTCCACCACGCTTGATGTGTTGAGCGCGGAGCAAGACCTTCTCGACGCACAGGTTGCCGCCATTCAGGCGCGCATCGCCCGTGAGACGCAGGCCTATTCGGTGTTGCAATCGCTCGGTCTTCTGACCGTCGAGCAGCTCAAACTGGACGTGCCGGTTTACGACCCGTCAGCCTATTACAACGCTGTGAAAAACGCGCCGACCAGCTATGTCAGCCCGCAGGGTGAAAAGCTGGATCGCGTGTTGCAGGGGCTGATGAAGCAAAATCAGTAAACCTGCCAGAATTCTGTTAAGCCCCGCGCAGCCTCAACTGCGCGGGGTTTGCTTTTTGTGTTCGGTTGTAACGACCTATTGTGTGCATGGCAGAAGCTGGCTACCATTTGAGCCAATTGTAAGGGGGCAGGGCTGGAGACTCGGAATGTCTGATCCGATGACGAATATCGACGCAGATGATGTGCTTGCTTCGATCCGCCGACTGGTGGCCGAAACCCATGGCCAGCGGGCCGAGACGCCTGTGCCTTCTGAGGAAACATCTCTCGACAGTCCTGCTGACGCCGCGGACGCTGCTTCTGCCGTGGCGTTGGATGAGGGGCAGAAGCAGAGCGATATGGCGGAGAGCGATTCTTCTCCGAAAGCCGAAGCCCCCCCGCAGATCGAAGCGCTCGTCCTGACGCCCGCTTTCCGAGTGGCGCAGCCTGCCGCGGAAGAAGAGACCGAGGTTTCCGCAGAGGCCGCGCCGGAACCTCTGATTCTATCGCCGGAATTGGCGGTACCTGTGAGTGAACCTGTGGTGAACACAGTGTTTAAGCCGGTCTCTGAGCTTGAAGAGGCTTTGGACGAGGCGGCTCTGGAACGTGCACCAGAGGCTCCTACGCTTGAAGTCGACGATGTCCGGGCCGAGCCTGAAGCCGCCGAATTTGAAGCCGCTGAACTTGAAACTGATGCGCCGACCGTTGAGGCGCGGCTTGAAACGCTGATCTCCGACGAGGTCCAGTCCGCCGCGACGGATCATGCCGAAGCGGTGGTCGAGGACGCGATGAAAGCGGATTGGGCCGCGAGCTTTGATGACACGCCGAACGAGGTTGCGGCAGAGCACGCTTCCCGGCTGACGCTCGAAGAGCGGATCGCAGAGCTTGAGGCTGCCGTCGGGGCGCAGGCGGCGGAATGGGAGCCGGATGGATCCGAGGAAATGGATGTGGAAATCCCGCATGAGATGCCGCGCGCCTTTACCGAGGCCGGCGCGCGCGTTCTGCATTTCCGCAGCCGCTCTACGCCCCGTGATGAGGATCAAACTGCGATGAGCGACAGCGACAAGGCACAGCCTGTATCCGAAGAGATCAACGAGGCCGAAGTGGTCGAGGACGCGCTTTCATCCGAGGCGGAGATGATGTCGCCCGCCGTTGAGGATGTGGAGGCGTTCGAGGAGGTCTCGTTCGAACACACGCCGTTCCGGCATTCCGTCGCGGACAGCGCTGAGGCCCCGGCTGAGGAGAGTTCCGTCGATGAAGCTGAGGTTTCTGAGGTGAGCGCAGAAGACGAGCCGACTGAGACCGATGCACCGGAAGCCATTGCGGACGATCTGCCGGAGACGGAGGAGGGAGCCGAGGAGTTTGCGGCTTTCAAGGATGCTGAGGACGAAGAGGGCGTGGCCGCTGATGTCGATCCGAGCCTTGAAGAAGAGTTGGCGCTGGCCGGGTATTCCGACGAGGACATCATGGATGAAGATGCGCTGCGCGATCTCGTGGCGCAGGTCATCCGCGAAGAGCTTCAGGGCGAGTTGGGGCAGCGTATCACGCGCAACGTCCGTCGCCTTGTGCGCCGCGAGGTGCAGCAGGCCCTGTCGCTGCGTGATTTCGAGTAATCAGACCTCTTCGCTCAAGGCATAAAGCGCATCGAGATCCAGATGGGCCTCGATATGATCCGCCAGAGCGTCAAGCGTAGCGTCGACCCCGCCTTCGAAATTCGTCAGCCCGCCGTTCAACCCGAATCTGCTCAGATAGGCCGCCCGGAACGCATCGGAGCTGAACAGCCCGTGCAGATAGCATCCGCGCACCCGCCCATCCTCTGATTGCGCGCCTTCCGCTCGCCCGTCGAGACGAAGCCAAGCGCGCGCCACATCCGGCCCGTCGGTGCGCCCGATGTGGATTTCATAGGCCTGTACCTCGGCGCCGGAGGTGAGATCGGTGGCACAGACCTCGGCCAGACGCTTGTCCCCCTGCATCCGCGTCCCGACATCGAGCAGCCCGAGCGCGTCGTAGCGTCCGGGATGACCCTCGATCCCGTCCGGGTCGTCGATCCAGCGGCCAAGCATTTGATACCCGCCACAAATGCCAAGCACATGCCCGCCGCGCCGGAGATGCGCGTGCAGGTCGATGTCCCAGCCCTGATCACGAAAGAAGTGCAGATCGCCGATGGTCGATTTCGTGCCGGGGATCAGCACAAGATCGGCGTCGCCGGGCAGGGGATGGCCGGGGTCGATGATTTCTACCGTGACATCCGGCTCCGCCGCGAGCGGATCGAGATCGTCGAAATTGGCGATCCGGGACAGTTTCGGCACCGCGATTTTGATCCGCCCGTCGCCGCGCGAGGCGATGTCCATCACATCCTCGGCGGGCAGGCGATGCGCCTCGTTGAACCATGGCAGGGTGCCGAGATCGGTCCAGCCGGTGCGCGCGGCGATCTCTCTGGACCCTTCGGCAAACAGGCTCACGTCGCCTCGGAATTTGTTCACGGCAAAGGCTTTGATCCGGGCGCGATCCTCGGGGGGAAGCACGGCATGGGTGCCGACAAGCTGGGCGATGACGCCGCCCCGGTCGATGTCGCCGATCAACACGACGGGCACGCGCGCCGCTTCGGCAAAGCCCATGTTGGCAATGTCGCCCTTGCGCAGGTTGATCTCGGCCGGGCTTCCGGCGCCCTCGATCACCACAAGATCAGCGCTATCCGCAAGGCGGTGAAAGCTTTCTAGCACTTTCGGCATCAGGTTGGGCTTTTCCTGCCCGTAGTCGCGCGCCTTGAGCGTTCCGACGCGCTTGCCCTGAACGATCACCTGCGCGCCTTGATCGGTTTCCGGCTTCAAGAGAACGGGGTTCATGTCGGTGTGGGGGCGCAGATGACAAGCCCGCGCCTGAAGCGCCTGCGCACGACCGATTTCGCCGCCGTCCTCTGTTACGGCGGCATTGTTCGACATGTTTTGCGGCTTGAATGGTGCGACTTTCAGGCCCCGGCGCGTGAAAGCGCGCGAAATTCCCGCGACCAACATGGACTTGCCCACATTGGAACCCGCCCCCTGTATCATGATCGCTCGTGCCATGTGTCGCCTCTCCTCTGATCCTGAGCCTTATGAGTATTTAAGCTGGGATGAAGAGGGAAGGGGAGATGCGCGGCGCGTGGCGCGCAAAAGAAAAGACGCGCCAGCGAGCAGCATGGCGCGTCTTGTTCAAAATGGCAGTGCAGGGCCTTATGCGGCTTCCGCAGCTTCCAGGGCATGACGACGTTCGCTTTCTTCGCGCGAGAGCGCAACAGAAGTACGAATGCCTTTGGAAACGAATTCCATCAAACCGGAAACAACACGTTCACACGGGTCAATCCCAGCGCAGGACAAAACTTCGCGTCCATCGCGAGAACGAGCCCAACGTGCGATTTGTTCCGGGCCGTTGCCATATTTTTTATCATCGGCGATCGCATCATCAAGAGCGGCCAAAACAACCGCAGCAAACAGCTTGCGGGAGCGTTGTCCTTGCTCGTAATTGAATGCGGTGCCATCCACGAACTCAGCCATGAGTTATCCTTGTTTTATTGCTCTTGTCTTTCTGGCGTGCAGGCCCTTATGACAGGTTTATGTCGATTCGGGTACGTCTGAATTGCATGGCTGTTATGCATTCAATACATGCCTTTTCCCGCCGGGATGACGACCCGAAGCGGTTTTAACGACAATCCTCCATTTGACGAGCGCCTTGTCAGCCAGCGACTCGCCAGATATAGGGTGCGCTGACCTTTCTTCAACCAATCGCGTTAGTCTTATGCCCAAAATCAACGGTAACGAAATCCGCCCCGGCAACGTGCTGGAGCATGACGGGGGCCTCTGGGCCGCCGTGAAAGTCGATCACGTCAAGCCCGGCAAGGGCGGTGCTTTCGCTCAAGTCGAGCTGAAGAACCTGCGTGACGGCCGCAAACTCAACGAGCGCTTCCGCTCCGCCGACAAGGTCGAGCGCGTGCGTCTCGAACAGAAAGACATGCAGTTCCTCTACGAGAGCGACGGTCTTCTGCATATCATGGACACCGAGACCTATGATCAGGTCACGATCCCGGCCGATATTCTCGGCGAGCGTCGCCCGTTCCTGCAGGACGGCATGACCATCGTTGTGGAATTCTACGAAGAAGAAGCGCTGAACGCGACCCTGCCGCAGAAAGTGGTTTGCAAGATCGTTGAGACCGAGCCGGTCGTCAAAGGTCAGACCGCTGCGAACTCCTTCAAACCGGCCGTGCTCGACAATGGCGTGCGCGTCATGGTTCCGCCGTTCGTCGGCACCGAGGAAGACATCGTCGTGAACACCGAGACTATGGAGTATTCGGAGCGTGCATAACGCTCCGAAACGCACCTTTGGTGCGACGGAATATTCAGAACGCGCATAACGCCCCGAAGCGCACCTTTGGTGCGACGGAATATTCGGAACGCGCATAACGCTCCGAAGCGCAGCTTTGGTGCGATGGAATATTCGGAGCGCGGCATAACGCGCGACCGGACATCGCCAAAGACAAAGAAAGCCGCTCCTTTCGGGGCGGCTTTTTTGTTTTCAAGACACCGGGTGTCAGCCCGCCCGAAGGCCGAGCATTTTGCGCGCTTCCGCCGGTGTGGCGATGGGGCGGCCATAGCGCTGCGCGGCATTGACGGCGCGTTCCACCAAAGCGGCGTTGGACGGCGCGAGGCTGGTCTTGTCGAGGCGGATATTGTCCTCAAGCCCGGTGCGCAGATGCCCGCCCGCAGCGGCGGCCCAGTCATTGAGCTCAAGCTGATGGCGCCCGATTCCGGCGGCGCACCACGGGGCATCCTCGCCGAAGAGGAGTTTCACCGTCTCGACGTAATAGTCGAACACCCGTTTGACGGCGGGCATGGCGTTTTTCACGCCCATGACGAATTGCACATAGGGCGTACCGCTGATCTCGCCTTTGTCGACCATCTCTTTCGCCTTGTAGATATGCGAGAGATCGAAGGCTTCGATCTCCGGCTTCACGCCGTAGGTCTGCATTTCTGAGGCGAGCCAGTTCACCAGATCGGGCGGGTTCTCATAGACACGGGTCGGAAAGTTGTTTGAGCCGACGGACAGGGACGCCATCGGCGGGCGCAGGGGCAACATGCCGCCGCGCGCCTGACCCGCACCAGATCGACCGCCGGTGGAAAGCTGAACGATCATGCCGGGGCAGTGGAGCTTGATGCCTTCCATCAGCTGCGCGAAGCGTTCCGGATCGGAGGTCGGTTTGCCCTCACCGTCGCGGACATGGCAATGCGCGATGGAAGCGCCGGCCTCATAGGCCTCATGGGTGCTTTCAATCTGTTCCGAAATGGTGATCGGCACCGCCGGGTTGTCCGCCTTGGTCGGCAGAGAGCCGGTGATCGCCACACAGATGATACAGGGTTTGCCCGCAACGTCGCTCATGTCCGTGAAGTCCTTTCCTGAAAATGTCTTAGCATTTCGCCCTCCCAAAGGCGTTCGTGCCCATCATGCCGCGCGATGCATCCATTGAACAGGAAAGAGTTTTCCGTTCGGTTAAGCGCGGATCACGGCCTCCCCGGCTTTGAGCGGCGCAGTGGCGCGATCAAAGCGCAAATAGGCGATGGCTTTGCCGCCCGATTGGGTGAACAGCGTGCCCGCCGCTTTGCCGTCCTCGGTCACAATCTCTGTGCCCACCGGGGTCGCGCCCTCGATCTCGACGGTCTTCAGGCCTTTGCGCAGCTCGGTCTTGTGTTTCATCCGGGCGGTGACCTCTTGGCCGACGTAACAGCCTTTCTTGAAATCGACACCGTGGAGGCGCTCGAAACCGGCTTCGAGGATGAACGTGTCCGGGGTGAGTTCAGCGCCAAATTCAGGGATGCAGAGTGGCACGCGGATCGCGTCCCAATCCACAGCGACCGACGGGCGACCGTCATAGGCGCGCCAGCCCATCTCGGGGGCGCGCGGATCTTGAATGGCACCCTCAGATGCCTCGCCCGGACCACGGGACACAGGGCGTTCAGAGAGGCTCAGGGTCACTTTCGCGCGCAGTTTATACAGGCTCAGGCGCTTCAAAAGCCCCTCTGCCTGTGAGGCGGGAACATCCATCAGGATCACATCCCCTTCCGGCACGAGAAAGAAATCGACGATGAACTTGCCCTGTGGCGTCAGAAGTGCGGCATAGACCGGACCACTGTCCAAACGGTTCGCATCGTTTGTGATTAGCCCCTGTAGGAAATGCAGCCGGTCTTCTCCGGCGATTTCAATGACTTTTCTGTCGGTTTCGGTCGCCACTGTGTCGCCCCTGCACTTTTTCTTACGTCACCTCTTCATATAGGAAGGGCAGTAGAAACGAAAAGCTGCAACCTTGCCGGACCCCCTATGCGCGCACCGATCTCTGTCATTATTCCGACCCTGAACGTCACGCCGCAGCTGCGCGAGACGATGCTCTCTTTGATGGAGGGGCTGGATGCTGGTCTGGTGCGCGAGTTGATCCTGACCGATGGCGGGTCCACCGATGGGGTCGAGAAAATGGCCGATTTCGTCGGGGCGGAGCTGCTGATCGGTGAGCCGGGCCGGGGCGGGCAGCTCAAACGCGGGGCGGAGAAAGCCGAGGGTGACTGGCTTTTGTTCCTTCATGGCGACACGTGGATGCCCGAAGGCTGGGCCGAGGCCGTGGTGCAGCATCTGGCGAAACACTATGACACGGCCTTGGTGTTCTCTCTGTCCTTTCGCGACGCCAAAGGCATGGGGCCAAAGGTGACGGCGCGTTGGGCAAACCTGCGCACCAAGCTTTTTGATCTGCCCTATGGCGATCAGGCGCTGTTGATGTCACGCGAGCTTTATGACGAGATCGGAGGCTTCGCCGATATTCCGTTGATGGAGGACGTGGAGCTTGTACGACGCCTCAAGGGCAAGATTGCACTTAGTCCTTTGAGCGTCCAAACAGACCCATCACGTTTCCAAACATCCGGCTGGTGGCGGCAAGGAGCCCGGAACCTTTTTCGTCTTCTCCGTTTCCGTCTTGGATCTGATCCCGCGACACTTTCCCGGGGGTACCGTCCATAACGGTCCGACCGTCGGAATATTGCAGACGGTAAAGATCGGCATAAAGCCCGCCACGCGACAGCAATTCGTCATGGGTGCCTTCGTCCATGACGCGGCCTTTGTCCATCACCACGATCTTGTCGGCGTTCTTGATGGTCGAGAGACGGTGTGCGATGACCAGCGTGGTGCGGCCTTCCGACAGTTTCTCCAGCGCTTGCTGCACGATTTTCTCGGATTGCGCATCGAGCGCGGAGGTCGCTTCATCCAGCAGCAGGATCGGTCGGTCACGCAGCACGGCCCGTGCGATGGCGACGCGTTGACGTTGGCCGCCTGAGAGGCCCGAACCGCGCGGCCCCACGGAGGTGTCGAGCCCGTGGTCCAGATTGTCGACGAAATCGGCGACATGGGCGGCTTTCAGGGCCGTCTTGAGTTTCTCCTCATCGGCCTTGGAGCCCATCAACACGTTGTCGCGCAGGCTTTCGTCAAACAGCAGAGCGTCTTGCGAAACGACGGAGAAAAGGGCGCGCAGCTTCTTGAGATCAAGGGACGTCGTGGGAACGCCGCCGATGCTGATCTTGCCATTCACAGGGTCCGCGAGACGGGTCATCAGATTGAAAACGGTGGATTTCCCGGCGCCAGACGCACCAACAAGCGCGGTGGTTTTGCCGGCCTCTGCGGTGAAGGTCGTGCCGCGCAGGACAGGGCTGTCGGCATAGGCAAATTCGACATTCTCAAACCGGACGTCCGCGTGAGAAGGCGCGACAGGCAGGGCGACGGGATGAGCCGGGGAGGTGATGGCCGGACGTTCTGCGAAAACGGCAAAGATACGTTCGAGAGAGGCGCGGGCAGCCTGCCAGACGCCGGATACGTTGCCGAGACGGCGCAGCGGTTCGAAGACGAGGGCCATCGCGGTGAAGAAGGACATGAATTCACCAACGGTCTTGGTGCCTTCGATGATCTGATGGCCGCCATAGAGCAGCACGCCGAAAAAGCCGAGGCCCGCGACGATATCCATGAGTGCGGGAATGCCGGCTTGACCTGCGGTGGATTTGATTTGGGCGTTGATGAGGGCGTGCATCTCATTTTGGAAGCGAGCGGCTTCGCGCTTTTCGGTGCCCGAGAGTTTGATCGTGGTGACGCCGTGGAAGATTTCATCGAGCCGGGTCGAGACCTTGGCCGAGGTGGCGCGGGCGATGCGCGTGGTGCGGCGTACCAGATTTTGCAGCAGGGTGATTGGCACGGCCAGAAGCGGCGCGCCTGCGACGGCGATCAATGTCCAGCGCCAATCGACCGAGATGGCCACGGCGAGAAGGGAAACCAGCGAGATTGTGTCTCGGGCGATGACCGCAAGAACCGTGCCCCAGACGGTCGATGCGGCCGAACTGTCGCCACGGGTCCGCTCGATCAGCGTTCCCGGTGAATTGTCTTGATAGAATTTGCCGTCGAGGGTCAGCATATGTGCGACAAGATCGCCCTGAAGCGCGGCGGCGACCTTTTGGCTGATGCGAGCCATGATCACACGCTGGCCAAAAGAGGCGATCGCACGAAGACTGAAGACGCCGAACACCGCGAGCGCGACCCAGAGCACCGCCTCCGCCTGTCCTGCAACCAGCACCTTGTCGAACATCGGTTTGATCAAATAGGAGAGCGCGCCGAGCATCGACCCTTCGAGGGACATGAGTACGAGGGCGACGACCACCAATGGAATATGGCGGTTGAGATAGGTGCTCCAAAGCCAGCCGATCAGTTTCCGGGATGGAATCTCCGGAATCTCAGGTGTTGGGAGTGCTGTGTGTTTTGTCATGGGAACGACCGGAACGTCTTGAATTCTTTGGCGGACTTGCGATCATAGCGGGTGGCGAACCAATCCCGGATCGGCATTGGACCATGCGCTTTGACGTCCTCTTCATACATTTTGAGAATGTAGTCGAGAATGCCGGTCTTGGTGCTTTTCAAATGCATGAAACGCAGGGACAGCATTTTTTTCGCCTCCACGATGCTCGCGCCCTCACAATGCATCAAATAAAGTGCTGAGGCCATCCCCGCCCGATCGGCGCCGGATTTGCAGTGAATGAGAAACGGCTTTTCAAGCGAGGCCAGAATATCGATCTGTTCGACGTAATCTTCCGGCTTAAGCGCATTTCGCGCCCCGGCTTTTTTCGTGGTGATCAGACGAATGCCGTATTTCTCGCAGGCCTGCCGTTCCAGCAGGGTGTAGGACACATCTTTGTCGCCGCGCAGCGACAGGATCGTCTTGATGCCCATCTTGGCATAGCGCTCGATCCGTTTCGGCGAGGGCTGGTTCGAACGCCACGCGCCGGGCGCGAATTCATAGAGATTGGTCCAGATGCCGCGCAGAAAGGCATGGTCGAACAAGTGGAAATGCCACATCGCCAGACGCCGTGTGCGCGGCGTGGAGATATCATTGCCAAACGCACCGACCTCGGCCCGTTCGAGTTTCTTGAACCCTTTTTTCAGCTTCTTGAACATGCGGACCGATCCATAATTATCGCGCCTCTTTATCGTCCTTTGCACTATGGGGCAAGCGATGGGCCTGAGCATCGGCGGGGCTATGATCATCGGCGCTGGTGTCATCCTCGGGCCGTGTTGCAAAGCCGCGCACCCCGATGTGACAGCCCGCGCAATTGACCTGTAGGCGGGAGAGCGTTACCGCTTGAGCCACTTTTCTTTTCGAGGTTTCCCATGACACTTGCAAATGGTCGCCACTATCTTGCTATCCCCGGTCCGTCCGTGATCCCTGATCCGGTTTTGCAGGCGATGCATCGCCCCGCGCCGAATATCTACACCGGTGAGCTGGTTGAGCTGACCCATGCGCTTGTCCCTGATCTGAAAACCATCGCGGGCACCACAGAGCATGTGGCGATGTATATCACCAACGGGCATGGGCTTTGGGAAGCCTCTCTCACCAACATGATCTCGCGCGGCGATAAGGTGCTGGTCTGTCTGACCGGCAATTTCGGCCACGGCTGGGCCGATGTCGCCCGGCGTCTGGGCGCGGATGTGGAAACTATCGAATTCGGCAAACATGCCCCGGTCGATCCCACGCGTCTCGAAGAGGCGCTGAAAGCCGACACGGAGCACAAGATCAAAGCCGTGATGACCGTTCATGTCGACACAGCCACCTCCGTGCGCAACGACATCGCCGCCATGCGAAAGGCGATCGACGCCGCGGGTCACCCGGCGGTTTTCGCGGTGGACTGTATTGCTTCGCTCGGCTGTGATCGGTTCGAGATGGACAATTGGGGCGTCGATGTGATGATCGCCGCCTCTCAGAAAGGTCTGATGACGCCGCCGGGCATGGGCTTTGTCTGGTTCTCCGAGAAAGCGCGTCAGGCCGGAAACGGCAACGATATGCGTACGCCATATTGGGACTGGGAAACGCGCGCCAATCCGGTGCATCTCTATGAATATTTCGATGGCACGCCGCCGACGCATCACCTTTATGGTCTGCGTCAGGCGGTTTCCATGATCCTCGACGAAGGGCTGGAAAATGTCTGGGCGCGCCATGAAACGCTCGCGCGCGCCTATTGGGCCGCTGTCGATACTTGGGGGCAGGGCGGCAACCTGCGCTTTAATATCGCGGAGCCGGAATACCGTTCCCATGCCGTGACCACTCTGAGCCTCGGTGGCCCGGACGGCACGCGTCTCCGGGAATGGATGACCGAGCATCTCGGCATCACGCTCGGCATTTCGCTTGGTTTTGGCGAGATCGGCTCGGATGAGGCCGCAGGTTACTTCCGCATCGGGCACATGGGCCACATCAACGCGCATATGGTGCTTGGCATCATCGGTGCGATGGAAACCGCGTTCACCGCTCTGCAAATTCCGCATGGCGCTGGCGCGTCTCGCGCGGCCGCGGCGGTTCTGGCGGAACGCTCCTGATCTTAGGTTGATCGAGCTAAAACGACAAAGGCGCCCTCGGGCGCCTTTTCTTTTGATGTCGGGCCGGGGAGGGCGTCAGGCCAGATCGGCCAGTGCGAGAGGCAGGCGCTCACCGAAGACCGCGATCTCTTCCGGCAGGCCAACGGACACCCGGATGCAGCGATCCATCGGCGCGACGCCGGGCATGCGCACAAAGACGCCGCGCGCCTCAAGCGCTTTGAGCAAGGCCCGCGCATAATCGCCATCCCGGCCACAATCCATCGTGACGAAATTGGTGGCGGAGGGTAGGGGCGTCAAACCGTTCAATTGCGCGATCCGTGCAAGTTCAAGGCGTCCTGCCGCCACGCGCTCTACGGTTGCGGCGAGGTAGTCCTGATCTTGCAGGGCCGCCAAAGCTCCCGCTTGCGCGATGCGGTTCACACCGAAGTGGTTGCGGATCTTGTCAAAAGCCGTGGCGATGTCGCGATGTGCGAGACCATAACCGATCCGGGCGCCCGCCATGCCGTAAGCTTTTGAAAAAGTGCGGAAACGGATGACACGCTTGTCTTGGGTATTGAGCTTGGGGCGCGTGCTTTCTGGCGCAAATTCCGTATAGGCCTCGTCCAGGATCATCAGACAGCCCTCGGGCACGGCATCGATCATCGCCTGCACGGTTTCGGCCGAATGCACCGTTGCCATCGGATTGTTCGGATTGGACAAGTACACCAGTTTCGCACCGACCTCTTTCGCCTTCGCGATCAGCGCCTCGGGGTCTTCGTGATCGTCCTTGTAGGGCACGGTGTGGAGTACTCCGCCAAAGCCCGCCACATGGTAATTGAACGTCGGGTAGGAGCCAGCAGAGGTCACCACAGCATCGCCGGGGCTAACATAAAGCCGCACCAGATTGCCCAAGAGCCCGTCGATGCCTTCGCCAACCGTCACTTCTTCCGGGGCGATGCCAAGCTGCTCGGCAATGGTGAAGCGCAAATCGCGGTTCTCCGGCTCTCCGTATTTCCACACGCCCGCAAGGCTTTCGGCCATCGCACTCAGCGCCTTGGGAGAGGGTCCAAAGGACAGCTCATTCGCGCCGAGACGGGCGTCAAATCCTGCGCCGCGCAATTCTTCCATGCGTTCAGGGGCCACGAAGGGCACGGTGGAGGGGAGCGTTTGGGCGAGCGGGGTGAGGCGGGTATCGGTCATGCGCTTCTCCTGCCTCAAACCGCGGCCCTGCGCAAGCGCCGTAACGTCAGACCTGACCGCGCATTTTTGCGCTGCTAGCGTTGCGCAAGAGGAGGACACATCATGACCGTCACGCTTGAGATCAAAGACCATATTGCCCATCTGACCCTGAACCGCCCGGACAAGATGAACGCGGTGACCGAAGAGTTGATCGCCGATCTACTCGCCCGTGTGGCGGAGATCAAAGCTTCTGACGCGCGTGTCGTGATCCTTTCGGGGGCGGGGAAGGCGTTCTGTGCCGGGCTGGACACGTCGAATTTCCAACGCTTCTTAACGGAAGACCTCGACAAGCTTGTGATGGAGCGCACCCATGGCGATTGCAACGCGTTTCAAGCTTTCTCGCTTGCGCTCTATGACCTGCCGATCCCGGTGATTGCCGCGATCCAAGGCCCCTGTTTCGGCGCGGGGATGCAGCTCGCGATTGCCGCCGACATCCGCGTCGCCTCCCCGGAGGCGCAGCTGTCGATCATGGAAATGAAATGGGGCCTTGTGCCGGATATGGGCGGCATGGTGCTTTTCCCGCGTGTGCTGCGTTCCGACGTCTTGCGCTATCTGACCTATACGAACGAGATCGTGCCCGCCGCGCGTGCTGTAGAGCTTGGCCTTGTCTCCGAACTGGCCGAGAACGCGCATGCCCGCGCACTTGAGATCGCCAAAACAATTGCAAGCAAAAGCCCCTCCGCTATGCGCGCCGTCAAACGGCTGATCGGCACGGCGGAAAGCTCCGATGACCGGGCGCATGTCCTGATGGAGGAAAGTCGGGAACAGCGCGCGCTGATCGGGACGAAAGACCAGATGGAAACGGTCATGGCGCAGATGCAAAAGCGCGCGCCGGTCTATGACTGACGGTGTTTCCTTTGCTGCTGCAAATACTCAAAACAAAAGGCCCGCCAAATTGGCGGGCCTTTTTCATGATGTAAACCTGATCAGCCGATCTCGGCGAGACGCGCCAGAGCGGCTTTGAGTTTGGTCTCTTCCTCTTCGCGGGCAGCAAGGTTTTCCTGCGCCTCAGCGACCACCTCTTCCGGGGCGGAGGCCATGAATTTCGGGTTTTTCAACCGGCCGCGCAGACCGCCGAGTTCCTTCGCGAGCTTGCCAAGCGTTTTCTCAAGCCGCGCTTTTTCCTCCGCGATGTCGATCACGCCTTCGAGCGGCAGGGCGAACGTGCCGCCCGCGACCGAAATGGTGATCGCGCCTTTCGGCATTGCGCCTTCCGACACCGTGTCGAGCCGTGCGAGCTTCATGATCAGGGCTTCATTGTTGGCGAAGGCGGTTTTGCCTGCGTCGTCCAACTCGACCTGAACCATCGGGATTTTGAGGCCCGCAGGGACGTGCACCTCGGCGCGCGAGGAGCGGATTTGTTCCACGAGATCAATGACCCAGTTCATTTCCGCGCCAGCGTCCGCGTCGATCAGATCGTCGGACAGCTCCGGCCAGTCGGAGACCGCGAGCAGATCGCGTGCGCCGTTGACGGTGCCCCAAAGCTCTTCGGTGATGAAGGGCATGATCGGGTGCATCATGGCGAGCGACTGATCGAGTACCCAGCCCATCGTTTGACGCGTCTCGGCCAAGGTCGCCTCGTCCCCATCGTAGAACAGGGGTTTCGAGAATTCGACATACCAGTCGCAGAACTTGCCCCAGACAAAGGCGTAAAGCGCGTTGGCGGCGTCGTTGAAACGGTATTCTTCAAAGGCTTTGTTGACCTCGGCCAGCACCTTCACCGTCTCGCCCATGATCCATTTGTTCACCGTTGCGGTCGGGGTCGGGGTGACGCCCGGCGTGTAACCTTCGAACACGCCGTTCATCTCGGCAAAGCGCGCGGCGTTCCAGATTTTGGTGCCGAAGTTGCGATAGCCTTTGATCCGGTCGACGGAGAGTTTCAGCACCCCGCCGATGGAGGCCATCGAGGCGTTGGTGAAGCGCAGCGCATCGGCGCCGTATTCGTCGATGATCTCCAGCGGGTCGATGACGTTGCCCGTGGTTTTCGACATTTTCTTGCCCTTCTCGTCGCGAACGAGCTGGTGCAGGTAAACGGTGTGGAACGGCACTTCGTCCACCACGGCCAATTGCATCATCATCATCCGGGCGACCCAGAAGAACAGGATGTCGAAACCGGTCACAAGCACATCGGTCGGGAAGTATTTCGAGGTGCTCTCATCCCAGTTCGGCCAGCCGAGCGTGCCGATCGGCCAGAGGCCCGAAGAGAACCAAGTGTCGAGCACATCGGCGTCGCGCCAGACCGGGTAGACCAGTTTGGTCGGGTCTTGCGTGACGTTGTATTCGGCCAAGGACGTGGCGAAGACCTCGTTGGCTTCCTGACGGCTGGCGACCTCGACCACGCGGGCATGGTTGAGCGGGGTCGGCAGATTGTCCATATCGGCGAAGAATTTGCCATGGACGCCCTCGAAATCGGCCGCGCAGTGATGCACGGTGCCGCGATGGAGCATGCCACCCTCGGTCAGAAGGCGCATGAGTTCCACCTCGTCAAGCGCGCCGTCGCCTTCGTCATCGGTGAAGTTCGGCGCGGAGAGGTCGAGCCCGTACCAGACCGGGATCTGGTGACCCCACCAAAGCTGGCGCGAGATGCACCACGGTTCGATGTTCTCAAGCCAATGGAAATAGGTTTTCTCACCGCTTTCCGGCATGATCTTCGTCTTGCCGGTGCGCACGGCGTCGAGCGCCTTGCCGACGATTTTTTCCGCGTCCACATACCATTGGTCGGTCAGCATCGGCTCGATGACGACTTTGGAACGGTCGCCAAAGGGCTGCATGATCGGCTTGTCTTCGACGTAAGGCACGGTCTCGCTCACCTCGGACTCGTTGCCGTCCTCGTCTTTGACCTTCTTGGTGACGGTGGTCATCACCGCCAGACCTTCGTCGTTGATCTCAGAAACCACCGATTTGCGGGCGTCGAACCGGTCGAGGCCACGCAGGTGATCGGGCACGAGGTTGATTGTGTCAACTTCGGCCTCGGTGAAGGGTTTTCCGGCGAGAATCTCGGCGGCCAGAAGCGCGCTTTCCTCATAGGACAGGCCATCCGCGCGCATTGCGCCCTTGGTGTCCATCAGACGATACATCGGCAGACCACCGCGTTTGGCGACCTGATAGTCGTTGAAGTCATGCGCACCGGTGATTTTCACCGCACCGGAGCCGAAGGTCATGTCGGGGTATTCGTCGGTGATGATCGGGATCAGACGGCGGTGCTCTTTCGGGCCGACCGGGATTTCACAGAGCTTGCCCACAATCGGCGCATAGCGTGCGTCATCCGGGTGCACGGCCACCGCGCCATCGCCGAGCATGGTCTCGGGGCGGGTCGTCGCGATGGAGATATAGTCGCGCTCCTCGGAGAAGGTGACGTTGCCGTCCTCGTCCTTCTCGACATAGGTGTAGGTCTCGCCGCCCGCGAGCGGGTATTTGAAGTGCCACATGTGGCCCGCAACTTCGATGTTCTCGACTTCCAGATCGGAAATCGCGGTTTCGAAATGCGGGTCCCAGTTCACCAGACGCTTGCCGCGATAGATGAGACCTTTCTCATACATATCGACGAAGACCTTGATCACGGCGTCATGGAAGTTGCCTTCCTCGCCTTCGGGCGCACCCGGCGCGCCGGACATGGTGAAAGCGTTGCGGGACCAGTCACAAGAGGAGCCGAGGCGCTTGAGCTGGTTGATGATGGTCGAGCCGTATTTGCCTTTCCATTCCCAGACTTTCTCAAGGAAGGCTTCGCGGCCAAGCTCGGCGCGGGACGGTTGCTGCGTCTTTGCCAGTTCCTTTTCGACCATCAACTGGGTCGCAATGCCCGCATGGTCCTGACCGGGCTGCCAGAGCGTGTCAAAGCCGCGCATCCGGTGCCAGCGGACAAGGATGTCCTGA
Organism: Celeribacter sp. ULVN23_4; assembly: GCF_054788345.1. Lineage (NCBI taxonomy): Bacteria > Pseudomonadati > Pseudomonadota > Alphaproteobacteria > Rhodobacterales > Roseobacteraceae > Celeribacter > Celeribacter sp. ULVN23_4. The sequence continues at coordinate 211,976 of NZ_JBTVYO010000005.1, read as the reverse complement.
ATGGTGTTGTTGAACGCGTGGCCCACGTGCAGAGCGCCGGTCACGTTGGGCGGCGGGATCATGATGGTGAAGGTTTCGTCGCGCTTCTTATGGGCGCCGGCTTTGAAAGCCCCGGCCTTTTCCCATTCCGCGTAGATGCGCGCTTCTGAATCCTGCGCGTCGAAAGTCTTTTCCATGGCCATCTTGGTCTCGCTCGCTTCGTCTTTTCCGGTCTGAACGCCGCGATTGGACCGGGGCGCTCTTGGGTCTCGCGCTTTTACCGTGCGGGACGTGAGAGGGAAAGGGAGAAACTCCCCACATTTGTGCGATGGGGGCGCGATAAAAACAGCGGAAACCCTCGGGCGGGCGATGAAATTGACGCGGTGTTAAAGCTTGATGTGGCATCACCCCTTTCGGAGCCGAAAGGAGCATGCCATGGCCGCCGCCCCCGCGCATTTACAGAAACTGGCCGAGAAGATGATCCGCAGCGGGTGGCACAGCGGTGTGGCCCTGTCGATGTTCGACATGGAAACCGGGCGCGAATGTCACCTTGGGGCGGGCAATCTGGACACGCGCACGCCCTATTTTGCCACCGGCGTGACGAAGCTATTCGTCACCGCAATCCTGTTGCAGTTGCTGGAGGAGGGGAAGATCGATTTCGACCTGCCTTTTGTTCACTATCTTGGCGATTGCGCGCAGTGCTCGGAACTCCATGTCAAAGATGGCGTGGACCGCACCGCAGAGGTGACGGTGCGCCATTTGATGTCGCATACCTCCGGCTTCGGGGATTACTTTATCTACAAATACCACGCGCGCAGGCTACGGCATGAACTTGTCGAAGGTGTCGATGGCGGATGGGGCTTTGAGGATGTGATCCAGCGCACGCGCTCTCATGGCGCTGTCGCGGCCCCCGGAAGTGCAGGGCGGGCGATCTATACCGATACGAATTATCACCTTTTGGGGCGTGTGATCGAAGAGATCGAGGGGCAGAGCTTTGCACATCTCGTGCAGCGTCGTGTGGCCGAACGCCTGGGTTTGCGCTCCACCTATATCTACTGTGATCCGGCGGATCGTCATCCCGTGCCACCGATGTCGCGCCGGATGATCGTACATGTGCCGCGCACGATGACCTCGCTACAGGCCGATGGCGGGCTCGTCACCACCTCGCGCGACTCTCTGATTTTCCTGCGCGGATTTTTTGAGGGCTATCTCTTTGATCGCCGCATCCTGCCGAAGCTCTATACATGGCGCACAATGTTCTATCCGGCGGAGTTTGGCACTGGCATCATGCGGATCGCGGCGCCTTGGTGGCTGCACGCGCCGCGGCGGTTGGGATTTCGGCCGAAGCGGGTTCTTCGCAAGCCGCCGAGCTTGATCGGCCATTTCGGCTTTGGTGGAAGCTCCTGTTTTTTCTCCCCCGATCTCGGGGTTTACGTGACGGGGACGGTCAACCAATTGGCCGATCCTGTGCGCGGTATTGTCTTTGCGACGCGTGGTGCGGAGGAAATGGCGGGGGCGATCCGGCGCAGCCATATGTCGGGGCTTTTGCCGGAACCGCGGGGGCGGGCGCACCCCGCGGAATGAGGCGAGGGGCCGTTCGGGTCAGATCGAACGGTCGAACTTCACCGAGAGGTGGATCAGGCTCTCAATGTCCTGCACGCCGGTGATGCCATTGATCTGATCGAGCGTCTGGTCGATCTCTTCCGTCGTGTCACAGGCGATCTGCGCGATCAGGTCCACGCGCCCCGTTGAGGTCGCGACCATTTCCACCTCCGGGATTGCTTTGAGTTTCGTCACGACAGAGGCGGAGGTGCGGGGTTCCACCTGAATGAGCACAGTTGCCTTGATCCGCCGCGCAAGCGCCACATCGCCGAGCTTGATGGTGTACCCTGCGATGGTTCCGTTTGTTTCCATCCGTTCCAGCCGGGCCTGCACGGTCGAGCGCGCGACCTTGAAGCGGCGGGCGAGGCGGGAGACCGAGGTGGAGGAATCGGCGGCCAGCGCCGTCAGAATTTTTTGATCAAGTTCGTCCATTTAGCCGTTCCTGAAACCGCAGCGGCCCGAAGATTTGAACCGGCTGATCAAGCATTGTAAATTTGACCGACCATTTCGTCAATTTGACCGGCATTCCGCACGATTTTACTATTTCTATCGACCAAATCAACACGCATATAGCGCTTATTGAAAGACAGGATCGAAGGACGGTCGCCCGAACGAAAAACGAGGCGGTCCCGCACCTGGCCTGGTTAGGATTAACCGCGTAAGCGCTATCCCAACCGGACTTTTCCCGGGCAAGATGTGGCTGCGCTCTGTTGGTAAAGGACATGACCAATGGGGCTCTCTAAAACCATCTGGGCAACGCCCAGCGAATACCTGCGCACGCATGCTCCCGAGCATCCCGTGCTGTTCTTCTCTCCGGCCATCCTGCAAGCGACCGCGCGTCGTTTCCTCAAAGGATTTCCGGGACTTGTCACCTATGCGGTGAAGTCCAACCCGGACGAAGAAGTGCTCGCCAACCTCGTTGCCGCTGGCATCAAAGGCTTTGACGTGGCCTCTCCTGTGGAGATGGACACCATTGCCCGCATCGCCCCCGGCGCGGCCATGCATTACAACAACCCGGTGCGGTCGCGCACCGAGATCCTGCACGCTGTCAAAATGGGCGTGAAATCCTACTCCGTGGACAGCCACTCCGAGCTCGTGAAACTCGGCGAACTGGTGCCTGCCGATGGTGTCGAGATTTCCGTGCGCTTCAAACTGCCGGTTGAAGGCGCTGCCTACAACTTCGGTGCGAAATTCGGTGCGACCGTTGAATCCGCTGCTGAGCTTCTGCTTCTCGCATCTCAGCTCGGCTTCACGCCGTCCCTGACCTTCCACCCGGGCACGCAGTGCACCGATCCGCATGCATGGGACAAATACATCCGTGCCGCTGCCGACATCGCGCGCATGGCCGACGTCAAAATCGCCCGTCTGAACGTGGGTGGCGGTTTCCCGTCGCACCGTCTGAACGAGGTGGTGCCGCAGCTTGAGCCGACCTTCGACCTGATCGGTCGTGTCGCGGCTGAGGCTTTTGGCGCGGACATGCCGGCGCTCGTGTGCGAGCCGGGCCGTGGTCTTGTGGCGGAAAGCTACTCGCTCGTGACCCGCGTCAAAGCGATCCGCGACGATGCGCATGTGTTCCTGAACGACGGCGTCTATGGCGGCCTTTCCGAGCTGCATCTCGTCGGCGTGATCGACCGTATCGGCGTGTTCGGCCCGCAAGGCGTCAAACGTGAAGGCGACAAAGTGCTTCGCACCGTGTTCGGCCCGACCTGCGATAGTCTCGACAAACTGCCGTCTGAGCTGGGCTTCCCGGTGACGATGGAAGAGGAAGATCACGTGATCTTCTACGGTCTGGGCGCCTATTCCGTGGCGACCGCGACCAAATTCAACGGCTTTGGCCAGATCACCGTGGAAACGGTGCAGCGCCACATCTGATCGTCGCGTTTTGTCGCCTGAAGGGCCGTCCGGGCCGAATGTCCCGGCCCGACTGTCCAGAATGACGCGACAAGCCTGTGACGCAACGTCCCCTCCCTCGTGAAAGGGAGGGGATTTTTCATTTTTTCATGCTAACTGTTTCGTATGGATCAGAAAAAAGGCCTCTTTGGTCGCGTTTCGCACCTGTTCAAATTCCGTCAGAGAGTGCGCACCTCCGGCGGCCATCATTCGCGTGGCCCGCTGACCCATGTGATCATCATGGATGGCACGCTGTCCTCGCTGTCGCCGGGCTTTGAAACCAATGCGGGGCTGACCTACAAGCTCTGCTCAGAAGCGGCGCAGGGGGCGAACATGCTGGTGCGCTACGAGGCGGGGATTCAGTGGCGCGGCTGGCGCGACACGATGGATGTGATCGAGGGGCGGGGCATTCACAAGCAAATCCAACGCGTCTATGGCGCGCTGGCCTCCCGTTACCGTCCCGGCGACCGGATTTTCCTGTTCGGCTATTCGCGCGGGGCCTATGCGGTGCGTTCGCTGTCGGGGTTGATCGATATGATCGGACTGCTGCGACCTGAGGAAGCGACAGTGCGCAATATTCTCGTGGCCTACCGCCATTACCAAATGGCGCCGCACACCCATGCCTCCGCCGAATTTACCGCGACATACTGTCACCCGAAGGTGGAGATCGACTTTTTGGGGGTCTGGGATACGGTCTCGGCGCTGGGGCTGCATATGCCCATCGTCTGGCGATACTCGACCGTGTTTCATGAGTTTTACGACAGGAAGCCCGCACGCTGTGTCAAGCGCGCCTATCATGCGCTTGCCCATGACGAAGCGCGCAGCGCCTACGCGCCGTTCCTGTTCGAGACGAACCCAGAGTCCAAAGGGCAGGTGCTGCAACAAATGTGGTTTCCCGGCACGCATGGCGATGTCGGCGGGCAATTGTCCGGGGCCAACCCGGAGCGCCGCCTGTCGAACGCGACGCTGGTCTGGATGCTCGATAAGGCGGAACTTGCGGGGCTGGCCCTGCCGAAAGACTGGCGCTCGCGCTATCTGGCCGATCCTCACGGACCGTCCATCGGCATGAACCGGGGCTGGGGGAAATTATTTCTGTTGCGCGAAAAACGTGTGGTCGGGTCGGACCCGTCAGAGATCCGCCACCCGGCTTTGAACGGCTGAGCCGATCAGTTCACGCCCAGATTGGCGCAGACCGCCTTGGTCAGTGTCGGACGGTTCAGCGTGTAGAAATGCAGGTCTTCGACGCCTTCTTGGAGAAGCTTTTCACAGAGTTTGGTGCAGAGGTCGACCGAAAGCTTGTGGTGGTCCGTTGAGTGTTCGAACGCGGCTTCGTAGCTGATCGGGATCGGCGTGCCGCAACTTGCAGCGAATCTCTGAATGCCTTTCCAACTCGTGATCGGAAGAATGCCGGGAATGATATGCCCCTCGATGCCTGCGCGCGCGCAGCGATCCCGAAAGCGAAAGAAATTCTCGGGCTCAAAGAAGAACTGCGTGATCGCCGAATCGGCTCCGGCTTCGAATTTGTGTTTGAGCCAAGTGATGTCCGAGGTTTCGTCCTCCGCATCCGGGTGCGGATCGGGATAGGCGCCAACGCGGATTTTGAAATCGCCGGTTTCTTTGAGGGCCGAAATCAACTCGGCGGAATTGGCAAAACCGCCCTCCGCCGGGGTGAATTTGCCCTGACCTTTCGGCGGGTCGCCCCGCAGCGCCACGATCTCTGAAACGCCCACCGCTTTGTAGCCTTCTGCGATCGCAAGGGTTTCTTCGCGCGTCGCGTTCACACAGGTGAGATGCGCCGCGACGTTCCAGCCGTATTTCCGGTGTAGCAGAGCCACCGCGTCATGGGTCAGCTCGCGCGTCGTGCCGCCCGCGCCATAGGTCACGGACACGAATTCCGGAGACATATCGCCCAGAACCTGAAGCGTTTCGAACAGGCTGAAACAGGCTTCGATATCCTTCGGCGGGAAGAATTCGAAGGAGATTGTTGGCGCTTTTGTCATGGTCTTGTCCTCTTGGGCTGACGGCTCTTGTGTCACGCAGCGCCCTGTGGGACAAATTCATAATTCTCAAGATCAACATGAGTGTCATTCAAGGTGCATCTCGAATTCCGCCATCTGCGCACGATCAAGGCCATCCATGAGGAGGGCGGGCTTGCCCGCGCTGCGGATCGGCTCAACATCACCCAGTCCGCGCTGTCCCATCAGGTCAAAGGGCTTGAGGATCAGGCCGGGGTCGAGCTGTTCGTGCGTCGCTCGAAGCCGATGAAGCTGTCGCCTGCGGGGATGAAGCTTTTGGCGCTGGCCGAAGACGTGCTGCCCAAGGTGCAGGCGCTCGAAGCCGAGTTTCGCGGCATCGAAGAAGGCACCTCCGGTCGGTTGCACATCGCGATGGAATGCCATGCCTGTTTTGACTGGCTCTTTCCTGTGCTCAATCACTTCCGCAAGGCATGGCCCGAGATCGACGTCGATATTCGCCAGCGGCTCGCCTTCGGAGCCTTGCCCGCGCTGGAGCGCGAAGAGGTGGATTTCGTCATCTCCTCAGATCCCGAAGACATTCCCGGCATCACCTTTGTGCCGCTGTTCGATTATGCGCCGATGTGCGTGATGTCGTCGAAATCGTCTTTGGCTGCGAAACCTTTTTTGGAAGCCGAGGATTTCCGCGACCAAACCCTGATCACCTATCCGATGGACCGCGCGCGGCTTGATGTGTTCAAGGATTTGCTGACGCCCGCCGGGGTCGAACCTGCGCAGCAGCGGCAGGTCGAATTGACCGACGTCATCCTGATGCTGGTCGGGGCAGGGCGCGGGGTTGCGGTGCTGCCGGATTGGGTTATGCGTGATATTCGAAGCCACTCCGATTACGCCATCCGCCCGCTTACCGCGACAGGCGTCACGCGCCGGATGTTTGCCGCCGTGCGCGACGATGATCTGACCAAACCCTACATGGCGCATGTGCTGCGGATCGCGAAAACCGAGGCGGTAAAGCTCCAGCGGGGGTGAAAGATGCGGGGCAGGGCCGCGACGGGGTCACTGTTTGAGCAGGGTCTCAAAACTGCCAAAGATCATTCGCGATCCGTCGAACGGCATGTCTTTATAAAGTTCGGTGAACTGTGGGTCCGTTTCCATGGCCCGCATGCAGGCCATCGCCGTATCTGCATCTGGCCATTCGATGAAGCTGACCACAACCGTCTCATTGGTCTCGAGCTTTACCGCCATGGGCAAAGATGTGATTTCCCCGTCGGGCACCATGTCGCCCCAGCCTTCGAACACCTGTAGCGCGCCGTAGCCTTTGAACAGGGGTGCCATGGCCTGTGCCATATGTTGATAAGCGGCTTTGTTGACACTTGGAACGGGCAGGACGGCGATCTGAAAATAGGACATGGGCTCACTCTTCTGTAAATGCATCCCCATCTTACACGGATTCGTATGAATTTGCCGGATTCTTTGTCCACACACCCTTGGCAGGACGGGTTTCGCGGCGTATACGCGCGGTCTGAATATCCCAGATCTTTTATCTTTTCGGAGCCTCGACCATGCAAGGCAGCGCAAATCTCAACGTCATGATCAAAGCCGCCCGTTCGGCAGGTCGTTCTCTGGTCAAGGATTTCCGCGAAGTCGAGAACCTTCAGGTCTCCTCGAAAGGCGCGGGGGATTTCGTGTCGCGCGCTGACATCCGGGCCGAAGAGATCATCCGCGAGACGCTGATGGAAGCGCGCCCGAATTACGGTTGGACCGGCGAGGAAAGCAAACCCGTCGAGGGCAAAGACCCGACGCGCCGCTGGATCGTCGATCCGCTCGATGGCACCACCAACTTCCTGCACGGCCTGCCGCACTGGGCGGTCTCCATCGCGCTTGAGCATAAGGGCGAAGTCGTGTCTGGCGTTGTGTTCGACCCGGCCAAGGGGGAGCTGTTCTGGGCCGAAAAAGGCGCAGGGGCATGGATGAACGACACCCGTATCCGTGTGTCGGGCCGCACCAAGATGATCGAGTCGATCTTCGCCACGGGTCTGCCGTTCGGTGGGCGCGGCGATCTGCCGGAAACGCTTCGCGATCTGGCCCGCCTGCTGCCCGCGACCGCTGGCGTGCGCCGCTGGGGCTCTGCGGCTCTCGATTTGGCTTACGTGGCTGCGGGGCGTTACGACGGGTTCTGGGAGCGCCGTCTGAACGCTTGGGACATGGCTGCCGGTGTGCTTCTTGTGAAAGAAGCGGGTGGCTTCGTCGAAGGGATCAACCCCGAAGACAACCCGGTTGAGAGCGGTGAGGTGATCAGCGGCAACGAAGCGCTGTTCGAGCGTTTTGCCAAGGTGATCCGTTCGGCCTAAAGGCGCTTTCCTATAATGTGATTCGACGCATAGGGCGCATTCCGAGCGTCTCTGAATAGCCTAGCCGATATCAATCTATCGTGCCGATCTTGTCAAAGTTTGGCCGTTTTCTCTTGTGATTATGATCGTAATCATCGGAGGGATACACGTGATTTTTGCATTGAACGGGCATTGGCGGCGTTATCGCGCCCAAGACGACGGGGCTGTTACTGTCGATTGGGTGGTGTTGGTGTCTGCAATCGTTGGCTTAAGCCTCATGGTCATCGCGATCATCTGGGAAGGCGCTTATGATTTCACATTGAGGCTCAATTCTGAGGTCGAAAGCATTGATGTTGCGGATTACCTGACCGAAGAGGATTGAGTGTAGCTCCATCTCAAGGCTTCACTTCTTGCTTCGAGATTGTATCTTCCCCCTTAGGGTCCAAGCATTTTTAGGTGAATGTCGTGATGTCGCATTTAGCGACGTCGCCGCACCACAGGAATTGAGCTGCGTGCCAGATTGTATTTGGCCTCCGCATGCATGGGGCGTCCCGCGCTCTGCTGCCAATAGCGCACCCCACCCAGCCGCAACCAAAGCGGCAGCGTCGCCACGACCCCAGCAACAAATCCACCGACATGGGCCATATGGGCAACGCCTCCCGTGCTGGCTGCCGAGCCGAGTTCGGCCACAACCTGAAGCGCGAACCACAGTCCGAGCATGACCCATGCGGGGAGCGGGAATATCTTGAAAAAGATAATGAAAATGAAGAGCACATCGACACGCGCCTTCGGGAACAACAAGAGATAGCCGCCCATCACGCCCGCGATTGCGCCGGAAGCTCCGACCATGGGAACCCGAGATGTCGGCGCGGCGAGGTACTGCGCCAGACCCGCCGCCAGCCCGCAGAGCAGATAGAAGCCCAGATAACGGCCATGCCCCATCTCGTCTTCGAGATTGTCTCCGAAAATCCAGAGGAACAGCATATTGCCCGCGATATGCATGATGCCGCCATGCATGAACATAGAGGTGAAGAAGGTGTAATACCCCTCGCCATAATTGATCCGCGCGGGAAGCAGCGCCCATTCCGAATAGATCGACATAAGCGCACGCTCGTTGCCGTAGCTCGGCAGCATGGCGAGAAACACCGCGAGATTTATCGCGATCAGGGCGTAGGTCACCAGAGCAGGGCGGCGGGACGGATTATGATCGCGGATCGGAAACATGTGCTCAATGTGACCGGCGGGGACGGAAGGTCAAGAGCAACCGCAGGCGCCCTCGTTTCGCTCGGAAGCGCTTCGGAGGCGGATTCTCGCCGGACGATAAAAAGCATGTTCGCTGTTTCTGGACAAACCTGCGGGGCGCAGGCTACTTGCCCGCTCTTTGCCACAATCTAGCCCCAGTCACGGCATCTCTCCTCCCTATGACTCTCAGACATTCTCCCGTCCTTTCCTCGCGAATGATGAGGCAGTTATGATCCGAAGACTCATACTGACAGGCCTAACGCTCATGACCCTGCTCATGCCTTCGGCGCTTTTTGCCGACAAGGCGGGGATCGGCGCGTGGGAAACCTCTGGCAAAAGCATGTTGCGCTGGATCGAGGAGGCGCCCGCACTTGGCTGGTACTACAATTGGCGTCCCGATCAGATGTGGTCTCAGGACAAGCGTCGGCGCTCCGTCGAATTTGTGCCGATGATCCGTGACGCCTCGGATGTGAACAAGAAAATCGTTTCCGCTCTGCCTGTCCGTGCTTTGCTCGGCTTCAATGAACCGGACAATCGTTCGACGAACGAAGGCAGCAATCTCTCGGTGGAAAAGGCCATCCAACTCTGGCCGCGTCTTGAAGCGCGCGGTCTGCGGCTCGGAAGCCCTGCAACGACCCAAGGTCAAACGCTCGGGAAAAATTCCTGGCAGCGCCGTTTTATGACGCAAGCCGAAGCCAAAGGATTGCGCGTCGATTTCATGGCGGTTCACTACTACTCGACGAATGGCAATGTGAAAGCCTTCGAGAACTGGCTGCGGGCGGTCTATGCCGAATACAAGCGGCCGATCTGGGTCACGGAATTTGCTTTCGTCGATTGGAGCAACGTCAAGACTTCCAGCTACGCCCAAAACGCCGCTTTCGCGGAGGCTGCGATCACGATGATGGAGAAGCTGCCTTTCGTGGAGCGCCACGCGTGGTTCGCGGCGAACCCATATCCGTATTACGGGGCTCAGCCGAAGATCAATCTCGTCACGAACTCGCTGCAACCGACCCCGGTCGGCGTGGCGTTCGACCGTACGCTCAGCCGTCTTGGCGCCCGCCGTGTGGCGTCCAATACGGACTGACGTTTGGCGCTTGAAAATCAGCATCACATGAGCGGGCCTCTTGGGTCCGTTTTTTATGAATTCGACTTGCCTCTGGAGTGTCATCCTGTAACTGTCTGGACGACATTTTTGCGTCTGGTTTTCTGTGCCTGACATGGCTGGGCAATCGACCGGCAAGATGTTAGGAGGCCTGAGCTGAGTGATCCGCTTGGCCCTTAGCCCGGCAGGCCGGGCATGCCCGCGTGGTGGAATGGTAGACACAGAGGACTTAAAATCCTTAGGCCGTAACTGGCCGTGCCGGTTCGAGTCCGGCCGCGGGTACCACTGAACTCTCAAAATCAAATGAAATGCGATGTGCCGAGTGCTCGGCTGCGCAAAAAAAATACCCTCCGCAGGGAGGGTATTTTGTATATTTCGTCGCGCCGTGATCAGCTCCGCGTGCCGGAAAATTTCTCCTGCCATTCCTCACGCTGCTCATCGGCAATCTTGGCGAAAAGATTGTCCGGCACGGTGAAGACATGGCCCGGTTTCAGAGCGTCGAGCGTCGCCGCCACATCTTCGGGCCAGTCGAGATCGGGCAGCACCAGAGCGGTCTGGAGCTTCCCGGTCGTGTCCGGGATGAAGGGGCTGGAGAGACGGGCGTAGAGGCCGATCAGGTTGAGGCCGAGACGGACCTGCGCGGCGGCTTTCTCCGGGTCTTCCTTGAACGTGGCCCAAGGCGCGGCAGATTGCAGGTACTCGTTGCCCGCGACCCAGATCGCGCGCAGGGCGTTGGCGCCTTTGCGCACGTCGATCGCATCCATATGGGACTGATATTCCGAGACTTTCTCGGTCAGGTCTTTGATGAGAGCCAGTTCCTGCTCGCCATATTCACCGCCTTCCGGCACCGTCTCGGAGAATTTCGAGCGACAGAATTTGGTGATGCGAGAGACGAAGTTGCCGAGCACGTCCGCGAGGTCTTTGTTCACGGATTGCTGGAAATTTTCCCAGGTGAACTCGGAATCGGAGCTTTCCGGGGCGTGGGACAGGAGCCACCAGCGCCAGTAGTCAGACGGCAGGATCGAGAGCGCCTGATCCATGAACACACCACGCCCGCGCGAGGTGGAGAACTGACCACCATCATAGTTCAGGTAGTTGAACGATTTGATGTAATCGACCATCTTCCACGGCTCGCCGCAGCCGATCATCGTGACCGGGAAGCCGATGGTGTGGAAAGGCACGTTGTCCTTGCCCATGAATTCCACATAGCGCACGTCATCGGCCCCCTTGTCGGTCCGCCACCAGCGCTCCCAAGCCTCATCGCTCAGCCCTTGCTTTTCGGCCCATTCGGCACCGCAGGCGAGGTATTCGATGGGGGCGTCGAACCAGACGTAGAAGACTTTGCCGTCCATGCCTTCCCACGGCGCGCCGTCGAACTGAACGGGCACGCCCCAGCTCAGGTCACGGGTGATGCCGCGGTCTTGCAGGCCATCGCCATCGTTCAGCCATTTCTTGGCGATCGAGGTGGTGAGCACCGGCCAGTCGGTCTTGCTGTCGATCCACTCGTTCAGAGCATCGCGCATTTTGGATTGTTTGAGGTAGAGGTGTTTCGTCACCTTTTCCTCAAGGTCCGTCGCGCCGGAGATCGTCGAATGCGGATTGATCAGATCGGTCGGATCGAGCTGTTTGGTGCAGTTGTCACATTGATCGCCGCGCGCCGAGTCATAGCCACAGTTCGGGCAGGTGCCCTCGATATAGCGGTCGGGCAGAAAGCGTCCGTCAGTGGCGGAATAGATCTGCGTTTCTTCCACGACCTCGATCAGTCCGGCCTCATGTAGGCGCTTGGCGAGATGCTGGGTCAGCTTGTGGTTCTGCGCGGAGGAGGAGCGCCCGAAATGGTCGAAGGACAGGCGGAACCCGGCGGCGATTTCGGCCTGCACGTCATGAAGCTCGGCGCAATATTCCTCGACCGGCTTGCCCGCTTTCTGGGCCGCGATTTCGGCGGGGGTGCCGTGTTCGTCGGTGGCGCAGAGGAACAGAACCTCATCGCCGCGCGCCCGGCGGTAGCGGGCGTAAAGATCGGCGGGGAGCTGTGAGCCCACGAGGTTGCCGAGGTGCTTGATGCCATTGATATAGGGCAGAGCGGAAGTGATGAGCGTGCGTGCCATGTGGGTCGTCCGGTCGTCGATTGGAATAGGTGGTCCCGCCTCTCTATCGCGCTTGCGGGCAAAGAGCCAGAGGGCAGGGCGCGGGAGCCCCAAAAGCAACGAAAAAAGACGCGCAGGACAGCCCGCGCGCCAGTCTCCAACAGGGAGGGGGGATTTATTGCGCCGTGTAGCCGGAATCCACGAGGTGATAGGAGCCGGTGATAAAACTCGCCCGATCCGACAACAGGAAGGCCACCAGCGCGGCGACTTCTTCGGGTTTGCCGAGACGTTTGCTGGCGTGTAGCCCTTCCAGCGCTTCGATCGTTTCAGTGGGCAGGGTGCCCACAACCAAAGGCGTTGAGATGTAGCCTGGCCCGACCGAGTTCACACGGATGTTGTCCGCAGCCATTTCAAGGGCAGCGGATTTCGTCATGCCCACGACGCCATGTTTGGCCGTGACATAGGCCGAGATGTTTGCGCTGGCGACTGAGCCGAGGATCGACGCCATATTGACGATTGCGCCACCGCCGGAGGCTTTCATCGCCTGAGCGCCGTAATGCATGCCGTAGAACACGCCCATAAGGTTGATGTCGATGACCTTTTTCCACTGGATCGGATCCACATCGGTGACCGGAAGGAGCGGCCCTCCAATGCCGGCATTGTTGACCAAAAGATCGAGCTTGCCGGTTTTCTCGACGGCAAAATCGACCATGGCTTTCACAGCGTCAGGATCGGAGACGTCGGCGGTGATGGCGATGGCTTTGCCGCCTTGGCTTTCGATCTTTTCGACTTCGGATCGGGCGGCGTCTGTGTTCAGGTCGGCGACGACGACCGTTGCGCCACCGCTGGCGAGTTCTTCCGCAATGGCTGCTCCGATCCCAGAGGCCGCGCCCGTAACAATGGCGGTTTTACCGTCAAAACGAATGTCCATTCTTCAATCCTCCACAAATAGTCTGATATCTATCAGAACATGAGTTATGATCGCTTGTGGCTTTGAGGAGGCCTAAAACTGCACCCCGCATATGCGTGAATGTGGCTTGTGCGGAAAAACCTGCCGGAGGCGGGTTGTCCTGCCGTGCAGCAAGGCTACTGTGAGCCGCAAAATCGCACTGATGCAAACGCACTGACACAAACGCTCACAGGACTGACCTTATGAAAATGCGCAAAATTGGCCGTAGCGATCTTCTTGTTTCCGAGATTTGTCTCGGCTCTATGACTTGGGGCAGCCAGAACACCGAGGCCGAGGGCCATGCCCAGATCGATCGAGCTCAGGAGGTCGGGGTCAATTTCATCGACACCGCGGAAATGTACCCGGTGAATCCGGTACGCAAAGAGACCGCGGGCGATACCGAAGAGATCATCGGCCAGTATTTCGCGGCACGCGGCGGGCGTGAGAACTGGGTGATCGCGTCGAAAATAGCGGGTCCGGGCAATATCAACGAAGAAGGCATCCTTGCCTCCAACCTCGAAGCGCGCCTCGACGCGAGCCTCAAGCGCCTGAAAACCGATTATATCGACCTCTATCAATTCCACTGGCCGAACCGTGGGTCTTACCATTTCCGCCAGAACTGGAAATTCGATCCGTCGAAACAGCCGTCCAAGACCGAGATCGAAGACAATATGCGTGGCGTGCTTGAGGTCATGGGCGAGCTGCAGAAGAAGGGCAAAGTCCGCGAATTTGGCACGTCCAATGAAAGTGCCTGGGGCATGTCCGAATGGCTGCGACTGGCGAATGAGATGGGCGCGCCGCGGATGCAGTCGATCCAGAACGAATACTCCCTGATGTGCCGTCTCTACGACACCGATCTTGGTGAGCTCGCGGTGCATGAGGACATTTCTCTGTTGGCCTATTCGCCGCTGGCTGCGGGGCTTCTGACCGGGAAATACGAGGGCGGCACGGTTGTGCCGAAAGGCTCGCGCCTTGATCTCAACGGCGACCTTGGCGGGCGTGTGGCCGAACGGACCTGGCCGGCAGAACGCGCCTATGTCGAACTGGCGAAAAAACACGGTCTCGATCCGACCACGATGGCGGTGGCTTGGACCCTGACGCGGCCCTTCGATACGATGCCGATCATCGGGGCAACCTCGGTTGAACAGCTTGAGAAATCTCTAGATGCAGAGCATCTTGCGCTGAATGCGGACCTGCTCAAAGAGATCGAAGCGCTCCACAAGGCACACCCGCTGCCCTACTGAGGACACCCCAATGCGCAAAACAGTCGCGATGGCGCTCACCGTTTTAAGCCTGACGGCCTGTCAGGCGGAGGCGCCCGAAGAAAGTCCGGGCTATGGACTTGCGGGCTATAATCCGAAGGCGACGGAGACCGAGAAATCGGCCTGTGAGGCTCGCGGCGGCGATTATCGCACCGCTGGCCTCATCGGGGGGATGGTCTGTTTCACGACCCCGAAGGACGCGGATAAGTCCTGTTCGAAATCGACGGATTGTTCGAGCAACACCTGCCTCGCGCGCTCGCGTACCTGTACCCCGGTGACGCCGCTGTTTGGCTGTAACGATCTTCTGGACGCCGAAGGGCGGCAGGTGAGCCTGTGCGTGGATTGATCGCGGCGCTTTCTCTGGCTTTGCTTTCCGGCTGCCTTGCGCCGACGGAGACGAGCGGGCTGCGCGATCCGGAGGCGAACATGTCCTCCATCGTCGCGCTGGATGCGTTGAAGTTCTCCGGGCGCTGGTATGAGGTTGCAGCCTTCGTGCCGGAAGGCGCGTCCTGTGTGATCGGGGCGGTGACCTTTACGGTGCAAAAGAACGGCGATCTTACGGTGACGGAAGGCCCCTGTGCCGACGGAGCGCCACGCCGGGGGCTGGCGCGCAAGGTGGGGCCGGGGCGCTATGCCTTTGCGAGCGATGAATTCTGGGTGCTCTGGGTCGATGCAGAATACCACACGGCGGTGATCGGATACCCCTCCGGTCAGGCGCATGTGCTGTCCCGCGATATGATCTTGCCTGCGGACCGGAAGCAGGCTGTCGAGGGTATTCTCGAATGGAACGGTTATGACATCAGCCGTTTGCGCCCAGCGCGGAGGCGCTAAGTTCACTCTGTGCGGAGGTGTTAACTCCATGCGACGTCCAATGAGCGGGTTTGCGCATCTTCACGTTGCGTGATGCAGAGCAGAAGAATTTTTGACTAGGCGGTCCGGAAAATCCCGCCTATAGGCCGTGACATGCATATGGAACGCACATATTTCGAACACGCGAAAAAGATCCTCGCGCTGGGCCTGCCTTTGGCGGGCAGTCAGCTTGCACAGTTTGCGGTGCACATGACCGATGTGATCATGATGGGCTGGTATGGGCTTGATGAGCTGGCCGCGCTCGTGCTGGCCTCGGGATTCTGGTTCATCCTGTTCATCTTGCTGGCGGGTTTTGCCTTTGCCGTCATGCCGTTGGTCGCAACGGCGGCGGGACGGGGCGACAGCACCACGGTGCGCCGGGCCACGCGGATGGCGATCTGGCTCTCGGTTCTGTCTGCGGCGGTGATCTATCCGATCTTCGGTTTCTCCGACGACATTCTTGTCCTGCTCGGACAACAGCCCCACATCGCCGCTCAGGCGCGGCCCTATCTTGCGGTCGCAGGGATCGAGATGTTCCCGGCGCTGATCGTTGCGGTGTTTAGGAGCTATTTCTCCGCCCTTGAGCGCACCCGCGTTGTGTTGTTCGCCGTGATCGGGGCCGTTCTGCTCAACGCCGGGCTGAACTACCTGCTTATCTTCGGCAATTTCGGCGTGCCGGAATTGGGCGTTCTGGGGTCCGCCATCGCCTCGCTGATCGTCAACATCTGTATGCTTATCGTGCTGGCGCTTTATGCCGCCAAGGCGACGCCGGAAAACGATCTCTTTCGCAACCCGTTCAACCCGGATTGGGCGATGTTTGCCACGGTGTTCAAAATGGGCGTGCCGATCGGTTTGACCTCGCTCGCCGAGGTTGGTCTGTTCAATGCCGCCGCGCTCATGATGGGCTGGATCGGCACCGCGACGCTCGCCGCCCACGGCATCGTGCTACAGCTCACGGCCATTGTTTTCATGGCCCAGATCGGCCTGTCGCAGGCGGGGACCATTCGCGCGGGCAACGCCTTGGGGCGCGGTGATGAGGCCGATCTGCGCAAGGGGGCTTTGGTGGTCGTCGTAATGTCGCTGATCATGGCGGGCATCGCTTCGCTGATCTTCGTGCTCGTCCCGGATTTCCTGATCGGGCTGTTCATCGCCCCGAACGAACCCGCCCGCGATCAAGTGCTTGCCATCGGGGGCACTCTGATCCTCATCGCAGCGGCGCAACAGTTCTCCGACGGGGGGCAGGTCGTCGCCCTGTCGCTGCTGCGTGGTCTGCATGACACGGCGGTGCCGATGTGGCTCGCCTCGTTCAGCTATTGGATTTTGGGTCTGCCTGCCGCGTATATCTTTGGCTTCGTGCTGGATTGGGGCGCGACAGGGATCTGGATGGGCTTTGTCTTCGGGCTCACAGCCGCTTGGGTGACGATGAGCATCCGGTTCTGGAAGTTTAAGTCCCGCATCGCAGAGCGCGCGGCTTAATCCTTCTTCATCATCCGGTCGGCTTTTTTGCGCACCAGAACCGTACGCAGGTCGTGCATCGCCAGCAAAAGCGCGTCTGTTACGTTCTCAAGCTGCGCATCGGTGGCGCGGGTCTGCGCCCAATGGGCCGTCTGGTTCAGGTGATCCACGGTGCGGTGAATGTCGTCGATATCCCGCTGGGCGAGCAGAGCGATACGCTCTGCCATCCAGTTTTCGATCACCTGCTGGTCTTCGGCGGTGAGATCACGTCCACCATGGGGTTTGATCTCGCCATTCTTGACGTTGACGACTGCAATCTGCTCCATCTCGATCCGGCGTTGCCGGTTCTCCGTGTCCACACGAAAGACGAAAGCGCCATTGTCGCGGACACGGAAGTAATATTCGGGGAGATCGACGCTCATGTGGGCAGGTCCGTTTCATCCAGCACCCGCCAGAGCGACCCGTCCTCATCGACGAGGGCGAACATGCGCGGGGCGTTGTCGAGTTTGAAAATCCCGGTCAGGCGGGGTGTGGCTTGGCGATCCGTCGGCAGTCCAACCTTGGAAAACTGCGTGTGCAGCGCCTCGATGTCATCCGACCGCAGGCAGGCCGAGAACCAGCTCGCTTTCGAATCCACCTCCGGGTGCGGGAAAAACTCCACCTGCGTGTCGCCAAAGCCCATGATCATCCAGCCTTCATTCCTGAAACGCGTCTCGAAGCCGAGGCGGGTGTAAAACGCCTCGGTCTTGTCGAAGTCGGATGCGGGCAGATTGGCTGTGATCACCTCGGTCATTTGAGCCCTTTGCAGAAGGTCTGAATGCGGGTGCAGGCCTCTTTGAGAGCCTCGTCCGATGTCGCGTAGGACACGCGGAAGTTCGGGGACAGGCCAAAGGCTGCGCCGAAGACGACGGCCACGCCGTTCTCTTCCAGAAGGGCAGAGGCAAAGTCTTCGTCATTCTCGATCTTCGCGCCGCCGGCAGAAGTTTTGCCGAGGCAGCCAGCGATATCCGGGTAGACGTAGAACGCGCCTTCCGGGGTCGGGCAATGGATGCCCTCTGCGGCGTTCAGCATTTCCACCACCAAATTGCGGCGACGCACGAAGGCCGCGTTGTTGGAGGCGATGAAATCTTGCGGGCCGTTCAGAGCTTCGACAGCGGCATATTGCGAGATCGAACAGGGGTTCGAGGTCGATTGCGACTGCACTTTGCGCATCGCAGCGATCAGCTCCACCGGACCTGCCGCATAGCCGATCCGCCAGCCGGTCATCGCATAGGCTTTGGAAACGCCGTTCACCGTCAGGGTACGCTCGTAGAGACCCGGCTCGATCTCGGCGGGGGTGCAGAATTCGAACCCGTCAAAGGCGAGGTGCTCGTACATGTCGTCAGACATCACCCAGACATGCGGATGTTTCATCAGCACGTCGGTCAGTTCTTTCAACTCTTCCTTGGAATAGCCTGCCCCGGTGGGGTTGGACGGCGAGTTGAAGATGAACCATTTCGTTTTCGGCGTGATCGCGGCTTCAAGCTGCTCGGCGGTGATTTTGAAATCATTCTCCAGCTTGCCTTCGATGGCGACGGGTGTGCCGCCTGCGAGCAGAACCATATCCGGGTAGGACACCCAGTAGGGGGCCGGGATGATCACCTCATCGCCCTCGTTCAACGTCGCCACAAGCGCGTTATAGAGCACCTGTTTGCCGCCGCCGGACACGGAGACCTGCGCGGGCGTGTAGTCGAGATTGTTGTCGCGTTTGAACTTGGCGCAGATCGCGTCTTTCAGCTCCGGCAACCCGTCTACGGCGGTGTATTTGGTTTTGCCTTCCTCGATGGCGCGGATGCCCGCCGCCTTGATGTTCTCCGGCGTGTCGAAATCCGGTTCACCGGCCCCGAGACCGATCACATCCTTGCCCGCAGCCTTAAGCTCGCGCGCCTTGTTGGTCACGGCGATGGTCGGCGAAGGTTTTACACGGGAGAGCGTTTCAGAGAGGAAAGGCATGGTCTTGAGTCCATTTGCATAAGGTCGCCGTAGTGATAACGTCAAAAACCGTCCGCCGCCAAGACGTCCCCTTGCGATAATGCGCCATTGCGTGCAAAAAGCCTGCGATCACGGGAGAGCACCATGACTGAGACCATCGACATTCGCCGCAAACGTCTGAAAATCCGGGCCTGGCGCCGAGGCATCAAAGAAATGGACCTTCTGATCGGAGGCTATGCCGACGCGCATCTGGCCACGATGACGGAGGCCGATCTCGATGAATTTGAGCAGCTGATGGACGAACATGATCAGGATCTTCTGGCCTACACGACCGGCCTGAAACCGACGCCGGATCATCTCAAGCCGATGTTGGCCAAACTGATCGCCGACGCGGATCAGTCCACTTGGGCCGTCAAAGGCTAACCCATCTACGTTGTTGCGGGCTCTCATTGGCCAAAGAGGCGACACACCGCGGGCGACGCGGTTGGCCGCTTTCGGGGAAATGTCGCGGTTTAACGATATTTTGGGGAATTGAGGCCAATCTGCACGTCGACAAGCCTATGGCGGAGTGACAGATGAGCATGCATTCGACCTTTGTAAAACCGACCGACCCCCCCTTCATGTCGCAATATCTGGAGGCTCTTTCGCTCGTCGAACGCCTGCATCGTCTTTTGCTTGATGTGATCAAGGATGAGTTCGAGCGGGTCGGTATCCTCGAAATCAATGCGGTGCAGGCGCTTCTCCTGTTCAATGTCGGCGAGAATGAGGTGACGGCGGGCGAACTCAAATCCCGTGGCTATTACCAGGGCTCGAACGTCTCCTACAATCTCAAGAAACTGGTCGAGATGGGTTATATGCACCATCAGCGCTGCGAGATTGATCGTCGTTCGGTGCGGGTGAAACTCACGGACAAGGGCAACCATGTGCGCAAAACCGTGGCGGACCTGTTTGCCCGCCATGCGGAGGGGTTGCAGGGCAGGGGCGTGATCTCCTCGGAAGGGATCGAAGACATCAACATGTCTCTGCGCCGGGTCGAGCGGTACTGGGCGGATCAGATTCGCTATATCTATTGAGGGTGCCGCAGGGGGGGCGTTGCTGATCCGCTCTGCATGAAAAGACGCCTTCCGTGTTTTGGGAAGGCGTCTTGTATCAGGTCGCATGGGAGACGGCGCGAAAAAGCGCCGAGCGATTTACCAATGCCCGGTGTTTTCCATCGAGGCCCAAGGCTCGGCCGGGGCAAGGCGTTCGCCTTTTTGCAGCAATTCGATCGAGATATTGTCGGGCGAGCGCACAAAGGCCATATGCCCATCGCGGGGTGGGCGGTTGATCACCACACCCGCGTCCATCAGTGTTTGGCAGAGCGCGTAGATGTCTTCGACCTCATAGGCCAGATGGCCGAAATGGCGGCTATCTGAGGGCAGGCCTTCGTCGCCATCCCAGTTGTAGGTCAGCTCGACCGGACATTCGGGCTGGCCCTCGGGGGCCATGAAGATCAGCGAAAAGCGACCCGCCTCGCTGTCCATGCGGCGAATTTCCTTCAGGCCGAGAAGTTCGAAAAAGGCCATGGATTTTTCCAAATCCTTGACCCGGACCATAGTGTGCAAATAGCGCATGCGGCGTTCTCCTGTCTGTGTTTGTCTGAACTCTAGCCTTTCGCTCAGTGAATTCCATGTTTTTGCGCTCTTCCGACTTGGCGAACCCCCTTTGCGTTTGTATGACTGGACTCCCAAAACCCACAACATCTTGGGGGACGCGCCGTGCAGCAATACCACGACCAGCTCAAAACTATTCTGGCCCATGGGGTCGACACCACCGACCGCACCGGCACCGGCACGCGATCCTATTTTGGCTTGCAGGCGCGCTATGATCTGGCCGACGGCTTTCCCTTGGTCACGACCAAGAAACTGCACCTGCGCTCCATCATTCATGAGCTTTTGTGGTTCCTCTCAGGCGATACCAACATTCGCTATCTGAAAGAGAACGGCGTCTCGATCTGGGACGAATGGGCGGATGAGAACGGCGATCTCGGGCCGGTTTACGGCGCGCAATGGCGCAAATGGCCGGGGGGCGAGCGCGGCGGCATCGACCAGATCGAAAATCTTCTGGCAGCGATCCGCAAAAGCCCCGATTCCCGCCGCCTCATCGTGTCCGCATGGAACCCGGCGGAAGTGGACAATATGGCGCTGCCGCCGTGCCACACGTTGTGGCAGGTGAAAATCCTCGGCGGCAAGCTGCATCTCCAGCTTTACCAACGCTCCGCCGACATGTTCCTCGGTGTGCCGTTCAACATCGCGTCTTATGCGCTGCTGCTGCAAATGCTGGCGCAGGTGACGGGTTATGAGCCGGGCAGTTTCGTGCATTCCATCGGGGACGCGCATATCTATTCGAACCACATGGAGCAGGTGGAACTGCAACTTTCGCGCACGCCGAAAGCCCTGCCGAAGCTGCGGCTCAACCCGGATGTGAAAGACCTCTTTGCCTTCAAATTCGAGGATATCGAGATTCTTGATTACGATCCCGATCCGGCGATCAAAGCGCCGGTGGCGGTTTGAGGGCAGGCTTATGATTACGCTTATCTCCGCCCGTGACCGCAACGGGGCCATTGGCAAGGACAACACCATCCCATGGGATGCGCCGGAAGACATGCGGTTCTTCATGCGCGAGACCATGGGTGGCGCGGTCATCATGGGCCGGCACACCTGGAATAGTCTGCCGTTCAAGCCTTTGAAAAATCGTCTCAATCTCGTCGTCTCCAGTCAGGGCGTCGATCACGAGCATGTTTTTGCGACGGTGGAAGAGGCCATTGCTTTCGCCCGCGCCGAAGGGCGCGCGCGGATTTACGCGATGGGTGGTTTCGGGATTTACAAAGCCATGTTGCCTCTGGCCGACCGTCTGGTGATCACGGAGGTGGACACAGAGGTCGAAGGCGCCGACACATGGTTCCCTGAGTTCGACCCGAGCGAATGGCGCGAACTGTCCCGCATTGTGCTGCGCGACGAGGAACCGCGCTGCGAAGTTGTGGAGTGGGTGAGGTAAGCGATTTGCTCCGCACGTTTCGCGGGTTCGTCAGGCAGAACTTGCCGCTGACACCGATAAGGGGCTAGGCTTTCGAACGTGTTCGCCACCCTTCTGGGAGACCTGCGTATGAAACTGTCCGTGTTGTCCGCCATCGCCATGCTTGTCGCCGCGCCTGTACTCGCGCAAGGCACACAGCCTTACACCCCCTCTGTCCAGACCTTCGTCTACTCCGGGACGACTGAAAACTATTGCCCGGCGGGATTGCAGCCGATTGTTGAGCTGGATGGAGTCGCCTGCGGTCGCCCGAGCGCCTCTTGATCTGAGCGCCGCCTGAGCAACTGCGCGCATTTCTTGCCGCAGGCTGTCATTTTTGTGTTACATTTTATGCATGAACACATGGAGGACAGGGCTGCTCTCCGCCGCCGTGATCGGCCTCGGGGCTGGTGCCCAAGCGCAAAACCTGATCGGTGAAATCCTGTGCGGAGCGCAGGATGAAATCCACGCGAAGCTCACGCGTCAATTCGGCGTGGTGAAATCGGGCGCGGGGCTGCGCGGGCCGGAAGCTGTCATGGAAATCTGGACCAACCCTGAAAACGGCGACTGGACGCTTGTGCAAAGCTATGCCGAAGGGCGAGCCTGTATTCTTGCCATGGGGGAGTATTGGGAGCCGGTTGCGCCAGCTCCCGTGGCGGAGATCGAAGCCTCAGAAAATGCGGGTTAACTTTCGATTTCGGACAGGATGAAGGCGGCAATTGCACGTCCGAGCGTCTCATGCGCGGCTGCATCGAAATGCACACCGTCGAGATCGGACACGGAAATCACGTCGTTCGCATCGAACACAGCCACGTCGCGCTTTTCGGCCTCTGACCGCATGGCGGCCTGAACAGCCTCGGCCTTTTCCGCCGCGCCGATATAGGTTTCCGCGAGACAGCCCGCTGCATGGGGGCGGGGTGGCAGGATCAGGATCGGCTCAAAGCCGCCGTGACGGGTCTGCATCTCCTCGGACAGCGCGACATCGAGATGAAAGGCGCAGGCTTCGGCGATGTCTTCGGGCGCGGCGTCGAAATGCGTTTTGAGATCATTGGTGCCCAGCATGATGGTCATCGCGTCAATCGGGCCATGGCTTTCCAGAGCGATGAACAGTCCCAGACGCCCGTCCATATGCGGACCCATTTCCGGGTCGGGAAAGGCAAAGGTACGCCCCGGCAGGCCCTCTTCGACAAGATCCCAGCCCAGTGCCTCGGCCATGATGACAGGCCAGCGCCGGGTGAGGCGTGGGAGATCGGTGGGCCGGGTGCGCATCGGCTGAGTGCCATGCGTGTTGCTGTCGCCAAAGGTGAGGATGGTGGGCATTTAGGTCTCCGCATAGGAAAACGGTCCCGCACTTTGTGCGCGGAACCGCTGACGTTTCAGTCTGTCTCGGCTGTTCTGTGGCTCAGAGAGCCTGAAGCTCGGTGGCCGAGGCGCGGCCGTCACGGCCTTCGCGCAGCTCATAGCCGATCTTCATGTTGTCCGCGAGGCCGGTCATCCCGGCGCGCTCAACCGCGGAAATGTGGACAAAAACGTCCTTGCCGCCATCATCGGGGGCAATAAAGCCGTAGCCTTTGGTGGTGTTGAACCATTTTACGGTGCCGGTGGGCATATCCCGTCTCTCCTTTAGTTTCATCCGCCGCAACGTGCGACGGGCCGGTGCAGCCAGGTCTTCCAAGTCTTCCTGCTGCCCCATAGAAAAGGAGCGGTCGTTCGAAAGTCAGCAGTCACGCTTTCGAGTGTGAAGAAAGTGCGTATAAAGGCAAGCGACAAAATCGTAACAGTCGGGGCTAACTGGCGAATTTGCCCGAAAAGCCGCCAAAGCGCCACAAAATGGGCCATTGAGGAGAGCGAAATGACGCAAATTTACGGGATTAAGACCTGTGACACCTGCCGAAAAGCGGTCAAAGCGCTGGATGTCGCGTTAACAGATATCCGTGCAGAGCCGCTTTCGCGGTCTGATTTGGAGCGATTCCATGCCGCGTTCGGAGAGAAATTGCTCAACACCCGCTCAACCACATGGCGCGGTTTGTCAGAGGAAGACCGCGCCCGCGACCCGCTTGATTTGCTCATGGATCACCCGACCTTGATGAAACGTCCGGTCATTGAGCGCGACGGTACGCTCTATCTCGGCTGGGGCAAAGACGTGCAAGAGGCGCTTCTTTAATCCACATAGGCAAAGGCTTATGTAGAACGGCAGGCAGTTAAGGAGAGGCAGATGCGCAACGCAGCGCTTGTACTTGGTATTTTGGGCGGCGTGCTCGCCATGTTCGTCGGCTTTTTCAGCTACGGCTACACCGAAGCGATCGAGAACTGGGGCGAGGTCGAGGGGATGTTCGAGCAGGTCTCAAACGTCGATTTGATTCGCATGACGAGCTTTTTCGCTCCGATCCTCGCGATTGCCGGCGGCGCGATGGCGCGGGTTCGGGCGCTCTGGGGCGGCATTTTGATGCTGGTGGCGGCTGCGTTGATGTACAACGGGTTCGGCTTCAACGTGTTCACCATGTTCCCGCTGGGCTTCTGTGTGCTGGGCGGTCTTCTGGCACTTGCAGCCGGCAAGCCGGATGAGCCGAAAGAACATTTCTGATCGCGCTGAGCGTCGGATTAAGAGCTGAGCGCAGGATAAAGAAAAGGCCCCGAAACCGGGGCCTTTTTTTGTGTCTTCTGACGGTGCCGTTATTTGAGGTCCGGCGGGCAGGCTTCTGCCTTGAGTTCCGCCACAACCTCGTCCAGCGCTTTGACAGCTGTCTGTTTCTGGCCGAGACGGCGCACGGTCACGGTCTTTTCTTCGACCTCACGCGCACCGACGGCGAGGATCACCGGCACTTTGCCAAGGCTGTGTTCGCGGACCTTGTAGTTGATCTTCTCGTTGCGAATATCGGCCTCGGCGCGCACGCCTGCGGCTTTCAACGCATTGACCACTTCAAGCACGTAATCATCGGCCTCGGACACGATGGAGGCCACGACGACCTGACGCGGAGCGAGCCAATAGGGCAGGTGCCCCGCCGAGTTCTCGATCAGGATACCGATGAAACGCTCGAAGGAGCCGAGCACGGCGCGGTGCAACATGATCGGGCGGTGTTTGTTGCCGTCCTGACCGATGTAATTCGCGTCGAGACGTTCCGGCAGGTTCGGGTCCACCTGAAGCGTACCACATTGCCATTCACGGCCGATGGCATCGGTCAGAACGAACTCAAGTTTCGGCCCGTAGAACGCGCCTTCGCCTTCCTGAATTTCGAAATCATAACCGGCGGCCTTACAGGCGTTGCCAAGAGATTCCTCGGCGTGATCCCAGCTTTCTTCCGAGCCGATGCGCTTTTCGGGACGGGTGGAAAGCTTGATCTCCCACTGGTCGAACCCGAGATCGGAGTAGATTTTCGCAAGGAATTCGATGAATTTCTTGGTTTCCGCCTCGATGTCTTTTTCTTCACAGAAGATATGCGCATCGTCTTGGGTAAAGCCGCGCACGCGCATGATCCCGTGCAGCGCGCCCGACGGTTCATAGCGGTTGCACGAGCCGAACTCCGCGATGCGCAGCGGCAGATCGCGGTAGGATTTCAAGCCTTGGTTGAACACCTGAACGTGGCACGGGCAGTTCATCGGCTTGAGCGCGTTGATGGTTTTCTCGCGCGCATGTTCCTCGTCCACTTCGACGATGAACATGTTTTCCTGATAGTTGTCCCAGTGGCCGGAAGCTTCCCAGAGCTTGCGGTTCACAACCTGCGGCGTGTTCACCTCGACATAGCCGTCCAGCTCCTGCTGGCGGCGCATGTAATCTTGCAGCGTGGTGTAGATTTTCCAGCCGTTCGGGTGCCAGAACACCTGACCCGGAGCCTCTTCCTGCATGTGGTAGAGGTCCATTTCCTTGCCCAGCTTGCGGTGATCGCGCTTGGCAGCCTCTTCCATCATGATTTCCCATGCTTTCAAGTCCTTACGGTTCTTGAAGGCCACGCCGTAGATGCGTTGAAGCATCGGACGGGAGCTGTCGCCAAGCCAATAGGCGCCCGCGACATGAGTCAGTTTGAATGCATCCGCCGGAACCTGTCCGGTGTGCTGGAGGTGCGGACCGCGGCAGAGATCCTGCCAGTCGCCATGCCAATACATCCGAAGATCTTCGCCTTCGGGAATGCGGTTCACCAGCTCGACTTTGAACGGCTCATTGCGGGCGTTGTAGTAGTCAATCGCCTCATCGCGGCCCCAGATTTCGGTCTTCACCGGCTCGCGGGCGTTTATGATGTCCTTCATCTTCGCTTCAATCGCGCCGAGGTCTTCGGGGGTGAAGGGCTCTTCGCGGTCGAAGTCATAGAACCAACCGTTGTCGCGCACCGGACCGATGGTCACTTTGACATCGGGCCAAAGCTCCTGCACCGCACGCGCCATGATATGCGCGAGATCGTGACGGATCAGTTCGAGCGCGGGGGCGTCGTCCTGCATGGTGTGAATGGCGATCTTTGCATCCTCAGTGATCGGCCATTGGAGATCCCAGTGCTGATCGTTGACGGACGCGGAGATCGCTTTCTTTGCAAGGCTGTTGGAAATGCTTGCGGCCACATCGGCAGCGGTCACGCCAGCTTCAAACTCGCGCGAATTGCCATCGGGGAATGTGAGAGAAATCGGTGCCATGTTCGGCTCTCCTCGTCGGTTTGGCGCCTACCAAGCGCCCGGTTGCGGGTATATGTGTGTCGCGCTTTTCGCGCGCACATGTGCCTATGTCAATTGCAAACAGGCATTTAACATCCACTTGTTACATAAGTTTTCTTGATTGAAGCCATTCAGGACAGCACTGTTTTTATGTCCGAGACAGGAGATTCACATGCATACTTATGACGAAATTCTTGCCATTGCCGCAGAGCGCAAAGGTGGCGTGGATGAGGTTCTTCGCGAAGTTTATATTCCCAAACTCCCCCATGAAATGGCCGAGACACCAGACAACCTTTGGCTTGAACAAATGGCCCGTTTCATTTTCCAAACCGGCATGTCCTGGAAGGTGGTCGATGGCAAATGGCCCGGCATTTCAGAGGCTTTTCACGGCTTTGACGTCGGCTATGTCGCGGGCCTTTCGGAAGTGGACGTCAAGGCCCTGACCAAAGATGAGCGGATGATCAAATCCGCGCCGAAGATCAAAGCCATTGTCGACAACGCGAAATTTATCGCGGCGGTCAGCGCAGAGAATGGCGGTTTCGGCAACAAAATCGCCTATTGGCCTGCTGAAGAGTATTTCGATCTTCTCGACTGGCTCAAAAAAGAAGGCGCGCGTCTCGGCGGTAATACCGGCGCGATGGCGATGCGCTGGAGTGGGCGCGACGGGTTTGTCCTGTCCGACAGTGTGGTGGCGCGGCTGATCGCCGAGGGCGTGATCGAGAAGGCCCCGACCACGAAAGCCGCGAAAAAGGCCGTGCAGGAGGCCTTCAACACATGGCGTGAACAATCCGGCCAGACGCTCAACACGATCTCGCGCGTTTTGGCGCAGAGCATCGATGCCTGACCTGTGACCCTGTGCCGACTTGGCATTGCCGCGTCCGGCTCTATGCTGGGCGCGACAGTTTAGGGGAGTGAGCCATGACCGATTTTCTCGACACGCCTTCGGGGCGCAAGATTGCCTATCACCGTTTGCCGGGCGTCGGGCCGGGGATCGTCTTTCTAGGTGGCTTCATGTCTGACATGGAAGGCACCAAGGCCATCGCGCTTGAGGCATGGGCGCGGATCGAGGGGCGTCCTTTCCTGCGGTTCGATTATTCAGGCCATGGCGAAAGTTCTGAACGATTTGAGGACGGCTGCATCGGCGATTGGGCCGAGGATGCGCAAACCGCGATCGAGACCCTCACCGAAGGCCCGCAAATCCTCGTCGGCTCCTCCATGGGCGGCTGGATTTCGCTGTTGATGTGCAAACGCATCCCGGAGCGTGTCGCAGCCCTTGTCACCATCGCCGCCGCGCCGGATTTCACCGAGGACGGCTTTTGGGCCGGGTTCGACGCCGATCAGCGCGCTACACTGGAGAGCGAAGGTGTGGTCATGATGCCCTCGGGCTATGACAGCGATTATCCGATCACCAAGCGGCTGATCGAGGACGGGCGCGATCAACTCGTGCTGCGCGATCCTTTGCCCCTGCCGTTCCCCGTGAGGTTCTTGCAGGGCACAGAAGACCAATCCGTCAGCACAGACACCGCGATCCAGCTTTTGGGGCATGTCGAAGGCGAGGATATTCGCCTGACGATGGTCAAGGGCGCGGACCATTCCTTTTCGACGCCGGAATGCCTTCGGACGATTGAGGCGGCGATTGTCGAGGTGACTGCGCGTCTGTGAGGGTGACTTGACCTCTGGGCTGGCGCGCGCCATGTGAAGAGAGACACGTTTTCTCAGGAACCGTATTTCATGACCGAAAGCCTTGTGCTCCTGCCCGGGTTTCTCGCCGACGGGCGCGTCTTTGCCGATCAGATCGGAGACCTCAGTCGCGATCACGCGCTGATGGTCGCGCCGCTCAAGGGCGAGAGCCTGACCGAGATGGCCGATACGGTCTTGGCCGTCGCGCCGCCGAAATTCGCTATCGCCGGGCACGATCTCGGCGCGTCGGTCGCGACGGAGATTTTGCGCCGGGCACCGGGGCGGGTCACGCGCATCGCGCTGATCTCCGGCTCTGCTCAGGCCGAACCGCCCAACGCCGCTGCCGCACGCGAGCCGCGTATGGTCAAGGCGCGCACCGGACGGTTTGGCGAGGTGCTGTTGGAAGAGCTGCCCTCCACGACGCTCTATGACGGGCCGCATCGCAACGCGATCCGCGATCACTGGCTCGATATGGCGATGGAGGCGGGGCTCGACACATATCTCACCCAGTCGCGAATCCTGCAACGCCGCCCGGATCATCAGAACGTCCTGCGCCGCGCCCGTATCCCGGCGCTGGTGATGGGGGGGGCGGCCGATACCGTCAGCCCGCCGCGCCGTCAGGATTTCATCGCTCAGCTCATGCCGCGCGCGGAATTCGTGTTGATCGAGAAAGCCGGACACCTGCCGATGTTGGAAGCGCCGCAAACCGTGTCGCGTGCGCTCAAGACATGGCTTGAGGCCGAGGCGCCCTTCGTCCTGCGCTGATTTCCTTTGCTGCGGAAATACTCAAAAAAACGGCGCCCTGTGGCGCCGTCTTGTTTTATCCTGCTTTCGCTTCCGTGTCCTTGCCAGCGACAACCCGCGGTCCGGAATTGGCGTCAATGAAATCGAGCACCAGAGGCCGGATGTTGTTGCGCCAGCTTTTGCCCGCGAAAATCCCGTAGTGACCCGCGCCGGGTTCAAGGTGATTGGCCTTCTTGCTGTCCGGCAGGCCGGTGCACAGATCGAGCGCGGCGACACATTGGCCGGGGGCGGAGATGTCGTCATTCTCGCCTTCGACGGTCTTCACGGCGACATCGGTGATCTTGCCGATATCGACTTTCTTGCCGGCGACCACGAATTCGTTCTTCGCAATCTCCAGCCCTTTGAAGATGCGCTCAACGGTGGAGAGGTAGAACTCTGCGGTCATGTCCATCACGGCGAGATATTCGTCGTAGAACTTGTTGTGCCGATCATGCTCGCCCGCTTCGCCCTTGGCAACGCGTTGGATCTGGTCGGTGAAGGCCTTGGAGTGGTTGTCCAAGTTCATCGTGATGAAGCTGGTGAGCTGCAACAGACCGGGATAGACCTTGCGGCCCACGCCTTTGTATTTATAGCCGACGCGCTGGATCATGGAGCTTTCAAGCTGGCCCATGGTGACGCGGTTGCCGAAATCGGTGACTTCGGTCGGGGTGGCGTCCGGGTCGATCGGGCCGCCGATCAGCGTCAGGGAGCGCGGCTGCGCCTTCGGGTCTTCCTCGGCGAGATAGGCCGTGGCCGCCAGCGTCAGCGGTGCGGGCTGGCACACGGCGATGACATGGGTGTTCGGCCCGAGATGTTTCATGAAGTCGACGAGGTAGAGCGTGTAATCCTCAATGTCGAACTTGCCCTCGGAGACAGGAATGTCACGGGCGTTGTGCCAGTCAGTGACGTAAAGTTCGCAATCGGGCAGAAGCGACACGACGGTCGAGCGCAGCAGCGTGGCGTAATGTCCTGACATCGGCGCGACGAGCAGAACGCGGCGCTTCATCTCGGCGCGGCCCTGCACTTTGAAGTGGATCAGATCGCCAAAGGGGCGGGCGACTTCGGTCACCACGTCAACAAGGTGATCGCGCCCGTCCTCGCCAACGACCGAGCCAATGCCCCAGTCCGGCTTTGTGACCATGCGCGAGAAGGCGCGTTCCGTCACCTCGCCCCAGGCGCGCAGCCATTGAAAGGCCGGGTTGGGCATCATGGCGACGGCCGGGTAAGAGCCAAGAGCCTGTGCCGAAGCACCGAGCCATTGGTTCGTGTTCCGGATGGTTTCCATCAGATCGTAGGTGGCCATGTAACGCATGCGCTTCTCCTCGACGTCTGTTCCGACCGACGGAAGTGTCGATCCTCTTCTCGGCTCGGGTAGACGTCTTTGACCGCGATCGGCCTTCCCACGAGCTTACTCTGTCGTTATCGTGCTGGATATAGTCTTACAGCAAACTGCAATGCTGCAAGTGCAAAATTGAGGGGAGATCGCGTGATGGCAGGGGATGGAGATGTCAAAACGCCGGAGAGCAAGCCCGATTTGGACAAACTCAACGCCAATATCGCGAAGATAGAGGCCTTGTCGTCGCGGCTCGTTGCCGCGCTTGCACAGAAGAAACCGATTCCACAATCGCTACAGGGGCCGGGGCAGGAATTGTTCGTGAAGGCCGCCGCCGCCTATATGGCGGAGATGATGAACAACCCGGCGCGGATCATCGAGCATCAGGTGGGCTATTGGGGCAAGACGCTCAAACATTACGTCGAGGCGCAGCAAAAGCTGTCCCATGGCGATCTGACCCCGCCGCCGGACGAGACACCGAAGGACCGCCGCTTCGCCAACCCGCTCTGGGAGACCAACCCGTTCTTCAATTTCCTCAAACAGCAATACATGATGAACGCGGATGCGATGCAAACCGCTGTCGGCGATCTGGAGGCGCTGGATGGGCGTGATCGCAAGCGGGTGGATTATTTCACCCAGCAGATGATCAACATGATGGCGCCGACGAATTTCCTCGCCACCAACCCGGACGCCTTGCAGCAGGCGGTGGAGACGGAAGGGGACAGCCTCGTGAAAGGGCTGGAGAACCTTGTGCGCGATCTTGAGGATCACCACGGTGAAATGGTCGTCAATCTCGCCAACAAGGACGCCTTCAAACTCGGCGAGAATATCGCCACGACCGAGGGTTCGGTGGTGTTCCGAAACCGGATGTTCGAGCTGATCCAATATGCGCCGAGCACGGAGCAGGTGCATAAGATCCCGCTGCTGCTCTTCCCGCCCTGGATCAACAAATTCTATATTCTCGACCTGCGCGAGCAGAACTCGCTGATCAAATGGATCGTCGATCAAGGCTATACCGTTTTCGTCGTGTCTTGGGTCAACCCGAACGAAGGCTACGCCGATGTCGGGATGGACGACTATGTCGAAGAGGGCTTCCTCACCGCGATTGAGCAGGTGAAACAGATCACGGCCGAGCCGAAGATCAATGTCATCGGCTATTGCATCGCGGGCACGACGCTGTCGCTGACGCTGGCTCTGATGAAACAGCGCAAGGACACCTCGATCAAATCCGCGACCTTCTTTACGACGCTTACGGACTTCTCCGATCAAGGCGAGGTCGGCGTGTTCCTCGATGATGACTTTGTGGACGGGATCGAGGCGGAGGCGAAACGTACCGGCCTCATGAAGTCGCTCTACATGAACCGTACCTTCTCTTACCTGCGCTCGAACGATCTGATCTATCAGCCCGCGATCCGCAGCTACATGATGGGGGAGGCACCGCCCGCGTTCGACCTTCTGTATTGGAACGGCGATGCGACCAACCTTCCGGGGAAAATGGCGGTGGAATATCTGCGCGGCCTGACCCAGCGGGACGAGTTCGCCACCGTGGGCTTTTCGATCTGCGGCACGAAGGTGCATCTCTCCGAGGTCAATGTGCCGCTCTGCGCCATCGGCTGTGAAACCGATCACATTGCGGCTTGGAAAAGCTCCTACAACGGCGTCTGCCAGATGGGGGCGAAGAACAAGACGTTCATCCTCTCTGAGAGCGGTCATATCGCCGGGATCGTCAATCCGCCGTCGAAGAAGAAATACGGGCACTACACAAATCCGGACCTGACCCTGTCGCCGGAAGACTGGCAAGCCGGGGCCGAATTCCACGAAGGCTCTTGGTGGCCGCGCTGGGAGGCTTGGCTCAAGCCGAAGTCCGGAAAAATGGTGCCCGCGCGGGTTCCGGGAGAAGGAGGGGGCGATTCGTCTCGTAAGATTCTTGCGCCCGCTCCGGGAACATATGTGAAAATGACAGCAACGCCCTGAATTGGCGCAACTTTCGTCAATATGCTGCGGCGCAGCACAAATACCTTGATTTTCTGCGCCGCAGCATGCATATTCTTTTTGCAAGCGCAGCAACGGCAAACCCGCCGAAGCGCGCGGAACCAGCGAAAACCCGGGACGGGCCGATTTCGCACCCAAAGCCAGAAGGATATGTGACATGGCCAAGACCGATGATTTCACCAAGATGATGAAAGACATGATGGGCAACTTCCCGCTCGACATGTCCGCGATGCAGGAAAGCTTCAAAACCCAGGCGTCGCTCACCGAGAAACTTTCCAAAGTGGCTATTGAGGCCGCCGAGAAATCCACAGAGCTGTCTTCCAAATGGACCAAGGACACCCTGTCCAAAGTCTCCGAGATGACCTCCGTGAAGGAAGAGCCGGCCGATTACACCAAAGCGCTGACCGAGTTCGCGTCCGTACAGGCTGAAATGGCTGCCGAGAACATGGCCGCTTTCGCCGAAGTTGCCAAAAAAGTTCAGATGGAAACCATCGAACTGGTTCTGGCCGCTGGCAAAGACATGGGCGAAGACATGACCGCCGCTGCTAAAAAAGCGACCGACGAAATGACCAAAGCCGCCAAAAAGGCGACCTCCAAGTAAGATCAATATCTCTCCTCTCCCTCTCCTCCCTAGGGATGTGGATATCTGCGGGCCTCTTCGGAGGCCCGTTTTTTCTGCGCTGCGGCCAAGGCGACTGATGCGCTTGCCCTCGCGTGGTTGCGATAACTCCCCGCGCCGGAATTGTTTTGCTTTTGCAAAATCGCTCGCTTAGGCTTGCCGAGAGGCGTTTTCCGTTGCACCTGACCGGGTGTGCCGCAATACGTTGCTGCACTGGTTTGCTATTGCAGCATTTCGCAAAAAGTGAGCTTCTCTCTTTTTACGAAACGACTTCTTGCCACTCAGGGAGGGGAGCCCAAATGGCCGATAAGAAAGATCCATTGCTGATCAAACGCTACGCGTCGCGGCGTCTCTACAATACAGAGACCTCTGATTACGTGACACTCGAAGACATTGCGGGATTTATCCGCGAAGGCAGGGATGTGCAGATCGTCGATCTGAAATCCGGCGACGATCTGACACGCCAATACCTTTTGCAAATCATTGCCGAACACGAAAGCCGGGGCGAGAGCGTCCTGCCGCTCGGTGTTCTGACCGATCTTGTGCGCAGCTACACCACCGACATCCAATCCGTCGTGCCGCAGTTTCTGGCGCAGAGCTTCGACATGCTGCGTCAGGGCCAAGAGCAGATGATGCAGAATTTCGGCACGCAGATCCCCGGTTTCGAGGCGCTTCAGGCCCAGCAGGAAGCGTTCCTGAAGGCCATGACCGGAGGCATGGGGAGCGTTGGACAGAACTGGTCCGGCCCGCAGCAGGAGCCGCGCGAAGAGGCGGAGGATTTGGGCGAGATCAAGAAACAGCTTGCTGAATTGCAGGAAAAACTCGCCAAGCTGTCGTGAACGCGCCACATGCCAAGAGGACAAACCCCGCAACGCGCGGGGTTTTCTTTTTTCTGTCAGAATTTTTGAGTATTTAAAGCAACAAAGGAAATCGGGGCGGGGCAGGGAACGGTATGAGTGACAAGGTCGGGCGTCTGACGCTTTGGGGCGTCGAAGTGTTTCTCGCAGTCTCTGAGGAAGGTTCGGTTTCTGCGGCGGCCAAACGTCTTGGTGCATCGCCCTCTGCGATTTCGCAGCAAATCTCCAATCTTGAAACCGCGCTCGGCACGGATTTGATCAACCGGCGCGAGAGGCCGATGACCCTGACCCCGGCGGGGCGGGTGTTTCGGCGTCGGGCGCAGACCATCCTGCTCGAAGCCGCGCGGGCGCGTTCTGAGATCGCAGGGCTGGATCTGAGTCACCTCGGGCAATTGCGCCTCGGGATGGTCGAGGATTTCGAAAGCTCGGTCACGCCGATGCTGATCACCCAGATGGCGGATCGGCTGACCGAAACACGGTTTGAATTGGAAACTGGCCCATCTCATCGCCTTTTGGACCGGTTGGAGCATCGTGCGCTCGATGTGATTGTCGCCGCCGACCTGCATGACGGGGCCGATTGGGCGGAGCGTCATCCGCTGTTGCAAGACCCGTTTGTTGCCGTGGTGCCGAAAGGGCGGCATGAGGCGATCAAGGACTTGCCGCTGATCCAATACACCCGCCGCCATGCGATGGGCCGGCTCTTGGGCGAGCATCTGTCCGAGGAGGGGATGACGCTGACCCAGCGTTTCGAGTTGGACAGTTACCGCGCGATGATCGCGATGGTGGCGGGCGGAACCGGCTGGACCATCCTGTCGTCTCTGGGGGTGCTCAATGCCGGGCGCTATGCCGATGAGATCGAGGCGATCCCTCTGCCCGTGAAGCCCTTGTCGCGGCAAATCTCGCTCACCGTCCGGCGCGACGGCATGTCGGAAATGGCGCATGCGGTGGCCGATGAGCTGGGGCCGCTGTTGCAGGCACAGGTGGTTGATCCGGTCGTTGCCGACTATCCGTGGCTCGGGGGCTATCTCAAGCTTCTCTAATCGTTGGATATGAAACGCAAAACGCCTCCCGTGGGGGAGGCGTTCCGTGTTTTTGAATGCGGAGGCTGGCCTTATTCGGCAGCGGCGCGCACACCTTTCACATCTTCCGCCGCGCCAAGCAGCGCATCGGCGATGAAATCGCAATCTTCCTCGGTCAGGCGGGCCGGAAGCCGCGTGTCGCAGGCTTTCGACAGCATCTCGCGCGTTTTCGGCAGGTCCGGGGTCTCACCAAGGAACTGCCAGTTCCAGAAGGCGCGGGCGTTGTCGGTCGAGAGACCGAAGACCTGCACCGACACACCGCGGGCTTTGGCGGCAGATTGGAAGGCGAGGGCTTCTTCGCGGGAGAAATCCACGAGGTTGAATTGCAGGCTGTCGGGCGCGCGCACTTCCTTGTCGAGCTTCGCGGGCACGGTGAGATGCGGCGAGGTCTCAAGACGTGCAGCGGTGTAATCGTGATTGCGGCGACCATCGGCGACGCGGCGCGGCACTTCCTTGATCTGCGGGCGCACCAGAACGGCGGACATGTTCGACAGGCGCGTGTTGTAGAGCGGCAGCTGGTTCTGCCATTTGGCGAATTCCGCAGAGAGCGCATTGTCGCGCTGCGGGTTGTGCTTCGCCCAGTTGTGCTCATAGGCGCCGGACATGATCACGGCGCGGGCCATGATTTCCGGATCGTCGGTGATCATGATGCCACCTTCGCCGGCGTTCAGAAGTTTATAGGACTGGAAGGAGAAACAGCCGATCTTGCCGATCGTGCCGATGTTCTGCCCGTCCCAGACCGTGCCGAGCGAGTGGGCCGCGTCTTCGATCAGCGGAATGCCTTTGGCGTCGCAGGCGGTCTTGATCGCGTCCATGTCGGAGGTATGGCCCCGCATGTGAGAGATCATCACCACGTCGGCGTCTTCCATCTTGGCGTGGAAGTCATCGAGGTCGATACGATAGTTGTCGTTGCATTCCACGAGCACCGGTTTGCAATCGGCATGCACGATGGAGGAGGGGACAGCGGCAAAGGTGAAGGCGGGGATCAGAACCTTGGCGTCGCGCGGCAGGTTCAGTGCCTTGAGCGACAGGAACAGGGCGGCGGAGCAGGACGCCACGGCGAGGGCGTATTTTGCGCCCAGCATCTCCGCGAATTCGCGCTCCAGAAGGGTCACGGGTGCATTGCCCGGCGCGGTGTAGCGGAACAGATCACCGGATTTCAGCAGCTGTTCGACGATTTCGCGCGCTTCTTCCGGGATCGGTTCTGCATCGTAGACATTGGGCCCGAGACTCATTGTTTCACCTTTTTGAAATTCTTCTTTCGAAATAACTGTAAGTATTGAGGGCGCAAAAATCTACTCTTGTGCGCGCAGACCGGCAAAATTTCGCAAAATCGTCATGGAAATTCGTGCAAAAAAGGGGGCGCTTGGCCCCCTTTTGAACGGTGTTGTGTTTTGGCTCACACGTTGAGCAAAAGATGCTCCCGTTCCCACGGCGAGATGACCTGAAGATAGGCCTCATTCTCGGCGCGTTTGACGGTGCTGTAGACCCGTACGAAATCCTTGCCCAAAACCTCCTGCATCTGCGTCGCGCTTTCGAGAAGGTCGAGCGCGGAGCCGAGCGTTTCCGGGATGCCCTCGGCGGAGGCATAGGCGTCGCCGACATATTCCTCGCGCGGTTCGCGCCGCTCGATGAGGCCGAGATAGCCACAGGCCAGAGAGGCCGCGATGGACAGGTAGGGGTTCACATCCATGCCCGGCAGGCGGTTCTCGATCCGGCGCGCTTCCGGTCCGGAGATCGGCACGCGCAGTCCGGTGGTGCGGTTGTCGCGACCCCATTCAAGGTTGATGGGCGCGGCAAAGTCGCGGACGTAGCGACGGTAGCTGTTCACATAGGGCGCATGGATCGCAATCGTCGAGGCGAGGTGGTTTTGCAGCCCCGCGATGAAATGCATAAAGGCCTCAGACTCGCTGCCATCCGGGTTGGAGAAGATGTTCTCACCCGTGTTGATGTCCACGACCGAGTGGTGAATGTGCATCGCTG
This sequence comes from Celeribacter sp. ULVN23_4, assembly GCF_054788345.1. Taxonomy (NCBI): domain Bacteria; kingdom Pseudomonadati; phylum Pseudomonadota; class Alphaproteobacteria; order Rhodobacterales; family Roseobacteraceae; genus Celeribacter; species Celeribacter sp. ULVN23_4. Next base: position 175,273 of record NZ_JBTVYO010000005.1, on the reverse strand, counting down.
AACCCGGCTCGTCCTGAATGGGTTTGGCCATGAAGGTCGCGAAGCAATCGTGACGCAGCGCGGCCTCGCGGATCAGACGTTTGAAATAGAACATCTCATCGGCGAGTTTCACCGGATCGCCATGCCGCAGGTTCATTTCGATCTGACCGGCGCCACCCTCTTGCAGGATGCCGTCGATCTCAAGGCCCTGTGCTTCGGCAAAGTCGTAGATGTCGTCAATGATCGGGCCATATTCATCCACCGCCGACATGGAATAGGCCTGACGCTGTGCCGCGCGGCGGCCGGTGCGGCCAATCGGCGGCTCGACGGGCTGGTTCGGGTCGGTGTTGCGGGCGACGAGGAAGAATTCCATCTCCGGCGCAACAATCGGATCCCAGCCCTGATCGCGGTAAAGCTGCACCACGCGCTTGAGCACGTTGCGTGGTGCGACTGGCACCATCTCGCCGTTTTGGTCCAGCACGTCATGGATCACCTGAAGCGTCCAGTCTCCGGTCCAAGGCGCGGCCGTGGCGGTCTCGAAATCGGGGACCAGAACCATATCCGGCTCGGTGAAGGGCGCGTCGGCGTCCTCGACCCAGTCGCCGTTGATGGACTGGAGAAAGATCGAGTTCGGCAGGTAGAAGTGTTTCTGCTTCTCGAATTTGGCGGCGGGCATGGCCTTGCCGCGCGCGATGCCTGAGAGGTCCGCGACGATGCATTCCACCTCGTCGAGCCTGCGGCCCTCAAGGAAATCCAGCGCGGGTTGCGGCAGCTTGTCGAAAAACTCCATGATCAAAGCGCCTCCCGGCCGCGTTCGAGGAAATCCACCATCAGATCGGCAACGCGTTTGTCGTCGGTGGGCTTCGTGTTGTCTTCTTTGGCCTTGTTCAACAGTTCCGCCGGATAGGCCGGATTGCCCGTGCGGGATTTCAGATAGTCAGCGATGATCGGATTGCTGAGTTCCGGGTGGGGCTGAATGGTCAGAATGCTGTCACCATAAACCAGCGCCGCGTTTTGGCAAAAATCATTGCCGCCCAGAACTTCGGCACCCTCGGGCAGGGCGAGCACCTGATCCTGATGCCAAGCGTTCAGGTGCAACGCACCAAGAGGGGCGATGTCATAGGCCTGACGCCCGACGGCCCAGCCGCCCGCGTATTTCTCGACCGTGCCGCCAAGCGCGGTGGCGATGATCTGATGCCCGAAACAGATGCCGGTCATGCGGCGGCCGGAGGCATGGATCGCGCGGATCAGCTCTTCGAGCGGCTTGATGAACGGGTGATCTTCATAGGCGCCGTGTTTCGAGCCGGTCAAAAGCCAGGCGTCGGCGTCTTCGGGGCCTTTGGGAAAGTCCATATGCTCGACGTCCCAGGCTTCATAGGAAAAGTCGGGACGGTCAAAGAGCCGCTTGAACATGAGTGGAAAGTCCCCGTGAATTTGCGCGACGGGGTCAGGCGCGTGTCCGCATTGCAGAATGCCGAGTTTCATAAGTCACCAAGAGGTTTGGAACAGGCCGACGCTAGCGCCTTGTCCCGGCCCCGACAAGAGGGGCGGGGGCATTGCGCGAAAATTTGATCAAAAATATTTGGACGCGCTTAAACTGTGTCCAAATACAGCTCAACTTGCTCTTCTGGGCTCAGTTCCATCCAGTCCCGAAGTTCCTGCCGTTTGGTCTGGGTGAAGTTGCGGACAAGCTCGGCGGGGAAGATGCGGCGCATCATTTCCGAGGTTTCGAACTCGGCAATCGCGGTGCCCCAGTCGCCCGGCATTTCCGGCAGATCCTGCGCATAGGCATTGCCCGTCATCGCGGGCGGTGCGACCATCTTGTCTTCCATGCCGATCAGAGCTGCGCCGAGAATGGCGGCGATCATCAGGTGCGGGTTGACGTCCCCGCCGGAGACACGGTGCTCGATCCGGCGGGCTTTATGCGAGCCGCCGGGAACACGCACGGCGGCGGTGCGGTTGTCATAGCCCCAACAAATCCGTGTCGGCGCATGCGAGCCGGGCACAAGACGGTCATAGGAATTGCCATGCGGGGCAAACATCAGGGTCGAAGCCGGAATGCCAGCCAGACACCCGGCGATAGCGTGGCGCATCATGTCTGTGCCCGCGGCGGTGCCGTCATCGAAAATATTGTCGCCATCTTCGTTGAGCATCGAGAAATGGGTGTGCATGCCGTTGCCGGCGTATTCATCGTAGGGTTTCGCCATGAAGGAGGCCGCGAACCCGTGCTTGCGGGCAAGGCCTTTGACCATCAGCTTGAAGAGCCACGCGTCATCGGCGGCTTTCAGGGCGTCGGGGGAGTAGACGAGGTTGATCTCGAATTGCCCCAGACCCGCCTCGGAAATTGCGGTGTCTGCCGGGATGTCCATGGCTTCACAGGCCTCGTAGAGATCGGTGAAGAAACGGTCAAAGGAGTCGAGCGCGCGCAGTGCGAGCGTTTCGGCCCCGAGACGGCGTTTGCCGGAGCGCGGGGAGCGCGGCACGCGAAGCTGTCGGGAACTGTCGTCGATCAGGTAGAATTCCAGCTCTGTCGCCACCACCGGCGTCAGCCCTTTGGCTTTGTAGCGTTCGAGAACACGAGCCAGCACCTGACGCGGGTCACCGTCAAAGGGGCGGCCGTCTTCGTGGAACATCCACATCGGCAAAAGCGCCGTCGGACCGTCGAGCCAAGGCATCGGAAGGAACCCGCGCTCCGTGGGCAGCAGCACGCCGTCCTTGTCGCCGCTCTCGAAGACAAGCGGGCTGTCTTCGATGTCTTCGCCCCAGATGTCGAGGTTCAGAACAGAGAGCGGGAAACGTGTCCCTTCGGTTTCAACCTTGTCGGCAAAGCGCGCGGACATGCGTTTGCCACGGGCCTGACCGTTCAGGTCAGCGGCCGCGATGCGGATGGTTTTGACGTCGGGGTTCTGGGCAAGCCAGCTGTGGGGCGTGGTCATAGGTCACCGTTAACGGAAAATTTGCGCCATCATCCGCGGGCGTTTTTGCGGCGCTTGCGGGAGGTGACGGTTCAACCGCTTTCCGATCAGGCCGAAGATGGTGATGATGCAAAGCGTCACCAGTACGAAACAGCCCGCGAGGATCGGGTAGGGGATGAACGGGTTAAAGGTCTTGTCGGCAAAATAAGACGCGTAGTAGAGGGCATCGCCTTTTTGCTGCAAGGCCGGGAAGCCTGAGAAAAACACCAGAGTGGTGGAGTGGAAAATGAAAATCGCTTCGTTTGTGTAAGCGGGCCACGCCAGACGCAGCATGGTCGGCCAGACGATCCGGCGGAATCGCTTGAACCCGGTGAACCCATAGGCATCAGCGGCTTCGAGATCGCCCTTCGGGATCGCCATGAGCGCGCCATAGAAAATCTCGGCGGCATAGGCCGTGGTATTGAACCACAAGACAATGGCCGCGCCGAGCCAGGCGTTCGTGAGATTGCTCAAGCCCGGGACTGATTGCTTGATCGACAGGAACAGGAAATAGGCGAAGAAGAACTGGATGAAGAGCGGCGAGCCGCGGAACACGAAGATGAACCATTCCGCCGGTTTGCGGATCGCCTTGTTCGGGGAGGCTTTGGCCAGTGCCAGCGTTTGCGAGGTGAAGAACCCCAGCAGGATCGCGAGCGCCCCGAAGTAGATGTTCCACAACATGCCCGAGCCGATCAGCGTGACCTGATCGCAAAGTGTGATGTCGGCAGTCGGCAGGCGCCGTTCGCCAATGCCGAGCGAGCGGAATGCGTAGCTTGCGATGGTCTCTGAACAGGTCATGCACTCGCTCCCGCTTTGCGCATCGCTTCACCGGCGGCGGTGGCCTGACCGTGAGAGAGCTTGCGGGTGAACCGGGCGAGGACGATTTCCGACACTTTCGTGAAAACGAGATAGAAGATCAGAAGCCCGAAGAAATAATACATCCGCCAATCGCCATGCGGGTAATCGGTGAAGCGCGCGGTCTTCGTGCTGCCCAGCTCCTTGGCCCAATACACCACGTCCTCGACGCCCAGAAGGAACAGCAGCGGAGTGGCCTTGATCAGAACCATCCAAAGGTTGGCGAGGCCGGGCAGGGCGTAGGTCCACATCTGTGGCACCATGATCCGCCAGAAGGTCTGGCGCTTGGTCATGCCGTAGGCTTCGGCGGTCTCGATCTGGCCGAAAGGCACGGCCTTGAACGCCCCGGCGAGCACGTTGCCCGCAAAGGCCCCGAACACGATGGCAAAGGTCAGAACGGCCAGCGCGAAGCCATAGATCTGGTGAATGATTTCGGGCGCAGAGTTCTGCGGCAGTTTGGCGGCCTGACAGACGATAAAGTCATTGCCCTGACGGATCGGCTGATCCCAGCCGGGACAGAGCGCTTGATGGCGCACCCATTCAAGCCCCTGATCGAGCGCAATGACGAAGAACAGGAAGAACGCGATGTCCGGCACCCCGCGCACGATGGCCATGTAAAGATTGGCCAGCCATTTGAGCGGGAAGAAATGCGAGCGAGACCCGGTCGCTGCTGCGAAGCCGAAGGCAAGCGCAAGAGGCGCTGTTACGGCGAGCAGCAAAAGCACCGTCCCGAAGGAGGTGTAGAAAGCCATGTGCTTTCCGGTTGTCAGATAACAACTCAGCCAATGCAGGCGGTCGAGCGTGTCAGGTTCGGCGCAATAGGAAAAGATGGGACACCTGTGGGGTGGCGACGGGGCATCTCAGGACGCCCCGTCTGGTCAGTTTTATCCGAGACTGAGGAACAGTTTGCGGATTATTCGAAGGTCGGGCTGTCTTCGAGCCACTCTTTGATCAGCGCGTTCAGCGTGCCGTCGTCCTTCATGGACTGGATCGCAGCGTCGAACTTGGCGCGCAGTTCCGGGTCGGATTTGCGGAAGGCCATGCCGATGCCGCCGCCGAGCGGAACGTCATCGCCCACGAAGTTCAGCGCGCCTTCTCCGACGACCGGCATCAGGGTGTCCTTGTCGGCCAGAACCGCATCGGCCTCGCCGGAGGCTACGGCCGCGACGCTGTCCTCGAAGTTCGGGAATTCAAGCAGGGTCGCGCCGGTTTCCACGACATGCGCGGATTGGATGGTGGAGGCCTGAGCCGCCACGATGCCGTTGTCCACATCCACGCCGTCGGTCAGAGCCGCATAAGCGGACACCGAGGGCGGGGTGTAGTTTTGGGAGAAATCAACTTTCTCTTTGCGCTCGTCGGTGATCGACATGCCTGCGATGATGGCGTCGTAGTTGCCGGAGAGAAGGTTCGGGATGATGCTGTCCCAATCGTTCGTCACCCAGGTGCACTCAAGCTCGGCACGAGCGCACAGTTCGTCGCCCAGCACGCGTTCGAAACCGGCGACTTCGCCGTTGTCGTCAATGTAGTTGTACGGAGGGTAGGCGCCCTCCGTGCCCAGACGAACGGTTTCTGCCGAAGCGGCACCGGCCAGAAGGGCCAGAGCGGCGGCGGAAAGAAGGATCTTCTTCATGTGGTACTCCCCAAAAGTCAGCGCAGATATAGTTAGGCCGGAACAGTCGCGCTCAGGAACTGTTTCAGGCGTTCGGATTTCGGGGCGCTGAACAGATCGGAGGGATGACCCTCCTCCTCGATCAGGCCCTGATGAAGGAAAATCACATGGTCCGAAATATCGGCCGCCATGCGCATGTCGTGGGTCACGATGATCATCGTCCGGCCTTCTTCGGCCAGCGCCTTGATCACCTTGATCACCTCTTGTTCAAGCTCCGGGTCGAGCGCAGAGGTCGGCTCGTCGAACAACAGAGCCCGCGGCTCCATGCAGAGCGCGCGCGCAATCGCCGCCCGTTGTTGCTGCCCGCCGGACATCTGCGCCGGGTAAACGTCGCATTTGTCACCGATCCCGACCTTGTCGAGATACATCCGGGCCTTTTCTTCGACCTCTTTGCGGTCGCGGCCCAGAACGGTAACCGGCGCTTCCATGACGTTTTCGAGCACCGTCATGTGGGACCAGAGATTGAATTGCTGAAACACCATCGACAGGTTGGTGCGGATGCGCGTCACCTGTTTGGGATCGCTCGGACGGCGATGCGCCCCTTCCCCCTTCCAGGTGATCGGCTCGCCTTCGAACAGGACCTCGCCGCGCTGGCTGTCTTCCAACAGGTTGGCGCAGCGCAGCAGCGTGGATTTGCCGGAGCCCGAAGACCCGATGAGCGAGGTCACATGGCCGCGCGGGGCGGTCATGGAGACGCCTTTGAGAACTTCGAGATCGCCATAAGCCTTGTGCAGGTTACGGATCTCGATAACGGGCGTCGCGGGATTTGAGTCATTGGTCAACATTGCCAAGAGTTAGGGCTAAACTTTCATCAGATGCAACAATGAACGGCAGTTTACCGTAGCGTTTTGCCCGAGTTTTGATCAAATCCCTCTGCCGCGCAGAGGGGGCTGCGCGAAAAATCGGCAGTTTGCGCTGTTATGCGGCGGAGAGGGGGCCTTGCGAGCGGGACAGGCGGAGCGGATCAGGTGGCAGCGGCAGGTCATAGGCGTCATCGGGCAGGGCAACGATTCCCCGCAAGCCAAGCTGCGCGCGATGCGGTTCCGACAGACGGGCTATGGCCTCTGAGATCGCCGCAAAATAGGGCGCGGGATCGCGATCTCGTGCGGTACAAAAGGTCTGTCCGGGGGAGGCTTCCGTCGCGCCGATCACTCGCAGCCGTGTCATCTCTGGCCGTTCCGCTTGCAGGATACGGAAGCTCTGCGCGTCGATCGCGGCAAAATCGACCTCGCGGCGCAACACGGCGCTCACGGACGCTGCATGTGCTCCGGTGGCGAGGACGGGGCGAAACGAAATCCCGCGTCGATGCGCCCAAAGCCAGGGCGCGCCCCAGCCGGAGTGCGACATCGCATCGTTATAGGCCATGCTCAAACCGTCGAGCGCGTCGGCGTCTTGCGCCGGATGGTCCTCGTGTACAACGAAAAAACTGCGGTAATAGCCGGGCGCGCAGCCCTCTAGCCCGTAATCAGATGCGCCAATCCGCGTGACCTTGTCCTTGAGCGATCCGCGCAGCGGCAGGTTACAGATCTGCGAAAGACACAAGTCTTCGCGCGCCCAAGCCACGTCATAGGTTTCGTTGTCATCAAGCTTTTCTGGGGCCGGGATGTCGCGCGCCCGCAACCCATGCCGGATCAACTCCCAAAGCGCTTCATGCGCGGCGAGATTGGCCGGGTTTCCGGGCCGCAGATACATCGGGAGCTGCGCGATCATTGAGAGGCGCCGTTACATCCGCGCTTCGACACGCTGGCGCGCCAGCGCGCTGTCGCGGTCGTTGATGCCCAGAAGATTGGAAACCAGTCGCAAAAGCGCATCTTCGCCCTGATCCCGCTGACCGTCGGCCAGCACCACGGACCAAAGCCCTTCCAAGACGCCGATACGATCCTCGAACGGCACCGCGTCCTTGATGGCACGGGTGAAGCGCACCGTGTCGGGGGCCTCTGCCTCAAGAAGTTCCGCCTCGCCGCGCAGTTTCGCGGCCTCAAAAGGCGAAAGCTGATAGCGTTGCGTGAGCACTTTCTCGATCCGCGCGGCTTCCTCGGGATCATAGCGCCCATCGGCACGGGCAACCCGCACCAAGAGCGCGGCCAAAGCGAGGCGCGCATCCGCATCGGGAAGCTGAACGGGCTGCGGTTGCAGCAGGGTTTTGAGAAAATCACCAAACATGAGACGGATATAGGGCAGGGCGCAAGTCAGGGGAAGGCTTTGCAGTGTTCACGTTCGCGCGTGTGCCGCGAGCCGCGTCGCTTTGCGCGACTGCGCGGGGGATACGGAGCGATGTGAGCCCCGGATTTAGCCCGTGTGTTACCGGGCATTAAGGTTAATCAGATTAAGGTTAATATTAAGGTTAATGCCAGAGACAGGACTGGCCCCATCAAAGTGAGGAACAGAGGGGGCGGAAAACAGCTTGAAGGCGGCGGTGAGAACCGTCCCCGGCCCCTCAATATTTCTTCGGGACGTAAAGCTCCGGCGGCAGCACGGCGCGCTCATAGTCTTTCTTGTAAATCCGCTCCGGCAAATGCACCTCGTCATGTTCGATCTCATAATAGTCGAACAGCGACAGAAGGTGATCAATGCAGTTCAGCCGCGCGCGTTTCTTGTCATTGCCCTCGACGATATACCACGGCGCTTCCGGGATATTGGTGCGGAAGAACGTGTCTTCCTTGGCCTTGGTGTAATCCTCCCAACGGATGCGCGATTGCAGGTCCATCGGCGAAAGTTTCCATTGTTTCATCGGGTCGTGAATGCGCATCAGGAAGCGCATCTGCTGTTCCTCATCGGTGATCGAGAACCAGTATTTCACCACCTTGATGCCGGACCGCACCAGCATCCGTTCGAATTCTGGAACGTCTTGGAAGAACTGTTCGACCTGATCTTCATCGGCAAAGCCCATGACACGTTCGACGCCCGAGCGGTTGTACCAGGAGCGGTCAAACAGAACCATTTCGCCCGCCGCCGGAAGGTGCGGCACGTAGCGCTGGAAATACCATTGCGATTTCTCGCGATCTGACGGAGCCGGAAGAGCGACGACGCGGACGACGCGCGGGTTGAGACGTTGGGTGATCCGCTTGATCACGCCGCCTTTGCCCGCCGAGTCGCGGCCTTCGAACAGAACGACGATCTTTTGACCGGTCTGTTCGACCCAGTCGTGCAGCTTGATCAACTCGGCCTGAAGCCGCAGCAATTCGCGGAAATAGACCGAGCGTTCGAGCATGTCGGGATGCTCCTTCTGGTAGATCTTCTTGATCTCGCGCGACAGGATCGAATCCTCAAGTTCGATCTCCCACTCCTCGTCCAGCGTGTCCGCGAGTTCCGCTTCAAGCCAGTCTTGGGCGTCCTTGTCAAAGCTCATGATGCGCTCCGTCTTCCGTTCTTTGCCGTTCTGCAACCCTGATGGGGCAGCTCATATAGAGCCGCCTTAAACCACGCATACATGACGGTTTCTTAATGGAAAAGGATCGGGAGCAAAGACGCGACCAAAAGACCGGCCATTGTCCAGTTAAACGCCACCAAACGGCGCGGATTGGTTAGAAAACGACGGATTTCCTGACCGAGCCACGCCCAGAGCGAGATCGCGGGCAGGTTCATCAACAGAAAGCCGAAGCCGACGAGAGCTGCGGCCAGCCATGTTGTGTCCTGCGCGTAATTCGTCTGCGCGCCGATGGCCATGATCCAGGCTTTCGGATTGACCCATTGAAAGGCGGCGGCCTGCAAGAAGCTCAGCGGCTTGCCTGTCGCTTCTTTCTCGCCGGGTGCGGAGGCATGAGCGATCTTCCACGCCAGCCAGAGCATATAGAGCACGGCCACCACGATCATGACCTGCCTGAGCATTGGAAAGGTCTCGAACGCCTCCGCAAGCCCGAGCCCGACGATGAACACCATGAGCGTGAACCCGAAGGCGATGCCGAACATATGTGGCAGGCTGCGGCGGATGCCGAAATTCGCCCCCGATGCCAGCAGCATAAGGTTGTTGGGCCCCGGCGTGACCGAGGTGACGAAGGCAAAGGCGAGAAGCGCGAGAAAGAGTGTCGTATCCATGTCGGTGAGATTAGGCTTTCTCTGGCGCAATGACTGTGCAAAGTTTCGGTTAAATTGTCATTATTTGCATGAAGTGTTGGATATGGATCAAATTGACGAAAAGATATTGCGTGAGCTGGAGCGGGATGGCCGTCTGAGCAACCTCGATCTCGCCGACCGCATCGGCCTGTCGCCCTCCGCGACCTCGCGCCGTGTCAGTGAGCTGGAGCAGTCCGGCGTGATCCGTGGCTATCGTGCTCTAACCGATCCGCAAAAGACCGGGCGGGGATTTGTCACCTATATCGCAGTGGGCCTGTCCGCGCATAGCAAGGATGCGCAAAAGGGATTTGAGCGGGCGATGGAAGCCGCCTCTGAGGTGAAGGAATGTCACAACATCGCCGGGGCGTTTGAATATCTCCTGCGGATCGAGACCTCCGGGCTTGAGGCCTATAAGCGCTTTCACACCGAAGTTCTGGCCACCGTGCCGACTGTGGCCTCGATCACCTCCTATATTGTGATGGATAGCCCGAAAGATTTGCGGGGCTGAGATGTCTGGACGAGTATTCGTCGCTGCGATCAAGAGGGGCAGGGAAAACAGGTGCGATGTGATCCGGGGCGTGGTAGGCCGGGGCATCACAGAGACAGGCAGCCCATGTACCGACCGAACAATTCCGCCATCGACGATCCCGAGGTGCTGCGCCATGTGATGGCGGAGATCGGTTTTGCCGCCCTTGTGACGCCGCATGAGGCGGGGATCGAGATCACGCATGTGCCCGTGGTGGTGCGCGAAGAGAATGGCGGGACGGTCATTGAGACCCATCTCGCCCGCGCCAATGCCCATTGGAAGCTGGCGGGCGCAGGCTCGGTTCTGATTTTTCAGGGGCCACAGGCCTATGTCTCCCCGTCTTTCTATCCGTCGAAACAGGAACACGGCAAAGTCGTCCCGACATGGGCCTATATTGTCGTCCACGCCCACGGCGCGTTTGAGACCTTTGAGGGATCAGAAGCGCTGGGCGCGCATTTGAAGGCGTTGACCGACCGGCATGAGGCAGGCCGTGCCGAGCCTTGGTCCGTGTCTGACGCGCCTGTGCCCTATATCGCCGCGCTCAAACGCGGCATTGTCGGGCTACGCTTCACGGTCGGGCGGCTTGAGGGCAAATGGAAGGTCAACCAGCACCGGTCTCTCGAAGATCGCCAAGGCACCTATGACGGCCTCATGGCCGCCGGAGAGCAGGGCATCGATCTGGCGCAGGCATTGGCGAGTTTTCCGGACGGGGAGTGAGAGAGTGATGCCGGTTGATCTATCGCAGCATGAAAGCCCCCTCGAAAGGTCGAAGCGCCTGACGGATGTGGCGAAGCGCCGGTCGATTAAGTTTGCCGAAATGATGCGCTCTTTCCGTAGCGAGTACGAATATGACAAGTGTCCTGAATAGGAGGAGATTGCCATGGCGACCCGGCCAAAGATTTTGCAAATTGTCGAGGTAATACAGTCGATGGGAGTGGTGTTTGTCGCTCTTGCTGTTGTTGGCTGGGCTGCTTTCTATGTTCAAGCTTGTCACGCTGGGTTTGTTATTCGGCTTGCCTCATATGTCGCTATCTTTGCCGCTCTTTTGCTTTTGGCGCTCGCGACAAAACTAGGATTCAATTTAGCGAGAATATTTGGAGAGGGCCACTCAACATGTTTTGTTGTTACATTGGAGGCTGTGGTGTTTGTCTTGGTGCTTTCGACTTGCATGGTGCTAGGTCAATTTGCCTTGGATCAGTGGTCATATCGGCTAGACGATTGTTCCAACGCCGTTGGCTTTGAACTCCAAGCGTCCAGCAAAATGGAGGGATAGCATGGCAAAGAGCACGATTACACGCGGGCAAGTGTTCCATTGGCGGGGGGGGGAGAGGCGCGCGTCATGGCTGTCGCGGATGGATACGCGATGTGCCGGAAGAAAGGCTGCATGCTATTCGTCGTGAGCCTGAAAGAGATCCAGTAAAGGAGCCCGTTGCGGACTGCCGATTGTCAGACGTCCGAGCGGCGCTAGAATACCCCGCGACAAAGCACCAATGCGAAAGGCGCAGCCATGCTTCAGGACAAGAGAAACGAGCTTGATGCGGAGAAGCAGAAGAAAACCCTGACGCGTCTCGTGACGGCGCTCAGTGAGACAAATCCTGAGCTGTATTATCAATCGACCTCTGAAATTGCGGGGCTTTTGAAAGATGCGATTGATGAGGGGAAGAGCTTGAACGGCGAGGAGCGGCAATTGCTGCAACGCCTGTCCCTGCGCGATATCGAGGTGATGCTGAGCCTGCATTGAAGCTTGGCGATCCAGACAAAGAAAAGGCGCCCGGTGAGGCGCCTTTTTTATTCGGAATGAAGAGAGGGGATTAGCTCTCGATCTCCATGATCATATCGACCCGCGTGCCGTGGCGACCGCCTTCGAACTCGGTGGAGAGGAAGGCTTCGACGATGTCGAGCGCAAGCCCTTCGCCGATCACACGCGCCCCGAGGGAGAGCATGTTCGCGTCGTTATGCTGGCGGAGCATTTTGGCCGAGTAAGATTCGGAGCACACGCCGCAGCGGATGCCTTTGACCTTGTTTGCGGCCAGCATGATGCCTTGGCCGGTGCCGCAGAGGATGATGCCAAAGCGGCAATCGCCAGAGGCCACCAGTTTCGCAGCCGCTTCGCCGTGTTTCGGGTAATGCGTGCTTTCCGGCGTGGTCGGGCCGATGTCGACGGCTTCCCAGCCGAGGGAGGTGATATGGGCGGCAATCGCCTGACGCAGCTCAATGGCCGCGTGGTCGGAAGAGAGCGCGATGCGTTTGTTCTCGGTCATCAAATCGGTCCTTACACCAGTCGCGAGTTTTCTTTCGCCGCCCGGATGAAATCACGGAACAGCGGGGCAGGGGCAAAGGGTTTCGACTTCAGCTCCGGGTGGTATTGCACGCCGATGTACCAGGGGTGATCCTTGGCTTCGACGATCTCCGGCAGACGTCCGTCCGGCGACATGCCGGAGAAGATCAGACCGCAGTTTTCAAGCTGCTCACGGTATTTCGTGTCCACCTCATAACGGTGACGGTGGCGCTCTTCGATCTCGGTGGAGCCGTAAATCTCAGCGACTTTCGAACCTTCCTTGAGGCTGGCGGTGTAAGCGCCGAGGCGCATGGTGCCGCCTTTGTCATCGGTGGATTTGCGTTTGACCGTGTGGTTGCCCTGCACCCATTCCTTGAGGTGATAGACCACCGGTTCAAAGCGTTTCTTGCCGGCTTCGTGGTCGAACTCTTCGGACCCTGCGGATTTGATCCCGGCGAGGTTGCGGGCGGCCTCGATGACCGCCATCTGCATGCCGAGACAAATGCCGAGATAAGGCACCTTGCGTTCACGGGCGAATTTCGCCGCTTTGATTTTGCCTTCCGTGCCGCGCTCGCCGAAGCCGCCGGGCACCAGAATGGCGTCGAACCCTTCAAGATAGGGCGCGGGGTCTTCATGCTCGAAGGTTTCCGCATCGACCCATTCGACCTTGACCTTCACCCGGTTGGCCATGCCGCCGTGGGTGAGCGCTTCGCTGACCGACTTGTAAGCGTCTTCGAGCTGAACGTATTTGCCGACGATGGCGACTTTTACCTCGCCTTCCGGATTGAAAATCCGGTCCGCCACATCGTGCCACACCGCCAAATCCGGCTTCGGGGCAGGGGCGATGTTGAACGCATCGAGCACCGCCTGATCGAGACCTTCACGGTGATAAGCGAGCGGCGCTTCGTAGATGGATTTGAGATCGGGAGCCGCGATCACGTCCTCTTTGCGGACGTTACAGAACAGAGCGATTTTCTCGCGCTCTTTTTCCGGGATTGGATGCTCGGAGCGGCAGACCAGAACATTCGGCTGAAGACCGATGGTGCGCAGCTCTTTCACGGAGTGCTGCGTCGGTTTCGTTTTCAGCTCGCCAGAGGCCGTAATGTAGGGCAGCAGCGTCAGGTGCATGAAGATACACTGACCGCGCGGGCGGTCTTGGGCGAACTGACGGATGGCCTCGAAGAAGGGCAGGCCCTCGATGTCGCCCACGGTGCCGCCGATCTCGCAGAGCATGAAATCGACCTCGTCGTCACCGATTTCGATGAAGTCTTTGATCTCGTTGGTGACGTGCGGAATGACCTGAATGGTCTTGCCAAGGTAATCCCCGCGGCGCTCTTTCTCCAGCACGTTGGTGTAAATCCGGCCCGAGGACACGGAATCGGTCATCCGCGCCGACACGCCGGTGAACCGTTCGTAGTGACCCAGATCGAGGTCGGTCTCCGCCCCGTCATCGGTCACGAACACTTCGCCATGTTCGAACGGGCTCATCGTCCCGGGGTCCACGTTCAGGTAGGGGTCGAGTTTGCGCAAACGTACCGAATATCCGCGTGCTTGCAGCAAAGCGCCAAGGGCGGCCGATGCAAGACCTTTCCCGAGCGAAGAAACAACACCGCCGGTGATGAAGACATAGCGTGCCATGGGCTGGAGAGACTCCCGTGATAGTCCAAATTCTTGTCGACACGTTGTCCCAATGACCAATTCATCCGATCTTTTCGACCGGTTGGTCCCTGCTCAAAACAACGTGGTTCACGGGATTTAAGAAGTAACAGATTCGGTCATCCCGCGCAACCAAACCGCAACATGTTGAGGGGATTTTCCCCTCAACTCTCAAGGTATTGTTAACTTTTGGAAAGATCCGTCAGAACGGATCAGTCTGTCCCGATCAGTCGGCGCGCGGCGGCGCAACCGGAGAATCGGAGCTGCTCGGCGGCAGAAGATCGTCGCCCGACGGCAGCGCCGGCGTCGTTTCTTCGGTCGTGTCAGCCGGAAGCACATCTTCGACAGAGACGCCATCCATAACCGAGGAGGAGGCCGCATCCTTACGGGCCAGAACCGTCAGCGTCACCGAGGTGATGATGAACCCGATGGCGAAAATCCATGTCAGCTTGCTCAGAGCGGTCGCCGCAGCGCGCCCCGTCATGACGTCGCCGCTACCGCCCATGCCAAGACCGCCGCCCTCGGAACGCTGCAAGAGCACAATGCCGATGAGGCAGAGCGCGAGGATCAGGTGGATGACGAGAATGACATTTTCCATGGATCGGGCCTTTGAGGTCGTACGATGGGGCTACTTAAGTGGTCTGGCCCCATCACGCAACCCCGATTTGGCCCGATTTGGCCCCGATTTGCCCGTATCCCTCTGGAACGCGGCGCGGGAAGCACAAGGACTTGTCTTTCAGAGGCGTTTGGGCATTTTGACAGCATGACCGAGCGTTTTTTGATCCGTCCCGCTACTCTTAAAGATGCCCTTTCCATTGCGGAGGTGCAGGTCGCCGTCTGGCGCGCTGCCTATCGTGAGATTCTGCCGGATGCACTGATCGACAGGATGACGGTGCCGGATCGGGAAAAGGGCTGGGTCAAAATTCTGGACGCTTATGAAGCCTCCGGACGCGGCGCGGTGTTCGTGGCGGAGCAAGAGGGGGCTGTCGTCGGGTTCCTGTCCTGCGGCGATCAACGCGACGAGGATTTGCGCACCGCATTTCCCGGCGAAATTTCCGCCATCTATGTTGCAGCCCCGCGCCAAGGGATCGGCTCTGCGCTTATGTCTGCCGGGGCGCGTGCCCTGATCGACATGGGACACAGTTCAGCCGCCCTATGGGTGCTCACGGAAAACGCCCCCGCGCGCGCCTTCTATGAGGCCTTGGGCGGGGCACAGGCCGCAGAGCGGATCGACAACCGGCCCGAGGGCGGGATGAACGAAGTCGCCTATGGATGGAGTGCGCTTTCCGATTTGACTGGCTGATCTGCGCCTGTCCATCGCGAAAGCGGCGTTGATTTTTCCCGGCCATAGGGGCGAAAGGGTCCGACAAAAGTCCGACAGAAGTCCGACGCTTTGCCGACAGGTCAAAAGCTTGCGCAGATTAGGGTTTCATCGCCTTGCACGGATCGCTATACAGCCACGGGTTTTCATCCGTTCATAAGGACTCACTATGGCTAACGTCGTCGTTGTCGGCGCCCAATGGGGTGACGAGGGAAAAGGCAAGATCGTGGACTGGCTCTCGGAGCGCGCAGATGTGATCGCGCGGTTTCAAGGCGGTCATAACGCGGGCCACACGCTCGTCATCAACAATCAGGTGTACAAGCTGAACGCTCTGCCGTCCGGCGTGGTGCGTGGCGGCAAGCTGTCCGTGATCGGCAACGGTGTCGTGCTCGACCCGTGGCACCTTGTGAACGAGATCGCAAAGATCCGCGAACAGGGCGTCGATATTTCGCCGGAAACGCTGATGATCGCGGAAAACACGCCGCTGATCCTGCCGATCCACGGCGAGCTCGACCGCGCCCGCGAAGAGGCTGCTTCCAAAGGCACCAAGATCGGCACCACCGGCCGCGGCATCGGCCCGGCATATGAAGATAAAGTGGGCCGTCGTTCGGTACGCGTTGCCGATCTGGCCGACGAAGCCACGCTCGAATCCCGCGTTGATCGCGCGCTTCAGCACCATGATCCGCTGCGCAAAGGTCTCGGCATCGCGCCGGTTGACCGCGAGCGTTTGATCAATGATCTCAAAGACATCGCGAAAGAAATTCTGCCCTATGCCGGCCCGGTCTGGAAAGTGCTGAACGAAAAACGCAAAGCTGGCAAACGCATCTTGTTCGAAGGCGCGCAAGGCGCACTGCTCGACATCGACTTTGGCACCTATCCCTTCGTGACCTCTTCCAACGTGATCGCTGGTCAGGCTGCCACGGGCGTGGGCATCGGCCCGACCTCCATCGATTATGTGCTCGGCATCGTCAAAGCCTACACCACCCGCGTGGGTGAGGGGCCGTTCCCGACCGAGCTTCTGGACGAGGACGGCAACCGTCTTGGCACCCGTGGCCACGAGTTTGGCACGGTGACGGGCCGCAAACGTCGTTGTGGCTGGTTCGACGCCGCCCTCGTGCGTCAGACCTGCGCCACCTCCGGCGTGACCGGCATCGCCTTCACCAAGCTCGATGTGCTTGACGGCTTTGAGACGCTGAAGATCTGTGTGGGCTATGAACTGGACGGCGAAGTGCTCGATTTCCTGCCGTTCGCGGCCGAAGATCAGGCTCGCTGCACCCCGGTGTACGAAGAGATGCCCGGCTGGTCCGAGTCGACCGAAGGCGCACGCAGCTGGAACGATCTCCCGGCCAACGCGGTGAAATATGTCAAACGGGTCGAAGAGCTGATCGACTGCCCGGTGGCGCTTCTTTCCACTTCGCCGGAACGCGATGACACGATCCTCGTGACCGACCCGTTCGCGGACTGAGGCCGCACAGATGGCGCTCTCCTATAAGGCCCGTCGCCGTCTGGCTCTCGCGATCCTCGTTCTGGGTTTGCCCGGCTATATCGTCGTGGCGGTCAGTGTGCTGAGCCTGCTGAACCGTCCTTCGATCTGGGTCGAGCTTGGGGTCTATATCGGTCTTGGTGTGCTTTGGGCTTTCCCTCTGAAAGCCGTGTTCAAAGGCATCGGGCAACCTGATCCGGACGCGCCAAGCGGGACCAAGGACGACGAACACAGCTAACAAAAAGGCCGCCTCATCGGGCGGCCTTTTGATTTGCAATGTCTTGGTTTCCTTACGGTTTGAAGCGTGTCGTGCTCGAAACCGCGAACTGGCCGCGGCTTTGTTTCCGGATTTTGCCCTGACGCAGAAGCTGGCCAAACGCGCGGAGGCGTTCTTCGATCGGCACATCCTCCGGCGTCACGTCTTTCGCGAGCTGCATGAGCTGCGGGCGGGTGACCGTCTCGCGGCCCTGCACCAGATTCGAGTAGGCGGCAGCAGCCTCCAGAACGTCACAGAGGCCCTCGGCCCCTTGCTCCTCAATGAACTCCGGGAAGGAGATATTGATGTTCGGGGCTTCGAACGGGAGATCGTCCTCGATGGCAAGCGCTTCGCTTTCCGGCACGGCCATGAGAGCCGCACGGGAAACGCGGCGCGGCTGCACCGGGCTGATGTTGGCGCCGCCCGGCATATCCGTAGGCGTGTCGATGCGCTGTTCCGACACAAGCATCAGGGGCGGCAGTTGGCGCGTGCTATGCGTCCCGCTCTCAGGGCGACGCGGATGCACGACACGGGCAAGATCGGCCTTGTAGATTTTGGCCTCTTCCTCAGCCTCATCGTTGAGGTTGCGGTTCTTTTCCGCGCGGATCGCGGTGACGGCGGCTTTCAGATGTTGGATGGCGTTGCGGCGGCGGGTGTTTTCGCCCTTCGCCATTTCCTTGTCGGTCTCCTGCATGAGGCGCGACATGGACGCGTCGGAGGTTTCGAAGACATTGCGGTTGTCGTTGTCGTCGTCGAACTCCGCGCCGCCGGTGAGAAGGGAGAGGGAGGCCTCCGGGGCCTCGTCCTCGACGTCCTCGTCAATATCTGCGGCGATGGCCACTTCGGCCAGTTCGCGCATCAGATCTTCTTCGTCCTGGGCATCCAAGGTGGACGCACCAAGCTCACGGCGCAGCGTTTCTGTCAGCGTGACGGGCTCTTCCGTCTCGGCCAGAAAATCTTCGTCTTGATCGTCTTGGACCTCTGCTGCGGCGTCTTCTGCGGCGAGTTCTTCGATAATCTCGTCCGCGTCGACTTCTACAGCTTCAACTTTCTCAGTCGATTGTGCCTCGTTGGCATCGGCACGACGCATTCTCTCGACGCGCGCACGCACCCGGCTGATCGGATCATTGGACGCGGTCTCATCCTCCTTGACCTCTGCCAGACGGCTGGCTTCGGCGATGTCTGCGGCGAGATTCGGGTCCATCTCGTGCAGTTCGGTGTCCGTGTCGTCTTCTTCAGTTTCGGCCTCATCGGCCTCAACATCCGTTGCGGCTACGGCGTCTTCTTCACTAAGCACGAGGGGGCTCGACAGGCTGTCGTCTTCGGTCTCGTCCGAAGCTTCCTCAGCCTCAAGCGCAGGCTCCTCATGCGTCGCGACATCTTCGGTGACTTCGCTCTCATCCTCTGCTGCTGCGGAAGCTTCCTCATCGGCCAGATCGTTGTTCATCTCTGCGATGATTGCAGCCGCCTCTTGAAACGGTGCAGCGGTGCGGGACAGTTCTTCGGCTTCGGCTTCGGCTTCGGCTTCGGCTTCGGCTTCGGCTTCTGGCTCCGGGGCTAGGACAGCAGCAGGTTCGGCAGGGGATTCGGAAATCTCTTCCGCGATCTCGGCTTCTTCGGCGAGATCGGAGGCAATGACTTCGTCTGCAACTTCTTCAGTGGCGATTTCTGCAGACGGGACGACGTCTTCTTGAGGCTCGTCTTGGACGTCATCGACGTCATAAGAGCTGAGAGGCGCCGCTTGAAGCGGTTCGTCTTCCAGCATCTCTTGTTCAAAACTGTCACGAGCGGGGGCGGTGCCGAAGCTCATGTCATCGTTCTGTTCTTCTGCGAAGTCAGCCTGATTGCGTTGCGCGACGGCTGCGCGAATGCGCTCCAGCTTGTCCGCGATAGAGCCGCTCTCAAGTGTGGCATGCGCAACAGGTTCTACGCGGGCCGCGGCAGCCGTCGCCGATTCGGGCTTCGTGGCCGGTTTCTCAGCAGAGACTTCAGCCGCAGCAATGGGCTGCGGTTGTTCTTGGTTAACGGGCGCGGGGTGCGACTCTGCTGTCTGATTAGGGGCCTGTGCGGGGGCGCTGGCGGGCGGAGGAGGGGATGGGGGAACGGACGGTGTGCTGCGCTCTGCGCGCGGCTCGGGCGCGGCGGCTTCGGTCGGTTCCGCGGTCTCTTTATCCATCTGGCGCAGAACAAGATTGCCTTCCTGAACGCGTGCCTCCACACGACGCTGGATTTCTTTTTCCGCAATGGAATGAAGCATTTGGGGGTCGGGCGTCGGCGGCTCAGCCCCGAAGTAGCGATCATCAGCAGCGAGATCGCGAAAATACTCTGCAATAGAACGCATCGTAGAGAATGGGTCGTCAAACCCCTCCAGCGTACAGGAGAATGTCCCATATGATACGGTTAGAATTTTACTCTCGTTTACCATTATAAATCCCCGCCTTCCCTAATACCCACCGAGCCCTCTTTAACCAAGACTACTCTGCAAAACTGATCAAAACAGGGAAAGGCTAATGATCTTTTCCTGTCCAAAATATGGCAGAGCGGTTAACGACACACCTATGACGTGCATTGAATTTTTGCTTCAAACTGAAAAAAGAGTCACTCTGGTCGGCGGAGGGGCTGTTTCGCCTGCGAGCCTCACAAAAGCTCTATCATACACATGCCATTTGGTGGCTGCTGATGGTGGTGCGGATAGAGCTTTGGCCCTTGGGCACATGCCGGAATACGTGATTGGCGACCTCGATAGTCTGAGTAATTCGGCCCGTGCGCGGATTCCTCACACAAATTTGTGCCACATTTCGGAGCAGGACAGCACCGATTTCGAGAAGAGTTTGACGCAGATCAAAGCGCCGTTGATTCTCGGTGTCGGCTTCACCGGGGCAAGAATCGATCATGAGCTTGCGGTCTACACGACACTCGCGCGTTTCCCCGACCGCCGTTGCATTATTCTGGGCGAGGAAGACATCTGTTTCATGGCGCCGCCGGAGCTTTGTTTCACGACTAAGCCCGGAGATCGCGTCTCTCTTTATCCGATGGGGCCGGTGACAGGACGTTCGGAAGGGCTACATTGGCCGATTGACGAGATTGCCTTTGCTCCTGACGGGCGGGTCGGAACATCGAACATGGCCGAGGGTGATCAGGTGACGCTGACTTTCGATCGTCCCGGCATGATGGTGATCTTGCCGCGAGACTATCTGAGCGAGGAGTTGGTCGACCGCTATGTGAACGCGCCGATTTGGGGTGTCGCCGGAGAGTGACCCCTAAAGCGCGGTCGGATCGCCGGGTATGGCCGGTTTGCGCTGGTTCACGCGTTCGCGGTGAATGAGGTAGAGCCCTGAGGCGACGATCACGGCGATGCCGATCCAGACCATCGGGGCAGGGAAATCGCCGAAGACGAGAAATCCGGCCAGCGTCGAGAAGGCCAGTTCCAGATAGGACAGGGGTGCGATGGTGGCGGAAGGTGCGTTCTTGAGTGCGAGCGTAAGCCCCTGATGCGAGATCGTCGCCGCGACGCCGACGCCCAGAAGCCAAAGCCAGTCGCGGCCTGAGGGCATGCTCGGATCGAACAATCCGCCAGAGCCATCGAAGATCACCAGAAGCGGCAGCGCCACGACCAAGGTCGCCAGCGCGGTGGAGGCCTGAAGGGCTACGGGGTGGTAATGGCGCAGAGCGCGGGTCACGAGCATGTAGCAGGCAAAGAAGAAGCCGGAGGCGAGCGGCAGAAGCGCGGCTGAGCCGAAGGCCACCAGCCCCGGACGCACGACGATCAACACACCGACAAACCCGGTGAGCGAGGCGATGATCCGGCGTGGCCCGACCTCTTCTCCGAACAGCGCCCAGCCGAAGAGCAAAAGAATGAACGGCTCGACAAAGGTGATCGCCAGCGCATTGGCCAGTGGCATCACGGACACGGCCCAGACAAAGGTGAAGGTCGCCGCGAGCGTGAACAGTCCGCGCAGGAAGATCAGCGCCCCGTCGCGTTGGGACATTAGCAAAGGCAGGCCGAGCCCCAAAGCGACAGGCAGCAAAAGCCCGCCCTGTACAAGAAACCGCGCGGCCGTGATCTGGCCGATGGCGTGATGCGCGGAGGCAAGTTTTGCAAAAACGTCGATCATCGGTGCAATGGCGCAAAAGGCCAGCATCATGACCATGCCGAACAGCGGTCGATCTTGGGAGGGGCTTGGTTTACTCATGCGCTCTTGTTGGCGGGAAACACGCCGCGCGCAAGTCACTTTCAGGCATCAGGCCGTGTGAGAATATAAAGAGCCCCCAGCGCGATCAGCACAGCCTGTACCGCGATCCACAGCCAGGGGACGCCCATAAGTGTCGTGGGCACAAAGCTCAGCATCATCATGGAGATCGACAATACTTTGATACGGCGAGGGATTGCTCCGGTCTCTTCCCATGCTCGGATCGTCGGGCCGAAATGCGCGTGGTTGAGCAACCATTGCCGCAAACGCGGTGAGCCTTTGGTGAAAAAGAAGGCGGCAAGGATGAGAAAGCCGGTGGTGGGCATGACGGGAAGCACCGCGCCGATGAAACCAAGCGCGACACAAAGCCATCCGAGGGTGAGGTGGAGGTATTTCGACATCCGGTCCGTCATGTCTTGCGTGTATATCCTATCCCCTTACCTGATCATTTACGTCAGTTGTGGAGCATGTCCAGCGACTTGCGCCGGATTTTGCCTATCCAAATGGTCGCAGCAGCCCTATAAGCGAACAGATATAAACATCTCCATTCGTTGCGTTGGGAGCCGCCATGTCCGACACACTCTCTCCGATCGACACTGCGAAATTCGTCGCGGCCAAGAAGGCTTTGGAATTTGTCGAAGACGGTATGAAGCTCGGTCTTGGGACAGGATCGACGGCGGCATGGATGGTGCGTCTTCTCGGGGAGATGGTGCGCGAGGAAGGACTTGATATCATTGGTGTGCCGACCTCTTCGCGGACGGCGGAACTGGCGCGGCAACAGGGTATTCGTGTCGCATCGCTCGATGACGTAAAATGGCTTGACCTGACGATTGACGGCGCCGACGAGTTTGATGACGAGTTGAACCTGATCAAGGGCGGCGGCGGTGCGCTGTTGCAGGAGAAAATCGTCGCGACGGCTTCGGACCAGATGATCGTGATCACCGATGTCTCTAAAGAGGTCGGTATGCTGGGGAATTTCCCGCTCCCGATCGAAGTGATCCCATTCGGCTGGCAAACCACGAAAGCGCTGGTCGAGGAAACCTTGGTTTCCATGGACGTGCTGGGGCAGCAATCGACGCTGCGGATGAATGGCAATGTCGCCTACATCACGGACGAGGGAAACCACATTATCGACCTGCACCTGCAGCGCATCGGCAATGCCCGCCAGCTTGCTCTCGTGCTCAACCAAATTCCCGGCGTCGTTGAGAACGGCCTTTTTATCGACATTTGCGACAAGGTCATCATCGGCCACGGCGATGGCCGGGTGACGACGAAAGACATCGTGTCCGGCGAGATGCGAGATGATTACGTCGAGTTTGAAGACAGCGAGAATATCTTCGTTGATCTCGACTGAACCCGCGTTCTACCTCTGAAACTGCAAAGACCCCGTGCAAAAGGCGCGGGGTTTTCCTTTCGCATCAAACCGCCTACATCTACCCGCAACTTTAGAATTCTTCCAAAAGGGCGAGACAGATGGATTTCGACTATGATCTCTTCGTGATCGGTGGGGGCTCCGGCGGGGTGCGTGCGGCGCGGCTGACGGCAGCGGGCGGCCAGAAAGTGGCAATGGCGGAGGAATTCCGCATGGGCGGCACCTGCGTGATCCGGGGCTGTGTGCCGAAGAAACTCATGGTTTTCGCCTCGCAATACTCCGCCGCGGCTGACGAGGCCGGCAAATACGGCTGGGACGTGAAACTGGGCAAGTTCGAATGGTCGGGCTTTCAGAAAAAGCTGAAAGCCGAGCTGTCGCGCCTCGAAGGTATCTACACCAAGAACGCGGGCAATGCCGGTGTCGAAATTCTGCACCAGCGCGCGACCGTCAAAGATGCGCACACCGTTGTGCTCGCCGATGGGACCGAGAAGACCTCCAAGCACATTCTCGTCGCGGTCGGTGGCACCCCGTTTGTGCCGGAGCAAACGCCGGGCATCGAACATGCGATCACCTCGAACGAGATTTTCGACATTCCGGAACTGCCGAAGAAAATCCTGATCGTCGGTGGCGGCTATATCGCCTGTGAATTCGCCTGTATCTTCAATGGTCTCGGCTCCGAGGTGACACAGGTCTATCGCGGCGCGCAAATCCTGCGCGGTTTTGACGATGAGGCGCGCGGCCACATCGCAGAGCTGATCGAAGGGCAGGGCGTCAAGCTGCATGTCGGCACGGACATCGAGCGGTTGGAAAAACGCAAGGACGGCATCTGGGTCAAAACCACCGATGGGCGCGAGGCGACCTTTGATGTGGTGCTTTATGCCACGGGGCGCAAACCGGCGACGGCGGGGCTTGGTCTTGAAGAGGCTGGCGTTGAGCTTGGCCGCAATGGTGAGATCAAGGTCGACGACTACAGCCAGACCAACATCCCGTCGATCTTTGCCGTGGGCGATGTAACGGACCGCATCCAGCTGACGCCCGTCGCGATCCGCGAGGCGGTGGCCTTCCACGAGACTGTGTTCAAAGGTAACCCGATGAAGCCGGACCACGCCAATGTGCCCTCCGCGATTTTCACTCAGCCGGAATACGGCGCGGTCGGCCTGACCGAGGAACAGGCGCGCGACGAAGGCCCGGTCGAGGTCTATACCGCCGCCTTCCGCCCGATGCAGAACAGCTTCATCGAGAAGAACGAGCGCGTGATGTTCAAGCTGATCGTGTGTCAGGAAACGCGCAAAGTGCTTGGTTGTCACATCATCGCGCCGCACGCAGGCGAGATGATCCAGCTTGCTGGCGTTGCGGTGAAAATGGGCGCGACCAAGGAAGATTTCGACGCGACCGTGGCGGTGCACCCGACCATGGCCGAGGAAATCGTTCTGATGAAGACGCCGACCCGCGTTCACAACTGACCTGTCCTGACGCCGGGGCGGCTGATTTCATGCGAGAAAGACCGGGAGTTCCCCGCTCCTGCTCTTGAAAATCGGCCCCGGAAAGAACAGGTTGAGAAAGAGCCTCGACCCGGCGGGACATTCCCACCGGGTCGGACCCATATGTAAAAGAGGAAATGACCTTAATGGCCAGCAACAATGGCGGTCCCTGGGGCGGCGGCGGTGGCAACCGACCGACGGGCCCCTCGGGGGGAGACAACCGTGGGGGAGACAATCGTGGCAATAACGGACGGCGTCCGGGCGATCAGCCACAAATCCCCGAAATCGATGAGATGCTCAACAAGGGCAACGAATACCTGAAAGTCCTGATGGGCGGCAAAGGCGGCGGCACAGGTCGTCCCGGCGGCTCCGGTTCGGGTGGTCCCGGTTTCAACAAAGGCACCATTGGCCTTGTGGTGCTCGGCGCGGCCGCGCTTTGGGCTTATTCCTCTTTCTATACAGTCCAGCCGCAGGAGAACGGTGTCGAACTGTTCTTGGGTGAATATCACCGTACCACGGGCGAAGGTCTGCGTTTTGCGCCTTGGCCTGTCGTGACCCATGAGAAAGTGCTGACCACCGCACGCCGGACCGAGACCATCGGCAAGGGCAGCGGCGCGGACAGCGGTCTCATGCTGACCACGGACGAGAACATTGTCGACATCGACTTCAGCGTCGTCTGGACGGTGAAAGATCCGCAGCAATACCTGTTCAACCTCGCGGACCCGCGCGGCACCATTCAGGCCGTGTCCGAATCTTCGATGCGCGAGATTATCGCGGCCTCGAAACTGGCCCCGATCCTCAACCGGGATCGTGCGCAGATCGGTGTCGACGCCAAAGACCTGATCCAATCGACCCTCGACGGGCTCAATTCCGGGATCGCCATTCAACTGGTCAACCTCGACAAGGCCGATCCGCCTTCCGAAGTGATCGACGCTTTCCGCGACGTGCAAGCCGCCGAGCAGGAACGCGATCAGCTTGAACGTCAGGCCGACGCCTATGCCAACACGGTTGTGGCGGGTGCGCGCGGTACTGCGGCGCAGATCGTTGAAGAGGCCGAAGCTTACCGCTCGCAGGTCGTCAACGAAGCCGAAGGTGAGGCGTCACGCTTTACCTCCGTTCTGACCGAGTACAAGAACGCTCCCGAAGTGACGCGCAAGCGTCTCTATCTTGAAGCGATCGAAGAGGTCTACGGCGGGATGGATAAGATCATCCTCGACGAAGGCGCATCCGGTCAGGGCGTTGTGCCTTACCTGCCGCTCAATGAGCTAAAGAAATCGACGACCGATGAGGGAGCGAACTGATGAAGAAACTTCCTATTCTTTTCGCCGCGATTTTCCTTGTGGTCGTTCTGGTGATGTCTTCGCTGTTCATCGTGGACGAACGCCAAAAGGCGCTCGTGCTGCAATTCGGTCAGATCAAGGCCGTGAAGGAAGAGCCGGGTCTCGGCTTTAAAATTCCGTTCATCCAGAATGTCGAATATTTCGATGACCGTATCCTGTCGCTCGACACGGCTGCCATTGAGGTTACGCCTTCTGACGACCGTCGTCTCGTTGTGGACGCCTTCGCGCGGTTCCGCATCAGCGATGTCGAGGCCTTCAAACGGAACATGCCGCTTGGCATGTCGCAGGCCCGTCAGGAACTTCAGGGCATTCTGCTCGACCGTATCCGGGTTGTGCTCGGTGAAGATGGGGTGACGTCCAACACCATCCTGTCTTCTGATCGTGCCGCTCTGATGCAGAAGATCACCGTACAGTCGCGCGTCCGTGCGCAGGGCTTCGGGATCGAGGTGATCGACGTGCGCCTCAAACAGACGAACCTGCCGGAGCAGAACCTTGATGCGACTTTTGCGCGGATGAGTGCGGAACGTGCCCGTGAGGCTGCTGACGAGCGTGCGCGCGGTAAAGAAGCCGCGCAGCGTGTGCGTGCGCAGGCGGATCGTACCGTGGTCGAGCTTGAGTCTGATGCGCGTCGTCAGGCAGAGATCACCCGCGGTGAAGCCGATGCGGAGAAAAACCGGATTTATGCCGATGCCTATGGCGCCGACCCGGATTTCTTCCAATTCTACCGCTCGCTTGATGCCTACCGTCAGGGGCTGAAAGGCTCCAACACCACGATGGTGATGTCGCCGGACAGCGAATTCTTCGATTACCTGAAATCGGATCAAGGCAACCAATGAGCTTTCTGATCCTCGCTGTAGGATTGGTGCTTTGTATGGAGGGGCTGGTGCTTGCACTGGCCCCTTCGCGTTTGGAGGAAGCACTCAAAGCCTTTTCCGAACTTCCCCTGTCCACCCGCCGTCTCATCGGATTGGGGGCTATGGCCATCGGTGTGGTACTGGTCGCTCTGGCACGGCGGGCGCTTGGGCTATGACGCAGGACTTTAACACTGGACTTTAACACGGGGCTGTGAGCGCTCACGTGATCTCGGCATTGCGTGCTCAAAAGAGGGGCGATTTGTCGTCAGAATTCCCCCTTTTCGCGCCGTCTTTGGCCTTGTCACACCCGGCTCACATGCTGTTGACTAAATGCGACAGGGTTTGAGTTGTGCCGCGTGGCCCCCATCTGTACCCCGAAAAGGCAGTTGTCGCGCAGGGGGCCGATGCTCTCGCGCAATCCAATACGGAGGACCGATTACCGATGACACAGGCTCGCGCCGTTTCCCTTCCCATGCGTGCCCCGCGCACCGATCTGAGAACGCTTTTCCTTGCGTTGGTCGGCGCACTTGCACTCATGTTCCAATCCGTCGCCGCAGAGGCGCGCGGGGCCCCGGAAAGCTTTGCCGATCTCGCCGAAAAGGTCAGCCCTGCCGTGGTCAACATCACCACCACGACGATGATCGAAGCGTCGACGGATCAACAACCTGTCGTGCCCGAAGGCTCCCCGTTTGAGGATTTCTTCCGCGATTTCATGGACCGCAACGGTCAGGGCCAACATGGTCCGCGTCGTTCGCAGGCCCTTGGCTCCGGCTTCGTGATCTCTGAAGACGGCTATATCGTCACCAACAACCACGTGATCGAAGGCGCCGACGAAATTTCCATCGAGTTCTTCGAAGGCTTCACGCTTCCGGCGAAACTGGTCGGGACCGACCCGAAAACGGATATCGCCGTGCTGAAAGTCGAAAGCGACAAGCCGCTGAAATTCGTTCCCTTCGGCGACAGCGATGCCTCCCGCGTTGGCGATTGGGTCATGGCGATGGGTAACCCGCTGGGTCAGGGCTTCTCCGTGTCCGCAGGGATCGTATCCCAGCGTGGCCGTGCTCTTTCTGGCGCCTATGACGATTACATTCAGACCGACGCCGCGATCAACCGTGGGAACTCCGGCGGCCCGCTCTTCAACATGGACGGTCAGGTCATCGGTGTGAACACCGCGATCCTGTCGCCGAACGGTGGCTCGATCGGCATCGGTTTCTCGATGGCCTCGAACGTCGTGTCGAAAGTTGTCGATCAGCTCAAACAGTACGGCGAAACCCGTCGCGGCTGGCTCGGCGTCCGCATTCAGGACGTGACCGACGATGTTGCCGAAGCCATGGGGCTTGATGCCGCCAAAGGCGCTCTGGTCACCGATGTGCCGGATGGCCCGTCGAAAGACGCAGGCATTGAAAGCGGCGACGTGATCCTGTCCTTCGACGGCAAAGAAGTCACCGATACCCGTGAACTGGTGCGCACCGTAGGCGAGACCGAGGTCGGCAAAGCCGTCCGTGTCGTGGTGTTCCGCGATGGCAAAACCCAGACGCTGATGGTCACGCTGGGCCGCCGGGAAGACGCTGAAAGCACCTCTTTCCCCGAGGATGCACCCGCTGCGGAGCAGGCACCGCAATCCGAGCAGATGATGGGCCTGACCCTGCAGCCGCTCGATGACACGCTGCGCGAAGAACTGGGTATCTCCGCTGGCACCGATGGTCTGGCCGTTGTGGAAGTGGACGAAGCTTCTGAGGCCTACACGAAAGGCCTGCGCGCTGGTGACGTGATCACCGAAGCCGGTCAGCAGAAGGTGACGAGCTTCTCCGATCTGCAGGCCCGTGTGGGCGAAGCCGAGGACGCCGGTCGCAAAACCGTGCTTCTTCTGGTCCGCCGTGCAGGTGAGCCGCGCTTCGTGGCGCTGGGTGTTGAGGAATAACACCTAATGCGTTTCGACTTAAACCTGAATCAGGGTTTGAGCAGAAACGCGGAGCAACGTCCAAGCGGAGCGGGCGTTTCGACTTTATGTGATAGATCAAGTTAAAGTCGAAACGCTTTAGGCATAGACAAAAGAAAAGGCGGTCCCGATGGGCCGCCTTTTTTGTATCTATTTGGGAAGTTCCCGTCCTCAGAGGGTTAGCCTTCGCGCGCAACTTCCTTAAGTCCAAGCTGACGCGCCGCTGCGATGGAGAGGACATCGCTGTCGACCCCCTGTTCCACCTGATAGGCCCGGATCGCCCGCCGCGTGGCATGGTCCATCTTGCCGTTGACGTTGCCGTGGAAATAGCCACGCACCGCGAGCGCGCGCTGAATGGAGGAAATGAACTCCGGGGTCCAATCTTCAAGGCACAGGGTTTCGAACCAAAGCTCTTTGCGTTCTCGCACGATTTCCTGACGGGTTTCGGTCCGGTAGACAGCGGGGTAGGCCACAGCACCATTGGTGTCGATCTGTGGCGGTTGGACCATCACCTGTTCGGTGACGGTTTCGATGATCGCCGGGGTGACATGGCGGGCATAGCAAGACGCTGGATCGGCGCCGGGCGGCGCGCCGGGCGTGTCGGCGGCCCGCAGGATTTCTTCTTCCGGTGCGGACATCTGACAGGCGGACAGCAGAACGGCCATCACGGCAAGCGAGAGGGGCAGGGAAGGTCTGGCTGGTGTCATCGCTCTGCTCTTGTTGCGCCTCTTCGGGCTTTCCGAAATATTAACGCGCCTTTCCCGAATTCCAAAGCAGGAAAGGCGGAGCTTGTGGGCGCAGATGGGGCGGCGTGCCTAAAAACTGGTCTCGGGGCTGTGCATCGTGGGGAAATCCTCAGTTTTGACAGAACTGGACCCGGAGTCGCGGCGGAATGGCCCTTTTCTCAGGGCGAGCTGCGCGATAAGCCTGTGGCGACGCAAAAGATGCGAAAAGAAGGACAAGCCAATGGTCAAGATCACCTATGTCGAATTCGGCGGAACCGAACATGTCGTGGACGTTCCTGTCGGACGTACCGTCATGGAAGGCGCCCGTGATAACGGCGTTCCGGGCATTGACGCCGACTGTGGCGGCGCCTGCGCCTGCTCCACCTGCCATGTCTATGTCTCCCCCGATTGGGTCGAGAAGCTCCCGGAAAAGGACGACATGGAAGAAGATATGCTCGATTTTGCCTTCGAGCCCGATCCCGTACGCTCCCGTCTGACCTGCCAGATCAAGGTCACCGAGGACATTGACGGCCTTGTCGTCAACATGCCCGAAAAGCAGATCTGATGCTGAAACTGGCCACCTGGCTCGCCTTGGTGGCCAGCCCGCTTGCCGCCGCCGAGATCGCCTCCGCCCGCTACAGCGCGCCGACAGAGGTCTACGGCCATGGCGCGGTCAGAGACGGCGAGTATGCGCGGATGGTGGTCACGCTGGATGACGGCACCGCGCGCGATGTGTCCTTCAAGAAAAGCGTGTTCGAGGATACCGCGCCGCGTCTCCACGATTTCAACGGTGATGGCGCGCCCGAGATCGTCACGGTCGTGAGCGGTTTCGTGACGGGCGCTTGGGTGCAGGTTTGGTTCCTCGATGATCAGGACCGCCTGATCCCCGCCAAGGCGAGCGCGCCCATCGGGACGCGCCACCGCTGGCTCGCCATTGCCGGGATTGCGGATTTTGACGGCGATGGCCTAGACGAAATCGTCTACGTTGATCGCCCGCATCTCGTGAAAGAGCTGAAACTCCTGCCGGTTGATCTCTCCGCCGAAGGTATGCTCGTACCATCAATTTCCGCCCCCGGTCTCACCAATCATCACCTTGGGTCTGATGTGATCGAGGGCGGTTTGCGCACCTGCCTGGATGACGTCCCGGTGATCGTAACCGCCAATGCGGAGTGGACGCAGATCATGGAAACCCGCTGGCAGGCGGGCGCGCTGATCTCGACGCCGGTTGCGCCCTACGAGGGGCCGGAGAGTTTCTCCCCCTATCTGCGCTGCCAATAATCGCATCTGACGCCTTTCGGAAACTTTCGCACCAGTTCGGCGCGGCGGGGCTGAAACTTCTGCGCCAACCCGCCGTTTTGCCTCTGGTTCCCGGGCGCATCCCACTGCAAAACTCCGGGTCAGAATAAAAAACGAAGGCCCGCTATGTCCTCCCATGTCCTGACCGTCACCTGTCCCTCGAAACGCGGCATTGTCGCCGGTATCTCCGCGAAGCTCGCGGAATTGGGATGCAATATCACAGATTCCGCTCAATTCGACGATCCGGTGACGGATCAGTTCTTCATGCGGGTGAGTTTTGTGTCGGAGAAGGGGCTGACACGCGATGAGCTGATCTCCGAGTTCACGCCCGTTGCCGAAGCGTTCGAGATGCAATGGGCGGTCCATGACGAAGAGAAGAAGATGAAAGTGGTGATCATGGTGTCCCGCTTTGGGCATTGCCTGAACGATCTTCTCTACCGCTGGCGCATCGGGGCTTTGCCGATCGACATCGTGGCGGTGGTGTCCAATCACATGGAGTATCAAAAGCTCGTCGTGAACCACGACATCCCGTTCTATCAAGTGCGTGTGACGAAAGAGAACAAACCGCAGGCCGAAGCCCGCCTGATGGAGATCGTCGAGGACAGTGGCGCGGAACTCATCGTTCTGGCGCGCTACATGCAAATCCTGTCGGATCAGCTTTGCAAGAAAATGTCCGGTCGGATCATCAATATCCACCACTCTTTCCTACCGTCCTTCAAGGGCGCGAACCCTTATAAACAGGCGTTTGAGCGCGGCGTGAAACTGATCGGGGCGACGGCGCATTACGTGACCGCTGATCTGGATGAGGGGCCGATCATTGAACAAGACACGATCCGTGTGACCCATGCGCAATCGCCGGAAGATTACGTGTCCTTGGGCCGCGATGTGGAAGCGCAAGTGCTGTCCCGTGCGATCCACGCGCATATTCATCACCGGGTGTTCATCAACGGCACCAAAACGGTGGTCTTTCCGGCCTCTCCGGGGAGCTATGCGTCGGAACGTATGGGGTAAGGCGCGATCAGTCCGTAAGGGTCGATCAAGCGCTCCAGTGGAGCGAGTGAAGCGCCGAACGCGCCCGCATACTTGTGGGCACCGGGCAAAAGAGCCAGTCATCGAAAAGGGGCGCTGCCCCTCTGGCTCCGCCATTCACCCCGGGATATTTGACGACAAAAGAAGCACGCGCCCTCAGTCGCTCTGAGGCCTTGGCGTGTGCCTCTGTCCCGTGATCCGGAACAGAGGGCTTCTTCTGTCACGGTCATCGGCGTCCCCGCCTGTACCGTGCAGTTATCTTGGCGCATTAAAGTTAATCGCCGCTTAACCGCTTTTCTTTTGTCTGGAAATATCCCGGGGGTTTGGGGGCTGGCCCCCAATTGGTCATGTGTTTGGGGGCTGGCCCCCAATTGGTCGTGTGTTTGGAGCAAGTCCTGCAGACAGAAAAAAGGCGCGCCGTTCGAGCGCGCCTTTTGATCTGTCGCGACAGCCGCACGATCACGGCGTCAGGCTTTTGCACCGAAGTTCAAACCGGAGGGCCATTCGAGCCTTGGGTGCCATTCGCAAGGTGGTTATGGCACGGGTAAGGTTAATAAAACCTTATCTCGCGCCGATTATTTCAGAGCGCGCCAGCCGATGTCGGAGCGGTTAAACCCTTCCGGCCAGTCGATCTGATCAATCATGGCATAGGCACGGTCACGGGCTTCCTGCAAGCTGTCGCCGCGTGCGGTGACGTTCAGGACGCGCCCGCCGGTCGCGACGATCTGGCCGTCTTTCTTGGCGGTGCCTGCGTGGAAGACCATGTTCATGCTGTCCTCAGGCAGGGTGTCCAGTCCTTTGATTGCAGAGCCTTTTTCATAGGCCCCCGGATAGCCTTTTGCCGCCATCACAACGGTCATGGCGTGATCGTCGGCCCAGTTCACCTTGGCCTGGTCAAGCGTGCCTTCAGCGGTCGCAAGGAGCAGGTCCAACGCCTGAGCGCCGAGGCGCATCATCAGCACCTGACATTCCGGGTCGCCGAAACGGCAGTTGTATTCGACAAGGCGCGGCTGGCCGTCTTTGATCATGAAGCCTGCGTAAAGCACACCTTGATAGGGCATGCCGCGTTTCGCCATTTCGACAACCGTGGGTTTGACGATTTCGTCCATGGCTTTCTGGATGACGCTGTCGGTCATCACCGGGGCGGGGGAATAGGCGCCCATGCCGCCGGTGTTGAGGCCGGTGTCGCCATCGCCGACGCGTTTGTGGTCTTGTGCCGTGCCCACGGGCAGGACGTTTTCACCATCGCAGAGGATGAACCAGGACGCCTCTTCGCCGTCCATGAATTCTTCGATCACGACCTCTGCGCCCGCGCCGCCGAAGGCCCCGCCGAACATGTCGTCGATGGCGTCGAGCGCGGTGTCGAGATCCATTGCAACGATCACGCCTTTGCCTGCGGCCAGACCATCGGCCTTCACCACAATGGGCGCGCCTTGTTCGCGGATATAGGCTTTGGCTTTTTCTGCGTCGTCAAAGCGCGCATAGCCAGCGGTCGGTGCACCGGAGGCGTCGCAGATTTCCTTGGTGAAGCCTTTCGACGCCTCAAGTTGCGCAGCGGCTTTCGACGGGCCGAAGGTCAAAACACCTGCAGCGCGCAGATCGTCGGCGACACCGGCGGCCAAGGGCGCTTCCGGGCCGATGATCACGAAATCGATGGCGTTTTCCTCAACGAAGGACACGACAGCGGCGCCGTCGTTGATGTCGAAGGACGCGCATTCGGCAATCGCGGCGATGCCCGCATTTCCGGGCGCCACGATCAGCTTGTCGCATTTCGGGTTTTGCATCACCGCCCATGCCAGCGCATGTTCACGTCCGCCGCTGCCCAGGATAAGGATGTTCATCAACGCTCTCCGCTTCACCTTTGGTTGCGCGCGTTCTAAGGTCACTGAGACTTTGACACAAGCACGAGCCGCCTCATGTCCGACCTTTTCGAAGACGATGGCCCCAAAGCCACGTCCAATGCCCCGGAATTTTCCGTTTCCGAACTCTCGGGGGCGGTGAAAAAGATGATCGAGGGCGAATTCGGCTTTGTGCGGGTGCGGGCCGAGGTGGGCCGTGTGTCGCGGCCGCGTTCCGGCCATCTCTATTTTGATCTGAAAGACGACAAGGCGGTGATCAACGCCGTGAGCTGGAAGGGTCAGGTCGCGCGGATGGAGGTCCAGCCCGAAGAGGGGATGGAAGTCATCGCGACGGGCCGGATGACGACATTTCCCGGTGGATCGCGCTATCAGATCATCGTGGACAATGTGGAACCGGCGGGCGCGGGCGCGCTTATGGCGATGCTGGAGAAGCGCAAAAAGGCGTTGGCGGCGGAAGGCCTGTTCGATGCCGCGCGCAAGAAACCTCTGCCGTGGTTGCCGGAGGTGATCGGGGTCGTCACATCGCCTTCAGGCGCGGTGATCCGCGACATTCTGCACCGGCTGAGTGATCGTTTTCCACGTCATGTGCTGATCTGGCCGGTGGCCGTGCAGGGGCAGAAATGCGCCGCTGAGGTTGCCAATGGCATTCGGGGCTTCAACGCCTTGCCGGAAGGCGGAGCGATCCCGCGACCGGACTTGATCATCGTGGCGCGCGGCGGCGGATCGGTCGAAGACCTTTGGGGTTTCAACGAGGAAATCGTGGTGCGCGCGGCGGCTGCATCAGAAATTCCGCTGATCTCCGCCGTGGGGCACGAGACGGACACAACACTGATTGATTTCGCTTCGGATCGCCGTGCCCCGACCCCGACCGCTGCGGCTGAGCTTGCCGTTCCGGTGCGGCGCGAATTGTGGGTGACGGTGCAGGAGTTGCGCGCCCGGATGGAGCGGGCTTTGAGCGGCGGTGTGGAGCTTCGCAAGCAACGGCTGCGCGATCTGAGCCGGGCTTTGCCGCCGAAAGAGCGTCTGCTCGACGGGCCGCGCCAACGTGTCGATCAGATAGACCTGCGTTTGACGCAGGCTTTGATCAATGGCGTACGCAATCGGCGGTTGGCGCTGTCAGAGGCTGCGACCGTTCTGCGTCCGTCGCTTTTGCAAGGCCGGATGCAGGCGCAGGGAGATCGGTTGTCGTCCCTTTCCACGCGTCTGGCCCCGGCACTTGCGCGCGGCGCGGCGCAACATCGCCGGGAGTTCGACGGACTGGCGCGGCGGTTGTCTCCGGCGACGGTGTCGCGGAACACGGTGCAGGCGCGGCGGGATTTGATCCAGCTCTCTGACCGGTTTGCCCGTGCGGCATCCGGGCAAACTCAGCGGTGGCGCGCGGCGCTGGATCAGCGGGCGGGGATGCTGTCCGCGCTGTCCTATGAGGAAACGCTGAAACGCGGTTATGCGGTGGTGCGGGATGCTGAGGGCGGTGTGGTGACCTCGTCCAAGGATGCCGCCAAAATGCATGAGGTGCAGTTCGCGGATGGGCGTGTGCAGATCGGCGGCGCTGTGGCGACACCTTCGCAGGCTCCGAAAGCGACGGCTTCGAAAACTTCAGCGTCCAAACCGCGTGCGAAAAAGGATGCGGGACCGGAGCAGGGCAGCCTGTTCTGAGGCTGTCGGAGGTGCATTAAGCGTTGCGCTCTTTCTCAGGCGTTAACCTTAATCAGATTAACCTTAATGCAAGGTAAAGATGTGCGAGGTGAACGTGCGTCGGGGCAAAGGCGCGACGACGAGGGCCTGCGATGTCTGGATCAAACCCCGACCTCTGGCCCCATGCAGGCGAGCGGCCCATCCGAGGCCCAGGCCTCGTAAAGCTCGGTGCCGCTGTCGCCCTGAAACACGGCCTTGAGCTTGTCGCTCTCAATAAAAAACTGCCAGCACTGCGGGGCGAACCCGTCCTCATAGACGAAACAGATGTTCTGGCCCTGCTCGTACCAGATGCCTTCCTTGCAGGTGTCCTCATCGAAGGCCCAACGAACGCGGTTGTTCGGGAGGTATTGCTCTGCGCCATAGGGCTGCCCGTCTTCCGCGAAGGTCAGGGTTTTGCCCGTGGCATAGGCGTCGAATTCAGCGCCGGTGAGCGGGTCAGCAGCCAAAGGGGCCGCGAACAGAGATAGGAGAAGGAACAGGCGACTCGTCATAGGGAAACCTTGGCACGGGAGACTGTCTCGCACCATTCACGTTCTGAATAGGTCATGCTTCGACCTCTTGTGACTGCGCCGTGAGGCGTTCAACGCGCGGGTCCATCACCTTGCGCCACAAAGGCGGGATCAGCGCGAGCGTCGCCATCGCAGGCAAGGAACGCGGCAGTTGCGGCATCTCCTCGGTGATCTCCAGCGCCGGATAGGGCTTCATCGGGTGCGCGTGGTGATCGGAATGGCGCGGGGCGTTCAGCATCAGCAGAGAGGTGAACCATTGCGGGCTGTTCCAGCTATGGGCCGGGCCGACGGGTTCATATTTCCCGTCCGAGATTTCGCGGCGGCGCAGCCCGTAATGCTGGACGTAATCGGACAGCATGAGCTGGGCGGAGGCGTATCCCGCCAGCAGGATATATTTGAAAACGCCGAGAAAGCCGCCGATCAGGAAGGCGAGGGTGATACAGGCCAAAGCGCCGCCGACATAGAGCGCATAGGGGTGCAGATCGGTGGAGCTTGCCCGCGCGCGCATCGCGTTTTCCTCGCGCAGACCAGCGCGGAACGATCCAAACCATGCGCGCGGCAGGAACCGATAATAGCTCATGCCGAGAGGTGCGGAGTTGGGGTCTTGCGGAGAGGCGGCATAGCGGTGGTGGACACGGACATGGGCGGTGGCGTGATGGCCGAACAAGAGCGTGATATAGACCCATGTGCCAAGGCGGCGGAGCATCCGATCAGAACGGTGCACCATTTCATGGGCGTTGGAGTTCGAGACTTGCCCGAAGAACAGCCCCATGCCGAAAAAGATGAACAGGCGCTCCCACCAGACATGCTGCCCGTTCGAGAGCGCCCAGACCGCGAGCGGCAGAAGCGCGAAATGCGAGAGCGCCAGAACCGTTGAGAGCGCATTGGCGTCGGGAAATTCGGCTTCCGGGTTTTCCGGGTCGCAGGCCAGCGCCACGAGTTGGTCGAGCGAATAGGCCAGAGCCGTCATGTAGAGAAACGCCGCCACGGCCCAAAGTCCGCCAAACAGCGCGCCAAGCGCGAGAAGTCCGACGGGGGCCAATGTCGTTACGGCAAAAAAGCGAACGATATGCGTGGTTTTCTGCATCGTGGGGCCT
The DNA here is from genome assembly GCF_054788345.1 of Celeribacter sp. ULVN23_4. Lineage (NCBI taxonomy): Bacteria > Pseudomonadati > Pseudomonadota > Alphaproteobacteria > Rhodobacterales > Roseobacteraceae > Celeribacter > Celeribacter sp. ULVN23_4. The sequence continues at coordinate 138,857 of NZ_JBTVYO010000005.1, read as the reverse complement.
CTTTCGATTAAGGTGACTATAGACAGTGGGATTTCGTCCTGCAAAAGCGAAAACTGCGACAAATGGGAGGGCGGAATGGATATGGTGCTGATGAGCATCGCGGGGATGACGGCACTGGCGTATCTGCCGCTCACAGCGCGGGAGCCGGGAATGTGGCGCAGTGGGATCAAGGCTGCGCCGGTTCTCTGCCTCTCCTTGATAGCCGTGTTCGCGGGATTGCCTGCGCTTTTGATTCTGGGGCTGGCTTTGTCGGCCTTCGGCGACTGGGCGCTGTCGCGTCCGGGAGAGCGGGCGTTTTTGATGGGGCTCATTGGATTTGCGCTGGCGCACCTGTGCTACATCATTCTCTTTGCTGTGCATCTGGAGGGCTTTGCGCTCTGGACTGTCGCGCCATTCCTGTTGTTGGCCCTCTCCACAGAGGTTTGGCTCGTGCCCCACACGGGGGTGCTCAAAAATCCGGTGCGTCTCTATGTCATCCTGATCTGCGTCATGGCGGTGGCTGCGGTCAATCTGCCTGCGCCGTTGCGGCTCGCCAGTTTAGGGGCGATGGCCTTTGTCCTCTCCGATCTGATCCTCGCGCTGCAACGCTTTCGCCTGAGCGGTGCCGGGACATTAGACCGTGTGGCGGGATATGTGCTTTGGATGCTTTATGTTGTGGCACAGGCGCTGATCCTTGGCGCCTTTGTCCTTTGAGCGTGCGCTGGGGGCTTTCTTCTTGGGGAGAGACTCATTAAGTGACGAAGGAACGGAGGCCCAATGTCGCTTTTTTCGAAACTTAAATCCCGTCTGATGAAATCCTCGTCGAAGATCGACGAGGGGTTGGAAGCCATTGTCGAGGATGGTGGCGAGGAAAGCGGGGCCGATGAGGCCTTTGCCGAAGAGGTCGCGGCTGCTGCCGCAGAGCCTTCCGCGCCTGAGGTGACCCCTGAACCTGCGCCTGAACCGGTTCCGGAACCCGAGCCGATCCCTGCGCCTGAACCGGATGTCGTGCCGGAGATCGTGCCTGAGCCCGAAACGGAACCTCAGCCTGAGCCGGAAATTACGCCCGAGCCGACACCAGAACCGACGCCAGAAGAAATTCCGGTCGATGTGCCGCAGGAAATGCCCGCTGCGCCTGCGCCTGATGTGACGCCCACGCCTGTGGAAATGCCCGTCGAGCAACCTGCCGAGATGCCTGTCGAAATGCCGACGGAAATCCCGGTCGAGGATGTGGTCGAAGCGCCCGCAGAGCCGGTCAAACCGGGGTTCCTCGGTCGCCTTCTGGGCCGCAAGGATCAAAAGACCGTCACCCGCCGGGTGCTTGACGATGACATGCTGGAGCAGCTCGAAGAGCTGTTGATCACCGCCGATATGGGCGTCGAGACCTCCATGCGTGTGACTGCGGCCATGGCCGAAGGGCGCTTTGGCAAGAAGCTCTCGGTCGAAGAAATTAAAAGGCTCATGGCGCGCGAAGTGGCGCGGATCATGGAACCTGTTGCGAAACCCATGCCGCTCTATCCCAAAACGCCGCAGGTGGTTTTGGTCGTGGGCGTCAATGGCTCCGGCAAGACGACGACCATCGGCAAGCTTGCTTCGCAATTCAAAGCGGCGGGCAAATCCGTCGTGATCGCTGCGGGCGATACGTTCCGTGCGGCCGCCGTTGAGCAATTGCAGGTCTGGGGCGACCGCGCTGGCGTGCCCGTTCTGACCGCACCCGAAGGCTCTGATCCGGCGAGCCTTGCGTTCGACGCGATGACCAAGGCGCAGGAGAGCGGGGCTGATCTTTTGATGATCGACACGGCGGGGCGCTTGCAGAACCGTCAGGATCTCATGGAAGAACTGGCCAAGATCGTCCGGGTGATCCGCAAGAAAGACGAAAGCGCGCCGCATAACACTTTGCTTGTGCTCGACGCCACGACAGGGCAGAACGCGATTTCGCAGGTCGAGACCTTCCAGAAACTCGCGGATGTCTCCGGCCTCGTGATGACGAAACTTGACGGGACCGCGCGCGGTGGCGTTCTGGTGAGCCTGGCCGATAAATTCGGCTTGCCGATCCATGCCATTGGCGTGGGCGAGAAGATCGATGATCTCGCGCCCTTCGATCCCGAGGAATTTGCCGCGGCCCTGATGGGTCTGGAGGTTTGATGCTCGAAATTCTGCACGCAATCGGCCCGAACAGCTGGGTGTCGGGGGGCGACCCTGTGGCCCGGCGTGAAGCCATGCATGATCTGTTCTTCGATCATCCGGTCTGCCCGGATGAAACCGGCGAAGACTGGCCCGATGATCGCGAGCTCTATTCCGAAATGGTGATCGTGGACGGATCTCGCCTTGTCGGTACGGCGATGCTGGTCGTTGACCCGGAGCGCGAGGACCGTCCCGCGCGCATCTGGGGCATGGGGGTTTTGCCGGAATACCGCACGGATTTCGTGATCCGCACGCTGGAAGAAGCGCTGATCACCGCCGGATATCTTGATCCGGCCTATGCGTTCATCGAGGCAACGGACGGCATGTTGGTGCCGAATCCCTATTCCGAGATGCCCGGTTTCATGAAATCCGACGGCCCCCGCGCCGCCTGATCAAGGACAGTGCGCTGGTTGCGTTGCCGTAGCTTTTGATACGATGGGCCTGTCTTTGGCGTTGAGACGCTTGGAGCGGCCTCTGCGCGAACACTCTTCTTGAGCGCTGTGCAGGGACGTTGTGCGTTTTCACGCTCTGGACTTGTTTCCGGGCGACGGATAGCAGAGGGCCATGAGCGATTTTATTCTGTCCCTTGAAGGCACCGAAACGGGCCACCACGCGGCGCTTATTCTGGCGCTGATGGCGGCCTTCCTGCATGCGCTGTTTGGTGCGCTTCAGAAGGGGCGGCATGACCCGTGGCTTTCACGTGGGGCGATGGATTTCTTCTACGGGCTGATGGCCGCGCCCTTTGCGCTTTTCGTCGTGCCGTGGCCCGAGCCGCATATGTGGATCATCTTCCTTGGCATGTTCCTGATCCACTTGGGCTATAAGATCGCGCAGGGCTACACCTACACCAAGGGCGCTTACACCGTGGTTTACCCGGTGGTGCGCGGCTCCGGCCCGCTCTTTGCGGTCATCGGGGCAGGCTTTGTCTTTGGTGAGCATTTCACTTTGGTGCAATGGCTCGGCGTGCTGGTGCTGATCTCCGGCATCTTCGGGCTGGCGGTTTACAATCTGCGGACGATTACGGTCGGGCGCGAGACCATGGTGCCCGCTTTGATGCTGGCCGTGCTGACAGGCGGGTTCGTGGCGCTCTACACCACCTATGACGCTTACGGCATTCGCGCCACGGCCGATCCGTTCACCTTTCTGGCGTGGTTCTTCTTCCTCGACGGGCTTGTGATGCCGGTCGTGGCCTTCCTGCGCTATCGCAATATGACCTATAAACCCGATCTAGGTCCGCTCGCGGTCAAAGGCTTTTTCGGCGGGATCGTCGCCTATTTCTCCTTTGGCTGCATCATGCTGGCGACCCGGCTCGACAATGTCGGCGAGGCCGCTGTTCTCCGCGAAACCTCCACCGTTTTTGCGGCATTGATCGGTTGGATCGTGCTGGGCGAAAAGGTGGGGCCGAGAAGATTGTCCCTCATGGCCTTGATTGCCGTTGGCGCGGTCATAGTTGAGATGGGTGGCTAAGAGGAAACGCATGTCCGATCAATCTGAGAAACAGCTCAAACCCTGGGTCAAACCCGCTTTGGAAATGGGGCCGATCCTTGCGTTCTTCGCGGGTTATATCGCGCTTCGGGATCATACGTTTATGATCGGGGGCGCGGAGTATTCCGGGTTTATCGTCATGACGGCGGTGTTCATTCCGCTTCTGGCGCTCTCGACGCTGGCGCTTTGGAAACTCACCGGCAAGCTGTCGGCGATGCAGATCATGACGCTGGTGCTGGTCGTTGTGTTTGGCGGGCTGACGATCTGGCTCAACGACGAGCGGTTCTTCAAGATGAAGCCGACGATGATTTACATCATGTTCGGCGGCATTCTCGGCGTTGGTCTCCTGCGCTCTAAAAGCTATCTTTCACTGGTGCTTGGCGATGTCATGCCCTTGGACGCGGAAGGCTGGCGCAAGCTTGAATTTCGTATGATGCTGTTCTTCTTCGGCCTCGCGGTCGCCAACGAGGCGATCTGGCGGACGATGACCACGGACACATGGGTGAAGTTCAAAACCTTTGGTCTGCCGATTGCGATGTTGGCGTTTTTCATGAGCCAGTCCGGCCTGATGGCGCGTCACTCGACCGAAGAGAAAGACGCCGACAAGGATGCCGCAGAGTAAGCTTCAGTTTCCGGCAATCGTGTAGGGCAGGTAGGCAATCGCGAGGGCCGCATTGCTGGTCATGGAAAGACCGCTGATCAGGATGTCCTGCCCCGGTGAGCCCGCGACAATCTGGTTCACCAGCTCTCCCGAGGAAATCATCGACAAAAGCGCGGGCGAATGCATCAGCGAGGCGTGGCCCAATGGGTCGCCCTTGGGGGCGCCGGATGTGTCAATGACCACCACGCCAAGGTTGCGCAACTCCTCGATATTCGCCGCCTCTCCGACACGCGGGTGTCCGCCGGTCAGCACAGCAGAGATCTTGAGCGCCCGGTCGCGGCGGGAGGCAAACACCGCCAAGTCCACGTTATAGGGCCGGATGTCCTCAACCTGACGCCGGAAGAGATCGACGTCGATGTCCGGCTGCACGAGTACCACACCGACCAGACGGTCGAGGGTTTTGCGGTCGCCTTCAAGCGCCAGCCGTTTGATCGCCTCCATCACCAGCAGACCGCCCATGGAATGCCCCATGATCATGATGTTCTCGGCTTGGCTTTTGCACAAGAGCTGCAAGGTCTGTGCGAGCGCCGAGCGGGCATAGAGTACGGAATCTCGGTCATAGGCATAGCGCGAGAGCCGTCCTGCCGAGGGCCATGAGAACAGCACCATGGGTTGAGTGATGGCAAAGTCGGTGGCGATCTGAGCGGCGCGGAACACGGCGCCGGGGTAGGAGACGTTGTAGCCGTGCACGAAGAGAACGACATTGCGTTCCCCAACGGGCTGCTCCCGCACGCGCTGGTTCAGGCGGTCCAGAAACCCGCGTTGATCGGCGAAATGGGTTGTCTCATCGACAAAGAATTGCGTGTTCGGATCAAGCTTTGCTTTTGGAAAGGAAAACTGGCCGGGATTGCGATCCGGCGGGACGGAAATGCCGTAATCGCAATAGAAGGTCGTGTCAGAGCGCAGGCTGTCGAACTCGATCCCCTGCGTCTGCGAGACGTGCCGGTTGGTCACAACCAAAAGATCCTGACGCCGGGAAACCTCTATGTCGGTAACATCCGGCGGGATGGTCATCTGCGGGATGGAGCAGCCGCTCAGCGTCAGCGCCCCCACACCGAGAACCATCTCCCGCCGGGTTAGAATCACTTTTTATCCCCTTGGCCAAAAAGGACTTTTTGCGCTTCTTTGTCCTGACCAACATCTTTGCGCTTCTCAGCCGCGAGAGCGCGGCCTCGTTTCACCGCGCTGCGCGAACCGATCCGTTCGATCCAACGCGCCAGATGCGGTTTGTCATCGAGTGTTTGCTCCTGCTTCTCCCACAGCGACGCCCAAGGCCAGATCGCCATATCGGCGATGGAGTAAAAGTCGCCCGCGACGAATTCCTCTTCGGCCAGCCGACGGTCGAGCACGCCGTAGAGACGGGTCACCTCGTTGCGGTAGCGGTCCTTGGCATAGGGGATGTCGTTCGGCGGTTCCATGTTGGGCGCATAGCTCAGAAAATGGTGCGCTTGACCTGCCATCGGGCCGAGGCCCCCCATTTGCCACATCAGCCACTGATCGACAGAGGTGCGGTCACGCTCGCCACCGCCATAGAACTGGCCGGTTTTGCGGGCGAGATATTGCAGGATTGCCCCGGACTCGAAGATCGAGATCGGTCGACCGCCGGGGCCTTCCGGGTCCACGATCGCGGGCATGCGATTGTTCGGCGAGATTTTGAGAAAATCGGGGGCAAATTGTTCGCCTTTGCCGATATTCACAAGTTTCACTTCGTAGGGCAGATCCATCTCTTCGAGCGCGATGGAAATCTTCCAGCCATTCGGCGTTGGCCAGTAATAAAGCGTGATGGGAGTGTCGATCATCTCTCTGGTGTCCGTGAGTCATCCGCAAATCGGATGTGGATCAGGATGACGCTTTATTCGGAAAGGACAAGGGAGAAGCGACAGATTCTTGCGCACGCAATCGTGAACTTGGGCGGCAGGTATAGCTGTGGGGCGCGATAAGCCGCGCGCTTTGTCACGATGCTGCGATAGGCGGGGTAAATCTTTGTGAACGAGGGCGTTCGTTGTGGCCATCGTCTTGACAGAATGTCGCAGGATTTGTACCCCACCGCGCATGTGGCGATTTGTTCTCCGGATTGCGGGCCACGATAAACAAACCGCTAAAGAGGTCAGGACGAGACACTGGGTTGCTGAGGACCCGCCGTGCCCCCGCTCTTGATCGAGAGGGGGCTTTTTGTTTGGCGAAAGGATCGCGACGATGGCGAAAGAAAACTGGAAAACCCGGACGAAACTGATCCACGACGGCGTGCGTCGCTCGCAATATGGCGAAGTGTCCGAAGCTTTGTTCCTGACGCAGGGCTTTGTCTATGACACCGCCGAGGCGGCCGAAGCGCGGTTCGTCGATCAGGGCGAGGATGAATTCATCTACGCGCGTTACGGCAACCCGACGACCCGGATGTTCGAAGACCGGATGGCTGCGATCGAGGGCTGTGAAGACGCCTTTGCGACCGCCTCCGGGATGGCCGCCGTCGCGGGTGCTCTGATGTCGGTCCTGAAAGCGGGTGATCACCTCGTGTCCTCCAAAGCGCTGTTCGGCTCCTGTCTTTACATCGTGACCGAAGTGCTGCCGAAATTCGGCGTCGAGACGACGCTGGTCGATGGCAAGGATTTGGACGAATGGAAGGCCGCGATCCGGCCCGACACCAAAGCGGTGTTCCTTGAAACCATCTCCAACCCGACGCTGGAAGTGATCGATCTCAAGGCCGTTTCCGAACTGGCCCACGCCGTCGGCGCTCTCGTCGTCGTGGACAACGCCATGTGCACGCCGATCTTCTCCTATGCCAAGGAGTGCGGCGCCGATCTGATCATCTATTCCACGACGAAACATGTGGACGGGCAGGGGCGTTGCCTCGGCGGGATCATCGCGGGCGACAAGGAGCTGATCCGTGGTCCGGTGGAAATGTATATCAAGCACACGGGCGGGGCGATCTCTCCGTTCAACGCGTGGATTCAGCTCAAGTCGCTCGACACGCTCGATCTGCGCGTGCGGCAACAGGCGGCGACCGCGATGAAGCTCTGCGAGGCGCTCGACGGGCATCCGGCACTCGCCTCTGTGCGCTATCCGTCTTACAAATCGCACCCGCAATACGCGCTTGCCACCGCGCAATCCGAGGCCGCGGGCACCGTGATCACCGTCGATCTCAAAGGCGGCAAGGAGGCGGCGTTTAAATTCCTCAATGCGCTCGAAGTCTTCACGCTGTCGAACAACTTCGCCGATGCGAAATCCATCGCAACGCACCCCTGCACCACCACGCACAAGAACGTGCCGGTGGAGAAACGTCCGGAGCTTGGCTTGACGGACGGGCTGGTGCGCCTGTCGATGGGGCTTGAGGATACCGACGATATTATCGCGGATATTCTGAACGCGCTCGAAGCTGTTTGATCCATACGCAAGTTTCCTTCGTATTGGTAAAAACGCCAAAACCTCCTATATGGAGGCAAAAGGAAGGGCACTGCGGATGAACATGCACCCGAGCGATCTCGACAAAGACGACAGGGCGGCCGCCGAGGCCGCTCTTGCGACGCTGCGCGACTGGGCGTCCCGTGCGACGCCGACAGAGGTGGCCGAGCTTGATCCGGCCATCGCGCGGCTTTTGCCCGAGGCGGATGATTACGCCAACTACCCGGCACTGCGCCGCGCCTATCCCGAGGATTTCGAGGTGTCCGAAGCCTATAAGGAAGGCCTGCCAGACCTGCAGAACGGGCCGGAAAGCCTGATCAAAGGGGCCAAGCGGCAAATCCAGCATGTGGGCATCTCGAACTTCCGCCTGCCGATCCGGTTCCGGACCCGCGACAGCTTGAATGGCGGGGGCGATCTGACGCTTGAAACCTCCGTCACGGGCACCGTGTCGTTGGAGGCGGAGAAGAAGGGCATCAACATGTCCCGCATCATGCGCTCCTTCTACAAACACGCGGAACGCAGCTTTTCCTTCGACGTGATCCAAGCCGCCCTGCGCGACTATCAAAGCGATCTCGACAGTTTTGACGCTCGTATCCAGATGCGCTTTTCCTTCCCGGTGAAACGCCAGTCCCTGCGATCCGGGCTTGAGGGCTATCAGTATTACGACATCGCGCTGGAGCTTGTAGAGCAGGGCGGTGAGATGACAGAAATCATGCATCTGGACTATGTGTATAGCTCCACTTGCCCCTGTTCTCTTGAACTTTCCGAACATGCCCGCCGGACACGGCATCAGCTGGCCACGCCGCATTCGCAGCGATCCGTGGCGCGGATTTCGGTCGAGGTGAGGAACCAGCCGGACACGCTCTGGTTCGAAGACTTGATCGATCTGTGCCGCAAGGCGATCCCCACTGAGACGCAGGTCATGGTGAAACGCGAGGACGAACAGGCCTTTGCGGAGCTGAACGCGGCCAATCCGATTTTCGTGGAAGACGCGGCACGGCTCTTTGCCGAAGCGTTGGAAAACGACCGCCGCGTGGGCGATTTCCGTGTTGTCGCGAGCCATCAGGAAAGCCTGCATTCCCACGATGCGGTTTCGGTCCTGACGGAAGGCGAGACCTTCGCAGCGCAAAGCCTTGATCCGAAATTGTTTTCGACGCTGTTCCATGTCGGCTGACGGCTCCGCCATCTGATTGCGACGTGATGACGTCACAATGGTCGAAAGGCGCGCTTGACTTGTCCGCGCGCTGCGGCCAAGCCTTGGCACCATGACGGATTTACGGCCAGTAGTATATGTGATCGGAACACTTGTCGGCCTGCTCGGTCTGACGATGGTCATTCCTATGGCGTTGGACCTTGCCATGGGCACAGGGGAGTGGGACGTCTTCCTGATGGCGGGCGTGTTCACCTTCCTCTGCGGCGTGGGTATGGCGCTGGCGACCCAGAACGGCCAGCAGCAGGGCCTCTCGATTCGTCAGATGTTCCTTTTGACCTCGCTGATCTGGCTGATCCTGCCGCTGTTCGGCGGCATTCCCTTTATGCTCGGCGCGACAGAGGCCTCTCTGACCGATGCGTTTTTCGAGGCCATGTCGGGGGTGACCACCACCGGCTCGACGGTGTTCTCCGGTCTCGATGATCTGCCGGCGGGCATCTTGCTCTGGCGCTCGATGCTGCAATGGTTCGGCGGCGTGGGGATCATTGTGGTCGCGATGGTCTTCTTGCCTGAACTCAAAGTGGGCGGCATGCAGGTGTTCCGCTCAGAAGCGTTTGAGACCGATGGCAAGGTCTTGCCGCGTGCGGGGGAGATCGCCGCCCGGATTTCGGTGATCTACCTCGCGCTGACATTTGCCTGTTTCTTTGGCTACCTCCTTGTCGGCATGAGTGTTTTCGATGCGGTGAACCACGCGTTGACGACGCTTTCAACCGGAGGATTCTCCACGCGTGACGCGTCTTTCGGGGCCTTTCAGGGGCCTGCCGAATATGTGTCGTCTTTCTTCATGATCCTCGCGAGCCTGCCCTTCGTGCGCTATGTGCAGCTTTTGGCAGGGACGGCGAAGCCGTTCTGGCGCGATACACAAATTCACGCCTATCTCATCATTATCTTTGGTTTGACGCTGGCGTTCTCGGTCTATCGGCTTGTGGTCAACCAAGACCATTTCGAACATTCCTTCCGCGAAGGCCTGTTCAATGTCTCCTCGATCATCTCGGGAACGGGCTATGCCTCGACGGACTATCAACTCTGGGGCGCGTTCCCCGCAGTGGCGTTCTTCTTCATCGGGCTGATCGGCGGCTGCGCTGGCTCGACGGCCTGTTCGGTCAAAGTGTTCCGCTATCAGCTCCTCTGGGCCTCCATGCGCGTGCAAATCCGCCGCATCCTGAGCCCAAACGGGGTATTCACCCCCCGCTATCAAGGCCATCCGGTGACCGAAGATGTGCTGTCTTCCGTGATGGCGTTCTTCTCGTTTTTCATCGTGACGCTTGGCGTGACCTCGGTGCTCTTGGCTGCCACCGGGCTTGATTTCATCACCGCGATTTCGGGAGCGGCCACGGCGTTGGCCTGTGTCGGGCCGGGGCTGGGCGATATCATCGGGCCGTCGGGGAATTTCGAGACGGTGAATCCGATCGCGAAGTGGATTCTCGCCATCGCCATGCTGATCGGACGGCTTGAGGTTATGTCGGTGTTTGCACTGTTTACCATCCGATTCTGGCGCGCCTGATCCCGCCCTGAAACATGAACGCAAAACCCCGCGCAGCGAAAACTGCGCGGGGTTTTGATTTTGCAGTGCCGATAAGGGCTTAGTTCCAGCAGCTCACCAGAACCGTCAGATCACGACCAATGCTGACCAGATCGGCGTCCGGCGTGGTGCTGTCCGAGGCGGATACGGTCACGCCGTTGTCGGACAGGAAGCCGGCGATCTTCTCCATGTCATAGGCAAAAGCGACATCCTCGGGCAGGCTGCGGGCCTGCGCTTCGGGGATGGCGTCTTTGGCGGCCAGCATGCCGATCACGGCGCCCGAGCTGTTCAAAAGCGGTCCGCCCGCTTCGCCCGGAAGTGTCGTCATCGCGAGGCGGAGCAGGTCATCTTCGCCCGACAGCCCTTTGTGCTCTGCCATGAGGCCATAGTTCAGCGTCGGCGCGTCGAGGCGACCGGCGTAAGCGTAGCCGGAGACCGACACTTCGGACTGAAGGCGCGGCATGTGGCTGTCGAATTTGGCGACGCCAAGCGGGGCGAGCGCCTCAGATGGGGTCAAAAGCGCCATGCCGTCTTCGGTGGCGGAGACGTTGGCCTCATAGCCGTCATCAATGGTGATCTTGGCGCAGCTGCCGACGAGATCGGCTGAGGTCAGGACCGTGCCTTTGTCATCAACGTAAAAGCCGGAACCCGCTTTTTCCGGGCGACGAATGTCCAGACCGGCCATCAGGTCGATGTCCTGCACCGCGCCGTCGCCATAGGCATCGGGCAACACGCCGTCGAGCGTCGCGAAAGAGGTCTTCATCGCGTCGAGCGCCATTTGATGCCGGGTCTCATCCCCGGTCGGCCAGATCAGGGTCCAGCCCTTGACCGTGCCATTCACCAGCTTGGCCTCGGTGTGCGAGGTGATCTGCGAATTGGTGCCAGTGAGTGAGAAGCTGTTGCCGCTGCGCGAGCGTGGCCCGTCCATCGGAACGATCTCAAGCGTTTGCATTATTTCATAAAGCCCGCCCAAAGTGGCCTCGTCGCCGGTCTGGGAAATCAGCAGAACCTGCACGCCGGAGCCGTCCGTGGCTTTGTATTTCGCGAAGGGGGGCGTGTAGCTGTCGAAGGCGACCATGCCCATCGGCAAGGTGATCGAAATCCCGGCGACGTCATCCGTCACGGGTTTGAGGCCAAGACTGTCCACGACCGTGCGGTAGGCGGCGAGCACCTCTGTGCGTTGGCGCGTGGTCAGGACGCCCGTGATTTCATAGCCGTTCATCGCCTGCCAGTCGGACATGGCGCGGCGGGTGCCGGGACCGAACGCGCCATCAATGCCGGAGGAATAGACGCCCGCGAATTTCAGCGCGACCTGAAGGTCTTCGCGTTCGGTCCGGGTCAGATCGCGCTCGGAGGCGCGGGCCTCGGCGGGGCTCTCGTCCGGAAGCTCCATAGGCGTCATTGCCGCGTCGATCACATCGGTTGCGGGGGCCTCAGTAACCGACGTGTCAGCTGCGGGCAGGGTGGAAAGCGTTGCGCCCACCGGCCAGAAGGGCTGGCGGTATTGGGCGCCGTCGGAGAGATAGCTGTCGCCGGGGATCAACCCTTGGGCGCGGAGCGTGCGGCGTGCGGCTTCGGCTTCGGCTTCGGTCGCGTAGGGGCCGAGCGCAATGGCGTTCCAGCGGCCCGGCAGTTCGAACCCGACCACATTCGGCAAGCGCCCGGCATATCCGCGCGCGGCCTCTGTTGCCTCTGTCAGGGACGGTTGCGCTTCGATCTGAATCCACTGTTCGGCGTGCAGCGCCGTGGTGAGAAACAACGTGGCGGCGACCCCGAGCGGGGCAACGGCGAGATACCTTTTCATGAAAACCCTTTACATCCTGTCATGCGGACCTTCGGCCCTTATATTGCGGCTTAAGAAAACAGGTTTGGCGGCAAGGTCAACATCAAGCGCGCTGCGCGCCGTGCAAATGGCGGGGTTGTGATCGGAAATCGCCGCGGAATCTGGCCTTGAATCTGCGCTCAGCGCCCCCTTGTCATTGACGCCCTTGCCGGGTCCGGCTAGGGATGTGCCCGCGTTTGACCAGCAGAATTGGCGAAAGAACCCATGTCCCTGTCCCCCTCCGTGAGTGTCGAGAAACCACGTTCTTTTCAGGAGATCATCCTGAGGCTTCAAAGCTATTGGGCCGCACGCGGTTGCGCCATTTTGCAGCCCTATGACATGGAAGTGGGTGCGGGCACGTTCCACCCGGCGACGACGCTGCGCTCTTTGGGCACGACCGCATGGGCTGCGGCCTATGTACAGCCCTCGCGCCGTCCGACCGACGGGCGCTATGGTGAGAACCCGAACCGTCTGCAGCACTACTACCAGTATCAGGTGCTGATCAAACCGTCGCCGCCGGATTTGCAGGACCTCTATCTCGGCTCCCTGAAAGCAATCGGCATCGATACCGATCTGCACGACATTCGTTTCGTGGAAGACGACTGGGAAAGCCCGACGCTTGGCGCTTGGGGCCTCGGTTGGGAAGTTTGGTGTGACGGCATGGAAGTGTCTCAGTTCACCTATTTCCAACAGGTCGGCGGCCATGACTGTAAACCCGTCTCCGGCGAGCTGACCTACGGGCTTGAGCGTCTGGCGATGTATGTTCTCGGGATCGACCATGTGATGAACATGCCGTTCAACGATCCGAGCGCGCCGATCCCGCTGAGCTATGGCGATGTTTTCAAGCAGACCGAGGAAGAATATTCCCGTCACAACTTCGACGCCGCCAACACCGAAGTGCTGCTCAAGCATTTCGAAGAGGCGGAGGCAGAATGCCACGCGCTTCTGGCGAACCCGGCGGAAGACCCGAAAACCGGCAAGCGTATCATCATGGTGCACCCGGCCTATGACCAGTGCATCAAGGCGTCTCACCTTTTCAACCTCTTGGATGCGCGGGGCGTGATCTCCGTTACCGAACGTCAGGCCTATATCGGGCGCGTGCGGGCGCTGGCGAAAGCCTGTGCCGATGCCTTTGTGCAGACCACCGCAGGCGGCTGGATGCCCGAGGCGGAGAGCGCATGAATGGCAAGCTGATCGCAGGGTTTATTGTGGTGCTCGCAATCGTCTTTGGAGCGGGCCTGTATTACACGCAGGTTCACGCCTATTACGAGCGACTGGACGCGTCTGCGCCGGTCGCCGAGATTCATGCGACCACATTTGCCGGCATTTCCGAGGATCTTCTCGCGGAGAAGTTCGAAGGGATCGATGCCGACACCTCGCCGATCAAGTTTCGCGCCTGTTTCATGACGCCTCTTTCGGTCGCGATGATGACCGAAACCTTTCAGCCCTATGTGCGCCCCGAACCTCTGGTGGCACCGCATTGGTTCTCTTGTTTCGACGCCAAGCGCATTGGCGCAGATATCGAATCCGGACGGGCCGTCGCCTTTTTGGGGCAGGAAAATATTGAATATGGCATTGACCGTGTCGTCGCCGTCTATCCTGATGGGCGCGGCTATGCCTGGAACCAGATCAACCGTTGCGGGGAGGCCGTGTTCGACGGCGAGCCCGCCCCCGCGGGCTGTCCGCCCGCACCTGAAGGAAACTGACCCATGCCTGACTTGCTGATCGAGCTGTTCTCCGAAGAAATCCCGGCGCGGATGCAAAAACGCGCTTCCGAGGATTTGAAGAAACTCATCACCGACGGTCTGGTCGAAGCCGGTTTGACCTATGCCAGCGCTGGCGCATTCGCGACGCCGCGCCGTCTTGTGCTCTCGGTCGAAGGCCTGCTTGCGGAAAGCCCGACCACGGTTGAGGAACGCAAAGGTCCGCGCGTCGGTGCGCCTGAGAAAGCTCTGGAAGGCTTCCTGCGTGGGGCTGGGGTCACGATGGACGATCTCGAAATTCGTGACGAGAAAAAAGGTCAGGCCTATTTCGCCAAGATCACCAAGCCGGGCCGTCCGGCGGCGGAGATCGTCGCCGAGGTGCTCGAAGCGACCGTGCGCAATTTCCCGTGGCCAAAATCCATGCGTTGGGGCGCTGGCAGCCTGAAATGGGTGCGCCCGCTGCATTCCATCGTCTGCATCCTGTCGAAAGAAGACGGCGCAGAGATCGTGCCGCTCGACATCGACGGGATCACCTCTGGCAACACCGTTTTTGGTCACCGTTTCATGGCGCCGAAAACCTTCACCGTGTCCTCCTTTGAGGACTATGCCGCCAAGCTGAAACAGCATTTTGTGATCCTCGATCCGCAAGAGCGCGCCGATCACATCTGGCACGACGCCACCAACCAAGCCTTTGCGCAAGGGTTGGAAGTTGTTGAAGACAAAGGGCTTCTGGCCGAGGTCGCCGGGCTTGTCGAATGGCCGGTTGTTCTGATGGGCGAGATTGGCGAAGACTTCCTCGGCCTGCCGCCGGAAGTGCTTCAGACCTCGATGAAAGAGCACCAGAAATTCTTCTCCGTGCGCAATCCGAAAACGGGCCGCATCGAGAAATTTGTCACGGTTGCCAACCGCGAAACCGCGGACAATGGCGCGACCATCCTTGCCGGGAACCAGAAAGTGCTTTCCGCGCGTCTCTCGGATGCGAAATTCTTCTGGGAAAACGATGTGCGCACGGTGGAGCGCGAGGGGCTGGAGGCGATGGCCGCCCCGCTTTCTAATGTCACCTTCCACAACAAACTCGGCTCGCAAGGCGCACGGATTGCCCGGATCGCTCAGCTTGCCCATGACATCGCGCCCATCGTTGGTGCGAAGAAGGGCGATGCGGCGCTTGCCGCAAAAGTGGCCAAGGCCGACCTGTCCTCCGAGATGGTCTACGAGTTCCCGGAACTGCAGGGCATCATGGGCCGTTACTATGCGCTGAAAGCCGGTCTGCCGGAGGCCGTGGCCGATGCCTGCCGCGACCACTATTCGCCGCTCGGCCCGTCCGACGATGTGCCGACCGAGCCGGTTTCCGTGGCCGTCGCTCTGGCGGACAAGCTCGACACGCTTACGGGCTTCTGGGCCATCGACGAAAAGCCGACCGGCTCGAAAGACCCGTTCGCGCTGCGCCGTGCCGCGCTTGGGGTGATCCGGTTGCTGATCACCAATGACGTGCGTCTGCATCTGGACCGTTTCATCGACAGCCAGCTTCTGGCGCATAAGATCGCGACGGCCGATGAGAATGACGGTGTGATCGATACGCTTAAGGACATCCTCGACGAGATCGCCGAGCATGGCGTTTTCGGTGCGGCTTTCGATGCGATTTCCGACAAGCTGTCGGACGAGCAGAAAGACGCCGTGAAATCGGTGGCGGGTGGCGTGCCTGACACGTCCGACGATCTGCTGTCCTTCTTCCACGACCGCCTGAAAGTTTTCTTGCGCGACGAGGGCATTCGCCACGACGTGATCGACGCCTGTCTCGCGATGGACGGCACGGATGACATCACGCTGCTGGTCAAACGTGCCCGCGCGCTACAGGCGATGCTGGACACCGAAGATGGCACCAACCTGATCCAAGGCTTCAAACGCGCCAATAACATTCTGACGCAGGCCGAAGAGAAGGACGGCGTCGAATACAGCTTTGGCCCGGACATCAAATTCGCCGAAACCGAGGAAGAGAAAGCGCTGTTTGCCGCGCTCGATACCGCCGAAGATGCGATCAAGCCCGCGATGAAGGTCGAGGACTTCACCACCGCGATGGAAGCCATGGCCGCCATGCGCCCCTCTGTCGATGCGTTCTTTGAAGCGGTTCAGGTCAATTCCGACAACGATATCGTGCGCCGTAATCGTCTGAACCTTCTGGGCCGTATCCGTGAGATTTGCCTCTCCGTGGCCGATCTGGCGCGGATTGAAAGCTGATCGAACGCTGATCTGATCCCGTTGCCGTGTTAACTTCGCGGCAACGGTTTCCCGCCAATTCTGCACTCCATTAAGCTTAATGGTTGCGCTCACGCGGTTTGGCGGCGTAGCGTTTCGGCAAAGGGAGGTGCCGCAGTGCAGCAAGAGAGCGATATCCTTGGGTTTACCCGTATCCGCCGCGTCGCTCCGATCGCGGTGAAGACCCATGGCGGGCGTGCAAAATGCCTGCAACGGTTGATCCGCCTTGATCTCCCCGTGCCTGAAACCGTGGCCCTGTCCTTTGACTCCGTCCATCGGCTCGCGGAAGGGCAGGGCTTTGATATCAAAGCGCTCTTGCGTGTCTTTGGGGATGCGCCCTTGCTCTCCGTGCGCCCGTCGTCGGAGGACCCCGATTGGGGTGGGCCGGGCGCTGTTCTGAATATCGGGATGAATGATGAGCGTCATGCCGAGTTGGTGAAAAGCCACGGGGCCGAGGCGGCAGACACATTATATCTTCGATTTGTGCAAGCTTTCGCGGTGCATGTCGAACGGCTTGACCCGGAATTGTTCGAATTTGACGCCTCTGTTCCTGTGAGCGAGGCGCTCAAATCGGCGCTTCAGGCGCATGAGGATGAAACCGACGATCCTTTCCCGCAAGACCCGGCGCATCAGCTCGGTCAAGTGCTGCGCTCCATGGCGCGCGCTTGGGAAGGCACGACCGCGCGGCTTTTGCGACAAGCCAAGGGCGCACCTGCGGACGCGGGGCTCGGGCTGATCGTACAAAGCATGGCGCTCGGGCTTGGGGCCGGCGAAAGCGGTGCGGGTGTTATTCAGCTCGTCGATGAAGTCAGCGGGATGCCGAAGGTCAAAGGCCGGTACATGCGGCAATCGCAGGGGCGCGATGCCGTCAGTGCGGCGCCGGGCGAGGATGTCTTTTACCTGACCAGCGACAGCCGTGGTCCGTCTTTGGAAGAGACACAGCCCGCGCTATTTGAGCGCCTTCTGGAGATGACCCGTCTTTGCCGCACGCGGCTGCGCGAAGAGATGCAGGTGGAATTCACCATTTCCGAGGGCAAGCTCTTTATCCTTGATGCGGTGCGTGTGCCGCGCGGGTCACGAGCGGCGTTGCGGATCGCGGTGGAACTGGCGGAAGACGGTATCATTCCGCGCGAAGAGGCGATCTTGCGCGTTCCTGCCCGCTCTCTGACCGAATTGTTGCACCAACAGGTCGACCCGACGGACAAACGCGATGTTCTGGCCAAGGGGATCGCCGCCTCGCCGGGCGGTGCTGTCGGGCGGATCGTGTTCAACTCGACGGTGGCACAGACTTATGAAGCGCGGGGCGAGCCTTGTATCCTTGTGCGGCGTGAAACCACGCCCGAGGACATTCGCGGCATGCATTCCTCTGTCGGTATCCTGACTGAGCGCGGCGGGGTCACCTCGCACGCGGCGGTGATTGCGCGCGGCATGGGCGTCCCCTGTGTCGTCGGTGCGTCGATCCGGATCAATTCCCGCGAACATACCCTGACGCTGGCCGATGGCCGCAAGCTTGAGGAGGGCGACGTGCTCACGCTCGACGGCTCGGCAGGGGAGGCGCTTATGGGCGCGGTTCGGATGCTGCCGCCGGTGAAGGATCATTGGTATGTGACCCTGATGGATTGGGCCGACGCGATCCGCGATATCGGGGTGCGCGCCAACGCCGATACACCCGCCGACGCCTCGGCCGCCCGGAACTTCAAGGCGCAGGGGATCGGGCTTTGCCGGACGGAACATATGTTCTTCGAAGGCGACCGTCTGACCGTGATGCGGGAGATGATTTTCGCCGCGAAACACGAAGATCGCGCCGAAGCTATCGCACGGTTGTTGCCGATGCAAAGATCTGACTTCATTGAGCTTTTTAGGATCATGGAAGGGCTTCCGGTCTGCATTCGCCTGTTCGATCCACCGCTCCATGAATTCCTGCCGTCCGATCGCGAAGGGGCCAAAGATCTGGCCGAAGCGCTCGATCTGCCGCTCTCTGATGTGACCCGCCGCATAGAGTGGCTGTCCGAATTCAACCCGATGCTCGGCATGCGCGGAGTGCGTCTTGGGATCACTTTTCCGGAGATCTACGAGATGCAGGCGCGCGCGATTTTCGAGGCCACGATTGAGGCCAGCAAACACGGTGCGCCGGTGGTGCCGGAGATCATGATCCCTCTGGTGTCGGCGAAACGCGAGGTGGAGCTGGTCAAAACCCAGATCGATGGTGTGGCCGCTGCCGTGCGCAATGAGACGGGCGCGGATTTCACCTATCGCCTCGGTGTCATGGTCGAAACGCCGCGCGCCGCGTTGCGGGCCGGGGACATCGCGCAGAGTGCGGCTTTCCTGTCCTTCGGCACGAACGACCTGACCCAGATGGCTTACGGCCTGTCCCGCGACGATGCCGGACGCTTTATGAACGCTTATGTTCAACAGGGGGTGTTCCCGGAAGACCCGTTCCATACGCTGGATTTCGAAGGGGTCGGCGAACTCCTCAAAATCGGCGCAGAGCGGGGACGGGCGATCCGTCCCGATCTGACCGTTGCAGTTTGTGGTGAACACGGCGGCAACCCCGAATCAATCGCGTTTTGTCGGGCTGCGGGCTTCGATTACGTGTCCTGTTCGCCGTTTCGGGTGCCCGTAGCGCGGCTGGCCGCTGCGCAACTTGTTGCCGAAGAGGCAAAATGACCACAGGGCTATGACAAACTGCTGAAAATAAAGGCTCTCAGATGCCAAATTCTGCGCGTCTGAGTGCGTCTCTGCGCCTTTTGCTTGACGCGCTGGAAACCTCGAAAAACGCCCCGGGGTGGACCTTTTGGCAAAATCCTCCTATGTCCCGCTGCTGAAACCACCCGTGAGGCCCCGATTGAGGGGTGCAATGGAGGGATAACCCTTATGACCCCCTTAGCTAGGCTCAAAGCGTTCGCGCTTCTGGCCACGCTCGGCTTTTTTGCGTTTTCCGGTACGGCTCAGGCCGAGGTGACCGTAAGCCATTCGAATGATCCGAACCTTGTGCTCGGTATGGAACTGAACGCGCTTCTCGATCAGGAGCGTGATGGTATGGAGAACGTCGGCTCCGATGCGATTGAACGCTTGCTGCAAAGCTTCAAGCCGAAATCCGCAGCGCCGAAGAAGATCGAGTACACCAAAGCGTTCCTCGCGAGCCGTCCTGTGGCGACCGGCGACGAGCAATGGCAATGCCTGTCCGAGGCGCTTTATTTCGAAGCGCGCGGGGAGAGCGTGAAAGGCCAGTTCGCGGTTGCGGAAGTGATCCTGAACCGTGTGAACTCGACGTCCTTCCCGAACACCGTCTGCGGTGTGGTCCATCAGGGCACGGGCAAGAAATATCAGTGCCAGTTCACTTACACGTGTGACGGCTACTCCGATGTGATCCGCGAGAAGGCCGCATTTGAACAGGTCGCGAAAGTGGCCCGTCTCATGCTCGATGGCGGGTCACGTGCTTTGACGCAGGGCGCAACCCACTATCACACCAATGCCGTGCATCCCCGTTGGGCGCGCAAATTCGCCAAGACGGCCCAGATCGGTGTGCATATGTTCTACCGCATGCCGCAGGCATAACGCCCGCACAGAACTCAACGCGGCAATCACAGAATTGTTTCAAACCCCGCTGTGAAAACGGCGGGGTTTTGCCGTTCTAAGGCTCTGACTTCGGGAGGGACGATTGGGACTTGGCCCGCCAGCGCCAAAGCGGTAGCAAGGGCCGAACTTTCAAAAGGGACCATAAATGTCCGAAATCAGACAAGCGTTTGAGCATCCAGAAGCCCGCGCGCTCGCCACGTCCGATGATGCGCCGCTCGACCGGATTTCTCTGCGTGACCATGTGGTCGATGTGGAGATCGGTGCCTTTCAGGCCGAGCGCGGTGTGCGCCAACGGGTTTCCTTCAACATCGTGGTCGAGTTGACGCCGGTCTCCGGGCCGATTGATGACGATGTGGACCGCATTCTGTCCTATGACCGGTTGACTGAGGCCATCCATACCGAGCTGGAGGCGGAGCGTCTTAACCTGCTTGAAACCCTCGCTGAACGCATTGCAGAACGTATCCTGACCGAACCGCGTGCTTTCCGCGTGTTCGTGCGTGTCGAAAAGCTGGACCGTGGTCCCGGCGCTTTGGGTGTCGAGATCGTGCGCAGCGTCGATCAGGTCGGGCGGGCCGAAGCGATGGAAGCGCCGGTGCCGCATCCGCTGATCGTGCATCTTGGAGAAGAAGCACTGGCCAGTACCAAGCTGACCGCATGGATTGACGCGCTTGACGCCGATCCGCGCCCGGTGATCCTGACCGTGGGCCTGCCGTTCGGCGAATGGCCGAAAGCGGCGCACAAGGCCGCGCAACGACGGATCGACCTTTTGGCGATGGAACAGAACGCATGGGTTCTTGCAGGGCGCGATGCCCGCTGTGTCGTGCGCGCCAGCCGGACCGAATTGGATTGGGCGATGAAGCACGGGCAAATCTCTGTCTGGGCGCCGTCCAAACTTGTGCTTGATGCGGTGCACGGGCCGAAGGGCGGCATTGCGGAGATGGTCGCCTGGCTTGCCGAGGAACTGTCGGCGACCCAAGTTTTGAGCCTTGGAACGACACAGATCGAAGGCGCGGAGACGCGCGATCCGAACGCGGCGGTGGAGCTGTCCTGAGATGGCACAGGCGTATTACGACCGTCCAATCCCAAGCTGCGACCCGGCGCGCCCCGAAGGCGCTCTGACGCTGGCGGGCGGTTGGGCATGGTTCAGCCATGTGGAACGGATGCGCCGCGATGCGCCGCCGGAGATTTTGCCAGTCTCCGAGCTTGATGAAGAAACGGTTGAGCGCCTGACTGCGCCGCGGACCGCTGTTGCGGGGCTTGATCTGAGCAAACCTGCGGTGATGAGCATTCTCAACGTGACGCCGGACAGCTTTTCCGATGGTGGCAAGTTCAACCGCCCCGAGGCGGCGTTGGCGCAGGTGCGGGAGATGCTGGCCGACGGGGTCGAGATCATCGACATCGGCGGGGAGAGCACACGTCCCGGCGCGGATTATGTGCCCGTAGACGAGGAAATCGCCCGCACCGTCCCCGTGATCGCGGCCATTCGCAAGATCAGTTCCGTGCCGATCTCCATCGATACGCGCAAAGCATCGGTGGCCGACGCGGCGCTTAAAGCCGGGGCGAGCCTTGTGAACGATGTCTATGCCTTCACGCATGACCCCGATCTGGCGTGTGTGAGCGCCGAGGCGGGCGCGCCCGTCTGCCTCATGCATGCGCAGGGCGATCCCGAGGTGATGCAGGACGCACCGCAATACGACAATGTGCTGCTCGACGTGTATGACTTTCTCGAAGAACGGATCGCGGTTGCAGAAGCAGCAGGCATCCCACGCGGTCAAATCCTCGTCGATCCGGGCATCGGCTTTGGCAAGACGGTGGCACACAACCTTGCGCTTCTGGAGCGGATTTCGCTGTTCCACGCTTTGGGCTGCGGCATCCTCCTGGGCGTGTCGCGCAAAGGCTTTATCGGCAAGATCGGCAAAGCCCCCGCGCCGCAGGATCGGGCGCCGGGCACGATTGCGGTGACACTGGCGGCGCTCGGACAGGGTGTGCAAATCCACCGGGTGCATGATTTTAAAGAGACGAAACAGGCGCTTGCTCTCTGGCAGGCGGCGACGGGTGTGGGAGGCGTTTATGACGCGTAAATTCTTTGGCACGGACGGGGTGCGCGGGCGCGCCAATAGCCATCCGATGACGGCCGAAATGGCGCTGAAACTCGGGGCGGCTGCGGGGCGCTATTTCCGGCGTGATGGTTCTCGCGCGCACCGCGTCGTGATCGGCAAGGATACGCGTCTGTCGGGCTATATGTTCGAGACCGCGATGACGGCGGGTTTTACCTCTACCGGGATGAACGTCTTCCTGCTCGGACCGGTGCCGACGCCGGCGGTCGGGATGCTGACCACCTCGATGCGCGCGGATGTCGGCGTGATGATTTCCGCCTCGCACAACCCGGCTGAGGACAATGGCATCAAGTTCTTTGGTCCCGACGGGTTCAAGCTGTCGGATGAGGCTGAGAGCGAGATTGAGCGGCTGATGGAAGAGGGCGTTGAGCCCGCACAGGCCGCCAACATCGGGCGTGCCAAGCGGATCGACGACGGGCGTTTCCGCTACAATGAGCGGGTGAAATCCACCTTGCCGCGTGGCATGACCTTGCAAGGGCTGAAAATCGTCATCGACTGCGCCAACGGGGCCGCCTATCGCACCGCGCCTGAGGTGTTGTGGGAGCTTGGGGCAGAGGTCATCGCAATCGGGACAGCGCCGAACGGCAACAACATCAACGATCACTGTGGTTCGACCTATGTGCAGACCGCTGCTGAGGCGGTTTTGGACCATGGTGCCGATGTCGGCATCTGCCTCGATGGTGATGCGGATCGGGTGATGATCCTCGATGAGCGCGGGCAGGTGGCCGATGGTGATCAGCTCATGGGGCTGATGGCGAAAAGCTGGGCCGATCAGGGCAAGCTGGCGGGCGGGGCCTTGGTCGCGACCGTGATGTCTAATCTCGGGTTGGAGCGCTTCCTTGAGGCCGAAGGCCTGCGTCTTGAGCGCACCGCCGTGGGCGACCGCTATGTGGTCGAGCGGATGCGGCAGGGCGGTTTCAACCTTGGCGGAGAGCAATCCGGGCATATCGTAATGACCGACTATGCGACCACGGGCGACGGGCTGCTCGCAGGGCTGCAATTCCTCGCGGCCATGGTCGAGACGGGTAAGAAAGCTTCCGAGCTGGCGCAGGTGTTCGAGCCGGTGCCGCAGCTTTTGAAAAACGTGCGCTATGGCACGGGGCAGGCGCCCTTGGACGACGCACAGGTGAAGGCGGCGATTTCCGATGCAGAGATCAAGCTGAACGGCAACGGGCGGCTCCTGATCCGCAAGTCCGGTACGGAGCCATTGATCCGTGTGATGGCGGAAAGTGTTGACGAGGCTACTTTGAACATGGCGGTAGACAGCGTTGTCGAGGCGGTTCAGGCCGCAACGCGTTAAGGTCAAACTGTTCGAATGAGACAAGAAAGGCGGCTTTTGGAGCCGCCTTTTTTAAATCAAGACACGCTTTGTCTAAGCCTCAGCGCCCGAGCGGGATGACGATACCGGTCGAGATGACGCCGTAAATGTCATCGTCATAGCCGGTCGCAGCATTGATGAAGAAGTATTTGTAACCAACCTGAATAGAGGGCGCGAAGCCCGTGTAGCCATCGCCAAAGGAGTGGATGTAAGCCCCCACGATCCCGGCTTGGGCATGTTCCCCGATGTCCCACATCTTTGCGGCAGACAGGTGGACCGAGGTGTCGGACATGCTGTCGCGATAGGCACCGACTGTGTAATCCAGCCCATAGGCGCGATCGGCCCATGTGAGCATCAGCCCCGGATTGAACTCGTTGAAATCGTCACCGTGCTCTTTGCCCCAGTCGCCATAATGGTGCGAGGCGAGCGGGATCATGGCGTAGTCGGGGGCAAGCCCGTCGGCCAAGGCAGGGCTGGAGGACAGGAGGAGGGCGGTGAGGGCTGCTTTTATCTTCATGGGTCTCGTGAGATTTGGCTGTGCGATCTGGGGTGGGGTTCTGGTTGGCGGGAAAATAAGGCGTGCGTAAGGCGTTCGTGCGGTTAAAGCGTTTCTCAAAAAACTTGAGGCACTCAATTTTTGAGAAACGCAGCAATATCAATTCAGTGTGGCAACGCTTCTCGCACAATCTGATTTCAGATTAAACGATAAACGCTTTAAGAGCCGCCTGTGAACGGCGTGTAGGCGAGCGACATGGCGGCGTTCATCAGGGTCCAGATCACGCCGAAGATCTTCCACCCCATGCCGGAATTGCCCTTGGGCTTGGCGAGCCAGACCGCGCGCGCGACAAAAAGCAGGTAAATCCCGAACAGAATGAACACCACGGGGATCAGCCCGTAGAGCGGCGGGATCGCGATCAGAAGAACGTAGATCGGCACGAAAAACAAAGCGGCAAGGTAGTTGCCCGCCCAGAACGTATCGCCCATGCCCTCGCGCCCGGCCAGAAGGCTTTTCCAAAAGCCAAAGGTGAACATACGAGCGCGTTCGGCCTCGATCTCGTTTTCATTCTCTGGAGTGAGATCAGCGGGGATGTGGTCGTCATGTTCGGTCATGCGGGAACCTCTTTTGCCTCATCTGTTCACGATTGAGGGCGCTCTGCAAGTCAGGGTTGTACGAAAATGCGTTTCACCACAGGCCATTGCGAAATGGCAACGCCGCCGAGGATTAGGGCCAGAGCGATCAGCAATGTGGGCGGCAGCGGTTCGCCCAATATCTTTGCGCCAAGAACCACGGACCAGACCGGCACTTGGTAATTCACCAATGTCATGAAAGTCGGTCCCGCGGAGCGGATGACCAAAACCCGGAGCTGGTTCATCGCGGCGGTCGAGACCACGCCGAGGAAGATCAAGGCGACAAAGGCTTTGAGCGGCGGCAGGCCCGGCAGCCCTTCGGCGATGAGGGAAAAGGGCAGGGTGATGAGCGCGCCGCTGGCCATCATGATCGTTGTCAGCGCGGTCGAGTCGATCGGCGGCAGACGCCGGATGGTGATCGAGTTCAGGGCATAGCAGAACGCAACGGTCAGGCAGGCCATGCGGCCCCAGAATTCAAGATCAGCGCCGGAGCTGTGCAGAGCATCCTGTCCCACAAGGAGGAACACCCCGATAAAACCGAGGGCGACCCCGATTACGGAGCGGATGGTGAGACGTTCTCCCACGACCATGAAATGCGCCATCGGCAGGACGACCAGCGGCACTGCGGCCATGGAGGTGCCTGCGAAACCGGAGGTCACATATTGCTGGCCCCAGTTCAGGAGCAGGAAGGGAATGGCGGAGGAGAATGCCCCGGCCCAGATCAGCGCCATAGGATGCGGCTTGTTCTCCGGGTCCGTCCCCATTTTAAATCCGTCTACGCCCCAGAAGGCCGCCATGACGATCGCCGCGATGGCGAGGCGGAAGGTGGCGAGCCAGAAGGGGGAGATGCCGACGAGGGCGATCTCGATCACCATGAAGGTCGAGCCCCAGACAAAGCCGAGAATGCCGACCATGATCCATGAGGCGGGGGTGATGTTTGGAAGCGGAGACATATGAACCTTATAAAATAAAAAAGCCCCGACGCATGCGCCGGGGCCTTTCGTCTCTTTTGGACGTAGCGCTT
The DNA here is from genome assembly GCF_054788345.1 of Celeribacter sp. ULVN23_4. Lineage (NCBI taxonomy): Bacteria > Pseudomonadati > Pseudomonadota > Alphaproteobacteria > Rhodobacterales > Roseobacteraceae > Celeribacter > Celeribacter sp. ULVN23_4. Next base: position 113,473 of record NZ_JBTVYO010000005.1, on the reverse strand, counting down.
AGTTGCGCTCTTTGTCCACCATTTTGCCAGCGGTGATCCACGGCATCATGCCGCGCAGTTTCTCACCGGTTTGTTCAATGAGGTGCTCGTCGTTGATGCGACGGGTGCCTTTGAAGAACGGTTGGCCGACAGCGTTTTCCTGCATGAAGTCACGCACGAATTTGCCGGTCTGAATGTCGGTCAGAACTTCTTTCATCGCCTTTTTGGTGGCTTCGTAAGGCACCACGCGCGGACCGGAGACGTATTCGCCGTATTCCGCCGTGTTGGAGATGGAGTAGTTCATGTTCGCGATGCCGCCTTCGTAGATCAGGTCGACGATCAGCTTCACTTCGTGCAGACATTCGAAATAGGCCATTTCCGGTGCGTAACCGGCTTCGACCAGCGTTTCGAAACCGGCGCGGATCAGTTCGACGAGGCCGCCGCAGAGCACAGCTTGTTCGCCGAAGAGGTCGGTTTCACACTCTTCGCGGAAGTTGGTTTCGATGATGCCCGAACGGCCGCCACCGATGGCGGAGCAGTAGGACAGGCCGATTTCCAGCGCTTTGCCGGTTGCGTCGCTGTCAACAGCCACAAGGCAGGGCACGCCGCCGCCTTTGGTGTATTCGCCACGCACGGTGTGCCCCGGGCCTTTCGGTGCCATCATGATCACGTCGACGCCTTCTTTCGGCTCGATCAGGCCGAAGTGCACGTTGAGGCCGTGGGCGAATGCAATCGCGGAACCCGGCTTCAGGTTGTCGTGGACGTATTTTTTGTAGGTTTCGGCCTGCAACTCGTCGGGCATGGTGAACATGATCACGTCACACCAAGCAGCGGCTTCGGCGATGCCCATCACGGTGAGGCCTTCAGCTTCGGCTTTTTTCGCGGACGGGGAGCCTTCACGCAGTGCGACGACAAGGTTTTTCGCGCCGGAGTCGCGCAGGTTGAGCGCGTGGGCGTGGCCTTGGGAGCCGTAGCCCAGGATGGCAACTTTCTTGTCTTTGATGATGTTCACATCGCAATCGCGATCGTAATAAACGCGCATATCGGCGCTCCTTCTGATTTGTCTCGAAGGGAAAATACGCCAATCTCGTTTATGAGGGGTGCATAATGTCGAAATTTTACGATTTTTGATGTGTATTCATTCGTAATTGGAAAATTTTACGAGAAAATCATTCTTTCATGCATGCCTGTGGGGCCTTGAGGTCAGGCCAGGCTCGTGAAATTCCGCTTGTGCTGTAGATGACTCGCTGTCGCGGGTGCGCGAAGCGCCGCTGCCTCTGTCATGTTGATTTCCGGACGGCACAGCATGTCAGTGGAAGGGAGCGTATCGCCGAAGATTTCGACGAGCTCTTCACGCGCCTCGTCATTCATGGCGCTCATCGCCATTGGTCCGGTCAGAAGGCTTTCTGTCATGACGCCTTCCGCGAAGATAACTTCATGTTCGCTCAGTAGCAGGTGGATATAGGTCACGCGGCGGCAGGGCGTTGGTCTGATGGTGCAATCATTCACCAGCGCTTTCGCAGGAGAGAATACAGTGTCTTGGCCAAACAGAAGCTCGACATCCGCGCCGCTTAAAAGGAGGCGGTGGTTGGGGGAGATGCGCAAGCGATTGCGATTTCCGAGCGCGCCCGCTTCAATCAGGATCGGCGCGAGTTTCCCGCGGCCATCAACGGTGCTGCGCCCGATCCAAAGAATGGGCTGGGGGCCGTGATCGAGCGTTACAACAAGATCCCCAGCCTTAAGGCGTTCAATCGGCACGTCGCCGTCTGGGGTCGAGATTTTTGTGCCCACGGTGAAGCAGGGGACCGTCGGAGAGGGGGCAAGCTCTGGGCCGTTACTTTGGTAGGTTGAATTGCCTTGAATATAGGTCAGCGTCACGCCCGCAGGGGGCTGGGCGCCATCAAAGGCGACGCCGACGACTTCCGTGTCATATCCTGTGGTGATGGAGATCCCGACCAGCGTATAGGTGATGCCGTCGGAGCCGAGAAGCTCTACGCTATACTCGCTTTCAACTGTGACCGGGGAGGGGCTCGCCCATCTGACAGTGCCGGAGCTCGGCGAATATGTTGTGCCGTTGAGCGTTGTCTCTTCTGAGAGCGTCTGGTCTGTGACGTTACTGCCCGAATATGGATCATCCTGAAGCAGACCATCCTCATCTTCATAGACGATTGCAGTGGTGGTCTCGGGGAGTGTCAGAACGAGATCGTTCGGATTTTCCCAGCTGAAAGCGTCGCCCCACAACGCGCGCTCCAGTACGTTAGATACACTGTCGCCATCTGTCGTCGCGATTGAGATCGCGCTCACCTCGTAGACATAAAGCGTTGTTGTGGTCATGGAATTCGATGCAGTTCGCGGTGGATTGGAGGGTTAACGAGCGAGTTAGAATTTGTTCGTGGCGTTTTGGTGGCGAAACTAGCGTCTAAAAGCGGAATGTGTAACTTGATTTGCCTCTAAGGGATTGGGATTGCTTGGGGGTGTATCTTTCTGGCCTCTCTTCTGTTGCGGTCAGTGGCGGATGTGGATTTCCTTCTGTGTATGAATTTTCGTGCAATTTCGGTTTCGAGTTATTTATTATGCAGATATGAGATGAAATCTGGTGAATTTATGGTAGATGATACAGATCGGCGCTTGCTGCGGCAATTGCAGGCCGCCCCGGATGCTTCTGTCGCCATTTTGGCGGAGCGTGCAGGGATGACGCAATCGACCTATATCCGCCGCCTGGAACGGATGCGCGAGGCCGGTGTCGTCCAAGCGATCCGCGAGGAGGTCGATTGGCGTGCGCTTGGCTATGCGGTGGAGGTGAGCTTGCGGATCACCCTCGACAAGACGGAGCCGCGTGCTTTCGATGAGTTTATCGCTGCGGCGCGCGAGGTGCCAGAGGTGATCAATATTGGCACCTTCCTCGGTCGGGTGGATGCGCGCCTCTTGGTGATCGCCCGGAATATGGCGGATTATCAACGGATTTATCGCGATAAAATTCTGACCCTGCCGCATATGACGGATATCGAAGCGTTGATGCAGGTCGCAACGATCAAAGACAGTCAGTCGGTGCCGCTATGATCGAGTTCGATGATATGGATCGCCAGCTGATCCGCGCGCTGTGCGAGGATGCGACGCAATCGGCGGGGGCGCTTGGGCGCGAATTGGGGCTGAGCCAGCCTGCGACATGGCGCCGGATCAAGCGATTGCGCGAGGCGGGCGTCTTTGGCGCGCGCCGGGTCGATCTCGATCTCGAAGCGCTGGGGTTCGGTGTGACCGTGTTCTTGGGGGTGAAACTCGCCACGAAGGGGCGCGTCAGTCTTGAGGATTTCGAACGCGCCGTACGTGCGATCCCGGAGGTGCAGACGGTGCAGCACGTTTTGGGGCTGTTCGATTACCGGCTCCGTGTCGTCGCGCAGGACTTGCCCGATTTCGAAAGGGTTCTGCGACGGCGGATCATGACGCTTCCGGGCGTGGGGAATGTCGAGGCGAACGTGGTGCTCTCTGAAGAGCGTCTGCCCGGGCCATTATAGATAACGCATCCGGGGGCGAATGCGTTCCATCACGTTCATTTTATAAATTCGACCGACCGAATTGGTGCCATGCCGCGTTTGTGTATCAAAGACAATGATAAGCCAGGAGACACCACATGTCGCACAGCCATGACCACGGATTTAAACATGACCTTCCGAAACTTCTCGGCCGCCGTCGCTTTCTGAGCTTCATGGGCGGTTTGGGCCTCGCTTCTGCCTCCGGGCTTCCGGCCGCCGCCCTCGAATGTATTGCATTGCCTTGGGAGACGCAGGGACCATACCCGGCGGACGGTTCCAATGTGAAAGACGGTCAGACCGTTAATGCGCTGCTTCAGGAAGGCATCCTGCGAGAAGATATCCGCGCCTCCTTCGGGGATTACGAAGGATCGGTCGAAGGCGTGCCTTTGGAACTTGAGCTGACGCTTCAGAATGCTGACGGCTGCACGCCGCTTGAAGGCTATGCGATTTACATTTGGCATTGTGACGGGGAGGGTAAATATTCCCTCTACGACCACACTGAGGCCAACTGGCTGCGCGGTCTGGCAATCGCCGATGCCGAGGGCAAGGTGAAGTTCACCACCATCGTACCGGGCTGTTACCCGTCGCGCTGGCCGCATATTCACTTTGAGGTCTTTGAAAGCGTTGAGGCCGCCGTGTCGGGCGAAAACTCCGTGCTGACGGCGCAGATCGCAATCCCGGAAGATCAGGCACGTCTGGTCTATGAAGATGAGAACTATACGGGCAGCACCGCAAATCTCGACGCCAACTCGATTTCCGGAGACAATGTCTTTGGCGACAACACCGACGATGAAATCGCCCAGCAGACGCTGGCAATGGAAGGCACACCGGCGGATGGGTATGCCGGTTCCGTTGTGATCCCGATTGATTTCGACGCGGAACGCGTTGTTGATACGCCGCCGTCCATGCCGGGTGAAATGGGGCCGGGGGGTATGGACGGAGAAATGCCGCCGATGCCGCCGCAGGATTGATTGCGACGCATGAGGATTTTAAAAGGGGCGCTTGCGAGCGCCCTTTTTCATGTCATTCTGGAGTGAGCATCAGACTTACCCGCGATGCGGGATTTTCTCCGGCGGCAGCTCGGCGTAGCCGGTGATCATAGGCGTGACGAGGTTCTCGCCCTTGCGCTTCTTATACCAAAGAATTGCGGCGATATGCGCCAGCACCATGATCAGAAGCAGAAACGAGAGCGGCTCGTGCAGTGACAGTGCCTTCCGCGTTGTGGCGCTTGAGACGTACTGAGCCAGAGGGCCGACATTGATGTAATCTTCGGGGTCCGCGAGAAGCCCGCTCATGACTTGCATCGCCAGAACGATCAGCACGCCGACGACAAAGATCGCTCCCACCGGGTTGTGCCCGTATGAGCGGGACGGTGTGGCGGAGGGAAGCGTCCGTGCATAGGAGAGAATCTTGCCCGGACCTTTGACAAAATTGGCGAAGCGCGCAGTGTAAAAGCCGAAAAACCCCCACAGAACCCGCAGCACGACGATCGCGGCCACGGTGTAGCCCGCGTAGAAATGCAGCGTCATCTGGTCCGGGCCGAATTTTCCCAGCCCGAAGGCCGTGAAAAACGCGATCACCAGCGCCCAGTGCAAGACGCGCACAACGGGATCCCAGAGATAAGTCTTTTCAAGCTGTTCCGACATCGCTTCGCCTCATGTCTTTTGCGTTTGGGGCCGGATCAGAAATCCTTGGCGCGATAGTCGTCATGGCAGGCTTTGCAGGAGCCACCGACTTTGCCAACCGCCGGGCGCAGTGCGTCAAGACCGTTGCCTGCGACCTCATTAAGGGCGACGACGGCTTCATAGAAAGCCATGCCCTTTGCGCTGAAATCATCCATATTTTCCCAGATAGCGGCCTCCGCGCGCGTTTCTCCCGGAAGGTCGTCGTTCGACGTGCCGGGCGCGAAATAATCGGCGCTGTGCAGGCTGGCGAGGCTCATGAGATCCTTCGCGGTTTGCGTGGCCGTGTCGGCGTCGTAGTCGTTTTTGCCCTGCGCCATGCCGCCCAGAGTGGCCATTTCGAAGCCTATGAGGTCGAAATAGCTTTTGCGGGCCTTGGCCACATCGGAAGGAGATTGCGCGAGTGCGCTGGTCGCGACGGTGGTCACGATCACGGAAGAGATGAGAAGTTTGCGCATTGGATAGGGGTCCCTGTCTGGTCACAAAATAAAAGCGTACAATCCGCACGATGGCAGAGATCATGACACAGCATTGCGTGTTTTGAATGTGACAATCCATCCACCCTGTCAGCTTAATGACCGAAAGCAGGTCAAATTTTTGTTATGACAGGGAGTGTTTGCGCAAACGGTCGCCTGTTTGCGCAAACAACTTTTGGTTGTGTTGGGGCGCGCCGCGAGGCTCAGGCCGCGAGAATCCGACTGACCATCTCCGTGGTGTCGCGCGACAGGTTCGGCGTGGCCAGAATGCGCTCCAATTCGGCGCGGATCATCTGCTGGCGGTCGGCGTCGTAGCGCTTCCATGTCTCGAAGGCACCGCTCATTCGTGCGGTGATCTGCGGGTTCATGGCGTCCAGTGCAATCAGTTGATCTGCAACCAATTTATAGGCCGCGCCGCTGGCATGGTGGAAACCCGCGTGGTTGCCCGTCAAGGCGCCGAAGACCGCGCGGAAGCGGTTCGGGTTCTTGTTGGTGAAAGCCGGGTGATGGCTCAGAGCCTCGGCAACCTCGGCAGCCTTGTCCGGGGCGGCGGAGGCGACCTGCATGGCGAACCATTTGTCCATCACAAGGCGATCGCCTTTCCATTGATCTTCAAAGGCTTGCAACTCTTGCGTGCCGAGCCCCGCGGACAGAAGCGCCTGCAACGCGCCCGCTTGTTCGGTCATGTTGTCGGCCGAGGCAAAAAGCGCTTTCGCCGCCACGCCAGTGTCCAGAAGGGTCAGGAAGGACAGGGCGGCAAGGCTCAGAGAGCGCCGCCCAGACCCTTCTGCGTCGGGCTTATAAGTGCCGGGTTTCGACGGTCGGAAAAGTGTCGGCAAAGCGTCGGACAAGTGTCGGGCAACGGTTTGCCGCAGAACTTCACGGGCCTCGTAGATTTTCTGCGGGTTGGGCGTGACGCCCGCATCAAACAATGTCTGGGCCAGATCGTCCTGCGAGGGCAGGCCAAGCACCAAAGCGCGGAAGGCCGGGTCTTGGCTCTCGTCGGTGACGACGGCGCGGATCGCGTCGAGATAGTCGGCGGCGGGGGCCGCATCATCGACGATCATCGCGATCAAGGTGTCCTTGGCCAATGTCCGGCCCATCTCCCATTTCTGGAACGGATCGGTGTCATGGGCCAGTAGGAAGGCGCGGGTCTCGCTGTCGAGCGCGCGCTCCAAAATCACTGGCGCGGAGAAATCGCGCAAGACAGAGGCCACAGGGCGCGCGCCGAGGCCTTCGAAGGTGAAGCTCTGCTCGGCTCCGGTCATTTCCAGAACCGTGGTCGGTAGAACCTCGTCACCATTCGGGCTGATGAGACCGACGGCGATCGGGATGACCTGCGGATTTTTCTCGCTCTGGCCGGGCGTGGCGGGGGTCTTTTGGGAGAAGCTGAGGGTCAGGGTGCCGTCGTCCCAGCTTTCTTCCATCTTGAGGCGCGGGGTGCCGGCCTGAGAGTACCATTGTTTGAATTGTGTAAGATCACGCCCTGTGACGGTCTCGAAGGAAGCAAGCCAATCCTCGATGGTCACAGCCTCACCGTCATGGCGCTCGAAATAGAGATCGCAGCCCTTGCGGTAATCCTCATCCCCGATCAGGCGGCGCAACATGCCGATGATTTCAGCGCCTTTCTCGTAGACGGTCGCGGTGTAGAAGTTGTTGATCTCGACAAAGCTCTCCGGGCGCACAGGGTGGGCCAGCGGTCCGTTGTCCTCGCGGAACTGGCGAGCGCGCAAAATCATAACTTCTTCAATGCGTTTCACCGCATGGCTGCGCATGTCGCCGGAGAACATCTGGTCGCGATAAACCGTCAGGCCTTCTTTGAGGCAAAGCTGGAACCAGTCACGGCAGGTGATCCGGTCGCCGGTCCAGTTGTGGAAATACTCATGCGCGATGATGCCCTCGATCCGCTCGAAATTGGCATCCGTCGAGGTTTCCTGCGAGGCCAGCACGCAAGACGAGTTGAAGATGTTCAGCCCCTTGTTCTCCATCGCGCCCATGTTGAAGTCATCGACGGCGACGATGTTGAAAAGGTCCAAGTCATATTCACGCCCGTAGGTGTCCTCGTCCCATTTCATCGACTTCTTGAGCGCTTCCATCCCGAAGGCGCATTTGTCCTCATCACCGGGGCGGACCCAGATGTTCAGTTCGACCTCGCGGCCCGACATGGTGGTGAAAGAGCCGGGGTGATTGATCAGCTCGCCCGCGACCAGCGCGAAGAGGTAGGAGGGTTTTGGCCAAGGATCGTGCCAGACCGCGAACCCGTCGCCGCGCTCCACCGGGTTGCCGTTCGACAGAAGCACAGGAAGATCGCCTTCGACGCGCACCGTGAACACCGCCATCACGTCGGGGCGGTCGGGGTAGAAGGTGATCTTGCGAAAGCCCTCGGCTTCGCATTGCGTGGAATACATGCCGTTGGACATGTAGAGCCCTTCGAGCGCGGTGTTGGTTTCGGGGCTGATCTCGACCTCGGCTTCCCATAGGAAAGGGCCATCGGGCACATCGGCCTCAAGCCCGCCCGCAACCAGACGCGGGGTGACGGGTTTGCCGTCAATGCTGGCGGAGATCAGCTTGAGTTCCTCACCATGGAGAAAGAAGCGTTTGTCCGTTGCCTCCGGGGTCGGCGCAAAGGCAATTTTGGAGATCACGCGGGTCGCGGTCGGGTGAAGCTTGAAGGTGAGGTCGACGCTCTCAATCCGGTAGCCGAACGGGGTGTAATCTTTCAGATAAATGGTCTGAGGGGCGGCGTCTTTCATATCCAATTCCTTCTGCGGTCTTCACCGGTTTCGAGCGACGTTAGACCGCGGGTTCGGGGGCTTCAACACCTGCGGTGAGGTACGTCTCGGGAAAGTGAGGTCGGATGACGCCGCGGGAGGACAGAGCGCAGAGCGGGCCGGAGCGTGCCTGTGGCTTGTTTCCGATAGGAAACTCGCTTATTCACGTTTTTAATTCCCCAGAACATTTGCGAAAGGTGATTCCCATATGACGCGCGTCGATAAATCCGGCCTGATGGTTGCCGAAGAGCTCGCCCAGTTCATTGAGGCCGAGGCCTTGCCGGGCACCGGGATCAGTGCCGCGCAGTTCTGGGATGGTCTGGCGGGGATCGTGCGTGATCTCGGGCCGAAGAACCGCGCGCTTCTGGAAAAGCGCGAAGATATTCAGGCGAAGATCGACGCATGGCATCTTGAGCGCAAGGGGAAGGCGCATGACGCCGAGGCCTATACGGCGTTTCTGAAAGAGATCGGCTATTTGCTGCCCGAGGGGGAAGATTTCCAGATCGAGACCAGCAAGATCGACCCGGAATTTGCGACCAAGCCGGGGCCGCAGCTTGTGGTGCCGATCACCAACGCGCGCTATGCGCTCAACGCGGCGAATGCGCGTTGGGGGTCTTTGTATGACGCGCTTTATGGCACGGATGCGCTGGGCGATCTGCCGGAGGGCAAGGGCTATGACGCGGCCCGTGGCGCGCGGGTGATTGCTTGGGCGAAGGCGCATCTGGATGCGGTCGCGCCGCTGGCGGGTGGCTCTTGGGCCGATGTGACGGGGCTGACCGTCAAGGGCGATCTGTTGCTCGTTGAGGGCAAAATGGGCGAGACCGGTCTGGCCGATCCGGCGCAGTTTGCGGGATCGTCCGAGGGGCATGTTTTGCTCCAGAAGAACGGTCTTTATATCGACATCGTGATCGATCCCTCGACGCCGGTCGGTGCACAGGACAGCGCGGGGATTTCCGACATTCTCGTTGAGGCGGCAGTGTCCGCGATCATGGATTGCGAGGACTCTGTGGCGGCCGTCGATGCGGAGGAGAAAACCACCGCCTATCGCAACTGGCTCGGCCTGATGAAGGGCGATCTGACCGAAGAGGTGTCGAAGGGGGGCAAAAGCTTTACCCGCGCGCTGCACGGCGATCGGGTGTTCACCGCGCCGGACGGATCGGAGATCACGCTTCAGGGCCGCGCGATGATGTTGGTGCGCAATGTTGGGCATTTGATGACCAACCCGGCGATCATCGACCCGGAGGGTCATGAGATCGGCGAGGGGATCATGGATGCGCTGGTGACCGTGATGATCGCCATGCATGATCTGCAAAAGACCTCCGGGCCGCGCAACTCCGTGGAGGGCTCGGTCTACGTGGTGAAGCCGAAGATGCACGGGCCGGAAGAGGTGGCTTTCGCCGACGAGATTTTCAGCCGTGTCGAGACTATCCTCGGGCTCGCGCCGAACACCGTGAAGCTGGGCATCATGGATGAGGAGCGCCGCACCTCCGCGAACCTCAAGGAATGTATCCGCGCCGCGAAACATCGCGTCGCCTTCATCAACACCGGTTTCCTTGATCGCACCGGCGATGAAATCCACACCTCGATGGAAGCGGGGCCGATGATCCGCAAAGGCGAGATGAAGGATCAGCCTTGGATCAAATCCTACGAGGAGCGCAACGTCGATATCGGTCTGGCCTGCGGGCTGAAGGGCAAGGCGCAGATCGGCAAGGGCATGTGGGCCATGCCGGACCTGATGCATGCGATGCTTGAGGCCAAGATCGGTCATCCGAAGGCGGGGGCGACCTGTGCTTGGGTGCCGTCGCCGACGGCAGCCACGCTGCACGCGACGCATTATCACAAGGTTGATGTCTTTGCGGTGCAGGACGAGATCGCCAAAAGCGGTGCGCGTGGCTCGTTGGACGATTTGCTGACCATTCCGGTGGCGAAGGGCGTGAACTGGTCCGACGATGAGATCACCGCCGAGATCGAAAACAACGCGCAGGGCATCCTTGGCTATGTGGTGCGCTGGGTCGATCAGGGTGTGGGTTGCTCGAAAGTGCCGGATATTCACGACGTGGGGCTGATGGAAGACCGCGCGACCTGCCGAATTTCGTCTCAGGGCCTTGCGAACTGGCTACACCACGGCGTTGTCACCGAGGAGCAAGTCATGGCCGCGATGAAGAAAATGGCGGCCGTTGTGGACCGTCAAAATGCGGGCGATCCGCTCTATGTACCGATGGCGCCGTCTTTCGACACCATCGCGTTCAAAGCTGCCTGTGATCTGGTGTTCAAAGGCCGGGTACAACCGTCGGGCTACACAGAGCCAGTGTTGCATGCGCGTCGGCTGGAACTGAAAGCGCTGCGCTAAGCGGCATTTCTGCCTGGATGTGCAACATTCCACAGCGCGCGATGCTCTTCGCGCGCTGGTGCATAAGGGCTGCGCGCGGCTTGGCCTTTTCTCCCATGACAAAGCGACTATCTTTGGAGAAAAGGAAAGGCACATCATGAAACGACCTGTCGTTGGCATTATCGGCAACTCTGACATGCTGAATGAAACCTACCCGGCCTACACGGGTGGGAAAATGAATGCTGAGGCCGTGTCCGATGTCGCAGGCTGCCTGCCGCTCTTGATTCCGCCGCATCCGAGTTTTGTCAGGACTGAAGAGTTGATGGAGGTCTGCGATGGCTTCCTGTTCACCGGCGGTCGTCCGAATGTGCACCCGGAAGAATATGGTGAAGAGGAAACTTCCGCGCATGGGGCTTTTGATCGCTGCCGTGATGCGGTGACCTTGCCGCTGATACGGTCCTGTGTCGAAAAAGGCCTGCCGATCTTCGGTATCTGCCGCGGTTTTCAGGAAGTGAACGTCGCGATGGGCGGCACGCTTTATCCGGAAATCCGGGATTTGCCCGGCCGGATGAACCACCGCATGCCGCCGGATGGCTCGCTTGAGGAAAAATTCGCGCTGCGCCACCCGGTCAAGCTGACAACGGGCGGTGTGTTCGCAGGGCTTCTCGGCTCTGACGAGGTGATGACCAACACGCTGCACGGTCAGGGGATCAAGAAACCCGGCGCGCGTATCGTGATCGACGGCTACGCGCCGGACGGCACGCCCGAGGCGATCTATGTGAAAGATGCGCCGGGCTTCACGCTTGCCGTGCAATGGCACCCGGAATACCGCGCCATTGAAGACCCGGTGTCGCGGCCTTTGTTCGAGGCGTTCGGGAAAGCGGTCTATGCGTTTGCTGAGGCACGGCGGGGGAAAGTCGCCGTCGAGGCCTGAATGAATATCTGAAGCCAAGAGGCCACTGAGAGTGGCATGTAAAAGGCGCTCCGAAGGGCGCCTTTTTTGTTGTGGCTAAAGCGTTTCTCCTTAAACCTGAATCAGGGTTTGAGCAGAAACGCGGTGCAACGTCCAAGCGGAGCGGGCGTTTCGACTTTATGTGATAGATCAAGTTGAAGTCGAAACGCTTTAGGCCATGATTTTCTCCTTTTCGTGATGAAAAAGGGTCGCAGAGGTATCTCGTGTGAAAGGCGAAGCCATAGCGCAGCTCCTCTGACCTGCTGAAAAGGACAGGGTCGAAAACCGTGCGGAACACCGAAGCGTTCATGACTTCGCCTTTCCTGCGTTGGGCTGCGTGAAGGCAGGCCAACGTCATGTGTGTGAAACCAGATACAACTCGCGATCCGGGAGGCGTCCTGACGGATCATGGCCGTGGCGTTTCTCCTCACAGGGCCGAAAACTGCGGCCCTCGTTGTAGAAGTAAGTTTGAGATCAGCGATTTAAAGGCCCGTCGCCGGACCGTCTGAACACATCCCATCACGAGTTTTCGATCAGGTTTTTCTGCATTCGGAAATTTTCGATCCCGACCGAGTCGCGGATCACGGTCTGGCGCGCCACCACGGACCAGCCGCGCTTCTCGAAAAAACGCCGGGCCAGATGCGAGGCTTCGGTGTGCATATGCGCAAGGCCAAGACGACGGGCCTCTGTCTCGCAGGCCCCGTAGAGTTTGAGCGCGGTGCCTTTGCCCATCTCTTCGAGCGCGACATAGGCAAAATCGATATGCCCGTCATAGCCCATGGTGAAGAAGCCGACGATCCGCCGCCAGCGGGTGGCGCAGATCGCATAGCCTTCGGTCAACCGGTCGGGCCAGCTTTCCGGGGCATGTTCCCGCGCGGGAGCCCATGCGGCGCGCTGCGCGGCATCGTAAAACGCGCCGGTGCCACCATGAATGGTCCGGTGATAGAGCGCATAACAGGCATCCGCGTCTTTTTTACTCAGGGGGCGCAATCTCATGGGGAGTTCCTAGCTTGAGTGTCTGGGGCGGGCTAGTGTTCTTTGCATGAAACATCTCGATTATCCGTCGATCTGGCTTTTGGGCTTTCTGACGCTCACATGGGGCTGTGCAGAGGCGGGGCTGGCGATCCCATCGCCCGTCTGGCTGAAAACTCTCGGCGGCCTGCTCATTGCCGTCGGGCTTGGCCTCATGGGGCCCGTTGTCGTTCCCATGTGGCGACATCATACCACAGTGGTCCCTCACCGCGTCCCGTCCGATATTGTCACCGATGGGGTTTGCCGATTGTCTCGCAACCCCATTTGCCTCGGCGATGCCTTTACTCTTGCAGGCTTTGCTTTACTGTGCGGCAGCCCGGCAGGGATGTTGATGAGCCCCGTCTTTATGGCGGTGATTCAAAGATGGTTCATTGTTGAGGAAGAACGATGGCTCAGGACGAAATTCCCTCGGGAGTTTCAAACCTGGGCACAACACACACGACGTTGGCTGTGACCTGCCGTCACAGTTGTGGATTTGTTTGCGCAATATTGTTGCGCCGCACTGCCGCAATTGGGTAAGGAAGGTGCCAAGGATGAAGACTGGGGAAGAAAAGGACATACACGTTGAAATTCGGTGTTCCTAAGGAAGTTTTCGAGGGGGAGGCGCGTGTCGCGCTGACACCTGAGAGTGCCAAGCAATTGCAAAAGCTTGGCTATGACTGCGCAATCGAAGCCGGGGCCGGTGCGCTCGCGGGCTTTTCCGACAAAAGCTATGAAGAGGCCGGTGTCGAGGTGATCGAAGGGGCGAAGCCGCTCTGGGATGCCTGCGATATCGTCGCGAAGGTGCGTCAGCCCGACGAGGCTGAGATGGGTTATCTGCGCGCAGGCCAGACCCTGATCTCCTTCTTCAATCCGGGCGGCAATGCCGACGGGATGGAAAAGGCGAAAGAAACGGGCGCGAACGTCATCGCCATGGAAATGGTGCCGCGTATTTCGCGCGCGCAGAAGATGGACGCTCTGTCGTCGATGGCGAACATCGCGGGCTATCGCGCCGTGATCGAGGCGGGCAACAACTTTGGCCGGTTCTTCACCGGTCAGGTGACCGCCGCCGGTAAAGTGCCGCCTGCCAAAGTGCTGATCGTCGGCGCTGGTGTGGCAGGTCTTGCGGCCATCGGCACCTCCACCTCTCTGGGGGCGATCACCTACGCTTTCGACGTGCGGCCGGAAGTGGCCGAGCAGGTCGAATCCATGGGCGCCGAATTCGTCTATCTCGATTTCGAGGAAGAGCAGCAGGACGGCGCCTCGACGGGCGGCTATGCCTCTGTCTCCAGCCCCGAATTCCGCGAAGCCCAGCTCGCCAAGTTCCGTGAGCTTGCGCCCGAGATGGACATCGTGATCACCACGGCCCTCATTCCGAACCGCGAAGCGCCGGAACTGTGGACCGAGGACATGGTTGCCGCGATGAAACCGGGCTCCGTGATCGTGGACCTTGCTGCGGAGAAAGGCGGCAACTGCAAACTCACCGTGAAAGACGAGAAAATCGTTACCGAGAATGGCGTGACCATCATCGGCTACACCGATTTCCCGTCCCGCATGGCGACGCAGGCCTCGACGCTTTATGCGACGAACATCCGTCACATGATGACCGACCTGACCCCTGAGAAAGACGGCCAGATCAATCACAACATGGAAGACGACGTGATCCGCGGCGCGACCGTGACCTATGATCACGAGATCACCTTCCCGCCGCCGCCGCCGAAAGTGGCTGCGATCGCAGCGAAACCGAAGGAGAAGCCGAAAGAGCTGACGCCTGAGGAAAAACGCGCGGCAGAAGTCGAGGCCTTCAAGAAACAGACCCGCAATCAGGTTGGCCTGATCGCCATCGGTGCTGTGCTTCTTCTGGGCGTCGGTCTTGTGGCCCCCGCAAGCTTCATGCAGCACTTCATCGTCTTCGTGCTTTCCGTGTTCATCGGCTTCCAGGTGATCTGGAACGTCAGCCACGCGCTGCACACGCCGCTGATGGCGGTCACCAACGCGATCTCCTCGATCATCATCCTTGGCGCGCTGATGCAAATCGGCTCGGGCAACTGGCTGGTGATCATTCTTGCCGCGCTTTCGGTCTTCATGGCCGGGATCAACATCTTCGGCGGCTTCCTTGTCACGCGGCGCATGCTCGCCATGTTCCAGAAATCGTAAGGGAGAGAGATTATGGATTTTGGTTTCACCACTGCGGCTTACGTGGTCGCTGCCGTTCTCTTTATCCTCGCGCTTGGCGGCCTTTCGGGGCAGGAAAGTGCGAAACGTGCGGTCTGGTACGGCATCGCTGGCATGGCTCTGGCCGTGTTCGCAACCCTGATCGGGCCGGGCTCCGGCCTCTGGCTCCTCTCCGCGATCCTGATCGCGGCGGGCGGTGTGATCGGCTGGTATGTCGCGAAAAAGGTCGAAATGACCGAGATGCCGCAGCTTGTCGCCGCGATGCACTCCCTGGTCGGTCTGGCGGCTGTCTTCGTCGGCTATAACGCGCATTTCGTCATGGGCCATGTCGCCGGTTTCGAAGGCCATGCCGAGGATCTCGGCACTTTCGCGCAGCTTGTGGCACACAAAAGCGCCGTTGAACTGAACATTCTCAAGGTCGAACTGTTCCTTGGTGTGTTCATCGGTGCTGTGACTTTCACCGGTTCGGTCATTGCCTTTGGCAAGCTGGCGGGCAAGGTCAACACCAAGGCGGAGAAACTGCCGGGCGGACATATGCTCAACGCGGGCGCGGCGATCATCTCGCTTCTCTGCCTGATCTGGTACTTCAACACCGGCGCGTTCTTCCCGCTGTTCCTGATGACGCTTCTGGCGCTGTTCATCGGCTATCACCTGATCATGGGCATCGGCGGCGCCGACATGCCGGTGGTCGTGTCGATGCTCAACTCCTACTCGGGCTGGGCCGCTGCGGCGATTGGTTTCTCGCTGTCGAACGATCTTCTGATTGTGGTCGGTGCTCTTGTGGGCTCCTCCGGTGCGATCCTGTCCTACATCATGTGTAAGGCGATGAACCGCAGCTTCGTCTCCGTGATCCTCGGCGGCTTCGGCGGCACGGCGGGTCCGGCGATGGCAGTGGAAGGCGAGCAGGTCGCCATCGACGTCGATGGTGTGGCCAATGCGCTCAACGAGGCCGACAGCATCGTGATCGTGCCGGGCTACGGCATGGCCGTGGCTCAGGCGCAGCAAAACGTGGCGGAACTGACCTCGAAACTGCGCGCCAAGGGCAAGAATGTCCGTTTTGCGATCCACCCGGTCGCAGGCCGTCTGCCGGGGCACATGAACGTGCTTCTGGCCGAAGCCAAGGTGCCTTACGACATCGTGCTGGAAATGGACGAGATCAACGACGACTTCCCGGAGACGGATGTGGTCATCGTGATCGGCTCGAACGACATCGTGAACCCGGCGGCACAGGACGACCCGAATTCCCCGATTGCGGGCATGCCGGTTCTGGAAGTGTGGAAAGCCAAGCAGGTCTTCGTCTGCAAACGCGGTCAGGGCACGGGCTACTCGGGCATCGAGAACCCGCTGTTCTACAAGGACAACACGCGCATGTATTACGGCGATGCGAAGAAATCCATCGGCGACCTGCTGCCCAAAATCGATTGATCGGGGCAGACAAA
This sequence comes from Celeribacter sp. ULVN23_4, assembly GCF_054788345.1. Lineage (NCBI taxonomy): Bacteria > Pseudomonadati > Pseudomonadota > Alphaproteobacteria > Rhodobacterales > Roseobacteraceae > Celeribacter > Celeribacter sp. ULVN23_4. The sequence goes on along the minus strand of NZ_JBTVYO010000005.1, from coordinate 97,129 downwards.
AGATAGGAAGGGCGGTCTTTGGGCCGCCCTTTTTCTTTGAGTATTTGGGGCAGCAAAGGAAACGCACAACTGCCTTTCGCGGAGAGGACTTTTCATCGTTGTGGCAAGCGGTCATTCTGGCTTTAGAAAAGCCCGAAAACTGGAAGCCCCATGAAACATGTGACCCCCGAAGATATCGCCGCCGATCAGAGCTTTGTCGAGAAGATGACCGCGATCCGGCGCGATATTCATGCCCATCCTGAGACCGCATTTGAAGAGGTGCGGACCTCTGATTTAGTGGCAAAATTTCTGGAGGGGCTTGGCATTGAGGTGCATCGCGGGCTTGGCAAAACCGGCGTCGTTGGGACGCTCAAGGGCAAGCGTCCGGGGCAGAAGGTGATTGCGCTCAGGGCCGATATGGACGCGCTGCACATTCATGAGCAGACCGGGCTGCCCTATGCTTCGACCGTGCCGGGCAAGATGCATGCCTGCGGGCATGACGGGCATACGACCATGCTTTTGGCAGCGGCCGAAAAGCTGGCCCATGATCCTGATTTCGCAGGCACGGTGCGCTTTGTCTTTCAGCCCGCCGAAGAGGGCGGCGGCGGGGCCAATGAGATGATCAAGGATGGTTTGTTCGATCTTTTCCCGACCGATGCGATCTACGGCGTTCACAACGGGCCGCTTGACCCGCTTGGGCAGCTGACAACGCGAGCGGGGCCGTACACTTCGGCATGCGACGATTGGGAAGTGACGTTCGAAGGCAGCGGCGGGCACGGGGCTTCGCCGTTCAAGGGCACCGATCCGACGGTTGCCGCAGGGCAGTTCATGGCCAGCCTCGGCAATATCATCTCGCGCAAGGTTGCACTCACGGATTGGGCGGTGATGTCCATCGGACATGTGGCGGGGGGCGAGCGGGAAAGCCCGAACATCATTCCGGCCAAGGTTCTGGTGGCAGGCACCGCGCGCAGCTACAAACCGGAGGTGCGCGAGACTTTGATGACGGAACTCACGCGGTTGGCGGAGGGCTGCGCCTTGGCGGCGAATGTGACGGCCACCGTTGAGATTGACCGGGGCTATCCGCCGCTGGTGAATACAGCCGATGAGGTGGCGCTTGCGGGGCGGGCGCATGCGGCGGGCGCAGGGGCGGCGCTGACCGACACGGAGGCCTCCGCCATCGGTGCGAGCGAGGACTTTGCCTACTACCTCGAAAAGATCCCCGGCGCTTATGTGTCGATCGGCAATGGTGACGGTCCGGATGCCTCTTTCGTGCATACGCCGACCTTCGATTTCAACGATGCGCTCATCCCGATTGGCGTGGCCTATTGGCTCAATATCGTCACGGAAGAGCTGGGGGATGTGTAAAGTATACCATGGCATTCCGTTAAGTCTTTGATAAAGCTCTAAAATTTTTATTGCCTCAAAGGGCGTGTGCAGGCTATAGCCGAAGGAACGCAAACGCACGGAAAACGCCAATGGCCCCTTTGCAAGACCACCCACGCCGCTATGAGCTGGCCAATGAGTTGCATGCCCGTCCCTTTCCTGAGGTGACGTCCAATGCCCGTGCGGCCTATCTGGCGATCCGGGCGGCGGGGGATGCCGCACGGCGGGATCGTGATCTGGATCGGGCACATCTGCTGGCGCTTTTGGACCGCTACGGGGCACCGCATCCGGCGCCGGGGGCGACACATTACATCGGGCCGTTGGGCAAGTATCGCCTGAAATGGGAAAGCCACACGGAATTCGTGACGTACACGATTTTCGCCGAGGGTGTGGCGGAACGCGCCTTTGACAAGAACACTTTCGATCTGTTCCCCGAAGACTGGCTTGGAGACGCGCCGGGGCAGCGGATCACCTCGGCCCTCATCCGCGTCGAGACGGTGGAGCAGGATGCGCAGATCGTCGAGCGGATCGACAGCTGGTTCGAGCGCGAGAGCCTTGCCGTGGCGCGGGTGCTTGACGGCGCGATGGTGGTCGCGGGGGATTTCCGGATCGACGAAGCGGGGCATATGCGCTTTGCAATGTTCCCGAGCCCCGATTGCGGCCAGCGCCGGATCGGGCGGGTGCTTCAGAGGCTTTGCGAGATCGAGACCTACAAGGCGATGTCGATGCTGGGCCTTGTGCAGGCGCGCAATGTGGTGCGCGAACTGGCGGATATCGAGAAAGAGCTTTCCGAAATCATGGCGACGCTGACGTCGAAGAACGGCGCGTCGGTGGAAGCGTTGCTCGGCGACATTCTCGGCCTGTCGACCCGGATCGAAGGCATCGTGACCCGGACGAATTTCCGGTTCGGCGCGACGGGGGCTTATGAGGCGATTGTCAATCAGCGGATCGAAGTGCTGCGGGAGAGCCGTTTTATGGCGCGCCAGCTGTTTCGCGAGTTCATGATGCGGCGTTACGATCCGGCGATGCGCACAGTGAGCGCGGCGAAAGGGCAGCTCGAAGGGCTTGCCGAACGGGCGGCGCGGGCGGCGAACCTGCTCCGCACCAAGGTCGATGTGAGCCGTCAGGACCAGAACCAGAAGCTTTTGGAGAGCATGGACAAGCGCGCTGATATGCAGCTGCGGTTGCAGGAGACGGTGGAAGGGCTGTCTGTGGTGGCGATCAGCTACTACGCGGTGAGCCTTGTGGGCTATGTGATCTATCCGGTGCTGGAACCACTTGGCCTGTCAAAAGGCGTGGCTCTGGCGATGGCGACGCCGGTGGTCGTGGGGCTGGTTTGGCTCGCGATCCGGCGGATCAAGAAACAGCATTTCGGATAAGAAAAACGCGCCCGGTGGGGCGCGTTTTTGTGATGGGCGAGGCGGGTGATTACCGGCCACGAATGCGCGGGTCGAGCGCGTCGCGCAGACCATCGCCGATGTAGTTCACGGCCAGTACGGTCAGAGAGATCGCCAGACCCGGCCAAATCACGCGCTCGGGGTATTGCTGGATCATATCTTTCGCATCGAACAGCAGACGACCCCATGTCGGGTAATCCGGCGGGAAGCCGAGGCCGAGGAAGGAAAGCGCGCTTTCCGTGATGATCGCATTGGCGATGCCCAGCGTGGCGGAGACCATGATCGGCGACATGATGTTTGGCAGGATGTGACGCAGCACCACACGGCGCGAGGGCGTGCCGATGGAGCGGGCGGCCAGAACGTATTCGCGTTCCTTGAGGGCCAACACATCGCCGCGCACGATGCGGGCGGTCTGCATCCAGCTGGTGATGCCGATGACGAAGACGATCAGGATGAAAATCCCGGCCTCAAGTCCGAAGACATTCCGCAGCGGATCGCGGAACAGCATGATGATGACCATCAAAAGCGGCAGAAGGGGAAGGGCCAGAAACAGGTCGGTGAGGCGCATCAGCAGCCCGTCGAGCCTTTTCCAATAGCCGGCCAGCACACCTACGAAGGTGCCAAGTACGAGAGACAGCCCCATCGCGGTGAGGCCGACGGAGATCGAGACCTGCCCGCCGGTGAGCATCCGGGCCAGAATGTCCCGGCCCAACTGGTCCGCCCCGAACGGGTGCGCCAGAGAAGGGCCGGAGTTGCGGGCGCGGATGTCGATATAGGTCGGGTCGATGGTCCAGATAAACGGGCCGAGATAGACCGCCAGAATGATGAAGATAAAGAACACCAGCCCGGCCATGGCGCCTTTGTGGGTTTTGAACTGATCCCAGACGTCCCACCATTGGTTGCGGGGCGCTTTGGGTTTCACGGTGCTGGTCACGGTTGCGTCTGACATGATCAACCTCCCTTAGTCGTAGCGGATGCGCGGATCGAGAACGCCGTAGAGGATGTCCGCGATGAGGTTGAAGAGAACGATGAGCACGGCGAAGATGAAGGTCAGCGTCTGCACCATTGGCGCATCAGACGCGTAGATCGCGGTGATCAGCATCTGGCCAAGGCCGTTCACCTGAAACACCTGCTCGGTGATGATCGCGCCACCAAAGATCGAAGGCACGCCGAGCGCGATCACGGTGACGACCGGGATCATCGAGTTGCGCAGGACGTGTAGGAGGACGACGACCTTCTCGGACATGCCCTTGGCGCGGGCCGTGCGCACATAGTCCTGATTGAGATTGTCCAGCATGGAGGCGCGCATGAAGCGGCTGACCTGCGCGGCGTTGTAAAGCGTCAGGACGAAGACCGGCATCGCCATTTGCTTCATCTGGTAGACGAAGGATGACCAGTCGGTGACTTCATGTGTCGTGTCATAGATCGAAGGGAACCAGCCGAGCCCCACGGAGAAGATCACGATCAGCAGCACGCCAGAGAAGAAGGTCGGGATGGAGAAGCCGATCATCGAGACGAAGGTGCCGATCTGGTCGAACCAGCTGTATTGCCGGTAAGCGGAGATGATCCCGATCGGCACAGCAATCAGCGTGGCGAAGATGTAGGACAGGCCAACGACCCAAAGGGTTTGCGGCATGCGCTCGGCCACAACAGTCATGACCGGGGAGCGCGACTGGAAGGAAATGATGCGCTGTTTGCCCTCGGAGAAATCCGTGCCGAAAATGTGGTCAAAGGCCACTTGCGGTTCGACGATGAAGAACTGGTAGAGCCAGTTCAGAAAGCGAATATGGACCGGCTCGCCAAGGCCCAAGGCCTCACGCATGCGCTCTTTGACCTCGGGAGGCACTGTGAGCGGGATGGAGGCCATCGGATCGCCGGGGGCGAGATCCAACAGCAGGAAAATCACCAAAGATATGAACAGAAGCGTCGGGATGGCGAGAAGTAAACGACGGATCGTGTAGTGGAGCATGAGCGACGCCTCGGTTCAGGTCTTTTGTCATTGAAACGTGGGGGGAGGGCGCCCCGCCCCTGTGTGGTGAAGGGGCGCCCGAAAGTGACGTGCCACTTATTTGATGCGGTACCAGTCTGCGACATTCCAGAGCTCGGAATCCCACGAGTTCATGATCACACCGCCCAGAGTGTTGGAGGCGGCGGACACACGGCCACGGTAGACCAGCGGGATGATCGCGTAGTCTTGCATCAGCATGTCGTTCATCGATTTGGCCAGTTCAGCGCGCTTTTCAAGCTCGCCGGTTTTGGCCATTTCTGCGACGAGCGCGTCAAACTCTTCGGTGCAGTAGCGCGGCATGTTGTTGCCCTGCCATTGCGTTTCCGGGCGCGGGGCCTGAATACATGCCCAGTTGGCCATGTAGGCTTCCGGGTCGGTGCCGTCGAAGTTGTTGGCGTACATTTCTACGTCCGCAAAGAACTTCTGGAAGGTATCCGGGGAGCCAGCATCGCCGCCGAAGAACACGGAACTGTCGATGTTGCGCAGTTCGACTTCGACGCCGATCTCGTTCCACCACTGTTTGATGATCGCCTGGAAGTCTTGGCGCACAGCGTTGGTCGAGGTTTGGAACAGCAGCGAGAGTTTCTTGCCGTCTTTTTCGCGGATGCCGTCGGAACCAACCACCCAGCCATCAGCGTCGAGCAGGGCTTTCGCGCCTTCGATGTCCTGAACCATGCAGGCGTCATTGGCGGTGGAGGCGTAGATCGCCGGGGCCGGAAGCACGTTACAGGTGACTTTACCCGCAGCGCCGTATCCGATTTCCACCAAAAGCTCGCGGTCGATCGCCATGGAGAGCGCCTGACGCACGGATTTGTCGGACAGGATCGGGTGCGGGTGCGCAGCGGTGGCGCGCTCTTCGCCGAGAGCCGGATCCGGATCGGTGAAGTTCACCATGATGCGTTCGACCAGCGTACCGAAGGAGACTTCGAGCTTGCCTTTGCCTTTGCTCTCCATATCGGCGAGCACATCGGGGGCGAGCTGGAGGTTCCAAGCGTAGTCGAATTCGCCGGTTTCCAGAACAGAACGACCCGCAGCTGCGGCATCGCCGCCGCCTTTGACGGTCGCGGTCGCGAAGGCCGGTTTCGCCGGGTCGCGATAGTTCGGGTTGGCGGACATGGACACCACGTCGTTGGTCTTGAACTCATCCACAACGAAGGGGCCGGTGCCGATCGGGTTGAAGTTCTGCTCAGTGCAGGAAGCCATGGCTTCGCCGGTACAATCCGCGAACTGGGCCTTCTGGATGATCGGAGCTTGCGCGCCGACGAAGGGGCCGTAGGGGAAGGGCTTGGCGACGCCGAAGTGCACGGTGACGGTCAGGTCGTCGACAATTTCCACGTCGGTGACGTCATTGTATTTTTCGGTCTGGGCACAGCCGCCGCCTTCGGAGGTGCAATATTCCCAGGTGAACTTGAGATCTTCCGAGGTCAGTGGGGTGCCATCGGACCACAGAAGGCCGGGTTTCAGCTTCCAGGTGATGTTTTTCAGATCTTCGGACACGCCACCGTTTTCGATGGTCGGCACGGATTCGGCCAGAAACGGCACCATGGCGCCGGTTTCGTCGTAGCGGGCGAGCGGTTCGAGCACGAGAGAGCCGACTTCCAGCTCTTTGGTGCCGCCCGACAGATAGGGGTTCATCGTCGACGGTGCTTGCCAATAGATGATGTTCACATGGCCGTCCGCACCGCGTTCCGCAAAAGCGGCCGGGGCAAGCGCGAGCCCCGCGACGGCGCCCAGCAGGGCAGTCTTGATATTCATGGGGTTAACCTCTCCTTGTTGGATGCTCTTTTCGTCCTCGAAACCGGCGCCTTATGCGGCGCTCTCTTCGGTTTGCGTGTACAGGTGGCAAGCCACCTGATGACCCGGCGCGATGTCCTGACCCACGGGGTCCAACTCGCGGCAGATATCCATCACCTGCGGGCAGCGCGTGCAGAAGTTGCAGCCCTTGGGCGGATTCGACGGGGAGGGCACATCGCCCTCCAGAAGGATGCGCTCGACCTTTTCCTCAAGCCATGGATCGGGCTCGGGCACGGCGGAAAGAAGCGCTTGGGTATAGGGATGTTTGGGATTGGCGAAGAGCTCTTCGCGGCTCGCAAGCTCGACCACGCGTCCGAGATACATCACCGCCACCCGGTCCGCGATATGGCGGACCATCGACAGATCGTGCGAAATAAACAGGTAGGTCAGGCCGAATTCTGCCTGCAAATCTTCCAGAAGGTTCACCACCTGCGCCTGAATGGACACGTCGAGCGCCGCAATGGGTTCGTCGCAGACGATGAATTTCGGGTTCAGGGCCAGAGCGCGGGCGATACCGATCCGCTGGCGCTGGCCGCCGGAAAACTCATGCGGGTAGCGATTGGCAAAATCGCGGTTGAGCCCGACGGCATCCATCAGGGACAGAACCTTTTTGCGCTTCTCCGCTTTGCCCAGTTTCGCATGCTCGTCCAGAGGCTCGCCGATGATCGCCGCCACGGTCATGCGCGGGTTCAGAGAGGCCTGCGGATCCTGAAACACCATCTGCATGGTCGGGCGCATGGTACGCAGGTCGGGCTGCGGCGTTGCGCCGATCTCCACCCCGTCGATCTTGATCGAGCCTTCGGTGATGTCATAGAGCCGCAGGATCGCGCGCCCGGCGGTGGATTTGCCACAGCCAGACTCGCCAACGAGGCCAAGGGTTTCCCCTTCGATGATGTCAAAAGAAATCCCGTCGACCGCCTTCACCTCGCCCACGCGCTTTTTGAGCACGCCGGCGTGGATCGGGAAATGCATTTTCAGATCCCGGACCTCGACCAGAACAGTGTCGGATTTGGTGTCATCCAGCATCGATTACTCCCTCGGTGACGGAGGTGGCTTGAACTGAGACACGCGGCGCGTCGATCTCGAAATCGTAGAAACAGGCGGCATCATGGCCGGGCCGGACATCATAGCGCGGTGGGTTTTCCGCGAGGCAGCGCTCAAAAGCGAAGGGGCAACGCGAGGCAAAGGAACAGCTCGACGGTTCCGCGCGCAGGATGGGTGGCTGACCTTCGATCACCTCAAGCCGCTCGGCGCGGTCGCCGCGCACGGAGGGCACGGTTTTCAGCAGGGCGCGGGTGTAGGGGTGGCGCGGATGTTTGAACAGGTCGCGTACGGGGGCGTGTTCGACGATCTGGCCGCCGTACATCACCAGCACCCGATCTGCGATCCCGGCGATCACGCCCAAATCATGGGTGATCCAGATCACCGCCATGCCGAGCTTGGCGCGCAGCTCGTGCATCAACTCAAGAATTTGCGCCTGAATGGTCACGTCGAGCGCGGTGGTCGGCTCGTCGGCGATCAGAACTTCGGGATCACAAGCCAGCGCGATGGCGATCATCACACGTTGGCGCATGCCGCCGGAGAATTGGTGCGGGAAATCCGAGAGGCGACGTTCCGCATCCGGAATGCCGACCAGTTCGAGCAACTCCTTGGCGCGGACACGGGCCTGTGCCTTCGACATTTTCATGTGTTTGCGCAGCGGTTCCATAATTTGGTAGCCGACCGTGAACACCGGGTTCAGCGAGGTCATGGGATCTTGGAACACAAAACCGATCCGGGCGCCGCGAATGGCGCGCAGCTCGCTCTCGGAAGCTTTCAGGAGGTCGATGCCGCCAAAATCGATGCCGCCACCGGAGGCTTGCGCAGGGGGCGAGGGGATCAGGCCGATCAGCGACATCATGGTCACGGATTTGCCAGAGCCAGATTCGCCGACGACGCCCAGCAATTCACCAGGCTTCAGTGAAAAAGAGACGGAATTGACGGCATGAACGGACCCGGACCGCGTTTTGAAAACGGTCTTCAGGTCCCGGACATTGAGTACGGGTGCGGCCCCATCGGCCATGCGGTGACCCCCAAGCTGTTGGTTTTATTTTATTTTTATAATCCGCCCCAGTTGCTCCGAGGTCGGTATGATCAAAACGGTACCAACTCTTTGCAATGGCGCAAGGGGCAAGTTGTCTCGGGGTGCAACTTTTTTTACCAACGGATAAATTATGAGGCGCTCCTGCTTGACCTCTGCACAAAGGGCGATCACCTTTGGGTTGAGGGGGCCGCGATCAGGGGGGTGTGCCAAATCGCTGCTTGCCTCTCTCGCGCCGCCGACGTCCCGTACAGGAAGCCCGGTCAGAGATCGGTCCAATACTTCTACCCTCGCTTATTCCACCCTCGGAGACCCAAATGCCCATCAAGAACCGCCTCGCCGAATTGCTTCCGGAAATCACCGCATGGCGACGAGACATCCACGAGAATCCCGAATTGCAATTCGATCTGCCGCGCACCTCTAAAAAGGTCGCTGAACTGCTGCGCGAGTTCGGTTGTGACGAGGTGGTCGAGGGCATGGCCCAGACCGGCGTCGTGGGGGTGATCAAGGGGAAAACCGATAGCAAAGGCCGCACCATAGGTCTGCGCGCCGATATGGATGCCCTGCCGATCTTCGAAGAGACCGGTTCGGAATATGCCTCGAAAAATCCGGGCGTTATGCATGCTTGCGGGCATGACGGTCACACCGCGATGCTTCTGGGGGCAGCCAAATATCTCACGGAGACGCGCAATTTCGACGGCACCGCCGTTGTGATCTTCCAGCCTGCCGAAGAGGGCGGCGGCGGCGGCAAGATCATGTGCGACGAGGGGCTGATGGATAAATTCGGCATCGACGAAGTTTATGGCATGCACAACTGGCCGAACCTGCCGACCGGCACGTTCGCGATCCGTCCGGGTCCGTTCTTTGCCGCCGCCGACGAATTCGAGATTTATGTGAAGGGCAAGGGCGGCCACGCCGCGAAGCCGCATGAAACGGTCGACAGCACGGTGACGGCGGCGCATCTGGTGCTTGCGCTCCAGACCATCGCCTCCCGCAATGTCGATCCGACCAAACAGGTGGTGGTCTCCGTCTGTACGATCGAAAGCTCTTCGAAAGCGCATAACGTCCTTCCGGCGCAGGTTATGCTGAAAGGCACGGTGCGCACGCTCGACGACGAGGTTCGGACACAGGCGGAAGACCGCGTGAAAGACATCTGTGCCGGGGTCGGGGCGACCTATGGCGCCGATATTCAAGTCGATTACCATCGCGGCTACCCCGTCATGGTGAACCACGATCGGGAAACCGAATACGCAATTGAGGCAGCCACCAAGGTCGCCGGAAGCTGCGAGGAATATCCGCTGGTGATGGGCGGCGAAGACTTCGCCTATATGCTGGAAGAGCGTCCGGGGGCCTATATCATCGTCGGCAACGGTCCGGGCGCGCCGGTGCACCATCCGAAATACATGTTTAACGACGAGGCCCTCCCTGCGGGGTGTTCGTGGTATGCGGAGATGGTGGAAAGCCGTTTGCCTGCGGCGTGAGCTGTGTCTTAGAGCTGAAATGAAAACAAAGCGCTCCCGGTTGGGGGCGCTTTTTTGTCTGGAAATATCCGGTGAGCCGAAGGCGAGGGGCGGCGCCCCTCAGCCGCCCGTATGCGACATATGCCGCGACACCTGACCGTCGGCCTTTTGCCGCGAATAGTCGAAGTCGTGGCCTTTCGGCTTGCGCGAAATGGCGGCTTCGATGGCCTCAATCAACGGTGCGTCATCCTCTGGATGGGCCCGCATGATGTCGCGCAGAGAAGCGTTGTCTTCTTGGCCCAGACACATGAACAGATCGCCAGTACAGGTCATCCGCACCCGGTTACAGCTTTCGCAGAAGTTATGCGTCAGCGGGGTGATGAAGCCGATCTTCTGGCCGGTTTCCTCAAGGCGCACATAGCGGGCCGGGCCGCCGGTGCGTTCCGCCAGATCGGTGAGCGTGTAGCGCGTGGCAAGATCACTGCGCAGATCGTTCAAAGACCAATATTGCCCGACACGGTCCTCATTGCCGAGATCGCCCATTGGCATGACCTCGATAAAGGTCAGGTCCATACCTTCGCGCGCGCACCAGTCGGTCAATTCGAACAGCTCGTTCTCGTTGAAGCCCTTGAGCGCCACGGTGTTGATTTTGATCTTAAGCCCCGCCTCGCGCGCCGCATCAATGCCGCGCAGCACCTGTTCGAGACGGCCCCAGCGGGTCACGCGGGCGAATTTCTCGGCGTCCAGCGTGTCGAGCGACACATTCACGCGCCGCACGCCCGCCGCGTATAAATCCTTCGCGAACCGATCAAGCTGTGAGCCGTTGGTGGTCAGGGTCAGTTCTTGCAGCGCACCGCTCTCAAGATGGCGGCTCATGCCGTTGAAGAAATTCATGATCTCGCGCCGGACCAAGGGTTCCCCGCCGGTGATCCGCAGTTTCTCGACGCCCAGCCCGATGAAGGTGGAACACATCCGGTCCAGCTCTTCGAGGGTCAGCAATTCTTTCTTCGGCAAAAAGGTCATGTGTTCCGCCATGCAATAGACACAGCGGAAGTCACAGCGATCCGTCACCGAGACCCGCAGGTAGGTGATCGCACGGGCGAAGGGATCGATAAGGCGCGGGGCGTTCGTCATAGAGGGCAATCTAGGGCGCATCCGGGCGACTGCCAAGCTGTATCAAGTGTCATTTGTGCGCGATTGAACCACTCGTCGCACCATGCTTGCGCGTTTGCGATCATGTTTGCCGAGGCTTTTGAGCCAGCTGTCGGCCATGCGCGAGACATCCTTATCGGCATCCTGCAAGGCATAGGTCAGCCAGAACAGCACATCGTCGATGGCGCTGAGCTCTTCCTCTGTCGGATGTGCGCGTTTCGCGAGGGGCAGGGACAGGCCAAGGGCGGCACGGCGGTCCAAAACGCGTTCGGATTGAGCGAGCGCGTGCACCTTTTCCATGCGGGACAAGTCCGTGACGATCCGGCGCGCCCCGGCGGCGGACAGGGCATCAATCTCGGCCCAGTTGCCTGCCTCGGACACCCATGTGCAAATCTGCTCCCAAATCTCCGCGTCATCCTGAATGCGCGCTTGAGTCAGAAGTTTTGCGGCCATGAGGCGAGCTTCATAAGTGCCGTTGTCCCAAAGCGCGCGCGCCAGTTCGAGCCGGTCGGGAAAGGCCACATCTTGCCGCCAGCTGCGGGCGAGATCTTCGAGTGTTTGCGGCGGAACGCCGAGATAGTTGGAGGGGCCGAAACGCGTTTCGAGCTCTGCCGCCCGGCCCGAGTCAGACGCCTCGGTGAGCGCGGAAAAATAGGAAGAATAACTCATTTTGGGTCCTTCGTGATCAGCAGCAGCTACAGCTTTTGCCATGGACTGCCGGTGCGGGGCTCAGACTGATTTTTGCGATATCCGGGCGCAAAACATATTCCACTTTGCCTTTTGTCGGCTTCATCGACAATTTTGCACCGAGTTTCTCAACAGCTTTGCGCGAGCGTTTGTTCGCCGCTCCGATATCAAAGTAAACGGCAGATTTCGAGGCAAAGGCATGGTTGAGCATCAACAGTTTCACTTCGCGGTTCAGGCCAGTGCCCCAAAATTCGCGAGCCAGAAACGTATAACCGATCCGGGTCGCCTCCGGTGTGGTGCCATAGAACCGCGTCGATCCAATGATTTTCCCGGTTTCGTAGTTGCCGATCACATACATGCCTTCGGGATTTTCGAGGCCAGCGTCGAAAAACAGGCGGAATTTTTCTTCTGTCCAGCGGTCTTTCTCTGGATGGTTGGCCCAGATTTTTTTATCGCGGGCCACGTCGTAAAGCGCATACCAATCATTGGGAACGGCTTGCCGCAGCCCGATGGTGAGCCCATCGAGACGCGGTTTGGGATCAAATTCGACAGGTTTCACATCCGCCATGTTTACTCCACCGTCACCGATTTCGCGAGGTTGCGGGGCTGATCCACATCCGTGCCTTTGGCGACCGCCGTGTGATAGGCGATGAGCTGCGCCGGGATGGCGTAGAGGATCGGGGCGAAAAGGTCGGGGACTTCCGGCATGCGGACGGTTTGCCAGACGCCTTCGGACGCGACATCGAGCCCTTTTTTGTCGGAGACCAAAAGCACCTTACCGCCGCGCGCCATGACTTCCTGCATGTTCGAAACGGTTTTGTCGAACAGCGCGTCATGCGGGGCGAAGACGATCACCGGGGTGTGGCTGTCGATCAGCGCGATGGGGCCGTGTTTCAACTCGCCGGACGCATAACCTTCGGCGTGGATGTAGCTGATTTCTTTAAGTTTAAGAGCGCCTTCGAGGGCGAGCGGGTACATCGGGCCGCGCCCGAGGAACAGCACGTCACGGGCTTCGGACAAGTCGTTTGAAACGATGTTCAAAGCCTCGTCGAGACCCAGCGCATGGCTCATCAGAGCGGGCAGGCTGCGCAGATCTTCCATGTGTTTGGCAAGGTCCGTCTCGCTCAGATGGCCGCGATCACGTGCGGCCTTGAGAGCGAGGCTTGCGAGGACGAGCAGCTGACAGGTGAAGGCCTTGGTCGAGGCCACGCCGACTTCGACGCCTGCGAGGATCGGCAGGGCAATGTCGCATTCGCGGGCTATGGAGGAGGTCGGCACGTTGACCACGGCGACGGTTTTCGCAACCTTTTCATCGCAATAGCGGAGCGCGGCCAGCGTGTCGGCGGTTTCGCCGGACTGGCTGACGAAAATCGCGTAGCTGTCGTCGGGCATCGGGGGTTCGCGGTAGCGGAACTCGGAGGCGACATCGATTTCGACGGGCAGGCGGGCAAGGCTTTCGAACCAGTATTTCGCCACGGAGCAGGCGTAGAAGGCGGTACCGCAGGCGACCATGGTCAGGCGGGAGATTTTGGAGAAGTCCAAATCTTCCGGCAGGTTTAGGCCTTTGTCGCCGAGATAATGCTGCAAAGCGTCGCCGAGCACGACGGGCTGTTCGGCGATTTCTTTGGCCATGAAGTGTTTGTAGCCACCCTTTTCGATCTGCGCCGCACCGAGATCGATCCGGACCTCATCACGGTTCGCACGCCGTCCTTCGGCGTCGAAAAGTTCCACGCCTTCGCGGGTGATGAAGGCATAATCGCCTTGTTCCAGATAGGTGATGCGATCTGTCATCGGGGCCAGAGCAATTGCGTCCGAGCCAGCGAACATCTCGCCGTCGCCATGACCGATTGCTAGCGGCGCGCCATTGCGGGCCGCGATCATCAGATCGTCTTCGCCCTCGAACAGCCAGAGAAGCGCGAACGCGCCTTCGAGTTTCTTGAGCGCGGCCACAGCGGCCTCACGGGGCGCCATGCCCTGATCCATATACATGCGGGTCATCAGGACAACGGTCTCGGTGTCCGTTTCCGTTTCGGGGTAGATGCCCGCCTCGGCCAGCTCAGCGCGCAGTTCGCGGAAGTTCTCGATGATCCCGTTGTGCACCACGGTGACCGGGCCGGAACGATGCGGGTGCGCATTGCCGGTGGTGGCGGCACCGTGGGTTGCCCAGCGGATATGGCCGATACCGGTTTTGCCGGAGAGGGGCTCGTGCACCAGAAGGTCCGACAGGTTGACGAGCTTGCCAACGGCGCGGCGACGGTCGAGTTTTCCGCTCGACACCGTGGCGATCCCGGCGCTGTCATAGCCGCGATATTCGAGCTTTTTCAGCGACTCTACGAGGATCGGAGCCGCTTCATGATTTCCCAAAATCCCAACAATACCACACATGTATTACTGCCCTTTTTGCTTTTTAGCTTTGAGAGACTTTAACTTTTCGAACATCCGCACGGCGAGCATGGGTTTGTTCACCTGTTTTGCCCGTCCAATGGCGAGCGCGCCCGGCTCGACATTGGAGGTGATCACCGATCCGCTCGCGGTCATCGCTTCGTCACCCACCGTCACCGGGGCGACCAGCATGGTGTTGGAGCCGATGAAGGCGTTGCGCCCCACCACGGTGCGGTGTTTGAACACGCCGTCATAGTTGCAGGTGATCGTGCCAGCACCGACGTTCGTGCCGTCGCCGATGTCCGCGTCGCCGATATAGGTCAGATGGTTCACCTTGGTGCCTTCGCCGATCAGGGCGTTTTTCACCTCGACGAAGTTGCCGATATGGGCGTTGTTCGACAGTTCCGCGCCGGGGCGCAGACGGGCGAAGGGGCCGACGGTGGAGCCCATCGAGACATGGCAGCCTTCGAAATGGCTGAACGCGCGGATGCGGGTTTGAGATTCCACCGTCACGCCGGGTCCGAAGATGACGTTCGGCTCCACAACAGTGTCGCGACCAATATAGGTGTCGAGTGAGAAGAACACCGTTTCCGGGGCCATCAGGGTCACGCCGTTGTCGAGCGCCTCAGCGCGCTTGGTGGCTTGAAAAATCGCCTCGGCCCGCGCAAGTTCGCTGCGGGTGTTGACGCCCAGCGTCTCGGCTTCATCACAAGCCACAGCCGTCGCGGTGCGGCCCGTGTTCCAAGCGATCTGGACGATGTCCGGCAGGTAATATTCCCCGGCGGCATTGTCATTGCCGACCTGTTCCAGCAGCTCGAACAGCACGGAGGCGTCGGCGGCAACCAGACCGGAGTTACAGAAGGTGAGGGCGCGCTCGGTCTCCGAGGCGTCTTTATATTCGACGATGCGGGTGAGCTTGTCGCCGTCCATTACCAGACGCCCGTAGCGGGCGGGATCGGCGGCCTCGAACCCCAGAACCACGACATCGGCGCTTTTGCGGGCCTCGATCATCCTCAGGATCGTGTCCTCGGAAATGAACGGCGTGTCGCCGTACACCACGATGGCGTCGCCTTCAAAGCCCAGAAGCGCATCTTTCGCCTGCAAAACCGCATGGGCGGTGCCGAGCTGTTCCTCTTGGCGGGCGATCACGATCTCTTCGTCAATCTTGGCGGCCTCTGCAGCCACCAGATCGCCACCGTGTCCGACAACCAGAACCGTGCGTTCGGGCTCAAGCGCGCTCCCGGAGGCCAGCGCATGGGCGAACATGGGGGCATTTCCGATCGGATGTAGCACCTTCGGCAGGTCGGAATTCATCCGCGTCCCTTGTCCGGCGGCAAGAAGAATGAGGGCTGTGGCCATGAGTTTCGTTCCGATCTGCTCTTTTCTTTGTCTCTTAGCCGTTTTACCCATGACGCGGAGCGCTGCAAGGGGCCGTTGCGGACAAAGGGCTTCACTTATTCTGACGTGAGATTACAGCGTTCAGCGAATGTTTGCCAAAGCCTTCGCGGCCGGATCAGCAAAGGACCAAAGATGCGCACAGTGATTTTCGATCTCGATGGCACGCTGGCGGACACCTCCGCCGATCTGATCGCTGCGGCGAATGCCTGTTTCAGAGGGCTGGGCTATGGCGACGTCCTTGATCCGAAAGCGGACGCGCATACGGCCTTTCGCGGCGCGCGCGCGATGCTGCGCCTTGGCTATTCGCGGGTGCAGCCGACGTTCTCCGACGAGGATGTGATGGCGCAATATCCGATCCTGATAGACACCTATGCCGAACATATCGACACTCACACGCGCCTTTATGACGGCGCGGCGGAAGCGGTCGAAGGCTTGCGCCGCGATGGCTATGCCGTGGGGGTGTGCACCAACAAGCCCGAGGATCTGGCGGATCGTTTGCTGACCCGGTTGGGCATCCGCGATCTGTTTGGCTCAATGATCGGGGCGAAAACCGTGGGCGTGTCGAAACCCGATCCGAAACCCTATCTCGCGGCGGTGGAAGAGGCGGGGGGCGTCTTGTCCCAGTCTTATCTGGTGGGTGACACGGAAACCGACCGGGAAACCGCGCGTGCGGCGGGGGTGCCCTGCGCGCTTGTGACCTTTGGGCCGGACGGGGACGGGGTCAAACGGCTCTCTCCGGAGGCGATTTTGACGCATTATAGTGAGCTGGGCCTGCTAACGAAGGAGCTGATCGGATGAGCGACGAAGTGTTTCGCGGCAATTTCACCCAGCAGGAGCCGATCCCGGAAGAGGCGATCGAGAAGGCCGTTGAGGTGATGCGCTCTGGCCGTTTGCATCGCTACAACACGGCGCCGGGGGAGAAGGGCGAGGTGGCCGAGCTTGAAGAAGAGTTCGCCGCTTACACCGGCGCGAAATACTGTCTCGCGGTGGCGTCGGGCGGCTATGCGCTGGGCTGTGCGCTGCGGGCCTTGGAGGTGCAGCCGGGCGAGCCGGTCCTGACCAACGCCTTCACGCTGGCACCGGTGCCGGGGGCGATTGCTTCTGTGGGCGCGAAGCCGGTGTTTGTCGGCGTGACCGAAGGTCTGGTAATCGATCTCGACGATTTGCAGGTGAAAATCGCGGAAAGCGGCGCGAAGGTTCTGATGCTGTCGCACATGCGCGGGCATATCGTCGATATGGACGCGCTGATGTACATCTGTAACGGCGCGGGTGTCGCTGTGATCGAGGATTGCGCGCATACGATGGGCGCGCATTGGGACGGGGTGCCGTCCGGGCGGCATGGTGTGATCGGCTGCTATTCGACCCAGACCTACAAGCATATCAACTCGGGTGAGGGCGGGTTCCTCATCACCGATGACGAAGAGATTGCCGCACGGGCGATCATGCTCTCGGGCTCTTACATGCTTTACGTCAAACATTCGGCCGGGCCGGATGCAGAGGTGTTCGAAAAGGTCAAGTACACAACGCCCAATGTGTCTGGGCGGATGGATCACCTGCGTGCTGCGATCCTGCGGGTGCAGCTCCGGTCTCTCGATGCTCAGGTGGAGAACTGGAACGCGCGCTACAGGGTGGTCGAAGAGGGGCTGCGCAGCACGCCGGGTCTGACGCTGATCGAACGGCCCCAGCAAGAGCACTATGTCGGATCGTCCATTCAGTTCCTCCTGATGGACTGGCCGGATGAGAAAATCGAAGCGCTGGTCGCGGCTTGCCTCAAACGCGGCGTGGAACTCAAATGGTTCGGTGCGCCGGAGCCGGTGGCCTTTACCTCGCGTTATGAAAGCTGGCGTTATTGTGAGGCGCAAAGCCTGCCGGACAGTGACCGCGTTCTGCGGGCGATTATGGACATGCGTTTGCCTCTGACCTTTCGTCTTGAGGATTGCGCCCTCTTGGCGCGGATTATCCGCGATGAGGTGAGCAAGGCAGAACAGCTTTGAACGATGAAACGGTTCTTTCACTTTGAGTTGTAAGTGGAAGTTCAACATTTCCTACTAAAATAATAAGAAATTCATATACGAATCAAATACTCGGTCAGACTTCGTTGCGGCGCAGCAAAAAACGCGTGAGCCGGTAAAAAAATTCGTGAAGCCCCTTGAAAGCATGGGCTTTGTGAGACTCGGTTTGGTTGACCATATTGTCGCAGGGGGCTAAACCACATCAAGCTAGCAAAGCAGCGCGCCTGCGATCGCCCGACACCGAAGTCCCGCGAAGAGGCGCGCAGATCAAGGAGCCGCTCGTGGAAGACTTGCTTCGGGAATATCTCCCCATCGTCATTTTCATCGGCCTCGCCATTGCGCTGGGTCTGGTGTTCATCTTCGCAGCCCTCATCCTCGCCGTTCGCAATCCCGACCCTGAAAAAGTCTCGGCCTATGAATGTGGTTTCAACGCATTCGACGACGCGCGGATGAAATTCGATGTGCGGTTCTACCTCGTGTCGATCCTCTTCATCATCTTCGATCTCGAAATCGCCTTCCTCTTCCCTTGGGCTGTTGCCTTCAAGGACCTGAGCATGACGGGCTTCTGGTCGATGATGGTGTTCTTGGGCGTGCTGACCGTGGGCTTCGCCTATGAATGGAAGAAAGGGGCGCTGGAATGGGCGTGATGACTTCTGCCAATACCGCCGGGGCCGACAAAGACGTCGCCACGCAGGCTCTGAACACAGAGTTGCAGGACAAGGGCTTTCTGCTCACCTCGACCGAGGACATGATCAACTGGGCCCGCACCGGGTCGCTGCACTGGATGACCTTTGGTCTTGCCTGTTGCGCCGTCGAGATGATGCAGACCTCCATGCCGCGCTATGATCTCGAACGGTTCGGTACCGCTCCGCGTGCTTCCCCGCGCCAGTCTGACCTGATGATCGTCGCTGGCACGCTGACCAACAAAATGGCCCCGGCGCTGCGCAAAGTGTACGACCAGATGCCTGAACCGCGTTACGTGATTTCCATGGGCTCCTGCGCCAATGGCGGCGGCTATTACCATTACAGCTATTCGGTTGTGCGCGGCTGTGACCGCATCGTGCCGGTGGATGTTTACGTGCCCGGCTGCCCGCCGACCGCAGAAGCGCTGATGTACGGATTGTTGCAATTGCAGCGTAAAATTCGCCGCACCGGCACGATCGCCCGCTGAGGAGAGGAACTTATGAGCGAAGAAGCCCTCAAGGAACTCGCCGCCCATATCGAGCTGAAACGTCCCGATGACGTGCTCTCGACCAAGGTGGAATATGGCGAGCTGACCGTGACCGTGACCCCGTCCGGGATCACCGATTTCGTTGATTTCCTCAAAGCCGACGGGAGTTGCAGGTTCTCCACGTTGATCGACATCACGGCGGTGGACTACCCGGAACGCGATCAACGCTTCGACGTGGTCTATCACTTCCTGTCGATGTACCAGAACCACCGCATCCGTCTGGTGGCGGCGCTGCGCGAGGAAGAGACGATCCCGTCGATCACCTCCGTGCACCCCTCTGCTGGCTGGTTTGAGCGCGAAGTGTTCGACATGTTCGGCCTGATTTTCTCCGGCCACCCGGACCTGCGCCGCATTCTCACCGACTACGGTTTCCGCGGTCACCCGCTGCGCAAAGACTTCCCGGCGACGGGCTACACCGAAGTGCGCTATGACGAAGAGCTGAAACGCGTCGTCTATGAGCCGGTGAGCCTCGTGCAGGAATACCGCCAGTTCGACAATCTGTCCCCGTGGGAAGGTGCGAAATACATCCTCCCGGGGGATGAGAAAGGGGCGTAAAGCGTGAGCGGCGATCCGGCCATTATGATCTGCGTCGGCGCGACGAAAGCGGGCACCAGCTCGCTGTACCGCTATTTGCATGATCACCCGGATTGCCACATGCGCTCCATCAAGGAAATCCACTATTTCGATACGGTGGATTTCGATGATTATGCGCATCAGTTCGACGTTTACGCCCGTCTGCGCGCCGATTTGATCCGGCGTCAGGACGTTGCACGCAACAACGAGAACAAGTGGAAGGTCGGCAATCTCCAGCGTCAGATCGATGACGTGGACGAGATGGTGCGCATCCTCAAACTTGGACGCGAGGGCGTGTCGGATTACCTGTTCTACCTGCTCGACGGGATCGGCGAGAAGAAACTCGCGGGGGACATCACGCCGGGCTACGGTCTTTTGACCGAAGAGCGACTGCGCGAGATGGCTCATATGGCCCCCGACGTGCGGTTTGTCTTTCTGATGCGCGATCCGGTGGACCGGCTTTGGTCTCACGCCCGGATGCAGGCCACGCGCCAGCGTCAGCCCGGCGAAGAGATCGAGATCAAGGCCCGGCGGATCATGAACCGCACGATGAAAAAGGGCATGGAGACCCATATTCCCGAACGCGGCGACTATGCCGGGATCGTGGAGAAACTCAAACGGGCGGTGCCCGAGGACAAGCTTTTCGTCGGGTTCACCGAGGATGTGCTGTCGGGCGAGGGGCTGTCACAGCTCTGTGCCTTCCTCGGGATTTCCGAGGCCCCCGTGGACCAAGAACCGCATGCGCATGAAGGTGTGCATCTGAAACTGAGCGACAAGCAACGGCATGAGGCGGCGCAATTCCTGGCCCCGCAATATGCCTATGTCGAAAAGACCTTTGGCCCGCTGCCCGCGCGGTGGCAGGCGAACATGGCGAGGATCTGAGAATGGACGTCGATATCCGGCAAAACACCTACGATGACGGCTCGCGCGATGCGACCGACACCGAACAGAAGATCCGGAACTTCAACATCAACTTCGGGCCTCAGCACCCTGCGGCCCACGGCGTGTTGCGGATGGTTCTGGAGCTGGACGGTGAGATCGTGGAGCGCGCCGACCCGCATATCGGTCTGTTGCACCGCGGTACTGAGAAGCTGATGGAGAACCGTACCTATCTCCAGAACCTGCCGTATCTCGACCGTCTCGATTACGTCGCGCCGATGAATCAGGAACATGCCTGGTGTCTGGCGATTGAGAAACTCGCGGGGGTCGAAATCCCGCGCCGCGCCTCGCTGATCCGTGTGCTTTACTCGGAGATTGGCCGCGTTCTGAACCACCTTCTGAACACCACGACCGGCGCGATGGACGTGGGCGCTCTGACCCCGCCGCTTTGGGGCTTTGAAGAGCGTGAAAAGCTCATGATCTTCTACGAGCGCGCCTGCGGTGCGCGTCTGCACTCCGCCTATTTCCGTCCGGGCGGCGTCCACCAAGACCTGCCGCCGGAGCTGATCGACGATATCGAAGCTTGGGCCGATCACTTCCCGAAAGTCCTCGCCGACATTCACTACCTTCTGGATGACAACCGCATCTTCAAACAGCGGACCGTGGACATCGGTATCATCAACGAGGATGAGGCTCAGGAGTGGGGCTTTTCCGGTGTGATGGTGCGCGGCTCCGGCCTTGCATGGGATTTGCGCCGCAGCCAGCCTTATGAGTGCTACAACGAATTCGACTTCCAAATCCCGGTGGGCACCAATGGTGACTGCTATGACCGTTACATGGTCCGCATGATGGAAATGGAAGAGTCGACCAAGATCATCAAACAGGCCTGCGCGCTGCTGCGCCTGCCGGAAAATCAGGGCGACGTTCTGGTTCGGGGCAAACTCACCCCGCCGAAGCGGAAGGATATGAAGACCTCCATGGAGGCGCTTATCCACCACTTCAAACTCTACACCGAAGGGTTCAAGCTTCCGAAAGGCGAGGTGTTTGCCTCCGTCGAAGCGCCGAAAGGCGAGTTTGGGGTGTTCCTCGTGTCCGACGGGACCAACAAACCCTACCGCGCCAAACTCCGGGCGCCGGGCTACCTTCACTTGCAGGCGATGGATCATATGGCCAAAGGCCACCAGCTCGCGGACGTCTCCGCTCTCATCGCCACCATGGACATCGTTTTCGGGGAGGTCGACCGCTAATGCTCCGCCGTCTTTATTCTGAACAACCCGCCTCTTTCGAATACACTGAGGCGAACCTCGCCTGGGCGCAGGGGCAAATCGCCAAGTATCCGGACGGGCGTCAGCAATCCGCGATCATTCCGCTTTTGTGGCGGGCGCAGGAACAGCAGGGCTGGCTCACCAAACCGGCGATCGAATATGTCGCCGATCTTCTGGGCATGCCCTATATGCGCGCGCTCGAAGTCGCGACTTTCTACTTCATGTTCCAGCTGCAACCGGTTGGTTCCGTTGCACATATTCAGGTCTGTGGCACCACGACCTGCATGATCTGCGGCTCTGGTGACATCATTGACGTCTGCAAACGTCGCATCGCGGCCAACCCGTTTGAGTTGTCCGCCGATGGCAAGTTCAGCTGGGAAGAGGTCGAGTGCCTTGGCGCCTGTGCCAACGCCCCGATGGCCGCAATCGGCAAGGATTACTACGAAGATCTGACCGCCGAGAATTTCGAGAAACTGCTCGATCAGATGGAAGCGGGCAATGTGCCGCTGCCGGGCTCGCAGCAGGGCCGCTATGCGGCTGAACCCGCTGGCGGTCCGAATGTTCTGGCTGAGCATGTCGGCACCGGCGCGCAATACAACGGCTCCGTGCAGCGCGCGGTGGACATTGGCGATACGCTCAAACGCATCGACGGCACCGAAGTGCCGCTTCTGACACCGTGGATTTCCAAAGGCGCAGGTCATGGGGCCGTTGCGAAACCCGCTCCGGCTCCGAAGCCGGCGGTGCAACAGGCGGCTGAGAAAAAGGCCGAGGCTCCGAAAACTGACGCGCCTGCCGTGGAAGAGAAAGAGCCGGAACTGCTGAGCGCGGCGCGCGAGGGTGGGGCGGACGATCTCAAGAAACTCAAAGGCGTCGGGCCGAAGCTTGAGCAGACGCTCAATGAGCTTGGCTTCTATCATTTCGATCAGGTCGCGGCATGGACCCCGGCAGAGATCGCTTGGGTGGACAGCCGTTTGAAATTCAAAGGCCGGATCGAACGTGACGGCTGGATTGAACAAGCCAAAATTCTGGCTGCGGGTGGGGAAACGGAATTCTCCAAACGCGCGAAATAACGAAGACGACAAGACAGAGAGGCCAAAGGCCCGATGAAAACCTGACAGGGACCGGTAAAGGAGAACACGATGAGTGAGGTAACGACGAAGATGCCGAAGATTTGGTTGATCGCAGCAATCTGCGGTGTGCTGGCCTTTTTGGCGCTGTTGATGATCGCGGGGTATTCCACCGCGGCCTCGCTCATTGTGGGCGTGCTTGTGGCCCTGCTCGTCGCCATTCTGTTGTGGATCGGCTGGTATCAAGAGGAGCCCGCTGTCGAAGGTCATCCCGAAGCGGCAGTCAGTGCGCAGGGGCTGATGGAAACCTCCGGGATCGGCGATGAGCCAGCCGCTTCTGCGGCTGACGAGATTGCACCTGAACCGCATGCCAGCGACACCCGCGAAGTGCGCTCTGCCGCTGCGGCTGAAACGCCTGCGGCCGAGCCGGTTGTCGAGGACGAACCGGTTACCGAAGAAGAGCCGGTTGCCGAGGTTGTCGAAGAGGTTGCTGCTCCGGTCGCTGCCACTCCGGTCGCCGAGAGCGCTTCCACCGCCGATGATCTCAAACAGATCAAGGGCGTCGGTCCGAAAATCGAAGTGCAGCTCCATGAGCGTGGGCTGACAACTTTCGCGCAGATCGCGGCCTTGAGCGGCGAAGAGATCGAAGCTCTGGGCGATGCGCTCAAAGGCACCTCGGCGGCGCAACTGACGAAATGGGCCGAACAGGCCAAGCTTCTCGCCTCCGGCGCGGAGACGGAATTCTCGAAACGCGTCAAAGATGGCGACGTGTACTGAGGAGTGAAAGACAATGGTTCCCGATAAGGACCGACAATTGGAGCGCAAGACACGGCGGATGGCCGTGATGGTTGCTGCGACGATGGTGCTTTGGATCGGGGCCCAATGGTTGGGCGGGACGCATGTGGTGCCGATGCGCTACGTGATCCTGTTCGACCTCGCAGCTCTGGCCGCATTCTTTTGGGCCATGGTGGTGATTTATCGGATCTGGCGCGACAAGCGTCAGCAGGATTGAAGGAATAAGAGCGATGCTCAAGGATCAGGATCGGATCTTTACCAACCTCTACGGGATGAACGACCGTAGCCTCAAAGGCGCAATGGCTCGCGGCCATTGGGACGGAACGGCTGGCATTCTCGCCAACGGGCGCGACTGGATCATCGAACAGGTGAAAGCCTCCGGTCTGCGCGGTCGTGGCGGCGCGGGCTTCCCGACCGGTCTGAAATGGTCCTTCATGCCAAAAGAAAGCGATGGTCGCCCGGCCTATCTGGTGATCAACGCCGATGAATCCGAGCCTGCGACCTGTAAAGACCGCGAAATCATGCGTCACGACCCGCACACGCTGGTCGAGGGCGCGCTGATCGCCGGTTTCGCGATGGGGGCGGTGGCCGCTTACATCTACATTCGTGGTGAATACATCCGGGAACGCGAGGCGCTTCAGGCCGCAATCGACGAAGCCTATGACGCCGGTTTCCTTGGCCGCAACGCCTGCAAATCCGGTTATGATTTCGACGTCTACCTGCACCACGGGGCAGGGGCCTATATCTGCGGCGAAGAAACCGCGCTGCTCGAAAGCCTTGAGGGCAAAAAGGGCATGCCCCGCATGAAACCGCCGTTCCCGGCGGGCGCGGGCCTTTATGGCTGCCCGACCACGGTGAACAACGTGGAATCCATTTCTGTTGTGCCGACGATCCTGCGGCGCGGCCCGGAATGGTTCTCCTCCTTCGGTCGTCCGAACAACGCGGGCACCAAGCTCATGGCGCTGACCGGCCACGTCAACACGCCCTGCGTGTTCGAAGAAGAGATGTCGCTCTCCGTGCGCGAGATCATCGAGAAACACGGCGGCGGCATTCGTGGCGGCTGGGACAATCTGAAAGCCATCATCCCGGGTGGGGCCTCCTGTCCGGTGCTGCCGAAATCGGCGCTTGAAGATGCGATTTTCGATTACGACTGGATGCGGGAGAACAAATCCTCCTTCGGCACCGGCTGTATGATCGTCATGGACAATTCCGTGGATGTGGTGAAAGCCGTCTGGCGTCTGACGAAATTCTTCAAACATGAAAGCTGTGGCCAATGTACGCCGTGCCGCGAAGGCACCGGCTGGATGAGCCGCGTGATGGATCGTCTGGTGACGGGGGATGCGGAGATCGAAGAGATCGACATGCTGCTCTCCGTGACCAAACAGATCGAAGGTCACACGATCTGCGCCCTCGGCGACGCGGCGGCCTGGCCGATCCAAGGCCTCGTGCGTCACTTCCGCGACGAGATCGAAGAGCGTATCAAGATCAAGAAAACCGGCCGCGTGTCGGCGGCCTTTGCGGCGGAGTAAAACCTGTGAATTTTTGGCTTGAAACACAATTTGGCGAATTTGGTGGTGGTGCAGTTTTGCTCCTCCTCGGCGCCATTGCGTTTCTCGCTTCTCTTCACGGCCTTTGTGCCAAATTGGAATTTAAGAGCATTCAAGGCGATGGCAAGAGAGGTCTCTTGTTCGGCTGGAGCAAGGATGTGACCCGTCGTATGTTTTTCGCCCATTTCTGGGCGCTCTACGGTTTGCTTGGATTTGCTATTGGGTTGTTTGCTCTGGAGGTAAAACTTTAATGACTTCGACCAAACATACCGCGGAGCTTAACGTCGGGCGTTCCAACGCTTCGGTGACGTCTTCGCCTGTGGTCGGGTTTGAGAGCATGTCGGGGCGGGGCAAACGGACGCTGAAGTCCGCACTCGCCATATTGCCAATAACGCTGCTCGCCGCCTGCCAGGTGGATCAGGCGAACGAAGCGATGCGTGGCATGTCCGTGGACCGCATGACGGTCGCGCGGGCGGCGTTCCGGGATATGGGCACCGAAGAGCTGGCGGGCATGCTGCTGTTGTCCGAAGACATCGCCGATAGCTGCGAAGACATCTCGACCCATGGGCAGGTTCGGACCTTGTTGTCGTCGCGGGTGGAACGGTTGCCGTTCAGCGACCCGCAGGTCAATCAGACCCGGCTTGAAACGGCGCGCTCGGGCTTTTCCGCGCGCCATGGCCTGATGGGCGCGGGAGATACCAAGGCGTATTGCGCTGCGGTCAAGGTGGAAATGAAACAGATGACGCCTCTGGGTGCGACGTTGATGGAGGAGGTGCTGTGATGAGAATGCTCGTGAAACCCTCACTGATCGCTGCGCTGACGCTAACCTTTGGTGCCGCATCCGCAGCCGAGCTTAAACCGCTGCGTGAAGTGAAAGAAATCGACCAGAACATGCTCTGGGCGGCTCTGGCCGTCGAGGTGAGCGACGAATGCCCGACCATCGAGGTGAAGAAGATCAAAGGTCTGTCTTTCCTGTGGGGGCTGAAAAACAAGGCGTCTTCCATGGGCTACTCGGATGATGAAATCCGGGCCTATGTCGAAAGCGACAAGGAAGAGGCGCGTATCCGCAAGCTTGGCGAAGAGGTTATTCGCCATGCGGGCTTTGATCCGAAGACAGAGCAAGGGCTCTGCGGCTTTGGTGAGGCGGAGATTGCGAAGGGATCCATCGTTGGATCTTTTCTGAGGAGTGACAAATGAAACTTGGTTTTGCATATGCTGCGCTTTTGGCGCTGATGACTGGTCCGGCGATGGCGCAAAGCGCGATCACCGAAGATCCGGATATCCGCGCGCCTTTGGTGGACAACATGATCGTCACGGAGCTGACGACGATCTGTCCGCGACTTGCCCCGCGCACGTATCAGATCAACAAACAGGCCAAAACCATGATGGAGACGATCGTTTCCAAGGGCTATGGCGCAGACGACATTCAAACGCTTCAGGATCCGGCTTTCTTGGCGGTTCTGGCGCATGAATCACAGAATTTCTTTGCCGCCCAAGGCATCGAGAAACGAGATACGGAGGCGATGTGCGCCTTCGGCAAAGCACAGATTGCAAAGCGCACGACGCTCGGCAAGCTGATGAAGAACAGGTGACGTGACTATGGCAGATACGCGCAAAATCATCATTGACGGGAACGAGATCGAAGTCGATCCGGCCATGACGCTCCTACAGGCTTGTGAGGAAGCCGGGATCGAAGTGCCGCGTTTCTGCTACCATGAACGGCTGTCGATTGCGGGCAACTGCCGCATGTGCCTCGTGGAAGTCGTGGGCGGTCCGCCGAAACCGGCGGCGAGCTGTGCGATGCAGGTCAAGGACATGCGCGGTGGCCGCAATGGCGAGCTGCCGGAGATCAAGACTAACTCGCCGATGGTGAAGAAAGCCCGCGAAGGGGTGATGGAATTCCTCCTGATCAACCACCCGCTCGATTGCCCGATCTGCGATCAGGGCGGCGAGTGCGATCTTCAGGATCAGGCCATGGCCTACGGTGTGGATTTCTCCCGCTTCCGCGAAGCGAAACGCGCTTCCGAGAACCTGAACCTCGGCCCGCTCGTGGCGACCACCATGACGCGTTGCATTTCCTGCACCCGCTGTGTGCGCTTCACGACCGAAGTCGCGGGCATCACCCAGATGGGCCAGACGGGGCGCGGTGAGGATGCGGAGATTTCCAGCTATCTCAACCAGACGCTCGACTCGAACCTGCAGGGCAACATCATCGACCTGTGCCCGGTCGGGGCGCTGACCTCGAAACCCTATGCTTTCACCGCGCGCCCGTGGGAACTGACCAAGACCGAGACCATCGACGTGATGGACGCGCTTGGCTCGAACATCCGGGTGGACACCAAAGGCCGCGAAGTGATGCGCATTCTGCCGCGCAACCACGACGAGGTGAACGAGGAGTGGATTTCCGACAAGACCCGCTTCATCTGGGACGGTCTGAAACGCCAACGCATCGACACGCCTTACATCCGCAAAAACGGCAAACTGACCAAAGCGACGTGGGCCGAGGCTCTGTCCGCCGCCGCCGCTGCCATGAAGGGCAAAAAGGTTGCGGCTCTGGTCGGTGATCTCGCCCCGGTCGAAGCGATCTATGCGCTCAAAGGTCTGGTCGAAGGGCTGGGTGGCACTATCGAATGCCGCGTGGATGGCGCGAAACTGCCCATCGGCAACCGCGGCGTTTATGCCGGGACCGCGAGTATCGCCGATATCGACGATGCGAAATACATTCAGCTGATCGGCACCAACCCGCGTGACGAAGCGCCGGTGCTGAACGCTCGTATCCGCAAAGCTTGGGCCAAAGGCGCCAAGGTCGGTCTCGTCGGCGCAGCCGCCGATCTGACCTATGACTACGCTCATGTCGGCACCGATCGTGCGGCGCTTGAAGGCCTTCTCGGTCATCAGTACGGCGACGTGCTTGAGCAACCGTCCATCATCATCGTTGGCGCGGGCGCGATCAACGAGGCCGATGGCGAAGCGGTTCTGGCCACGGCGCAGAAACTGGCGGAAGCGACCGGCTCCAAACTCATGGTTCTGCACACTGCCGCTTCCCGTGTGGGCGCGATGGATGTGAATGCCGTGACCGAAGGCGGGCTGGACGCTGCGACCAACGGGGCAGAGGTGATCTACAACCTCGGTGCCGACGAGGTCGAAATCGCTGACGGTCCCTTCGTGATCTACCAAGGCTCCCACGGCGATCTTGGCGCACACCGCGCCGACGTGATCCTGCCGGGTGCGGCCTACACGGAAGAGAACGGTCTCTTCGTGAACCTCGAAGGCCGTCCGCAGCTTGCGCTGCGCGCCGCTTTCCCGCCGGGTGATGCGAAAGAGAACTGGGCGATCCTGCGGGCGCTGTCCGCCGAGCTTGGTGCGACCTTGCCCTACGATACGCTGGCGCAGCTGCGCAACGCGCTGATCAAGGACGTTCCGCATCTCGCGATGATCGACAGCGTGCCGGAAAACGCGGTGGTTGCTCTGCCCGAGAAGAAACTCGGCAACGCCACCTTCCGCAACGCGATCAAGGATTTCTATCTCAGCAACCCGATCGCACGCGCCTCCGTGCTCATGGCGGAACTGTCCGCCATGGCCAAGGCGCGCACTGAGACGCCGGTGGCGGCTGAGTGATGGCGCTGAGCGGGGCACATATCGCCGGTTTCGGGCTTATGGCGCTGGTTCTGTCCGGATGCGGAAAGACCTGCTGCACGGCTCTGGTGCCGGATGTGTCGCGCGCGGCGCAGACAACCGATTTTCTCGGGGTGGAGACCCGTCTTCTCGACGGCGATCTGGTGAATTTTTTCGTCTCCGCACAAGGAGATGGGGCAAAAGACAGCGTGGTGGCCTATGCCGATTGTGCCGCCGCGCAATATGCGTTGATCCGAGGGTTCGGATTTGCGCGCCATGTGCGCACAAATGTCGCACATGAGGGTGGAATTTGGCGGGCAGATGCTGTTTACACCATCTCGCCAGCGCTCCCCGATGGTTTGCGCCAGCTCGACGCTGAAGTCGTCGTCGCGAACTGCCGGGACAACGGAATACCGACGGTGTGAAAGGCTAGGACGACAATGGTCGAATATTTCACGACAACTAATCTGGGGATCTTTCTGCTCACCCTTGGGCAGATTTTGCTGGTCCTCGTGCCGCTCTTCGTGGCGCTCGCCTTCCTGATGTATGGCGACCGGAAAATCTGGGCGGCTGTCCAGATGCGCAAAGGTCCGAACATCGTGGGTGTTTTCGGCCTGTTGCAGTCCTTCGCGGACTTCCTCAAATACCTCGTCAAAGAGGTGGTGGTCCCGGCCGGGGCCGATAAATTCGTCTTCTACCTCGCGCCGATGATCACTTTCATCACGGCGGCCATCGCCTGGGCGGTGATCCCGTGGAACGACGGCTGGGTGATCTCCGACATCAACGTCGCGATCCTCTACATCTTCGCGATTTCTTCGCTTGAGGTGTACGGCGTGATCATGGGCGGTTGGGCCTCCAACTCGAAATACCCGTTCCTCGGCTCGCTGCGCTCCGCCGCGCAGATGATCTCTTACGAGGTGTCCATCGGTCTGATCATCATCGGTGTGATCATCTCCACCGGCTCCATGAACTTCGGCGATATCGTCGCGGCGCAAGACGGGATGGGGATTCTGTCCTGGTACTGGCTGCCGCACTTCCCGATGGTCTTCCTGTTCTTCGTCTCCGCGCTCGCCGAAACCAACCGTCCGCCGTTCGATTTGCCAGAGGCTGAATCCGAACTCGTCGCGGGCTATCAGGTGGAATACTCCTCCACGCCGTTCCTGCTCTTCATGATGGGCGAGCTGATGGCGGTGGTGCTGATGTGCGCGCTGATCACGGTGCTGTTCTTCGGCGGCTGGAACTCCCCGGTTGAATTCTTGCCCGACGGCATCCTCTGGATGATCGGCAAGATGCTGTTCTTCTTCTTCATCTTCTCGATGGTGAAAGCCATCGTTCCGCGCTACCGCTACGACCAGCTGATGCGTATCGGTTGGAAAGTCTTCCTGCCGATCTCGCTCGTCTGGGTCGTTCTGATCGCGTTCCTTGCAAAATACGAAGTCCTTGGCGCGTTCTGGGCGCGCTGGACGATGGGAGGCTGATCCATGGCTCAAGAGTTCGATTACACCCGTGCCGCCAAGTATTTCCTGATGATGGATATCTGGGCCGGCTTCAAAATCGGTCTGCGGTATTTCTTCGCGCCCAAGGCGACGATCAACTACCCGCACGAGAAAGGCCCGCTTTCCCCGCGTTTTCGCGGTGAGCACGCGCTGCGCCGTTATCCGAATGGCGAGGAACGCTGCATCGCTTGTAAGCTTTGCGAAGCGATCTGCCCGGCGCAGGCCATCACCATCGACGCCGAACCGCGCGAAGACGGCTCGCGGCGCACCACGCGCTACGACATCGATATGACGAAATGCATCTACTGCGGCTTCTGCCAAGAGGCCTGCCCGGTGGACGCGATCGTCGAAGGCCCGAACTTTGAATTCTCCACCGAGACGCGTGAAGAACTGTTCTACGACAAGGAAAAACTCCTTGAGAACGGCGCGCGTTGGGAAGCGGAGATTGCCCGTAACCTCGAACTGGATGCGCCATACCGGTAATCCGGAGCGCCAAGGGAGCTGACCGTTGAACGATTTCGCCAAAATGTTCGGAGAGATGATCGCGCAGAGCCAGAAGATGGCCTCGGCCTTCAATCCGGCTTTGGAGAATTTTCAGGTGCCCGCCTTCGACAAGCTGTTCCCGACGATGGGGAAAGAGCAGATGGAGATGCTCTGGGGCAACACGTTCAACCCGGACGGTCTCGACAGCAAAACGCGCCTTCTGGTCGTTCTCGCCGGGATGACCGCGCAGGGCGCGCAGGCCGAGGTGCCGTTCAAACTGACCGTCCGCCACGCTCTGGAGGCGGGGGCCACACAAAAAGAGATCGCGGAAGTGATCTACCAAATGTCAATGCTGGGCGGTGTGCCCGCAATGTCAAAAGCACTGGAGTTGGCGCAGACCGTCTTCTCCGAGACGCAGGAGGACAGTGAATGACTGTCGCGGATTTCGCATTTTATTGTTTTGCCATCCTGATGCTGGTGGGCGGGGCCTTTACCGTGGTCTCGAAGAACCCGGTGCATTCGGTGCTCTGGCTTATCCTCACCTTCCTGTCGGCCGCCGGGCTTTTCGTCCTTCTGGGGGCTGAATTCGTCGCGATGCTCCTGATCATCGTCTATGTCGGCGCCGTCATGGTGTTGTTCCTTTTCGTGGTCATGATGCTGGATGTCGATTTCGCCGCGCTCAAGGCGGGGGCGGCAAAATACCTGCCCTTCGGTCTGCTGATCGGCGTGGTGTTGATCATGCAGCTTTTCCTCGCCTTCGGGGATTGGCACAGCGCGCCGGGCGCAGAGGCCCTGCATCAGGCGGTGACACCGGATGCGGTCGAGGTCCACAACACCGCAGCGCTTGGTCTGTTGATGTATGACCAATACCTGATGCTGTTCCAACTCGCGGGGCTGGTGCTGCTGGTCTCGATGATCGGCGCGATCACCCTGACGCTGCGCCACCGTTCGGACATCAAACGCCAGAACGTGCTGCACCAGATGTATCGCAAACCGGAAGAGGCCTTCGAGATGAAGGACGTGAAACCGGGGCAGGGGCTTTAAGCCCGGAAGAATGATCGGGGCGACCGCGTGCCGCCCCGCAGATGAGGCCGCCAGAGCGCGGCGAGAGAGAAAGAACTGAGGGACGACATGGTCGGACTTGAACATTACCTGACAGTGGCCGCAACGCTGTTTGTCATCGGCATCTTCGGGCTCTTTTTGAACCGAAAGAACGTCATCATCATCTTGATGTCCATCGAGTTGATCCTGTTGTCGGTCAATATCAACCTTGTCGCCTTCTCCTCTTTCATGGGGGATCTGACGGGACAGATTTTCACGATGCTCGTGCTCACCGTGGCAGCCGCCGAGGCCGCCATCGGGCTTGCGATCCTCGTGGGGTTCTTCCGCAACCGCGGCACGATCGACGTCGAAGACGTCAACGTGATGAAAGGGTAACAGGCTATGGAATCGATCATCCTCTTCGCGCCGCTCGTCGGTGCCATCATCGCGGGCTTCGGCTGGCGCGTGATCAGCGAGCAGGGCGCGCAGTATGTCTCCACGGCGCTGTTGTTCCTAGCGGCGATCCTGTCTTGGGTTCTCTTTCTCTCCTTTGACGGTTCGACCCAACACATCACGCTCATGCGTTGGATCGACAGCGGCTCGGTTCAGGTCAACTGGGGCATCCGGATCGACCGGCTGACGACGATCATGCTGGTCGTGGTCAACACGGTCTCGGCGCTCGTGCACCTCTATTCCATCGGCTACATGGCCCATGATGAGAATTTTGATGAGGGCGAGAACTACAAAGGGCGCTTCTTCGCCTTCCTGTCTCTCTTCACCTTCACCATGCTGATGCTCGTCACCGCCGACAACCTGATCCAGATGTTCTTCGGCTGGGAAGGCGTTGGTCTCGCGTCCTACCTTCTGATCGGCTTCTACTTTAAAAAGCCCTCCGCGGGCGCCGCCTCGATGAAAGCCTTCATCGTCAACCGGGTGGGGGACTTCGGGTTCCTGCTTGGTGTGCTGGGCCTGTTCTTCGTGGTGGATGACATTCGCTTCGATGCGGTCTTTGCATCTGGCCCGATGCTGGCGGATACGACGTTGCATTTTCTCTGGGGTGACTGGAACGCGGCCAATCTGATCGCGGTTCTTCTGTTCATCGGTGCGATGGGGAAATCGGCGCAGCTCTTCCTGCACACTTGGTTGCCGGACGCGATGGAAGGCCCGACCCCTGTGTCGGCGCTGATCCACGCCGCGACCATGGTGACCGCAGGCGTCTTCCTCGTCTGCCGCATGTCGCCGATCTTTGAATACGCACCGCAAGCGCAGATGTTCGTCGTCTACATCGGCGCGACCACGGCCTTCTTCGCGGCCACGGTCGGTCTCGTGCAGAACGACATCAAACGCGTCATCGCTTACTCCACCTGTTCGCAGCTCGGCTACATGTTCGTGGCCGCCGGTGTCGGCGCTTACGGTCCCGCGATGTTCCACCTGCTGACGCACGCCTTCTTTAAAGCGATGCTCTTCCTCGGCGCGGGGTCGGTCATCACCGCGATGCACCACGAACAGGACATGCGCAATTACGGCAACCTGCGTCACAAGATCCCGTTCACCTTCTGGATGATGATCATCGGCACGCTTGCGATCACAGGTGTCGGCATTCCGCTCACCCATATCGGTTTTGCAGGCTTCCTGTCGAAAGACTCGATCATTGAGAGCGCCTATGCCTCCGGTGTCGGCTATGCCTTCTGGATGCTGGTCATCGCGGCGCTGTTCACCTCCTTCTACTCCTGGCGTCTGATCTTCATGACCTTCTTCGGCAAGGAACGCGGCGATCATCATGCCCATGAGCATGCCCATGAAAGCCCGCTTGTGATGCTGGTCCCGATTGGCGTCTTGTCCATCGGTGCGATCTTCGGCGGGATGATCTGGTACAACAGTTTCTTCGGCGATCATGACAAAATGACCGAATTCTTCGGCATGCCGCAGCACGCGCAGGTCGAGATGGTCGATGGTCATGGGACTGAGGCGGCTGCCACCGACGAGCATGTCGCAGCGGCTGACACGCATGGCGAAGACATGGTCGAGGGTATGGCGCCGCAGGGCGCGATCTTCCTCGCCGCCGACAATACGGTTCTGGACGATGCGCACCATGCCCCGGCTTGGGTGAAAGTCTCGCCCTTCATCGCGATGGCCATCGGTTTCGTCATTGCTCTGTGGTTCTACATCTGGAGCCCGGCGCTGCCGAAGAAACTGGCCGAGAACCAGCCGGTCGCCTACCGCTTCCTGCTCAATAAGTGGTATTTCGACGAGATTTACACCGCGATCTTCATCCGTCCCGCCCTCGCGATTGGTCGTTTCTTCTGGAAACGCGGCGATGAGATGGTGATCGACGGTGCGCTCAACGGTCTCGCCATGAACGTCGTGCCCTTCATCACCCGGCTCGCGGGCCGGGCTCAGACGGGCTTCATCTTTACATATGCGTTTAGCATGGTTCTGGGGATTGTACTCTTGATTACCTGGATGACGATTGGCGGGGGTGCACAGTAATGGATAACGTGCTTTCCTTCGTCACCTTCCTTCCGACGGTGGCCGCTCTTGTTCTGGCCTTCTTCCTGCATGGCGATGACGAAATTGCCCAGCTCAACGCGAAACGGCTGGCGCTGTTCGCGACGGTGATCACCTTCGTGATCTCTCTGTTCATCCTCTTTGGGTTCGATCCGGACAATACCGGCTTCCAGATGGTTGAAGAAACCGATTGGATCATGGGCCTGAAATACAAGGTCGGCGTCGATGGCATCTCGGTGCTCTTCGTGATGCTGATCACCTCGCTCATGCCGATCACCATTTGGTCGACGTGGAAAACCACGAAACGCGTCAAGGAATACATGATCGCGTTCCTCGTGCTTGAGACTTTCATGCTCGGCGCGTTCACCGCGCTTGACCTGTTCCTCTTCTACCTGTTCTTCGAAGCCTGTCTGATCCCGATGTTCTTGATCATCGGCATCTGGGGCGGCCCGCGCCGGATTTACGCGACCTTCAAATTCTTCCTCTACACTTTCGTCGGCTCCGTGCTGATGCTGGTGGCGATGATCGCGATGTATATCGACGCCGGCACCGCCGACATCGAACAGCTTAT
The DNA here is from genome assembly GCF_054788345.1 of Celeribacter sp. ULVN23_4. NCBI lineage: Bacteria > Pseudomonadati > Pseudomonadota > Alphaproteobacteria > Rhodobacterales > Roseobacteraceae > Celeribacter > Celeribacter sp. ULVN23_4. The sequence continues at coordinate 62,326 of NZ_JBTVYO010000005.1, read as the reverse complement.
GCAGCACCAGTTCTCTTATGACACCATCACGGTTCTGGGCATGAGCATTCCGGGCGGCTTCCAGATGCTGGCTTTCCTCGCCTTCTTCGTCTCCTTCGCGGTGAAGATGCCGATGTGGCCGGTGCACACCTGGTTGCCGGATGCCCACGTCGAAGCGCCGACGGCTGGCTCCGTGGACCTTGCCGCTATTCTGCTGAAAGTCGGTGGCTACGGCTTCCTGCGCTTCTCGCTTCCGATGTTCCCGGTCGCGGCGGATATGCTCGACACGTTTGTCCTGACGCTCTCGGTCATCGCGATTGTCTACGCATCGCTGGTGGCGCTTGTGCAGGAGGATATGAAAAAGCTCATCGCCTACAGCTCTGTCGCGCACATGGGCTATGTCACCGCAGGTATCTTTACCTTCACGCAACAGGGGGTTGACGGGGCCGTCTTCCAGATGCTCTCGCACGGCTATGTGTCCAGTGCGCTCTTCCTGCTCGTCGGTGTCGTCTATGACCGGATCCACACGCGTGAGATTTCGGCCTATGGCGGCTTGGTCAACCGGATGCCGGCCTATGCCGCCGTCTTCATGTTCTTCACCATGGCCAACGTCGGCCTGCCGGGGACCGGCGGGTTCATCGGGGAATTCCTGACCCTCGTCGGCATGTACAAGGTCAACACCTGGATCGCGCTCGTCGCGACGAGTGGTGTGATCCTGTCCGCCGGCTATGCGCTCTGGCTCTACCGCAAGGTGATGCTGGGCGATCTGATCAAGGAGAGCCTCAAGGGGATCAAAGATATGTCCTCGCGTGAGAAATGGATCTTTGCGCCGCTCATCGCGATCACCCTGCTTTTGGGGATCTACCCCTCGCTGGTGACGGATATCATTGGCCCCTCGGTTGAGGCGCTGGTCACGAACTATCACAATGCTCTGCAACTGGCCGCAGACGCAGCCGTTCAGTAAGGGACACGGGATATGACCTCTACAGATTTTTCCATCGTCCTGCCGGAAGTATTCCTTGTCGTCTACGGCATGGCAGCACTGCTCTTCGCGGTTTACACCGAGAAGGACAAATACGCAGGGCTCGTCACTTGGATCACCTCCGCCGTCATGCTGGTTGTTGCGCTCTGGATCGGGTTTCAGAACGAAGCGAATGCTGTTGCGTTCCATGGCATGTTCATTGACGACAGCTTCGCGCGCTTCGGCAAGATCGGGGCGCTGCTCGCGGCTGCGGCGGTTCTTGCGATGTCTTGTGACTTCCTCGACAAGCGCGGTTATGGCCGCTTCGAATATCCGATCCTGATCCTGTTTGCGACCGTCGGCATGATGGTCATGGTCTCTGCGGGCGATCTGATGGCGCTCTACATGGGCCTCGAACTGATGTCGCTGTCGCTTTATGTGATCGCCTCGATCCGCCGGGATACGCGCTCCAACGAGGCGGGCCTCAAGTACTTCGTGCTTGGCTCGCTGTCCTCCGGCCTGCTGCTTTACGGCGCTTCGCTGATCTACGGGTTTGCGGGCACAACCTCCTTCGCCGGGATCATTTCCGTGGTGCAGGGCAACGTGCCGATCGGCGTTCTCTTCGGCCTCGTGTTCGTGATGACCGGTCTTGCGTTCAAAGTCTCCGCCGTGCCGTTCCACATGTGGACGCCGGATGTGTACGAAGGCGCTCCGACGCCGACGACCGCCTTCTTCGCCACCGCGCCGAAGCTTGCCGCCATGGGCCTTTTCGCCCGTGTGCTCTATGATGCTTTCGGCGGCATTCCGGGCGACTGGCAGCAAATTCTTGCGGTCATCTCGGTCGCTTCCATGTTCTGGGGCGCATTCGCCGGGATCGGGCAGACCAACATCAAACGTCTGATGGCCTATTCCTCGATCACCCATATGGGCTTTGCTCTGATGGGGCTTGCCTCCGCAGATGAACAAGGTGTCTCGGCCGCGCTGCTCTACATGGCGATCTATGTCACGATGAACATCGGGGTTTTCGCCTTCATCATCGCGATGGAGCGCGACGGCAAGCCGATTTACGACATCTCCGCGTTGAACCAGTATTCGACCTATGCGCCGCTCAAGGCTCTGGCCGTGCTGATCCTGTTCTTCTCGCTTGCAGGTGTGCCGCCGACCCTCGGTTTCTTCGGCAAACTGGTCATCCTCAACGCGGCATGGTCCGCAGGTCTCGGCTGGCTCGCCGTCATGGGCGTTCTCGCCTCTGTCATCGCGGCCTATTACTACCTCCGTATCGTGTACCTGATGTATTTCGGGGGCGAAGCCGATCCGCTTGATGAGAACAAGAGTATGGCCGCCAACGCCTTCCTGTTCGTCTCGGCTGCCGTGACGCTTGTGGGGATCGCCAATATGTTTGGTGTCGACCACATGGCGGCTGCTGCTGCGGAAGCGCTGCTGAAGTGATCGGCAAACGTGTCAGATAACCGCCATACATGGCCCGAAGGGGTAGGGCGCACGGTCCTCTCCTCCGTGGATAGCACAATGTCGGAGGCCGCGCGTGTCGCGGCCTCTTCCGCGTTTCCCCAGTGGATTTTGGCGCTGTCGCAAACGGGCGCTCACGGACGCCGTGGACGGCCTTGGAGCATGCCCGAAGGCAACTTCGCCGCCACGCTCCTCATGTTCCCGACAGAACCGCCCGCGCTCATTGCGCTGCGCAGTTTCGTGGCCTCTCTGGCGCTCTTCGATGCCTTTGTCGCGGTCACCGGGCGCACCGATCCATTCGCGCTGAAATGGCCGAATGACGTGCTGCTCAACGGTGGCAAGGTCGCGGGCATTCTTTTGGAGCGCGGCGCTTCCCATCTCGCCATCGGCATCGGGATCAATCTGGTCGAAGCGCCGGGCGCAGATCAGGTCGAACCGGGTGCGACGCCGCCCGTGTCGCTGGCCCATGAGACCGGGGCGTTGATCGCGCCGGAAGAGTTTCTGGAACATCTCGCGGTTGCCTATGCCCATTGGGAACACCAATTCACCACCTATGGGTTCGCGCCCGTGCGCGAAGCCTGGCTCTCGCGTGCCGCCCGTATCGGCACTCGCATCCGTGCGCGGACGATGACCGAGGAACATCACGGCATTTTCGAAACCGTGGATGCCTATGGCAATCTCGTGCTTAAAACGGATACGGACACACTCACCATTCCAGCCGCAGAGGTCTATTTCTGATGCTTCTCTGTATCGACACCGGCAACACCAACACGGTCTTTTCCATCTGGAACGGCGCCGAGATCATCGCCACATGGCGCACCTCGACGGAGCATCAGCGGACGGCCGATCAATATTACGTCTGGCTTTCGACGCTTTTGAACTTCCAAAAGATCGAAGCCGATATCACCGAGGTGATCATCTCTTCGACCGTGCCGCGTGTGGTGTTCAACCTGCGTGTGCTGGCGAACCGCTATTTCGATTGCCGCCCGCTTGTGGTCGGAAAGCCGGAATGCCTCCTGCCGCATATGCCGCGGGTGGACGAGGGGACGACTGTCGGCCCGGACCGCCTTGTGAACTCGGCTGGTGCGTTCGATCTCTATGGCGGCGATCTCATCGTCGTCGATTTCGGCACGGCGACGACCTTTGACGTGGTGGCGGAAGATGGGGCCTATGTCGGGGGCGTGATCTCTCCCGGTGTGAACGCCTCGCTCGAAAGCCTCCACCATGCCGCCGCCGCGCTTCCGCATGTGGATGTGACCATGCCGCAGAAGGTCATCGGGACCAATACCGTGGACTGTATGCAGTCGGGCGTGTTCTGGGGCTATATCGGCCTCGTGCGTGAGACATGCAACCGGATCAAGGCCGAATATGGCCGTCCGATGCGGGTGATCGCGACCGGGGGCCTTGCGCCGCTGTTCAATCAAGGTCACAAACTGTTTGACCACTTCGACGAATTTCTGACGATCCACGGCCTTGTCGTGATCCATAACTATAATAAGGACATGGGCAACTCATGAGCGAACGTCTTCTCTATCTTCCCTTGGGCGGTGCCGGCGAGATCGGTATGAACTGTTACGTCTACGGCTACGGGCCGGAGGGGAACGAGCGCTACATCGTTGTCGATCTTGGCGTCACCTTCCCGTCGATGGACGGCACGCCGGGGGTGGACCTGATCTTCGCCGACGTCGCTTGGCTCGTTGAGCGCAAGGACCAGATTGAGGCGATCTTCATCACCCATGCGCATGAAGACCACGTCGGCGCCGTCGGCCACCTTTGGCCGCGTTTGGAAGCCCCGATCTACGCCCGTGCCTTCACCGCACACATCGCCCGTCTCAAGTTCGAAGAGCACGGCCATGATGAGCTACAGATCAAGACCGTTTCGAAATGGCCGGAAACGATCCAATGCGGTCCGTTCACCGTCGGTTTCCTGCCGGTGTCGCACTCCATTCCGGAATCCTCCGCGCTTGTCATCGACACGCCTGCGGGCCGTGTGATCCACACCGGCGACTTCAAACTCGATGAAAACCCTGTCGTGGGCGAGCCGTTTGATCGTGAACTTTGGGAAAGCGTTGCCTCGTCTGGCGTCAAGGCGCTTGTCTGTGACTCGACCAACGTCTTTTCACCGAAGCCGGGCCGCTCGGAATCTGAGGTGGTCGAACCGCTGACACAGCTTGTCGCCTCGCTCGACGGCATGGTGGCTGCGACCACATTCGCGTCCAACATCGCGCGGGTGAAAACTTTGGCAGAGGCCGGGTCCAAAGCTGGGCGCTCTGTCGTGCTTCTGGGCCGCGCCATGCGCCGGATGATCACGGCGGCAATCGAGACCGGCATCATCTCCGACTTCCCGAAAACCGTGTCGCCGGAAAACGCCGGAGACATTCCGCGCGAGAACCTCATGCTGCTGACCACAGGCTCGCAGGGCGAACATCGCGCCGCCACCGCACAGCTGTCGCGGGGCAAATATCTCGGCCTCAAGATGGCCGAGGGCGATACGGTGATCTTCTCCTCGAAAACCATTCCAGGCAACGAAGTCTCCGTCGGACGTATCCTCAACAGCTTCTCCGAGATGGGGGTTGAGACGATCTCCAGCCGCGATGAATATCACGTCTCCGGTCACGCGAACGGACCCGATCTGGCGCTGCTGCACGAGATCGTCAAACCGCAGATCGTGATCCCGATGCATGGCGAACACCGTCACCTGCGCGAACATGCCAAAATGGCCGAAAGCAACGGGTTCCAAGCGATCGTTGCGCCCAATGGCGTTGGCGTCGATCTTTCGGGTAACAAACCGCGCGTCTCGGAATATATCGAAACGGGCCGCACCTACCTTGACGGTTCGGTGCAGATCGGTGCGCTCGATGGCATCGTGCGCGACCGTATCCGCATGGCGATGAACGGGCTGGTGGTCGCGACGGTGATCATCGAGGATGACGAGCCGCTCGGCGATTGCTGGTGCGAGCTGCGCGGTCTGCCGGAGGTGGGTCTGTCGCGTGCGCCGCTGATCGATGTGCTCGAAGAAGACGTGAACCAGTTCCTGATGCGCGCAAAACCCAAGACGCTCTCCGACGACGGCGCTCTGGAAGAAGAAATGCGCCGCATTCTGCGCCGGACGACACAGGAAGAAGTGGGCAAAAAGCCCGAAGTGCAGATCGTGATTTCGCGCCTGTCGAGCTGAACGAGAAGCGCGTGGGGGGCTCTGCCCTCCCGTTTCCTTTGCTGCCGCAAATACTCAAAACAAAACCCGCGCTTTCGGCGCGGGTTTCTTCGTCTTGAAAGGGAGGTAGGGGCGTTTAGCCCGCCTGACGCTCTTCAAAGCTCAGCGCGATGAAGGACGGCAGGTGATCTCCAAGGCCCACGACCTTGTTGTCGTCTTCCTTGCGGCCCCGGCCACGGCGCGAGCGGGATTGATCCGCTTTCGGCTCCGGCTTGGGCTCCTCACGCGGGGTCTCTTCGACCTGAGCCTGGGGTTGTGCCTCGGCCTTCGGTGCATCGTCGGATTTGCGCTTGCGGGAGCGCGACCGTTTCGGCTTGTCGCTTTTGACCTCTGCCGCCGGAGTGGCCTCTTCGACAGGGGCCTCACCCAGCGGGTTTTCGAGACGCGGAATTTCTTTCGCGATCAGCGTTTCGACATCAGCGAAGTTCTTCTCGTCGCGCGGTTCACAGATCATGATCGCCTTGCCCTGACGCCCCGCGCGTCCGGTGCGGCCGATCCGGTGGACATAGTCCTCAGCATGGCCCGGTACGTCGAAGTTGAACACATGGGTCACAGAGGCAACGTCGAGACCGCGCGCGGCCACATCAGACGCCACAAGGATCTTGATCTCGCCTTCGCGGAACTTTTCAAGCGTGGCGTTGCGCTGGCTCTGGTCCAGATCACCGTGGATCGGAGAGGCCTGATAGCCGTATTTGTTCAGCGATTTCGAGACGATATCCACATCCGTCTTACGGTTGCAGAAAATGATCCCGTTTTGCAGCTTGTCACCCTCAGCATCGATCAGCGCGCGCAGAAGCTTGCGCTTCTCGCTGGCGGCGCGATCACGGCGGGAGCCTTTGAACATGACCACATGCTGTTCGATATTCTCGCCGGACGTCGCCTGGCGCGCGACTTCGACGCGGGCAGGGGCCGACAGGAAGGTGTTGGTGATGCGCTCGATCTCCGGCGCCATGGTGGCCGAGAAGAACAGGGTTTGACGGGTAAAGGGTGTCAGGCCAAAGATGCGCTCGATGTCCGGGATGAAGCCCATGTCGAGCATCCGGTCGGCCTCGTCCACAACCATGACTTTCACGTCGGAGAGGATCAGCTTGCCGCGCTCGAAATGGTCGAGAAGACGGCCCGGAGTGGCGATCAGAACGTCCACGCCCTTGTCGATCAGAGCGTCTTGTTCCTTGAAGCTCACGCCGCCAATCAGCAGCGCTTTGGTCAGCTTCATGTACTTGGTGTACTGATCAAAATTCTCGGCCACCTGAGCAGCCAGTTCGCGCGTCGGGCAAAGCACCAGAGAGCGCGGCATGCGGGCGCGGGCGCGGCCACGGGCCAGCATGGTGATCATCGGCAGCACGAAAGAGGCGGTTTTGCCGGTCCCGGTTTGGGCGATTCCCAACACGTCCTTGCCTTCAAGCGCGGGCGGAATCGCCCCAGCCTGAATCGGTGTCGGGCTCTCGTAGCCCACGTCTTCGATAGCTTTGAGAACTTTCGGAGCGAGATTAAGATCGGTGAACTTGGTCAAACTGTGCCTTTCGCGATGTACGGCTGTTAAAATGGCCGCAAAACACCGCGCGGCCCGTCCGGCCATATTGCCGGGACGTCTTTGGCGCGTCTTCTACGCTCGATAGCGCAAAAGGTCAAGGAAAGGCAGGTTTAAAGGCGCAAAGAAGAGGCTTAGCCCCCCACAACTACCGCGTTTTCGAGAATGGCGGCTTGCCATGTCTCCGGATCGAGCACCGGTTTCATGTTGCCCTTGAGGGTGATGCGGGTGCCTTCTTCAAGGCCGACAATCGGGCTGTCGAGGCTCACTTGCACCGAAGCGCCGTGATCTGCGCTGCCGCAGAACGGGCAAAGTCCCATATCAGACACGAGGATCAAATCCCGCACATCGGAGCCGGGCGTGAGCGGCACGGCATAGCCGGTCAACTCCATCCCCTTGACCCCGTTTTTGAGACGATCCGGAAAGCCCTTTTTCACCTCATAGCTCGTCTCGGTGACGATCTCTTCGATGGTGATGCCCTTGAGCATGTCCCAGCCCGCATTTTCCGCAAATGCGGGAAGGCCCAGCGTGGAAACGGCTGTGGCGGACAGGCCTGCGGTAAGGGCGATGCGGCTGACGGACATGGGGGCTCCTACGGGTTAGGTCGGGGGGACTTTAACCGATCTGTACGGGAAGGGAATCCCCTCCCGCGCAGATCGGCAAAAATGCGCCTCAGACCATCATTTCCTTGGTCGCAGAGAGTTTCAGCTCCGGATAGTCGCGTTCGACCCGGTCGATATCCCATTGCAAACGCGTCAGGAAAACCGGATCGCCGTCATGGTCGTAGCTGATGTGCTGTTTGTTGGCATTGATGAATTTCTCCATCTCCACCTTCGGCCCAGTGACCCAGCGCGCCGAGGTGAACTGCGAGGCGTCAAAGCGCACGGGCAGGCCGTACTCAAGCTCAATACGGCTGGCCAGCACTTCAAATTGCAGCGCGCCGACAACACCGACGATGAAGCCCGAGCCGATCGCCGGTTTGAAGACCTTCGCGGCCCCTTCCTCGGCGAATTGCATCAGGGCTTTCTCCAAGTGCTTGGCCTTCATCGGATCGCCTGCGCGGACGCCTTGCAACAGCTCCGGCGCAAAGGACGGAATGCCGGTGACGCGGATGTCCTCGCCCTCGGTCAGCGTGTCACCAATGCGCAGCTGGCCGTGGTTCGGAATGCCGATGATGTCGCCCGCCCAAGCCTCTTCGGCCAGTTCGCGGTCGGAGGCCAAAAACAGCACGGGGTTCGAGATTGCCATCGGCTTTTTCGACCGCACATGGGTGAGTTTCATCCCGCGTTTGAAATGCCCGGAGGCAAGGCGGACAAAGGCCACACGGTCACGGTGTTTCGGGTCCATGTTGGCCTGAACCTTGAACACATAGCCCATGACCTTGGTCTCGTCCGGGCTGATTTCGCGCGGGGTGGCTTTTTGCACCTGCGGCTCGGGGCCATATTTTGCGATCCCGTCCATCAGTTCCTGCACCCCGAAAGAGTTGATCGCGGAGCCGAACCAGATCGGCGTGAGCGTCCCGTCGAGGAAGGCTTCCCGGTCGAACGGCGGAAGAAGTTCGCGCGCCATTTCAAGCTCTTCTTTGAGTTGCTCAAGAAGATGCTCCGGCACATGCTCGGCCAGTTTCGGGTCGTCCAGACCTTCGATCTTGATGCTCTCGGCGACCTTGTTCCGATCCGCGCGGTCCATCAATTCGAGACGGTCGTTCAACACGTCATAGCAGCCAAGGAAATCGCGCCCGACACCGATCGGCCAAGAGGCCGGCGTCACGTCAATCGCGAGGTTCTCCTGAATCTCGTCGATGATCTCAAGCGTATCGCGGCTTTCGCGGTCCATCTTGTTACAAAACGTCAGGATCGGCAGATCGCGCATCCGACAGACTTCAAAGAGTTTCTGCGTCTGGCTCTCAACCCCCTTCGCCCCATCGATCACCATGATCGCCGCGTCCACTGCGGTGAGCGTGCGATAAGTGTCCTCGGAAAAGTCCGAGTGGCCGGGGGTGTCCACGAGGTTGAACCGGTGCCCGTCGAAATCGAAGGACATGGCGGAGGCCGACACGGAAATCCCGCGGTCCTTTTCCATCTGCATGAAGTCCGAGCGCGTGCGGCGCGCTTCGCCCTTGGCACGCACTTGGCCCGCCATCTGGATCGCGCCACCGTACAACAGGAATTTCTCCGTCAACGTCGTCTTACCGGCGTCCGGGTGCGAGATGATGGCGAAGGTCCGGCGACGGGCAATCTCCGGCGGCAATTCGGGGGCGTTATGGCTACGATCCAACATGCGCGTTCATATACGCGCGGGCAGGGGAGCGGGCAATGGGGCTTGCGATAAAGCTGACACAAAAACACGCTTGATACGCGCGCTTTCCTGTTTCCTTTGCTGCTGTAAATACTCAGCTGCCGGAGGCCGTCCGCAGGATATCGGCGGCGACGGAAGGTTCCAACATGCCATCGCGCAGTTCAAAGGCGCGGGCCGTATCGTCATGGGCGTGTTCGGCTGCGATGCGGCCTTGAAGATCTTCGGGGAGGAAGGGTTTGACCCGACTGTCCACGAACATGCTCTCGGCGGCGATGCCTTCGGCGTAGATGATTTCATGGGTGTCGAACAGAAGCTGGTAATAATCGACAAACCCGCCCTCGGCGCGAATGACGTTTTGGCCGTTCACCAGAAGCTTGGCCTTGATCAAAACTTCCGCCCGCCCGGCCTTTACCGCATCGCGGCGCTGATAGATGAAAATCCGGTGGTTCGGCGACACGATCAGGTCTTGGGCGTTGTTAAGCGCGCCTTTTCGGATCACAATCGGCGCGAAAGCCCCTGTCGCGCGCACCGTCTGGCACCCGATCCAGCGCACCGCTTGCGGGCCGTGATCGCGGGTCAGCACGCGGTCGCCGATTTGCAGGTCTTCGATTGGTTTTTGCACGCCATTGGCCAGAGTGATCCGCGTGCCCTTCGTGAAGGCGACACAGGCGACGTCGGACAGGCGGGTGCGGACCGTGTCGCGCTCGACTTTCACGAGCACATATTCCACATCCGGCTGGAGCGGCGCAAAGGGCAGGAAATAGACGCCGTCGATCAGCCAGTTCGCATCGGTTTCAACGAGGATGAGCACTTCAATGGTATGTCCGGAACTGGCCATGAAGGTGGCCACGCAGTCCAGATGCAGATCGTTGCCCACTGTGCCAAGCTCGGTGTCCTCCGCCACGCTCAGGCGTTCGTTTTGGACGTCGAGGGACAGCCTCTCACGCGACGCGCTGTTGCGCAATTGATAGACATCGGCCAATTCCAACTCATCTGCATTGGTAAGCGCATCGCCAAGATTGACGCCGCCGGTGACACGCAGATCGTCCGCCCGGTAGACCGGAAGGGTCTGCGCCGGAAGGCTGGCTTGGGGTGCCATATGGTTGTCGAACCCTGCATTCATACCGCTCACCGAACCTTTCCCAACACCACCTGCGGGACGATGACGCCGCCACGCGGCCCATTCCATGTACACTGTTGTACAAGACCGGCAAGAGCAGCGGTTACATTTTGCCGTGACTGGGACAGATTGTACATTGGAGCGTCTTTTGTCCTCTTTTCGCAGAGTGTTTTGGTTAAACAGATCCATTATGTTCGGCAACAATGGCGCGAATTAGGCGAGAGTGGTGCATTATCTGGCGTGAAAGAAACCGTTTAAGGCAGAGGTGCCGCAGTTCTGCACAGTCTGTTCCGCGTGTGTCGGGCGAGATCGCGGATGACAAGCCATTGGTCGGAGCCTACATATCGAGCAAGAGTAACTTTGCAAGGAGAGTGGGATGGATCTCGGGATCAAAGGAAAGCGCGCGCTGGTTTGTGCGTCGTCGAAAGGTCTGGGGCTGGGCTGTGCCCGTGCGCTGGCGGAGGCCGGTGTCGATCTGGTGATGAACGCGCGCGGCGCTGAGGCGCTGGAGGCCTCTGCCGAGGACATTCGCAAGGAATTCGGCGTTAAGGTTGATACGGTTGCCGCCGATATTACGACGGAAGAAGGCCGCGCCGCAGTTTTGGAGAAAGCCGCCGGTGTTGATATTCTCGTCAACAATGCGGGTGGTCCGCCGCCGGGCATGTGGACCGACTGGGACCGCGAGGATTTCATCAATGCGCTCGACGCCAATATGTTGGCTCCCATTGCGCTGATCAAGGCGCTGGTGCCGGGCATGATGGACAAGGGATGGGGCCGCGTGGTCAACATCACCTCCGTCTCTGTCAAAGCGCCGATTGCGGTTCTGGGCCTGTCCAATGCGGCACGGGCAGGGCTGACAGGCTACGTCGGTGGCACGTCGCGTCAGGTCGCACCGCATGGGGTGGTCATGAACAATCTGCTTCCGGGGCTGCATGCTACGAACCGTACGGTCGCACTTGATGCCGCCGCCTCGGAGAAAAGCGGTCGTCCGGCCTCCGAAATCCGTTCTGAGAAAGAGGCTGCCATTCCGGCGGGCCGCTATGGCACGATTGAGGAATTCGGAGCGACCTGTGCCTTCATGTGTTCGCAATATGCGGGCTTTATGGTCGGTCAGAACATTCTGTTGGATGGCGGCGCCACCAACACGACGATGTAAGGCGACATAAGGCCATAAAACGAGGAGAGCGCGATGAGCCATGCGGATGTTCAGGAGTATTACGGCAAGGTCTTGCAAGGATCGCAGGATTTGAAAACCAATGCTTGTTGTTCGCCGGACGACATGTCGGACGACCTGAAACGCGCGCTCTCCAACATTCATGACGAGGTGCTGTCGCGCTATTATGGCTGCGGGTTGATCGCGCCGGATGTGCTCAATGGCGCACGGGTGCTGGATCTCGGATCCGGCTCCGGTCGCGACGTCTATGCCCTGTCGCAATATGTTGGCGAAGAGGGCTTTGTCGTCGGGGTCGATATGACCGAGGAACAGCTCGCCGTCGCCCGTCGCCATCAGGATTGGCATGCCGAGAAATTCGGTTTTGCCAAGTCCAACGTGGCCTTCTATCAGGGGTATATCGAAAAGCTCGATGAACTGCCGCTCGACGGGGGCAGTTTTGACGTGATCGTCTCGAATTGCGTGCTGAACCTCGCGATGGACAAGCCCTCCGTGTTGCGTGAGGCCTACCGTCTTCTGAAACCGGGCGGGGAGATGTATTTCTCCGATGTCTACGCTGACCGCCGGGTGCCGGAGGCTCTTCGGGCCGATCCGGTGCTCTACGGCGAATGCCTGTCCGGCGCGCTCTATTGGAATGATTTCGAATATATGGCGCGGGCGGCGGGCTTTGCTGATCCGCGTTTGGTCACCCATCGGGCGCTGACTATTGAGAACCCGGCCCTTGAGGAAAAGGTCGCGCCGATCCGGTTCATTTCGGCGACCTATCGGCTGTTCAAACTCGATCTCGAACCGGAATGCGAGGATTACGGGCAGGCGGTGATTTACAAAGGCACCGTGCCGGGCGCGCCGCATCTGTTCGCGTTGGACGCGGGGCACAAGATCGAAACCGGCAAGGTCTTTCCGGTCTGTGGCAACACATTCAAAATGCTGGCCGAGACCCGTTTTGCGCCGCATTTCGACTTCATCGGCGATTTCTCCACCCATTACGGCATTTTCGCCGGTTGCGGCGGCACCAGCCCGTTTGACAGCCTGACGGATACCGGTTCCGCAGCACCCGCTTCGGGCGGCTGTTGCTAAGCCTGTTGCCGCCTGATAGGGAAGTTGAGACTTTCCGTCAGACAAAGACCGCTTCCGTGACCGACCCGCGCCTCGAAATCCGCAACATCCGCCGCCGTTTCCAAGGCCGCGAGGTGGTGTCTGATGTGTCGCTCAAGGTGATGCCGGGACAGGTGACCTGTCTGCTGGGGCCGTCTGGCTGCGGCAAGTCCACGACACTGCGGATCATCGCGGGCGTCGATATGCAGGACGAGGGCGAGATTTACGTCGATGGCCAGCTTGTCTGCGACACCGTCTACCGGGTGCCGCCGGAACTGCGTTCCATCGGGCTGATGTTTCAGGACTTTGCCCTTTTCCCGCATTTGTCGGTGTCCGAGAACGTCGGTTTTGGCCTCAAGGGGCACAAATCGGACAAGAAGCCTCGGGTCGAAGAATTGCTCGATAAGGTGGGGCTTCTCTCCGCCTATGGCAAATATCCGCATGAGCTGTCTGGCGGTGAACAGCAACGTGTCGCGCTGGCCCGTGCGCTCGCGCCGCGCCCGTCGATCATGTTGATGGATGAGCCTTTCTCGGGGCTCGATGAACGCCTCAAGGACGATATTCGCGACAGCACGCTGGATGTGTTGAAAGCGGAGAACACCGCCGTTCTTCTGGTGACCCATGAGCCGCATGAGGCCATGCGCATGGCGGATGAGATCGCCCTCATGCGTGACGGTCGGATCGTGCAGCAAGGCGCGCCCTATAATATCTACAACACGCCGACGGATCGGAAAGCAGCCGCTTTCTTTAGTGATATCAACGTGATCCACGGCACGGTTCAGAACCTCGCCGTGACGACTGCGTTCGGCGAGTTCTTCGTGCCCGGACAGCCCGACGGCGCGGATGTCGAGATTGTTATTCGCCCGCAGCACCTGCGTATCGATTTCGACCGGGCCGGTCGTGGCCCGAACCCGACGCCGCAAGATGGCACGCCCGCGCGGGCTGTCGTTCAACGTGCGCGGTTCATGGGGCGAGAGAGCCTCGTGGAATTCAAAATGGATTTCGATGGGTCAGTGCTCAAAGCGACTGTGCCCTCGGTCTTCCTGCCGAAACCCGGCACCGCAATGTGGTTGATGATGCGCCGGGATCGGTGTTTCGTGTTCCCGGCGAAAGAGACCGCTTAAGGTTTTTTTAAGGGGGCCTTGGCCTTCTGAGCCGCAATGAAATCCGCCATCGTCTTGCCCGGCTCGTCGCGGAACCGCGCGCCGGTGTCGATCACGGTTTCGATGCGGTCCACCCGGAACGAGCGGAAATCACCACGCAGTTCGCACCACGCCGCCATGGTCCAGACACGCCCCCAGTAATCGAGTTCCAAAGGCCGCACGAGACGTGTGCTTTGTGATCCGTCGAGCGCGAGATAGCTGATCCGCAGCACCTTTTTCTCACGCACCGCCTCCCGCAAAAGGGGCATGTGGCGAAAGCCCGAGCGGGCGTCGGCGAAGGCGAAAGGATGTACGGCCATGCCCCAGCCCGCCTCCGGTGGCCCGGTGTTCTCCGGGAGCACAGCATCGATTTTCGTGGCAAGGCTCTTGGCGTTCTCGGCGAGCTCCGGATCGGTGGCTTCGCCAAGAATGGCGACAGCGAGATGCAAAGCCTCCAATTCCCCAAGCGTGAGATTCATCGGGGGGAGGGTGATCGGCGCTGTGACCATGTAGCCGAGGCCGCGCTCGCCCTCGACCGGCACGCCGGAGGCTTTGAGCGTCGCCATATCGCGCCATATCGTGCGTTCCGATACTTCGACGCGCTTTGCCAAGTCGCGCGCGGTGTGCAATTTGCCGTCCCGCAATATCTGGATGAGATCGAACAGGCGGTCGCTGCGCCTTATGCCGGTTTGTTTGCGACCGCCTGCCATAGCTTAGGCCGCCTTCGCGAAGAGAGCAGGGGTGTGGTGCATGGCGACGGAGCCTTCCTCGACAAGAGCCATGTAGGGCGCGGCAGCCGGATGATCGCGGAAGCCCGCGTCGCAGGCGTTCATGGATGCCTCATCCGCCCAGCTGATCTGATCGACCCAGCGGCCATCCGCCTGTTCAAAGAGCACACGGCCCAAATAGCCGGGGCAGGACAGGAAATACGCCTCAAGCGCGTCCGCACGGGCGTGCAGGTCTGATCTGCTCACCCCGTCTTTCAGGCGAAAGGTAACAGTTTCAATCATTTGAATGTCAGTCATCGAGTTTTCTCCGATTCGGGTTGCGATGATCTGAAGATGAGGCTTCCCAACTGACATAAACCTGTCAGTTGGGAATTTCCATGTTCTCAACCCGCGCCAATCTTGTGCAACGGGGCCGCCGAGGGTATTTTGCGCTTTCACTCGGCTGGAGACCCCTCTAATCCTTGGTTCCGCGAGATGATACCGACGGGCCAATGCCCCTCTCAGATGGAGACTGACATGCTCAACAATATTGGCCTTCCGGGCCTCCTGCTCATTGCCGTCGTGGTGCTGGTCCTTTTCGGCCGCGGCAAAATCTCTGGCCTCATGGGCGAGGTTGGCAAAGGCATCACATCCTTCAAAAAAGGTGTGGCCGAGGGCACCAAAGAAATCGAAGACGAAGCGGCTGCTGTCGCCAAGGATGTCACGCCTGAAGAAGAAAAAGACAAAGACAAGGTCTGAGTTTTCTTTCGGGATCGCGAGGGGAACCCCTCGCGCGGGTCGGTTTTGCGGCCCATGATGTGACACCAAGACAAGGCGGTGCGTGATGTTTGACATCGGCATGTCAGAACTTCTGATCATCGGGGTCGTGGCGCTGATCGTCGTCGGCCCCAAAGACCTTCCGGGAATGTTCCGCACGCTCGGGCGTTTCACCGCCCGTGCAAAATCCATGGCGCGCGAGTTCTCGCGGGCGATGGAAGCTGCGGCGGACGAGGCCGGTGTGAAAGAGGCCTCGGAGGCGCTCAAAGGCGCGGCGAACCCGAAGAAATTCGGTCTCGACAAGCTTAATGAAGCTGCGGACAAGTTCGAGAAATGGGATCCGACGAAAGCGGCGGACGGCAAGGCCGCGCCGAAGACCTCGGAGCTTCAGAAAGACGAACTAAGCCCGGAACGCGCCGAAGCGGCGGAGAAGATTGCCGAGGCGACAGCCAAGAAAGCGACCGAACGGCTTGACGCCGAAGCGGATGCCAAGAAGAACGAGGGCGAGGCATGAGCGAGAGCGATATCGAGGACAGCAGCGCGCCGCTGATCGAGCATCTGGCGGAACTTCGCACGCGGATCATCCGTGCCGCGCTCGCCTTTATCGTGGCGATGGTGATCTGTTTTACCATTGCCGGGCCGATCCTTGATTTCCTGCTGATCCCGATCGAGAGAACCATGCGGTCTCTGGGCAACCCGAACCCGGTGATGCAATACACCGCGCCGCAGGAATATTTCTTCACCCTGATCCGTATCTCGATGGTCGGCGGTCTGGCGCTGTCCTTCCCGGTGGTGGCCTATCAGCTTTGGCGCTTCGTGGCGCCGGGTCTCTACAAGAATGAAAAGAACGCGTTCCTGCCCTTCCTGATCGCCTCTCCGGTGCTCTTCCTGATGGGCGCGGCCTTTGCGCAATTCGTTGTTGTGCCGCTGGCGATGACCTTCTTCCTTGGGTTTGCTGATCTGCCCTCCTTCGTGGGCGCTCTGGTCACCAGCGGTGGGGATGTTTCTGCCGCGACGAGTGACTCGGGGATCGACATCGTCTTCAATGGTAAGGTGAACGAAAGCCTTGATATCACGTTGAAAATGATCGTGGCTTTTGGGCTGTGCTTTCAGCTTCCGGTGCTCTTGACCCTGATGGGCAAGGCGGGGCTCGCCTCCGCACATGGTCTGCGCAGCACGCGCAAATACGCTGTTGTCGGCATTCTGACCGTCGCCGCTCTGGTGACGCCGCCGGATGTAACGACCCAGCTGATCCTCTTCGTCGTGGTCTACGGGCTCTATGAAATCTCGATCTTCCTCGTCGCCCGTGTCGAAAAGAAACGGACTGCGGAACTGCGCGCCGCCGGTGTGCTGGACGAAGACGAAGAACTGTTCTCAGAGTAAAAAGATGAAAATCAAGACACTCAAACGGATCGCCGAGGCGCTGGAACGGATGGCTCCGGCGCCTCTTGCGGCGCCTGATTTCGAAGCCGCAGACGCCTATGTCTGGCAGACCGAGCCGGATGCCCTGCAGCCGGTCACCAAAGTCTCCCGCGTTGATATTTCTCTTTTGATCGGTGTGGATCGCTCACGTGATACGCTGCTCGAAAACACCCGTCAGTTCGCGCGCGGATTGCCCGCGAACAACGCGCTGCTCTGGGGCGCGCGGGGGATGGGGAAAAGCTCTTTGGTGAAGGCGGTACATGCCGCTGTGAACGCGGAGGGCACGCCGCTTAAGATCGTTGAGATGCAGCGGGAAGACCTGCCCACCGTGGCGCGTCTGCTGAACCTTCTGCGTGGCTCTAAGCATCGGTTCGTGCTGTTTTGCGATGACCTGTCCTTTAGCCATGATGACGAACATTACAAATCGCTCAAGGCGGTTCTGGATGGCGGGATCGAAGGGCGGCCGGACAATGTCCTGTTTTATGCGACTTCCAACCGCCGCCACCTGATGCCACGCGACATGATCGAGAATGAGCGCAGCTCTGCGATCAACCCGTCCGAGGCGACAGAGGAAAAGGTGTCCCTGTCGGACCGTTTCGGCCTGTGGCTCGGCTTCCATCCCTGTTCGCAGGATGAATATCTCGACATGATCCGTGGCTATTGCGCCGAATACGGTGTCGAGGTTGAGGACGAGACCCTGCGCGCGGAAGCGATCGAATGGCAGGCCACACGCGGCTCGCGCTCGGGCCGTGTGGCGTGGCAGTTCTTCACCGATCTGGCCGGGCGTAAGGGTGTGTCGCTCAGCTGAGCCGGGCGCGTTTCTTCGATATGTAAAACAAAAACGGGAAGGCTGGGCCTTCCCGTTTTCTTTATGACTGCATGTCTTAGAGTGACGATCAGTTCAGGTAAGGCGTCGGATCGACCGTCTGGGTGCCTTTGAACACCATGAACTGCAACGCGTTGAATTCGTTGGCTGTCACCTTCGCGATGGTCTGGCCGCGTTTCACGCTGTCGCCTTTCTTCACCGCGATGTCGTCGATGAAGCTGTAAGCCGTTTGCAGACCCGCGCCGTGGTCGATGACCATGATTTTCACACCGTCGGCATTGGTCGAAATCAACTTCACAGTCCCGTCTTTCGCGGCTTTCACAGGTGTGCCTGCATTGGCCGCGAAGAGGATGAACTTCGATTTCGTTTCGTCGTAATCGCGAATGATCGCGCCGGAGACGGGTTTCGCCATTTCCGCTGTCGTCGTGGTCTGGGTCGCGCCCAGATCGGCGGCAGGTTTGGTGTCTTTCGGCGCAGGAACCGCCTCTGCCGGATCGGGTAGCGGTTCGGCGGCGGAGGGCGGCGTCGGGGTGGGCGAGCCTTGGCCCGGTTCTGTCTCCTCCGGCGTTGTTGTGACTTCGGAGGCTTTCACCGGGATCAGCAGGTAGCGCCCTTCGGTGACTTCGAGATCGGAGCCAAGACCGTTCCAATCGGCCAGAGCGCGCACGGAGATGCCGTATTTGCGGGCGATGGAATAGGCGGTTTCGCCGCGTTGGACTTGGTGGCGTACCGGCTCCATGCCCTCGATCGGCTTGGACGGCGTGGCCTGCGTCATCGTCGTTGTGGTTTTGCCGCTCTCGGCGCTGGAGATGCCTTCCTCGGCCAGAGCGGTGATGTCGATCCGTTCGCCGCTGGCGATGGTGCCTGCGCGGGTGGTGGTCGAGGTGGTCTCGCCGACACGGCGCGGGAGGGCGATCACTTCGCCTTCGCGTAGGGTCACGTCTTCGGTGATCCCGTTGTAACGGGCCAGATCCCCGGCGGGCAGGCCGGTGCGCGCCGCCACGGAGGCGATCGTGTCGCCCCGTTTGGCAACGGCGACCTGATAATGTGGATAGGAGATGATCCCTTGAGCGTTCGGGCGCGGTTTGGCGACGGTCGAGGCCTCATTCGCGGCGGGGGCCGTGGAGAAGCCATCGGTCAGGCCGCGCAGGTCGAAATCGACCGGCTCGCTACAGGCGGTGAGCGATAGGACGGCGCAGCCGGCAAACAGCAGATGCAGGGGGCGGCGGGAAGGGGTATTCGTCATGGCTCTGTCCTCAATTCCGAACATGGCCTCTCTCCTGGAGGCTTGGTCCGTTTACTCTAGTTACTCCTGACCCATCCCCTCGACGAGGGGCACGAAACGCACGGCGCGCAGCTCTTCGTAATCGAAGCCATGCTCCAGCCGGGTCACTTTGATCAGGCTTTGGACGGCATCGGACTGGCCCACCGGCAAGACCATGATACCGCCTGTTTTCAATTGCGCCAAGAGGGGCCCCGGAGGGTCCTCTGCGGCGGCAGTCACAAGAATGCGATCAAAGGGCGCTTGTTCCGGCAGTCCAAAAGAACCGTCCGTGCCCATCGCGGTGATATTGGTCAGCCGCAGCCGGTCGAATACCACCTGCGCCTCGCGCACGAGGCGGGCGTAGCGGTCAACGGTATAGACGCGGCGGGCGAGCTGGCTGAGGATCGCGGCCTGATAGCCGGAGCCAGTGCCCACTTCCAAAACCTTGTCACGCGGCTGTACGTTCAGCGCCTGTGTCATCAGACCGACGACGGAGGGTTGCGAGATCGTCTGGCCGCAGGCGATCGGCAGCGGCATGTCCTCATAGGCGCGGGCGGTGAACAGGCCTTTGACGAAATCGCCACGGTCCACCTTTTCCATCGCCGAAAGCGTACGCTTATCCGTCACGCCCTTGGAACGGAGCGTGTAGAGGAATTGCATCTGCGTTTCGGCATCCATCGCCATCAGAGAGCGGCCTCCAGCTCGGCAAGCTGGTCATGGGCGGTCAGATCGGCGCGCATGGGCGTCACGGAGATATGGCCTTCCAGATTGGCGGTCACGTCTGTGCCGGGGCCGGTATCGACGGCTTGCTCAGAGCCGCGCACCCAGAGGAAACGGCGGCCGGTAGGGGAGACCTGTCCCTCCATCCCGAAGCCAGCGGTCTTGCGGCGGCCTTGGCGCGCGATCACGACATCTTTCGTATCGGAGGCGGAGACCGGCGGGAAGTTCACGTTGTAGAAAATCCCGTATTCTTCTCCATCGCCCCAGGGCGCGTGATCCAGCAGGCGACGCACCACCTTGGCTCCGTGCACCGCAGCGCTCTCGAACGGGTCTGCGACATGGTAGTTCTGCGGGCCGAGGAACTGCGACAGGGCGATGGATTTGACGCCCTGAAGCGCGCCTTCCATGGCGCCGCCGATGGTGCCGGAATACATTACGTTTTCGCCCGCATTGTTGCCCCGGTTCACGCCGGAGAGCACCAGATCGGGGCGGGCGGGCAGAATGTCGTGAAGCCCGGCCAGAACGCAGTCAGCGGGTGAGCCTTCGGCAGCCCAGCGGCGTGGTGCGAGCTCGGAAATCATCGTGGGGTTGGCATAGGAAATGCAGTGACCGACGCCCGATTGCTCGAACGCGGGGGCGACCACCCAGACCTCACCCTCGGGGCCGGCGATCTCTGCCGCGATGGCCTCCAGCGTGGTCAGTCCCGGCGCGTTGATGCCGTCGTCATTGGTGATCAGAATGCGCATGGAGCCTGCTTTCTCTTGTGTCGCCTTCCTCCTTAAAGCAGGCTCGGAATCGCGGCAAGCCGCGCGCGGGCAATGACCCCCAAGTGAGAGGAAAAAACATGGCGAAACCTGTTCTGGATGCGATTGCGGTGGTTTCAACCGATATGGCGCGCAGCAAAGCTTTCTATACGCTCTTGGGATTTTCCTTTGAGGGCGGTTTTCTCTCAGACGATCACGTCGAGCCAGAGCGCCGAGCGGGAGAGCCGCGCCTGATGATTGACAGCGCAAAGCTGATGACACAACTGATCGGCGAGGCCCCGCGCGCGCCGAACCATTCGGTTTTCGCGATGCTGTGCGACGGGCCAGCGGAGGTTGATGTCTATGCAAAGGCCATTGAGGCGGCCGGGTTCACCATTGTGACCCAACCTTGGGACGCACCTTGGGGACAACGCTATGCCACGGTTGCAGACCCGGATGGGTATCGGGTGGACTTGTTCGCGCCGCTGTGAGGAGGCCGATTTAGAGAATTTTGGCGTCTTTCAACAGACGCAGAGCTTCCTCGCGCGGATGGGCCAGTTGAGACCGATCCTCGCCCGGAAAGAACCGCGCGCGCGTAGCCGTGGGCATCGGTTTCGGCGTCAGAATATGGATGCGCGGCGCGGTGTCGATGGGGGCGGTCTCTGCCTGCCAGCTTTTCGCCATGGCAATCTGCGCGGCTTTTGATGCGCCATAAGCGCCGAAGAATTTCTCGCCCGCATGCACATCGTCGAAGAACAGCGCGTCGCCGGGGGCGGATGCCATGTTGAGCAAGGGGGAGATCATCGGGATCAGCTTGCCCGTCGCGATGACATTCGTGTTCATCGTGCGGTCGAAATCTTTCGCGTCCATATGGTCGGCGGGCGACAAAAGCTGTGCATAAACAGCGGTATGCGCCCAGAGATCGACATGTCCCCAACGGTCGTAAATCCCGCGGCACAGATGCGCCATCGCATCCGGGTTGGTGATATCCATCGGGGCGAGCGTGGCTTGACCGCCTTGCGCCTTGATCCGGTCATCCAACTCTTCGAGCGCGCCGGTGGTCTTGGCCACGGCGACGATGTGATGCGTCTGGGCCAAGGCTTCGGCGAGGAAGAAACCAAGGCCGCGCGAGGCGCCGGTGATGAGGGCAATTTTCGTATTCTCGGTCATGACAGCGGTGTGGCGGTTGCACGCCCCTGCGTCAAGAGGGTTTGAGCGCGCTGCGGTCGAGTGTCCCGATGGCCTCGTAAAGCTCGATGAGCTGGTCGAGGGAGATGTCCTTCACCGTTTCGCTGGTGACGGTGGGGCGCTCTGCACCATCGCCGAAGCTGAGCGTCAGGGCGCTGTCTTGCGGCAGGAGCGGGGAGAGATCATTGGCCAATGTGGCGAGGGTGTCATCCGGCACCGCGCCGCCATCGAGCAGGTCGATATAGGTGTAGAAGGCCGGATGCGGGACTTCGACCCAAAGCGCGATCATCAGTGCCTCTTCCGAGCCGCGAATGGGCAGGGCCAGCGTTGCGCGCAGATATCGGGCGTCTTCGGAGCGGCACAGCTCAGAGGTGAGCTGGTCCGCCTCCACTTTGACGAAGGGCTGCTCGCCGCGTTCTTCATGCGGCCAGTCAGAGGGATGATCGAAACCGATGTCGATCACGCCGCCATACGCGCCCTCGGGGGCCGTGAGCGCGCGCCAACGTGGATCAAGATCGAGAAGAGACACCAAAACGGATCAGCTCGCCACAGGCGCCGCGTTCCACGCCTCGCCGCGAACTTCGCCCTTGTCTTTCATCTTCTCGCTGACACGCGAAGACGTTTCGAGGGAGGCAAGATATTCCGGTGTGACGCCGGTGACATATTCGCCGTTGAAACAGGAGCAATCGAAGCTTTCGATCTCCGGGTTGCCTTCTTTGGCGGCCCAGACAAGATCTTCGAGCTTTTGGTAGATCAGCCCGTCGGCATCGAGATATTCGCAAATCTCATCGACGCTGCGGCCATTGGCAATCAGCTCTTGTTTGGTGGGCATGTCGATGCCGTAGACATTGGCATATTTCACGGGTGGGGAGGCGGAGGCGATATAGACTTTTTTCGCTCCGGCTTCGCGACACATTTGCACGATTTTCTTGATCGTGTTGCCACGGACGATGCTGTCGTCGACCAGAAGGATATTGCGGCCCTTCATCTCAAGCTCCATGGCGTTGAGCTTGCGGCGCACGGATTTCTGACGCTCGCTCTGACCCGGCATGATGAAGGTCCGGCCCACGTAGCGGTTTTTCACCAGACCTTCGCGGTAGCGAATGCCGGTGATGTTGGCGACTTCCAGTGCTGCGGGGCGCGCACTGTCGGGCACGGGGATGATCGCGTCGATCTCGAAGCCGCTGTCCATGATCTGTTTGGCAAGCGTCTGGCCCATGCGGAGCTGGGTTTTGTAGACGGAGATGCCGTCGAGCATGCTGTCGGGGCGGGCGAGGTAGACGTATTCGAAAATGCAGGGGCTGAGTTTGCCCGGCACGCATTGTTTCTTGTGCATCTTGCCGTCGAGGTCGATGAGGATCGCTTCGCCCGGCGCCACATCGCGGATTTTCTCGAACCCGTTGATGCCGAAGGCGACGTCCTCGGACGCGAAGGAATATTCATCGCCCGCATCCGTCTCACGTTTCGCGACGGAGAGCGGACGGATGCCATGCGGGTCGCGGAAGGCCAGAAGGCCCACGCCTGCGATCAGACAGATCACGGAATAGGCGCCTTGCACACGCTCCATGGTCATTTTGACACCGGCGAGAATGTTGCGGACGGCGTCGTCGGTGCCGTTCACCTTGATCGCGTCGGAGACTTTGTCGGCCAGCACGTTCAGCAGGATTTCACTGTCAGACGTGGTGCGCAGGTGGCGCGAATATTTACCGACCACCTTGGCGCGTTGTTCCGCCGTGTTGGTGATATTGCCGTTGTGCACGAGGTAGATGCCGTAGGGCGCATTGACGAAGAACGGCTGGGCTTCCGCGGCGGACAGAGAGCCGGCGGTGGGGTAGCGCACATGGCCGAGGCCAAGGCGTCCGAGCAGGGTCTTGGTGTCCTGCGGACCGAACACGTCCTTCACAAGACCCGATCCTTTCCGTTCCCGGAAGAACTCACCGTCGTAAGTCACGATCCCCGAGGCATCCTGACCGCGATGCTGGAGCATCAGCAGCCCGTCATACAGCTCGGCGAAGACATCGTGAGTCCGGCTCGCGATCCCAAAAATCCCGCACATATCATTCGCTCCAATTCGTCGTCGCTGGTCGCGCGCCCTGCCGCGTCAGTAGGGGGCGCTTCGGGGGCTGGGCCCCGGTCATTGTCTGTTGAGAAGGTGCACCTGTTCCGACGTAACCGAATACGCCAAACTCAAAGATATAGGTCTGGGGCGATAGGCGCATCCAGCCGGGCTCCGAATCCTGTCACGGGTGTCTTGCCCCTCCTTTAAGCCCTTGTCGCCCAAGTGTCACGAAAGGATCACATCGCTTTTGGACAGATTTTGCGTGTTGCAACTGCGCCGGAGGAGGGACGGATATGAAAAAGGCGACCCGTGGGCCGCCTTTGACATCTTATTCCGTACAGGTCGAGACCAGCGCCTCGTAGCGTTGTGTAATCCAGTCGGGCGCGCTGTCGGGCAGGGTCTCGTCGATCTTGTCCTGCGAGCGGGCGAAGACTTTTGCGGTGCGGGAGTTTTCCAGAACGTCGATCGGGTCGCCGGTGGAGACGCGATCCACGATCACAAGCGCGATGGCGACGAGGACGATCCCGCGCAGAACACCGAAGAGAAAGCCGAGGCCCTGGTCAATGCCGCCAAGCGCGGAGCGTTGCACGGCGGAAGAGAACAGCGGGGTGAACACGGAGACGACGATCAGCGCCAAGGCGAAGACCGCAAAGAACCCGGTGATCACCGACAATTCGCAGGAGCCGGAGATATAATCGCCAAGATAGGGCACTTCCTTGACAAGCGGGACGGCTTTTGGGGCGAACATATAGCCGAGGATCGCGGCGACGATCCAGCCCGCGATGGCCATGCCTTCACGGACGAAGCCGCGAGAATAGGCCAAAAGAGCCGATACGATAATGACCAGCGCGACGATGCCGTCGATGATTGTAAAGCCTTCCATGGCGCCTCACCTTTGTTAGGCGCCTGCCGCGCCGTTCTGGCGCTAGCCTGCGCCGAATACCTCACCGACAAAGCCGATCAGATCGCTCATCTGACGTAGGGCCATGCCACTGTTTTCCCCCGCTTTGGATTGCGCGGGGGCGATGGCTGAGGAAAAACCAAGTTTTCGCGCCTCTTTCAACCTGTTTTCGGTTTGACCAACCGGTCTGAGGCTGCCGGAGAGCGAAAGTTCCCCGAAAACCACACAATCTTTCGGCAGGGCGGCGTCTTCGCGTGCCGACAAAAGCGCTGCGGCGACGGCGAGGTCTGCGGCGGGTTCCGACACTTTCATGCCGCCCGCGACATTGAGGTAGACATCAAGGCCCGCAAAGGGGATGCCGCAACGGGCTTCGAGCACCGCGAGGATCATCGCCAGACGGGAGCCGTCCCAGCCCACGACGGTGCGCCGGGCCTGCGAATGGGGTGAGGGGGCGATGAGGGCCTGAAACTCCACGAGAACGGGCCGGGTGCCTTCTATGCCTGCAAAAACCACCGATCCGGGGGCGGGCTCGTCGCGCTCGGACAGAAACAGCGCGGAGGGGTTCGTGACCTCGGAGAGACCGTCGCCGGTCATCTCGAAAACGCCGATTTCATGCGCCGGACCAAAGCGGTTTTTCACCGCGCGAAGCAAGCGAAACTGATGCCCGCGCTCGCCTTCAAAATAGAGAACCGTATCGACCATATGCTCCACGACACGCGGCCCGGCAAGCTGGCCTTCCTTGGTGACATGGCCGACCAGAACGACGGAGACGCCGCGGGTTTTGGCAAAGCTCACAAGTTCGTGCGCGGCGGCGCGCACCTGAGAAACGGAGCCGGGAGCGCTCTCGACATTGTCGGCCCACATGGTCTGAATCGAGTCGATGATCACCAGATCGGGTTCTTCCTTCTCCAGCGTCGTCAGAATATCGCGCAGGTTCGTTTCCGCACCGAGCTGCACCGCCGCCTCCGCAAGACCCAGCCGCTGCGCCCGCATCCGCACCTGCGCGCTGGCTTCCTCGCCGGAGATGTAGATGACCTTGAGCCCTGCATCTGCGAATTTTGCCGCCGCTTGAAGCAAAAGCGTGGATTTGCCGATCCCCGGATCGCCGCCGACCAAAATGGCGGAGGCCGGGACAAGCCCGCCGCCGAGAACCCGGTCGAATTCTCCCATGCCAGAGGCCGTGCGCGGGGGCGGGGCCTCTTTGGTGGCAAGCGTTGTCAGAGGGATTTCCTTGCCGCGCATCCCTCCCAATGTTTTCGCGGTGGGGCCGGAGCTTGAGAGCGGCTTTTCTTCCGAGATTGTGTTCCACTCGCCGCAGCCGTCGCAGCGCCCGGACCATTTCGTGGTCACCGCCCCACAATTGGAACAGACGAAGTTCTTTTGTGCCTTGGCCATCTGGCGCTCCCGGATTGTTCTTGCTTCGTTCTAATCTTTTGCAACCCGCCGGTTCAAGCGCTCTCTTGGTCCTTCGTGGCAAAAATACTCAATCCGAGGCTGGCGAGTACGCAGAAGGTGAACAAATACAGCCCCCAGCCGATTTCTACGCGGCCGACGCCGATGCCTTTAGCGAGCGTGATATAGATCGCGATCAGGAACACGTCGGCCATGGCGAGGCGTCCGAGTTGGAAAAGCCAGGGTTTCACTGTCGCGGGAAAACGTCCGGAGAGCAGGCCTTCGAGTGCGACGATCTTGGCGAGGGGCGCCACGATGGCGAAGAAAACCACGACAAGGGCGAGGGGGATGTCTTTATTCCAAAGGCTTTTGACGCCGGAGAGTACGGAGATTTCCGAGAGGCCAAACAGCGGCAACAATCCCGCCCGCAGAAGCGGTGCAACCCAAGCGATGGGGAAGAGGATCAGCAGCAAGAGATTGGCGAGGCGGAGCGGGGTCATGAAGCCCTCACCGCAGCGTTTCAATCGGACCGTTCGGGGAGCCGGTGATGAACTGGCGCAGGTAGGGATCGTCGGCTGTGTCCATCTCGGACACCGGCCCGTGCCAGCGGATTTTACCCCGGTGCAGCATGGCGACCTTGTCGGCGATGGCGCGCACGGAGGTCATGTCATGGGTGATCGTGACGGCGGTCGCGCCCATCTCGACGACGATTTCGCGGATCAGCTCGTTGATGACGCCCGCCATGATCGGATCAAGGCCCGTGGTCGGTTCGTCGAAAAAGATGATCTCCGGATCGGCGGCGATGGCGCGGGCAAGGCCCACGCGTTTCTGCATCCCGCCCGACAGCTCGGCGGGGAACAGATCGGCCACATCGGGGCCAAGGCCCACGCGGCGCAGTTTCTCGATGGCGATCTCTTTGGCCTCGGCGCGCGGGCGTTTGAGCGAACCGCGTAGCAGACGAAAGGCGACGTTTTGCCAGACCGGAAGACTGTCGAACAGCGCCGCGCCTTGGAACAGCATGCCGAAACGCGCAAGGAAGGCGTCGCGGTCGCCGGTCTTGGTGACGTCTTCGTCATGGACCATGATCGCGCCCTGATCCGGGGTGATCAGGCCGAGAATACATTTGAGCGTGACGGATTTCCCGGTGCCGGAGCCGCCGATGATGACGCAGCTTTCGCCCTTCGCCACGTCGAGATCGACGCCCCGCAGGATCTCTTTTGCTCCGAAGGCTTTATGGACGTCCTGAAGGCTGATCATGTCGCGAAAAAGGCCTGTGTCAGAAGGAAATTTGCGGCGAGGATCATCACGGCGGCAGCCACCACGGAGGATTTCGTCGCTTGGCCCACACCCTGCGCACCGCGGCCCGAGTTCATGCCAAAGTAACAGCCCATCAGGGTCGCGATTCCGCCAAAGGCCGCGCCTTTGACCAGCGAGGAGACGATGTCGTTCATCTGAAGGAAATCGACGGTGTTCTTGAGATAAACCGCAGGGTTGAAGCCCAGTGATTGTACGGAGACGAACCAGCCGCCGAAGACGCCGATGGCATCGCCGATGGCGACCAGAAGCGGCACGGTGACCAGCCCCGCAAAGACGCGCGGCGCGGTCAGGTATTTCATCGGGTTCGTGGAAAGCGTCACAAGCGCGTCGATCTGCTCCGTCACTTTCATCGTGGCGATCTCTGCTGCGATGGAAGAGGTCACACGCGCCGCGATCATCAGGCCGACCATGACAGGGCCAAGTTCGCGCACGATGCCAAGGGCGACGATCTGCGGCACCACCTGTTCTGCGGAAAAGCGCGAGCCGCCAGCGTAAATCTGAAGCGCAAGCGCGCCACCGGTGAAGACAGCGGTCAGGCCGACAACGGGGAGAGAGAGATAGCCCACATTCATCAGCGCGTGCAGGAATTCACGGCCATAAAAGGGCGGCGTCACGATGTGGCGCAGAGCGGTCAGGGCGAAAAGCGTCACCCGGCCAAGCGTCGCCAGCGCGGACAGAACGCCTGCGCCAAGCGCGGCCAGAGGCCGGGTGAGAAAGCTCATCCGATATAGCGGCGCTGATAACGCGCGCCGAGCGAGGTGAGGATTTCATAGCCGATGGTTTGACCGATCTCGGCCAGATCATCGACGGTCTGATGCGCGCAGAGAAGATCGAGCGAGCGCGGCACCTGATCGAGATGGGTGATGTCCACAGTAATCAGGTCCATCGACACTTTGCCGATCAGCGGGCAGGGCGTGTCGCCATCGAACAGAACCGCTTTGTTGGAGATCAGGCGGGTGATCCCGTCGGCATAGCCCGCAGCGACAGTCGCCACGCGAGAGGGCACTTCGGCGGTCCACATGTTGGAATAGCCGACCGTTTCGCCGGGCTGCACATCGCGGGTCTGAATCACCGGGCATTCGAGGCGCACGACAGGTTTGCCGTCTTCATAGGGAAGACCGCCATACATGCCGATGCCGGGACGCACGAGATCGAAATGATACTCCGGCCCGAGCAGAATGCCGCCCGTCGCGGCCAATGCGCGACGCACCGGCAGACCGTCGGTCATGTCGCGGAAAGTCTTGAGCTGGAAGGCGTTCATGTCGTGGCTTGGATCATCGGCGCAGGCCAGGTGGCTCATCACCAGATCGGGCTTGGCCTTGATGACCAGATCTTTCACCGCGTCCCATTCGACGTGCTCAAGGCCGAGACGGTTCATGCCCGTGTCGAGCTGAATGCCGAAGGCGCGACCGGGGAGGGCTTCGAAATGGCGGGTGATCTGGTCGAGCGAGTTGAGCATGGGGACAAGCCCCATGTCGCTGATCATATCGGTGTCGCCGGGCATATGGCCACCCAGAATACCGATCCACGGTTTCGGTCCCACCGCTTCACGCAGCGCCACGCCTTCTTCGGCGGCGGCCACGAAAAAGGACTTCACGCCGGTTTTCATCAGGGCGCGGGCAACCTTGCCAACCCCCAAACCGTAAGCGTCGGCCTTGACCACCGCGGAGGTTTCAACGGTCTCCGAGGAGAGTTTGTCGAGCGCGCGCCAATTCTCGGCGAGCGCATCGAGATCGATATGAAGAGTAGAGGTGCCCATAGGTCCGTTTATTGGCCCCGGACGCGGAGAGTCGCAAGCGCAATCCTGTCCGGAGGTTACTCGTAGTCGAAATTGTTATGCAGTTCCTTGGCAAGGTTCCCAAAGCGGGTGAACTGTGCCTCAAAGCTAAGCTCCACCGTGCCGATCGGACCGTGACGCTGTTTGCCGAGGATCACCTCGGCCTTGCCGTGCAGACGCTCCATGTCCTGCATCCATTTTTCCATGGCTTCCAGGTTATCGTCATCGGGTTTCTCGCGCTCTTTGTAATACTCGCCACGGTACACGAACATCACAACGTCGGCGTCCTGCTCGATGGAGCCGGATTCGCGAAGGTCAGAGAGCTGCGGGCGTTTGTCGTCGCGGCTTTCCACCGTCCGGGACAGCTGCGAAAGCGCGATCACGGGGATGTTGAGTTCCTTGGCGATGGCTTTGAGACCCATCGAAATCTCGCCGATCTCCTGAACCCGGTTGCCTTCGGTCCGCGAGGTGCCGCGCACAAGCTGCAAATAGTCGACGATCAGAAGATCGAGCCCGTGGGTCCGTTGCAGCCGCCGCGCGCGCGCCGAAAGCTGAGAGATCGGGATCGACGGGGTGTCGTCGATATAGAGCGGGCAGGACTCGAGCGTCTTGGCGGCATCGACGAAGCGGCGGAATTCCTCCTCGGTCATGTCACCTTGGCGGATCTTGTGCGAGGAAATCTCGGAGGCCTCTGCCAGAATACGCGCGGCGAGCTGTTCGGAACTCATCTCAAGAGAGAAGAAGCCGACGACACCGCCCTCGACCGCACCGCTGCGCCCGTCGGGTAGGGTGCCTTTTTTATAGGCCTTCGCGATGTTGAAAGCGATGTTGGTCGCCAGCGAGGTTTTCCCCATCGACGGACGACCGGCGAGGATGATCAAGTCGGACGGGTGCAGGCCCCCCATTTTCTTATCGAGATCGATCAGCGCCGTCGGCACACCGGCCATGCCGCCCCCGCGCTCATAGGCGGCGTTGGCGTTCAGCACCGCCTGCGTCACGGCGGAGAGGAAAGAGGTAAACCCGGATTCGCCCTTGCCCTGTTCGGCGAGCGAGTAGAGCCGCTGTTCTGCGGCGACGATCTGTTCCGCCGGATCGCGGCTGTCGGACCCGGAGGCTGCCGATCCCGAGATTTCATTGCCAAGCTCGATGAGCTGGCGACGCAGGAACAGGTCGTAAATCAGCTGGGCGTAGTCGCGCACGGCATAGGTGGAGATCGCGGAGGCCGCGAGGCGCGCCAGATAGGCCGGGCCACCTAGCTCCTTGAGGCCCTCGTGATCTTCCATGTAGGCCTTCAGCGTCACGGGCGAGGCCAGCATGTTCTTGGAAATCCGCTCGGCGGCTTTCTCGAAAATATCCTTGTGGACCGGATCGAAGAAATGCTCGGGAGAGATGATCGAGGCGATCTTGTCGAAGACGTCGTTGTTGGTCAGAAGCGCGCCGAGAAGCTGTTGTTCAGCTTCGATATTGTGTGGCACGGCCCCCTCATAGGGCGTGATCACCGCGCCTTTGGTGGCGGGTTCATCCTGATCTTTGCGCATATCCTGTAGATTTGCGATTTCGCTCATCTGTTCGGGCCTCTTGCTCATGATCCCGCGAGTCGCGTGATGCTCGGGGGTTTGTCTTGCTTAGCGCGCAGCTTAAGCGCTTTCAAAGTGTATAACTTGTGGAAAACTTCGCGGCACTGCAGCATGGCGAATAAACGCTTGTCCACAAAGCGAAACGCCGCCCCGAGAGGCGGCGCTCAAATTTTCGGCGTAATTGAAACGCTTAGGCTTTCTTGTGTTTTTCCTGCCAGGCATGCGGCGCACCGAGGAAATGCTCGACCTCTGCCAATGCTGCGGCATCGAAAGTTTTCTGGCGTTTTGCCTCTTCCAGAACATCCCACCAGGTGCAGAGGCTGATCAGCTTGACGCCGTGATCGGCGAGGCGTTTCTCGGTGTCCGGGAAAATGCCGTAATAGAAGATCACCGCCGTCCAGTTACAGCTCGCGCCGGTCTCGCGGATCGCATCGACGAAGGACAGTTTCGAACCGCCATCCGTGGTCAGGTCTTCAACGAGCAGCACGCGCTGATCTTCGGACATCTCGCCTTCGATCCGGGCGTTGCGGCCATAGCCTTTCGGCTTTTTGCGCACATAGGTCATCGGCAGGCCGAGACGGTCTGCGACGAGGGCGGAGAAGGGAATGCCTGCGGTTTCGCCTCCGGCGATATTGTCGAAGGCCTCAAAACCGGCTTCGCGCATGATCTGGATCGCCATGAAATCCATCAGCGTCGAGCGGATGCGCGGGTAAGAGATCAGCTTGCGGCAATCGATATAGGTCGGCGAGGGGAGGCCAGACGCCAGAATATACGGTTCTTCGGGGCGAAAGTTCACCGCACCGATTTCGAGCAGCATGCGGGCTGTCAGACGGGCGATTTCAGTTTGATCGGGAAAGGAGGAGGGGATCATGGCACAATCTCTCTAAAGCGTCTTTTAGGCTTCCACGCTCCAATGGAGCGGCATTTGCGGGTCAAATACGGTCACGGGGCCGTTGGCGGTGTCGATCTTGCTCGGATAGGTCACCGGGGCGCCCTTTTTAAGCGTGATCGTCGCCTCGTTCAGCGGCAGCTTGTAGAAGGTCGGCCCGTTGATGGATGAGAATTTCTCAAGGTTCTCCAACGTGCCTTCGCGCTCGAACACTTCGGCGAGGATCGACATGGTGTTGGTCGCGGTGAAGCAACCGGCGCAGCCACAGGCGCTTTCCTTGTCGCAATCGCGGTGCGGCGCGCTGTCCGTGCCGAGGAAGAAATGTGCATCCCCGGAGGTGGCGGCCTCGACCAGAGCCAGACGATGGGTTTCGCGCTTCGCCACCGGCAGGCAGTAGTAATGCGGTTTGATGCCGCCGACGAGGATGTGGTTGCGGTTGATCACGAGGTGATGCGTCGTGATCGTCGCGCCCATGTCGTCGCCCTGCGCGGCCACATAGTCCACGCCGTCTTTGGTGGTGATATGTTCCATCACCACGCGCAGACCCGGCGTTTTGCGGCGGATCGGGTCCAGCACGGTTTCGATGAACACGGCTTCGCGGTCGAAGATATCGACCTCGGGGGTGACCACTTCGCCATGGGTACAGAGCGGCAGGCCGATCTCGGCCATTTTCTCAAGCACCGGGCGGACCTTGTCGAAATCACGCACGCCGGAGGAGGAGTTCGTCGTCGCACCGGCAGGGTAAAGCTTGACCGCTTTCACCAAGCCGCTGGCATGGGCGGCGGCGACATCTTCCGGATCGGTCTGCTCGGTGAGGTACAGCGTCATCAGCGGCTCGAACGTGCCACGGGCCGGGTTGGCTTTGAGGATACGCTCACGGTAGGCCTCCGCGTCCGCACTCGTCACCACCGGCGGAACGAGGTTCGGCATGATGATGGCGCGGGCAAAATGGCGCGCGGTTTCGGGCAGGACGGCTTCCAGCATCGCGCCATCGCGCAGATGAAGATGCCAGTCGTCGGGGCGGCGGATTTTGAGTGTGTCGGTCATGGCTTTGCCTTAGCGCTTTCACGGAGAAAGCGCCAGATGGTGTAATGCCGGATACGCGCTTATTTTTTAAGCTATTGGTCAGTTTTTCCGCCCGCTGGAATTCTCCGGGATTGAAGCCGCCCTGCGCATCCGTCTAGGCTCGGACACGATTTGGAGGACGATATGCTGGACGCGACCCGACCGTCTCACGCCCCGACTTTGCATCCGAAGTTGCAACGCGTTCGCGGGCAGGCTCATGTCGTGATGGGCGCGGGCGGTCTGAAAGACCTGTATCAGATGGGCTCCGCCAAGGCGATGCTGCCCAAGGTGCACAGTTCAGTTCCCGAAGTGGTTTTTCTCAACACTTCCGGCGGTTTGACCGCAGGTGACCGCCTCGACTACCGACTTGAGGTTGAAGCGGGCGGTGCGCTGATTGGCACGACCCAGACCGCAGAGCGCGCCTATGCCTCCGTCGCGGACGGTGCGGATGCCGAGGTCTCTGTCAGCCTGCATGCGGGCGAGGGCGCGCGGCTCGAATGGTTGCCGCAGGAGACGATCCTGTTCGAGACCTCCCGCCTGACGCGGCGCACCACGGCGGAGATCGCCGGGAATGCGCGTTTTCTCTTTTCCGAAATGGTGGTTTTGGGCCGCGCCGCGATGGGCGAAACCGTCGAGACGCTGCATCTCTCGGATCGCCGCGAAATCCGCCGCGCCGGAAAGTTGGAATTTATCGAACCGTTGGAAATAGACGCCGGGCTTTTGAGCCAGCGCGACAATCCGGCGGTTCTCGCGGGGGCGCGGGCCATCGCCACAATCGGACTGTTTGAGCCGGGCGCGGAAGCGCTTGCCGATTTGCTCAAACCGATACAGCATGACGGCGTGACAGCCGGGGTGTCTGGTTGGAATGGCAAACTGGTGATCCGTGCCATGGCCGCTGACGGCTATCCGCTGCGCCGCTATGCGGCCCAGGTCTTGACGAAAATCAGACAGGCGGACTTGCCGCGCGTCTGGCAAATGTGACGATAAACGAGGGACGACAATGAACCTGACGCCGAGGGAAAAGGACAATCTGCTGATCTCGGTCGCGGCCATGGTGGCACGCAACCGACTTGAGCGCGGCGTGAAGCTGAACCACCCGGAAGCCATCGCGCTGATCACCGATTTCGTGGTTGAGGGCGCACGTGACGGCAAGATGGTCTCCGAGCTGATGCAGGCCGCCGCCCATGTGATCACCAAAGATCAATGCATGTCCGGCGTGCCGGAAATGATCCACGAAGTGCAGGTGGAGGCGACCTTCCCGGACGGGACGAAGCTTGTCACCGTGCATCACCCCATTCGTTAAGGAGGCGGCCATGATCCCCGGAGAATACTTTATCCAAGACGGCGAGATCGAGCTGAACGCGGGCGCGGAAGTGACGACACTCACCGTGTCCAATACCGGTGATCGCCCGGTGCAGGTCGGCTCGCATTATCATTTCTATGAGACCAACACGGCGCTGGCGTTCGACCGCGAGGCCGCAAAAGGCAAGCGCCTCGATATTGCTGCTGGCACCGCCGTGCGTTTTGAGCCGGGCCAGACCCGCGAAGTGAGCCTTGTGCCGCTATCCGGCGCACGCGAAGTCTACGGCTTCAACCAGAAGATCATGGGCAAACTGTGATCCGCTGGGCGCTTATAGTACTTGCTGTCATGGCCGCCCCTGCCTTTGCGCAGGATGAGGTCGATTGCGCCATTGCGACGACCCAGAGCGAGATGAACATCTGTGCCGGGCGCGCTTATGCTGCGGCGGATGTGGATCTGAACCTTGCCTATCAGAACGCCATGACCGTGGCGAAAGATTGGGATCTGGGGCTGTCGGACGAGCTGTGCTGCGCGTCTGATGCTTTGCGCGAGGCGCAGAGGGCGTGGATTTCCTATCGCGACAAAGTGTGTGAGGCGACCGGATTTCTGGTCCGCGGTGGTTCGATGGAGCCGATGATCGTCGCGCGTTGTTTAGAGAATATCACACGGCGGCGGACCGAAGACATCCGCGCCGTCTATGAGATGAATTGAGAGGGGACTGAGATGCCTGCAAAAATCTCCCGCGCGACCTATGCCGACATGTTCGGCCCGACCACCGGTGACAAGGTCCGTTTGGCCGACACCGATTTGATCATTGAGGTCGAGCGCGATCTGACGGCTGAATTGGCCGGGGTGGGCCGCAACGCCCCGCTTTATGGCGAAGAGGTCAAATTCGGGGGCGGCAAGGTGATCCGTGACGGCATGGGGCAGTCGCAGAAAACCCGCGCCGAAGGGTCGGTGGACACGGTGATCACCAATGCGCTGATCCTCGACGTGACCGGCATTTACAAGGCGGACATCGGTCTGCGGGACGGGCGGATTACCGGGATCGGCAAGGCCGGGAACCCGGACACCCAGCCGGGGGTCGATATCATCGTCGGTCCGGGAACCGAGGTGATCGCAGGCGAAGGCCGGATCATCACGGCGGGCGGCTTTGACAGCCACATTCACTTTATCGCGCCGCAACAGATCGAAGATGCGCTGCATTCCGGCCTGACCTGTATGTTGGGCGGCGGCACCGGGCCGGCGCATGGCACTTTGGCCACCACCTGTACGCCGGGTTCTTGGCACATTGGCCGGATGCTGCAGGCGCTCGACGGCGTGCCGATGAACATCGCTTTGGCGGGCAAGGGCAACGCCTCGCAACCGGGCGCATTGGTCGAGATGGTGAAAGCGGGCGCGGCGGCGCTCAAGCTGCACGAAGACTGGGGCACGACGCCCGGCGCGATTGATTGCTGTTTGTCCGTGGCCGATGACATGGATGTTCAGGTGATGATCCACACCGATACGCTCAACGAGAGCGGCTTTGTGGAGAATACGCTGGCCGCCATCAAAGGCCGCACGATCCACGCCTATCACACCGAGGGCGCGGGCGGCGGTCACGCGCCGGACATCATCAAGGTCGTCGGCTATGAGAACGTCCTGCCGTCCTCGACAAACCCGACGCGTCCGTTCACCCAGAACACGCTGGAAGAGCATCTCGATATGCTCATGGTCTGTCACCACCTCGACAAGTCGATCCCCGAAGACGTGGCCTTCGCCGAAAGCCGCATCCGCAAGGAGACCATCGCGGCGGAAGACATCCTGCATGACATGGGCGCCTTCTCGGTGATTTCGTCGGACAGTCAGGCGATGGGCCGTGTGGGCGAGGTGATCATCCGCACATGGCAGACCGCCGACAAGATGAAGAAACAGCGCGGGCGTTTGTCGGATGAGACCGGCGACAACGACAACGTGCGGGTCAAACGCTATGTCGCGAAATACACGATCAACCCGGCGATTGCCCATGGGATGAGCCATCAAATCGGCTCCATCGAGGTTGGCAAACGCGCCGATCTCGTGATCTGGTCCCCCGCCTTCTTTGGCGTGAAACCGGAGATGGTCCTTCTGGGCGGCTCTATCGCGGTGGCTCAGATGGGCGATCCGAACGCCTCCATCCCGACGCCGCAGCCGGTCTACACCCGCCCGATGTTCGGTTCGATGGGCCGGGCCGTGGAAAACTCCGCCGTGCTCTTTGTCTCCGAGGCGGCGCAAGCCGAAGGGATCGGTAAACAGCTCGGCCTCGCCAAGCAAACCGTCGCGGTGAAGAATACCCGTAACATTGGCAAATCCTCCATGGTGATGAACAACGCCACGCCGGAGATTGAGGTGAACCCGGAAACCTACGAGGTGCGGGCGAATGGCGAGCTTCTGACCTGTGAGCCTGCGACCGAGCTGCCTATGGCGCAGCGGTACTTCCTGTTCTGATGGGTGCGTGACGCAATATTTCTAATTTCGTTGAGGAGGGGGCTGAATGAAGGACGAGGCAACTGCACGCTGGCAAATGTTGTCAAAAGACGCTGTGAGCTTTGACGCTCTGGTCGACGCGGGGGCTATCATCACGCCGCAGATGTCTGATGAGATCGCTTCAGAACTACATCGGCTCGGACGTACTGAAGACGTCCGCTTGTCTCCCAGTGGGCGGCGCTTGGCTGTTGCGGGGTATTTGGCTGACAGTTGCTTGCTGTTTGACTGCGAATGGGGGGACGATACGGAAGAGCCGAGCCTTACGCTTACCGGCATGACGGAAATTTCGTCACCGGATCTGGCGGAACCGCACGGGTTTGATTTCGTGGGAGAAGACATGCTGATGGTCGGCAACCGTAAAGGTGTTCTGACGCTGTTCGATCTGCCCGCCGCCCATTCCGGAGTGCAGCGCTATATGCTCAAAGCGCGGCGCAAGATCATTTGGGCCAGCCTGCGCAGGCATTTACGTGCGCCGGGTTCTCTGGTCGTCACCGAAATGCGAGGAAATACGGTCGAGGTTATCGCATGTAACAACTATCGCCATCTTTTGTCGCGACATCGTTTTTCCCGTTCATGGCTTTTGCCCTCACGCAATGCGATCGCTTATTCCGCTGGTCTGGACGTCCCTGATGGCATTGCGATTTCCCCGGATAGACGCTTTTTGGCCGTTTCCTCTCATTTTACGCATGATGTTTTAATCTATCCTTATGACCGCAAGAACGACCCAAAACGCGAACCTGTCGGGCGGCTTGACGGAATATGCTTCCCGCATGGGGTGCGGTTTTCACCTGATGGCAGCCGCCTTTTCGTCGCGGATGCAGGAGCGCCTCTTGTTCATGTTTTTGAAGCCAAGGACGGGGATTGGGCGACCGAAGCCGCACCAATTCACCGGTTTTCTCCTGTGTCGGAAGTGGAATTTCTGGCAGGTCACACCAATGAGCAAGAGGGTGGGATGAAAGGTCTAGAGCTTGCGATGGGAGGGAGGGTTGTTATTGCAACTTGTGAGGAAACGCCGTTGCGATTGTTTGATCTGCATAAGGTCCCGAATTTTACCACATCCACCGACACGCTGACTTAACGATGTCTGTCAGGACTATCGTGCTTAGGGTCGGCACTCATTGACTTGCGATGCACAGTTTGACGGATTTTGCCCCAGTCTGCGTTATATGATATTGAAATAGAAACACTAAAGCGTTTCTACTTAAACCTGAATCAGGGTTTGAGCAGAAACGCGGAGCAACGTCCAAGCGGAGCGGGCGTTTCGACTTTATGTGATAGATCAAGTTAAAGTCGAAACGCTTTATTCCTGCGGCCATATGCCTTGTCTGGAACAAAATCGGTCAAACTGCGTGTCACGAATTCATGGGGCCTGACCCTAATGGTTTGTGGCGGCGTGGGGCTGTGCTATCCTGACGGGTATGGGAGGAAACCAGTTCGATGGAAGGTTTCCGAATATGCAGCACGTCGCCAATATCGCCATTCTCACGCCGAGCCTTCGGGCGCGGCTTGATCTGTTTTTTGCCACGCTGGGGCAGGGCGTGAATGCCTATGCCGTGCGACGCAAACGCTTGGGGGAGCTGGCCCGATTGGATGCGATGAGCGATGAGGAACTTCTCGCAATGGGGATCACTCGCGACCGTATTCCGCATTATGTCTTTCGGGATTTGTTCTGCGTGTAAGGCGCGGGGCTTTGTCGGGAAGGTCTAACTCTCTCCGCCTATCGCGAGGCGGCGGCTTGTAAACGCGGTGTCTGGAAGTGCCGGGCTCTGGCTGTCGCTCTCAATTTCGCGCGCGGCATGCATATCGGCTTCCGCCTCAAGTTGCTGAGCAAGTTCAAGGGCGTCCGGTAGGGTCGCGGGTTCAAGCGCGGTCTCCGCGTCGGTTTCGATTTTTGCCAAGATGTCCTGATCCAGGCCTGCGAGGGGTTGTAACTCCGCATGTTCCGTTGGGCGTAGATCGGGGGGAGCGTCTCTTTCCTCTGCGAGAGCGGGGTCTAGTAGAGAGGAGGCTTGCTGGAGGCTTGTGCCGGTATTGTGAGACGTGAGGCCATTGAGGCCGAAGGGGTCGTCTGCATCCACACAATCCGCGTTTTCCGGGCGGCTTTCGGTCTCGGCATTCGGTTCGGAGCGTGAGACCTCTCGTGTGTCCACGCGCGGTGCGAGGAGGACCACGGTTTCAACCCTTGGTTCAAACAGCCCTGCATCGAGCAACATCTCCTGCGGCAACCGCTCCGGAACAAGCCGCAGAGGTCGGCGTGTTTCGATCACCGCGATCCGGTCGGTGCCCTGCACTTTGTCACAGCCGCTTTCGGTGGCAAAGGTCAGAATTTCATCGCATAATTCCGCTTCACGCGCCCGCAGCCGTAAAATTTCCGCGCGCAGGGAAAAAAGCGCATCGACGGCCTCGCAGCCGGTGCTGGTGACGTTATGATCGGTTGCTGAAAAGGGCATGGCAAGGTCTCCTTGCCTTACATTTGAAGGCGAGTCGGTTAAGAAAGTCCGAAGGCCGAAAAGGAGGGTGATGATGAGCAGTTTGAAAGCCTATGAACTCTGTCAGGGCTGTGGGGATGCCGCACAAGATCACGTCGCGCTGACCTATGATCAACGCCTGCTGCGGCGCAAGAAATTGACGACCGAAGGTGGTCTCGCGGTGTTCGTCGATCTGCCGCAAACCGTGTCCATCGGAGAGGGCGACGGGTTCCGCTGCGAAGACGGGACGGTGATCGGTGTTCAGGCCGCGGATGAGGAGCTTTATGCCATCACCGGCGAGACCGTGACGCGCTATGCTTGGCATATCGGCAACCGGCATACGCCCTGCGAGATTGCGGCGGACCGGCTGGTGATCCAACGCGACCCGGTGCTGAAAGCCATGCTGGAACAGCTCGGCGCGGTGGTGTCCGAGATCGTGGCACCGTTCACGCCTGAGGGTGGGGCCTATGGTCATGGTCGGACGATGGGGCATGACCATGGGGGACATGACCACGGCGATCACGGGCACTCGCACAGTCATGCGCACGACCATGACCACAGCCACGCTCACAGTCATTCGCATGACCACGAACACGGCCACGATCATCATCACGATCATGAGCACAGCCATGATCACGACCATTCCCACACGCATCACCACCACCATCATGACTGAGCGCGCGCTTCTGGCACTGACGCAATGGCTGTCCCCGGCGTTTCCGTTGGGCGGGTTTGCTTATTCCCACGGGCTGGAGCTTGCGATCAGTGACGGGGATGTGCGCGATGCGGAAGGGCTTGAGCAATGGCTTCGCGCCATTCTGACGCGCGGCGGCGGGCGGACGGATGCTTGGCTTTTGTCGATGGTGCTTCAGGGCGCGGATGTCGAAGACATGGCGCGTTTGGCGGAGGCCATCGCCGGATCAAAAGAGCGCTGGGCGGAGACCTTTGAGCAAGGCACAGCCTTTGCGCGCACGGTGAAGGACATGGGTGGCCCAGAGCGCCCCGCACGGGCGTTGCCGGTCGCGGTGGGCGAGGCGGCTCGCGATCTCGAACTTGCGCCGAAAACCGTAATTTCGCTGTATCTGCATAGCTTTACATCCAACCTCGTTTCCGCTGGCGTGCGCTTTGTGCCGCTCGGGCAGGCGGCCGGACAAAGCGTTCTGGCGCGTCTGCATGAGGTGATCGAAACCGTGGCGGAGGAGGCTCTGGGGGCGACGGTGGAAAACCTGTCGACCGGAGCCTTCGCCGCCGATCTCAATGCCGCGCGCCATGAGGATATGGATGTGCGGATTTTCAAGACATAACAGGAGGCAATCATGGCATCACCGAACGGAGCTTTGCGGGTCGGGATCGGCGGGCCGGTTGGCGCAGGAAAGACCACACTGACCGGGGCATTGGCGAAGGCGCTGTCGGAGAAATACTCCGTCGCGGTCATCACCAATGACATCTATACGCGCGAAGACGCCGAAGCCCTGATGCGTCAGCAAATCCTGCCGATGGAGCGCATTCGCGGTGTCGAAACCGGGGGCTGCCCGCACACGGCCATTCGCGAAGATGCGTCGATCAATCTTGCTGCCGTGGCCGATCTTTCCGAGAAAATCCCCGATCTCGACGTCATCCTGATCGAGAGCGGCGGCGACAATCTTGCGGCGACGTTTTCACCCGAGCTTGCGGATCTGACGATCTATGTGATCGACACGGCAGCGGGGCAGGACATTCCGCGCAAACGCGGGCCGGGGGTCACGCGCTCGGATTTGCTTA
This sequence comes from Celeribacter sp. ULVN23_4, assembly GCF_054788345.1. Classification (NCBI taxonomy): domain Bacteria; kingdom Pseudomonadati; phylum Pseudomonadota; class Alphaproteobacteria; order Rhodobacterales; family Roseobacteraceae; genus Celeribacter; species Celeribacter sp. ULVN23_4. The sequence goes on along the minus strand of NZ_JBTVYO010000005.1, from coordinate 21,690 downwards.
TCGTCAACAAGGTCGATCTTGCGCCTTATGTCGGTGTGGATCGGGAGCTTCTCGAAGAAGACACCAAACGGGCGCGGGGCACGAATGCCTATGTCATGGCCGCGTTGCGCCATGGCGAGGGCGTGGGTGAGGTCGTGCGGTTTGTCGAAGAAGAGGGCGGCCTCGGCTGAGGCCCGCCCCTTACTTTTTGTGACAGATCAGGCCGTCTCGGCCGACTCGTGCGTGATCTCAGGGAGGCTGACACCCTTTTCCTCAAGCGCAACCATGGCGCGGGCATAGGCTTTCCGGAAACGCGGCGCATGTTTGCGGGTATTGAGGACATGGCGGCACAGCATTGCTGTCTGATAGGGGCGGGACGCGGGGGCGCTCTCTGCTAGGAGGCGGCGCAGGTAGCCGATATTGTCGCGGCGATTGCGCAGTGCTTGCGTGATTGTGCGCTGATCGAGATGCCCTTCGAGGGCAGCTTCGAGGATCGGTGCGATGGTCCCCATTTCGATCATCTCATATTCCGGGTCTGCGCCAAACAGGCGGCAGGGAATGCGATTGACGTGGGGGCGGTTGAAGAGCGCGGCATGCATGGCGTCTTCGGCCACGCGGGGGTCGTAGAACACAAAGACCTGATCCGCACCGTCGATCATGTCGGGGGCGAAGCCATAGCGAGTGCTGAAATCCATCCGGCGGGTTTTCGGGAAGCGGCGATCCCAGCTTGCCAGACGCCCGTCGAGCGTCGCTTGCGGTGCGATTGCGATGACCGTCGAGCCGGGGGAGACCACGGAATAGGCCGCCGCCGCATAGCCGCAGGCGCCTGCGCCGTAAAAAACCACCTGATCGAAATCCTCGAAGAAGCCTTCGGCCACGAGCCGGTCGAAATAGCGATAGATGTGTTTCGAGCGGAACCAGCTGTCTTTCGGGTCGAGATCGTTTGCCAGCAGTGTCAGCGAGGACCAGCCATGCTGAGCCGCCAACATCATGCCCGTAGGATAGCCTTTTTCATTGCGTTCCGTTGCGCGCTCATACGTATCGAAACTGACGAGAAGGCGGGGCTTTTCATCCAGAAACGCGGCGGTATAATGCTCGCCGAGCGGCTCATAATATCCGAGCTCGGAGCAAAATTCGTCCAGCGCTTCGGTCCATTCGTCCCTTTCCAGGTCAGAAATGTCCTCTACGGTCTGGATGGCAATTTGCAACTCGGTGTCATGAGCGTCCATAGGACTCTTCCCCCATATATTGTATTTCGTTGTGACGGCAGCAAGCAGCTGGAGACCAGACCTCATCTTTTCAGCCGCCTTGCGCCCACACCAGCACAGACGGCTCTCAAGAAAAGGCCGAAATGGTTAATTCACTCTTATTTAGTTAAGAGGTTTTCCGAGCTTGGAAAAGAAATTCCGACATGGCTCTCACAACTGTCATCTGTGGAGAAACGATGCGCGCTTTGTTGGCGCTTTGATCTCAAGACGCACGGAATATTTGCGGGTTTGGTCGCAATGCGAACACATCATGTAGGGCGCAGCGACTCGTTCGAGCCGCCTGCTTCAGCCCAAGATGATGCCGACTGTGACCGCGCCCAATCCGAGCGCAGAGATGAAAAGCGCCGCCAGATTGAGGGCGACAACCTTTTGCAAACGGGCGCGGATTTCGTCATCGGTGCCGCCGAGTTTCTTGGCTTTCATCGCAGCCACGATGCAATAGACCAAAAGTCCCACGCCGATGAGTGTGAGCACAACACCGCCCCAAATAATCGCGTCCATCCTGCTCTCCCTCGTCTGTGCGCAGTCGCCGTCTCTATGCGCCTAAACGCTTCGGCGCGCTGAGACAAGCGCGGAAGCGCGCCGGGCCTTGCGCGTGAGTGCGGGTGAGGCTTGCCTCACCCTTTGAGGGCAGGTAGGGATCGGGTCTGAAAAGAGCAATAAAACCCGAGGAAGGTTTCCACCATGATGGACGAAGAACACAATTCCGGCCCTGACGCATCTTACCGCGTGACCGCCGATGAACTGCGCCAGTTCGTGGAGCGCTACGAGCGTCTTGAGCTGGAGAAAAAGGACATCGCCGACCAGCAGAAAGAGGTGATGGCCGAAGCCAAAGGGCGCGGTTATGACACCAAGGCGATGCGCAAGCTGATCGCTCTGCGCAAGAAAACCGCCGACGAGATCGCCGAAGAAGAGGCCATTCTCGACATGTACAAGGAAGCTCTCGGCATGCGCTGATGTGCGTGTTTTGAGCTTTCCTGATGGCCTGGCGTCTCAGTCACCGTATCGGCCTGTCAACGATCGCCCTCGTGCTGGGGATCGGTCTCGGTCTTTTGGTGTTGGGATTTACCCCGGTAATGGCCGGGGTTTGCCCGGGCTGCTTCGGATTTCAAAAGATCGCGCCGGGCGTCTATTCCGAATTGACCGGTCCGCGAAGTTCCAAGGAAATGTTGCGCCGTTTGACCCTCGCCGAGATCCGCGTTGGCCGGGTGTTCGACATCGAAAAACGACCGCGCGTGCTGATCTGTTTTACCGAGACTTGCAACAATGTCATGGGCGGCATGGATGCGCGTGCGATGGCCTATGGCAGTCATCTCTTTTATCTGAGCCCGCGCGGGCATGATACGGAGATCATTGCCCATGAGCTTGCCCATGTTGCACTTCATCGGCAGATTGGTCTGCGCGCGCAGGCGCATTTTCCCGCCTGGGTGGACGAGGGCATCGCGACATGGGTTTCGCGAGACCCGCGCTTCGATCTTCGTGCCGACACCTGTGATCCCGGCCTTGGCCCTTTGCCCGAGCTTGCCCAAGATTGGCGCCATTCCGCCGCGGCGCGCGATGCGACGGCCTACGGGCAGGCGGCCTGCCGCGTCGCGATCTGGATGAAGTCGCATCCTGTCAGCGGGATCAACGGGTTGATCGCCGAGCATCTGGAGCGGTAAGCGAGCTTTGTTTGCTCACGCGATGAAGTGAACGTCTTCCATCGCTTCGATCCGTTCGAGGTCTTCCTCGTAAGCCTCGGTCAGGCGCTCCACGAGATCTTCGTCCCAGCCGGGCAGGTCGATCTCTTCTTCCAGAGCGTCCTCGTTGACATATTTGTCTAGGAAAGCCTCAAGGATGCGGCGGCGTTGTTCTTCGTTCTGCGGCTGGTGGCTCTGCAAATAGGTCCGAAGACGCTTCATGCCTTCGCGCTTCATGATCGTCGCCAAGATATCAAGCCCGCCGGACATCGGCACCATCAGGCCGATCCCGGTCATCTCCCGCATAACTTGGGACCACGTGAGAGGCGTGTCCTCAAAGGCGAAACAGCTCAGAGATGCGTCCGGGCAGAAATTCCGGATGCGAGACAGCAGCTCCGACCAGCGCAGCGTGTCGAGATTGATGCCGGAGAGGAATTTGTCGAAACTGGTGTTCGGGCCGCAATTGGAAAAGGCTTCGGGGATGAACGTCACCGGATTTCTCAAACCGATGAAAAACTCCATCTCGTGATCCGCGAAAGCGTTGCGCAGCCAAGGCAGTTTGAAGTCGGCCTTGCTGTAGAACTGGCCCTTCTCGAAGATCAGAGGATGCATGCAGATCACGTCCTCATAGGACAGCACCATCCGCTGGCAATCATCTATGTCGAGCATTTGGTCGAGCAGCATCTCCTGCGTTTCCGCACTGGCGCGCTCGTTTTTCACCTTTTTCATGATCTGCGGAAGAATGTCGCGGTAATGCGACGGGGGCGGGATCGCCACGCCGTGTTCGGCCAGAACGGCTTTGTTCTTGAGAAGCCCGCGCATGAGCTGCGCGCCATTGGTGCAATGGGCGCCAATATGCATGGAAATGATCATGGGCCTGCGGATATCCTGTTTTGCTCTCTTTGTCGGCTTTGCGCCCTTTGTTTCGTGCCCAATCGGCGCAAAACATGGCGATGCGCTGCCCCGCGGCGAACGGGAAAGCTTTTGACAATATAAACGCTTTTCCGTGTAGGGAAACCGATTTCACCACGATATGTGAAGGGGGCAGAGCCTGCACTGTAGAGCTTTCGGCACACAAGTTTGGCTTCACGTCTTGCAGGAAAGGCAGTAAGCCAAACGCATGACCGACCAAATGACTCAACCACCAGCCTGCGAGACCCAACCCGACGCCAAACGGCATGGCGGGCTCTCGCGTGTCTCGCATCTGTCTCCTTGGTCTGTCGGGGCCTTTTTGATCGCGGCTCTGGTGATGATGCCTTTGATCGCCGTGGTCTGGATCGCCTTCCATCCGAGCGACAATATATGGCCGCATCTCATGTCCACGACCTTGCCGCGCTACATGCGGACGACGGCCATTCTCGCCTTCGGCGTCGCCGGGCTTGCCGCCTGTGTCGGCACCGGGGCGGCGTGGCTCGTGACCATGTATCGCTTCCCATTTTCGCGGGCGCTTCAGTGGCTTTTGCTCCTGCCGCTGGCGATCCCGGCTTATGTCGGTGCCTATGCGCTTGTCGATTTTCTCGAATATGCCGGGCCGCTCCAGAGCATGATGCGGGATGTGTTCGGTTGGCAGAGCTCGCGTGATTACTGGTTCCCGGAGGTGCGCTCCCTCGGTTTCGCGATCATCGTTCTGGCCGCCGCTTTGACGCCCTATGTCTTCCTGCTGACCCGTGCAGCTTTTCGCGAACAATCGGGTTCCGTCTATGAAACCGCGCGGGCTTTGGGGGCAGGGCCTTTCGAACGTTTCTGGCGCGTCGGCCTGCCGCTCGCTCGCCCTGCCATCGCCGCAGGCACGGCCATCGTGATGATGGAAACCGTGTCCGACTATGGCACCGTCACTTATTTCGCGGTTCAAACCCTGACCACCGGCATTTTCTCGACATGGCTTGAGGGTGGCAACGCGGGCGGCGCGGCGCAGATCGCCTCCGTCGTTATGGTCGTCGTCTTCCTCTTGATCGCGTTTGAGAAATCCTCGCGCGGCGGGGCGCGCTATTCCCAAGGGGCGCGTCAGGCCCGCCCGATCACGCCGATCCGTCTCTCGGGCTGGCAGGGCATTCTGGCGCTGGCCCTGTGTTTCGTGCCCTTCGCCGTGGGCTTCATCCTGCCGGTCAGTGTCATCACCCACCACGCTTTGGGCGAACCGGACCAATGGCTCGCGCCGGGTCTGATGTCGGCTTTGACCAACACGTTGACGGTCGCGGGCTGTGCGGCGTTCCTGACGGTTCTGGCGGCCTTGTTCATGGTCTACGGCGTGCGTCTCACCGGGCGCAAGCTTCCGCGTCTGGTGCTGCCCTTCACCACCTTAGGCTATGCGGCGCCGGGCGCGGTGCTCGGGATCGGCATCCTGTTTCCCTTGGCGGGGCTGGATCATGTGGTCGCCGATGGTATCGAAGCGCTCACGGGCTATGATCCCGGCCTTCTGATGACCGGCACGCCTGTGGCGATCATTCTGGCCTATGTGGTGCGTTTCTTCGCCTTGGCGCAAGGCGCGACCGATGCGGCGCTCGGCCGTGTCGCGCCGTCGCTGCCAATGGCCGCGCGCTCCCTTGGTCAAACGCTCGGCGGCACCCTGCGCCGCGTCTATGTCCCGCTGATTCGAGGTTCCGTCGGCACCGCGCTCCTGCTGGTTTTCGTCGATTGCGTGAAAGAACTTCCCGCCACGCTGCTCCTGCGCCCGTTCAACTACAACACGCTCGCCACGCGGGTGTTCGAGAAGGCCTCCCTCGAGCAGCTGGAAGCAGCATCCCCCGCCGCTCTTTTGGTGATTTCCGTCGGCCTCGTCGCGGTCTTGCTCCTGGCGCGCTCGGAGCATGCGTCTGATTTAAGTTAAGACGACAAACCGCTTGCACCTCGCGCCCCCTCCGCTTAAATGAGCGCCAGTGTGCCCCTATAGCTCAGCTGGTAGAGCAACTGATTTGTAATCAGTAGGTCCGCGGTTCGAGTCCGTGTGGGGGCACCACCACCTTCTCTTGAAGGCCCTGTTTTCATTGATTAACATGCACTTGCGTTGCTGTTCCGGGACACATTTCGGGACACTTCGAGGACACTTGCATGGCTGTGACAATGAAGCTGAAGTACATAGACGAACTGGGCGGAGGTCGAAAGAGGTTCCGCAGGCGCTGGCCGAAGGACGTTGCTGAGGCTCGGGGAGAGACATTCTTCCAGAAGCCCCTCAAAGCCCGTTCAGGCCCCGCTATGGTCACCGAGTGGGAAACCCTATCAACCGAGTTTGAGGCCCTTGTAGCGGCGCACAGGCGCTCTGTGGAGGAGCGCGAGGGTGCATCTCCCCGCGTTCTTTGGAAGGAGGCCCAACAAGAGGCTGATCGGTTACTGGAAGGTGCCCGTGGCGATGATGAAGAAATCAGGCAGGTCTTGGCGGAAGACATTGCCCAGCGCCAAGGTGACCCGTTGCTTTACAAGGCCGTTATCCAGCCCGATGCAGCGCCTCCAGCATACACTCTCGCAGATGCTTTCGATCTGTATGAGCGCGAGAAGATCGACGAAAGCCAAGGGCGTGGCCCTAGGAACAGACTGGCGAGGGGGAGAAGGAAGACCGAGGAAGCGTTGGGCAAGCTGTCAAAGCTACCGATTGCAAACCTCCGTAGGCAGCATGGCAGGAAGCTCCTCGACCACCTCCAAAACTCCAAGACAGTCACCGGGAAACCGCTGTCAGCAGAAACGATAAGACGGGAATTGAATGCTGTTCGGGCAATTGTCGAACTGGCCTTGGTCGAGTTCGATCTGGTCGGTACTGTGGCCAACCCCTTCCGCAAGCTGGAGGTGAAAGCCAGCGGTGCAGCACCCACGATTGACCGTAAGGCCCGGCTCCCGTTGCCTGTGGAAGTCATTGCTAACGTGCGTGAAAGGCTGTCCCGGAGCAAGCGCCCTGAGTTGCTATTGATCTGGCGTCTTCTGGAGGGAACGGGGTGTCGCCCCAGCGAAATCTCCGGGCTTCGGCTAGAAGACGTTAAACTTGATCACGAGACGCCCCACATCCACGTCACATGGCACGAAGACAGGCGCATCAAGACAGTGTCAAGTCACCGCTTGGTCCCCCTCGCAGGAGACGCTCTGGGAGCCACTCAGGAGGCCGTTAAGCTGGCCGAGGGTGGAACCCTTCTCTTCCCGCACTATGCCCGCGAGGGAGGCGCTGAGCGACTCTCTGCAGCCCTGAACAAGCATGTGAGGGCTGTGACGGATGATAGGCGGCATGTGGTCTACAGCCTCCGCCACAACTTCAAGGACAAGCTCATTGAGGCTGGTGCAGACCCCCGGATTGAACACCGTATCATGGGCCATGCGGCGGGGAACCTTGGGGACCGGGTGTATGGCAGCGAAGCGGCTTGGCTGAAGGTGGCTGCGGAGGTGGTGCGGAGGGCTGTGGGGGTGAGATAGATCGAATCACTCTAGGCCTCAATCGGATTTAGGGTATGGAAGACCCATGGAAATTCCATGGGACTTAATGAGCACCCTTACACAGAGTAAAGGAGCACCCTGATTTCATCTCAGGCACCCTCAGTGTCCACCTACAGTTTCAACGGAATGGACCTGAGGGTGGTCGAGATCGACGGTGAGCCGTGGTTCGTGGCGGTGGATGCCTGCCAGATGCTAGGCATGGACCTTCACGCTGGCACTCACCGCTGGCTGACACGTTTGAGACAAGACGAGAAGGTGAAAGTCACCAAACGAGAGCACCCGCATTTATTCTGCGGGTCCTCGTGGCATACCACACTCATCTCCGAGAGTGGCCTCTACAAACTCGTCATGCGCAGCGACAAGAAGGAAGCCAAGGCATTCCAAGATTGGGTGACCCGCGAGGTTCTCCCTTCCATCCGCAAGACGGGAAGCTACACCATGCCCGGTGCGCGGAAGACTATAGAGGCACCTAAGGGCGCTGAGGCAGAAAACGTCCCTCCACCACTATGAGGGAAACCATAACGGCCATGCGAGCGAGCGTGCGAGGCTGAAAGACCTCCTCATCTTCTCATACAACCTCACACAGAACGGTGCATATATCGTTGCAGGCGGCTACGCCGCTGAGGTGGATTGAGAGATTTGATTAAAGATGATCAAACCTCTCTGTGGTCTTCAGAGCGCGTTAGCGCGACCTTCTGGTCTCCGACCTGAACAAGACCGAAAAGTTCAAGCTAGGCCACCTCTAGCAGGCAGTTTTTCCTGCACGTTCAGAACACCTTGCTCCCGGCTTGCGCCGAGGTTTGATGAAGGTGTGATGATATTCACCATCCCCTCCAACACAACCCATTCATCCCATGAAGTTGTCTTCTTTATAGTGGTGGAGGGACGTTTTAGCAGTTCAGCGTTCAGGCGCTATCGGCCATGCGAGGGCCGCTAAATCGAATAACCCACCCCTCCGGACAGAGAGACGTACCGCCGCAGCAGGCGTGCGCTGGCGTTGGCGGAGGCGATGACCCACACAGTAGGGTGGCAGACTTAGCACGCCCGTTTTATGGGCCGCTCACCAGCACGTTCGTCTCAAGTTAAGCGGCGCGACAATATGTCACCGAATAACCCACACAGTAGGACGAAGAAGCCCCTCCTCTCCATCCCCCTCGATGATCGCGGTGGGCAGCCCTCGCATGCCCGATAGCGCCTTTGGTCGGGCCCCTTGGCGGGCCTGCTGACGGGCTGTCCTTCCCGATCATCCATCAAACCCAAGGAACCAGACCATGACCGAACAAATTCAATGCCCCGCCTGTGACGCCGAGTTCACGCCACGCCGCCAGAACCAGATGTATTGCAGCGACAATTGCCGCAAGCGCAAGTCCCGCAACGCTGCCCGTGGCTCCCGTAAGGTTGCCCACAGCAGGGACGAAAGGCGGCGAAGTGAGATGCGGAAGACTAGGCTGACTGACTTGACCAACGCGCTATATGAGACGCCGCCGCGTTACCGTGCCGAGTTTTTGGAGCGACTGATCGCACAAGCACGAAGCAATGCAGAGCTGCGGAGATGGCTGACCCGACACGACTTGCTTAAGGCTTGGTATATGGATGGGACCGGGCGTATTGGAATAGGGCACAGCCTCGACCACTACTGTCAGGAGGTCTATGAGCAGCGTTCTTATGAAGTGCTGAACCCGGAGAACACTCTCCCGCCCCATGACGCCTTGGCTTTCCCGGCAGAGTATTTTGGGCCAGACCATCCCCCAGTCTATGAGGATGGGCGCTTAAAGCGGAGGTCTTGCCCGTGGTCTGCATGGAAGCTGAGCCGCCGATCAGTGCATGCGGAAGCGATTGCAGCATGACGCTCGATGAACGGACCTGCCCGATCTGCGGGTGCCCGTTTCAGCCCAAGGCGGTCAACTCCCTGACCTGTTCGCCCGTCTGTTCGAAGAAGGCCGAAAGGCTCCGCGATGCTGTTCGACAGTTCAACGCAGGCAAGCGCGATCTGCGACCGAAGACGCTAGAGCAAGCCATGCGTCTCCTCGAAGCTGATGAGGTCATAGCCGCCGCCAAGGCCGAACAGGCCCAGCGCAAGGCAGAGGCAGAGCAGGCGGAACAGGAGGCGCAGGACGCCGCCGAGCATGCCGCCGAATTGGAAGCGGAGCGCCGCTGGAATGCGATGATCTCCGAACACATGCAAGCCTGCCGTGATCGAATGAAGACCAAGGGCTGGGGACCTCTGACGCTGTCCACAACGGCACCGGAAGCACGCCGCAAGTTCACCGTAAAGCTCCCCGAAAGGACACCCCCACATGACACGCTCCGCATTTGACGATTTCGCCGATGGCCTTCACCCGTTGCCCGGCGACTTCCCGAAGCCCGCGCAAGGTGTCCTGAGCGCGCTTGCTCCGGTTCCCGATACGCCCCGGCCTAGATGCTCTTTGACCACCGAAGAATTCTTTGCCTTCGTCTCCCGCGCAATGGTGTTGCGTGGCTCTCTGGTTTTCTGGAAGCGTGATGGGGGTCAGCACCTCGTTTCCCAGCGATACGGTGACAACCTCGAAATTCTTCTGTCTTTCAAGACCAAGGGGGAGGTGCAGATTGTCAGGCATGCTGAGGTGGCTTGGATGCTTTGCCACAGCCGCCCCATCCCCGCAGGCCACACGGTCAAGCATTCGGACGGCAATCCCCGCAACAGCGCCAAGGAAAACCTCTGGCTCGTTCGCATCACCGATTAATCCCCCTAGCGGTTCCCACTGTGGGTGCCGCTCATACCCGCTGAGCGAAGGTTCAGGCGGGCACCTTCTGTCCCTCGCGGGATGTCTCCTTTCCATCTCAATCGAAAACACAAGTGGGCTCTGTTGTTGTTCGTCGCGATGGACCGAGGGTGCCTCCCTGAGCTTTTGCTCATTCTCCCAATTCGAAAGGAAAAACCCACATGGAATATCGACACGGCGTCACCGCCGCAGACACCCCCGCCTCCAACCTCGCACCCTCTGGTAAGATGGGCTTCACCGCCACAGTTGGCGGAGGCTCGCTTGAGGTCACATCCGGTTACGGCATGACCCAGAGCCGAGGTGCAGAGGTTACCCACACGCCCAGCGCAGACGCTGCGACGGGTCACACCTTCATGACCGAGGCAGGCCACCCCGTGCCCGCTGGCGGTCCCCGTCCGCATGACCTTGTCCTCATCCACGGAATGCCTGTGAAGGTGGAGCAAGCGGTTCGTGATGGCCTCATTGCAGACCCCTCCAAGGCAATGCTCACACAGCCCCAGAGCGACTCTCTGAGCGCCTCTGACGGCTCTCCGCAGGGCAACCCTTATCCAGCCCCTGAACGAGCCCCTGAGGCCCCTGTGAGCGCCGCTGATACGTTCACCAAAGAGGTGCTCCCCAGCGTCTCTCCTGCCACAATCTCCTCCCTCGAAGCTGATTTGAATGAAGGTCAGTTCTCCGAGAAGACAACGGACTATCTCAAACTCGAAGGCGGTTTGTCTGACGTCGGTCTTGAGGCCGTGCGTGACGCCTACGCCGCCAAGGTGACCGCAGCAACGGGGATGGATGAGGCGGAGTTGCAAGAGCTTTGGCAAGACAATCGCCAAGCCTTCAATGCTGCAATCTCTGAGATGCTCAAGACCGGCAGCACCGCCGCCTTCCAAGACCTCGCAGCACAGACAGAGGCAGCAGCATGGTCCCCACTGAGCACCGATGAGGCCATGACCGCATGGCAGGACGCAGCCTTCCCGCAGGCCCTTATCGACGCTGGTCTTGAGCCAATCTTTGAGGGCGGTGAAGTGGCGATCAACATTCCCGGTCGCGGCGTGGTCAAGTGGACCGACGCGGTGTCTCAAGGGCTTGTGAAGGTCAGCCGTGCATGACCCCGAAATGCAACCAGAACACAGGCGTAACGGTCCCTTCTGGTCGCCACGTCTCCGAAGAGGCCAGAGCACAGAATGAGGCTTTCTTTAGATATGCGGCTGAGCAGCGGAGGCTGGCGCAAGAGGGGGCAGAACGGGAATGCGAACGGGTCCGAGATGACGCTGCAAGACGCTCAGAAACCTGCGACGCAACAAGAGCCGCTTTCGAACACAGATCAAGGAATGGCTGAGGGGGATTAAGGCTCCCCGCAGTCAACATGCGAAGGGGGCATCCGGTGACAATCGGGTGCCTCCACCCTTTTTCAAATATGTCAGATACGATGATCTATATTGAGGGGGTCAGAATATTTTGTGCCACGTATCTGCGTAGCAGAGATCATATATATAGCCACGCGTTTCCCCCGGTGGGGTTACTCTTGTTTGAATCGAAGGCAAGTATCTACGGCATCCCACCACTTTTTCTCAAGGCGTCGTTGATACATGTAGCTACCCAGCACCACAAAGATGCAGGTAAGCGATGTAGATCGTGTGGCCAAGCCGTCAGGGGGCAGGTCGCCAGTCATTGCTGCCACAAATCCTTGAACACCGATTATCCCTACGGTCACCACCAAGCATTTCAAAGAAAATTGAATCGGGTCTTGCGGTTTAGGACCTTTCCAATCTGCAACCTCCTTTTGACATGCATCCAATTCTTCCGCCGTCCAATCAGGTTTTGGCATCTCGAAACCTCCATTTTTCTTCTAGGTTAATTCAGTTTTTCATTGCAGCAAGTAACAATCGCATGTCCGTATGGGTATGCCGTAGCGGTCATCTGTGGAGGTGTCCGATAGTATGTCCGTAAGGGTTGACATGGGTCAACGGACAGTCTACTTATCGGACAGTACCGCAACGGACACATGAACGGACACCCTATGGCCACCATCCTCTATGCCCGCGTCTCCACCGCAGACCAGACGCTTGACCACCAGAAGGCTCAAGCTGAGGCTGCAGGCTTCACCATTGACCACGTGGTGTCAGACCACGGTGTGTCTGGCGTAAGCACAGCTCTGAGAGAGAGGAAAGAGGGGCGGAGGCTCTTCGACATGCTCCGCAAGGGGGACACTCTGGTTGTCCGGTGGGTGGACCGTCTAGGACGCAACTATCAGGATGTGACGGACACCATCCGAGAGTTCATGCGGAGGGGCGTCATCATCCGCACTGTCATCAATGGCCTGACCTTTGACGGTGCCACCTCTGACCCTATGCAGGAAGCCGTCAGGGACGCTCTCATTGCTTTTATGGCAGCCACAGCACAGGCACAGGCAGAGGCGACCAAAGAGGCCCAGAAGGCGGGTATAGCGGCGAAAAAAGAGCGGGAGCCACAGGCTTACCTTGGAAGGAAGCCCTCATATGACCGCAAGGCCCTTCAAACGGTTACCGATATGTTGCACCAAGGGGCAGGGACTTCTCAGATCGCCAAGGCCACGGGTCTTTCGCGGCAAGCGGTGCTCCGCATCAAGGCCGACCCGGTGCGTGCTGAGGTGGTGCTGAGTGCATGGGAAGAGAAGGCAGGGTAGAGCCTTCCTTCTGGTCCGATTATTTGCGTCGTTCGCCCTCGCTGGGGTGTATCAGTCTTTTTCGGAGCCTTTGGAGCTCTTACCAGGCGCGGCGTTTCCACTCTGGATGTCGTGCAAGACCATATCCAAGAGCAGGCGCTTGAACCTGTCCAATTGTTCCGGGTCTTTCATCAACTTCAGGAACTGTTTCTGGTGAGCTTCGCTGCTTTCGAATAGTGCGTCGTCTACAGCTAGCGGGTAGTCACCCAACATGATTTGCTCACGGGTATTCTTTGTGATTTGCTTCATCACGGGCGCGTTCGCATGCACCTTGGACTTGATCGTGTGAAAATAGCTGACCATGTCGTCTTCAGTCAGGCCTTCTCCGGCGAACACCTCGTTCAAGCGTTGGATGATTTGGGAAAGAAACTCTTCTTTTTTGTCCTTGGCTTTGCCGCTGCCCAATCCACTCCCTGGCTCTAGCCCCTCTGCTGCATCGACTGCTAGTTTCAGGTCTTGTTCCTTGATCTTGGAAAGGCGGTAGTGGCTCAACGCAACCTCCCCTAAGTCCAAATCCTCTTGATCTAGATTGGTCTCTCGGAGGAGCGGGCCAAGTTGCCGAGAATACAAGCTGAGTTTTTCAAGCTCCTTGTCATCGTAGTCGACGATCTGAGAAATGAACTCATAAAAACGCACGAAAGTTGCCAAGTCTTTCTTGAATAGCTCCAGACTGTCTTTCTCTTTTTTGCAGTCCTTCAGCGTGCCTTCAGTGTTCGCAATCAGAACGGCATCTCCACTGTTCTTGGCGCGTTCAGCCATCTCTAACGCTGTCGAATAAGCTTCCCTCGCGGACTTGTAGCGGGTAGCCCAACGGTCGACCGCAGGCTTGCAGATATTGGCGACTGCCGCGCTACTCAGGTTCTGTGTCAGGAATGCTTCGCAGAACTTCTCGACCTCTACCCAGGTGAAGATGCCGAAAGCCCGAAGCTTTTCCGATAGGTCAAAGACAATGTCAGGGTTGGAAACGTCCACCAATTCTGCTGTCTGATAGTATTCCTGAAACGCGGACAACACATCCTCAGGCTCATTGAAGAAGTCCAAGACATACGTTCCGGCTTCCCTTTTGCCAGGATAAGTCCGGTTTAGCCGCGAGAGGGTTTGAACGCACTCCACGCCTGCAAGTTTCTTATCGACGTACATGGCGCATAGCTTTGGCTGATCAAAGCCAGTCTGGAATTTGTTGGCGACGATCATCACCTGATAGTCGTCGCTGTCGAATGCCTTGCGCATATCTCGCCCCTTCAGGAGCGGATTCATCCCAGTTTCAGAGAACTTTTCTCCCATGAGACCCTCAGAATTCGGGTCGCTATTGTCAAATTCGACCTCCCCCGAAAAGGCCACCATCGCATGCATCTTCGCATAACCCTGCTCTGCGATGTATTTGTCGAAGGCTAGCTTGTACCGCACTGCTTCCTTGCGGGAACTGGTGACGACCATAGCTTTGGCCTGTCCGCCAAGAAGGCCCATGACGTTTTCTTTGAAGTGTTCGATGATCACCCGAACCTTCTGCGAAATGTTGTAGTCGTGCAAACGAACCCATTGGTTCAGCTTCACTTTTGCTTTCTTGCTATCGACCTCAGCGTCCGCTTCCTGGGCTTTCAGGGCGAGATTGTAGGCAATCTTGTAGCTGGTGTAGTTGCGCAAGACGTCGAGAATGAAACCCTCTTCGATAGCTTGGCGCATTGAATAGACGTGATAGGCCTCGGGTTTGTTGGCCTTTGAGGGCGGCTCTGCTGGGTTTGGAACGCGCCCGAACAGCTCAAGCGTTTTTGTCTTTGGCGTCGCGGTAAAGGCAAAGTAGCTGAGATTGTTGGAGGCGCGTTTGGCAGCAACAGCGGCATCCAGGATGTCTTCTGAGCTGAGCGGTTCATCATCGCTGCGCTCTTCCAGCATCAGCACCTCTTTCAGCTTCCGCGCAGTCGATCCAGTCTGCGAGGAGTGTGCCTCATCTGCGATGATCGCATAGCTGCGCTCTTTCAAGCTGGTGCTGTTCTCAATGGCTTTCAGCACATGGGGGAATGTCTGTATCGTCACAATGATGATGGGCTGTGCCGACTCCAGCGCATGTGCGAGCTTCTCTGACTTGGACCCGTCGCCTTCCTCGCGGTTGATGCGACCGACCACCCCGTCCACATGTTCGAATTGATAGATGGTCTCTTGCAACTGGTCATCCAGAACCGTTCGGTCCGTTACGATGATCACCGAGTCAAACACCTTCTTGCCGCTCTCAAACAGCGACGATAGCTGATGCGCGGTCCAGGCGATGGAGTTCGACTTGCCGGACCCGGCGCTGTGCTGGATCAAATACTTGTTGCCCGGCCCCTCGGCCTTTGCCGCTTCGATCAGTTTCCCGACCACATCCCACTGATGATAACGCGGGAAAATCATCGTTTCCTTCTTGTACTTCCGGCCCTCCCAATCTTCCTTTTCCTCGATCTGCAAATGCATGAAACGGGCAAGGATATTCAGCAGCGCGTCAGGTTGCAGCACTTCTCGCCACAGGTAGGCCGTGGCATAGCTGTTCACATCATCGGGCACATCGTTTCCTGCGCCGCCATCGGCGGTGCCCTTGTTGAAGGGGAGGAAGAACGTATCAGCCCCATCCAGCCGCGTAGCCATATGGACCTCGTACTGGCTCACCGCGAAATGGACCAAAGCCCCGCGTTTAAAGGTCAACAGTGGTTCTGGCTTCTTGGTGGCCGGGTCGATGGGCAGGCGCGTTTTCTTGTACTGGTTGATCGCATTCTGCACCGATTGCTTGAACTCTGATTTCAGCTCCAGCGTAACCACGGGCAAACCGTTCACGAACAGCACCAGATCAATGCGCCATTTCTTGGCCTGCGTGCCCTCTGCCGCCAGATGCGCGTCACTGGCATAGGGGCTATAGACCAGCTCGGGCACGATACGCAGGCGGTTTTGTTTGTAACGGGCGAGCGTGTCGGGGTTCAGGTCATGCTCGGGCTTGAACTGGCACAAGGCGAATTTGGCATTGCGGTCCTTTACCCCGTGGCGCAGCACACCGAGCGTGCCATAGGTGCGCAGCTCTTTGCCGGTGGCGTTGGGGTCGGCCTTCTGCAACTGACTAGCCACGCGGGACAGCAGTCTTTCTTCGGGGTTGCCGGAATAGTTCTTGCAGTGCTTTTGCCATTCGGTGCCTTGCGTGTCTTTGACAAAGCCGATCAGGTCTTCGGTATAAAGCGCCAATTCGCGGTTATATCCGGCGGGGGAGCCAAGCTGCCAGCCATCCGCGATCATCTGGGCAATCATCTCGTTTTGAAAAACATCTTCGCGGGTCACGCCGTGGGAAATGCTCATCCGATGGCCTCCTGCACTTGGTCAAAATCTTGGGTGGAAATCTCTGGGGAAGAAGTAACAGTGGCCTCTTCAGGTAGCTGCCAATCGCGCACATCAATCTTGCCGGTGACAGCGGCAGAGATTAGAGCGGTGCGGCGCTCTTTGAGGAGGCTGATGGCGGATTGGGCTTTGCCCAGAAGATCGGAAAACTTGGTGTTGGCTTTGGAAATGGTGTCCAAAATCAATTCGACTTCCCTTTTGGGGGGAACTGCTATCGGTATGTTGCCGAGTGTTTCCATCGACAGGTTTGGTTGCGCAGCTTGAACCGCGCCTACCCAAATATGGCGTTGGGCAAACTCGGTCCCAAGCCAATTCATGATGAAATGAGCATGCATTAGTTCTTTGGGGCGAATGAAGCTAACGGCCTGGTTTGTGTTAGCTGGTATAAGCTCTGGCCCAATTACTGATGCTAAGCCTGTTGTCGCGCCAGCAATAATAACGAGTACATCTTGGTCTTGCAGGCGAGACCTCGCCAAATCCTCGTCTACCTTTGGGGATATGTAAAACTCAGGCTGCGCGGATGCATACACCGACTTGCCAATATTCTCAGCCTTTAGAAACCTAATACCGTGTGAAACCAAATCGCCGCCGATTGTGCTTGGCGTCGTCCCTTTGGAAATAGTGATCGCAAGATGCTTGATTCTTGCAACCTCCCAATGCTCCGGCACATCGCCGAGCCAGTCTATGCCGGAGGGGCGCAGGGGGGCGTTTGGGTTGAGGCCTTTGGTCACCGCATGGCTGATCACCGCTTGCCGCTTTTCCTCAAGCAGCGCGATCAACCGCTCCTGCTTGGCAATCAACGCATCTATCTTCCCCGTCTCAAAATCCAAAAACGCCGCGATTTTGGTTTGTTCGGGGAGGGAGGGTAACGCGTAGCTGAAATTGACAAAAGTATCTTGATAGAGGTGAGAGATCGTACTTCCAGTTTTGTTGAAATCAACGAAACTTGTAAATACTTTGGATTGAAGCAGCCAAAAATAGAACCGGCTAGTATAGCTAGTCGTCAATGGTCGAACCACGAAGACCCCACTGTTTAAAGTGGCTTGGCCGTCCAACCCCTCGACAAGCGCCACTTTTCCAATGGTCCCATCTTTTGTGATGAGCAGGTCGCCATTTTTCAACTGGATATTTGGGTCTTGTTCATAGCGAGAGATGTCACAATGGTAGCAATTTCCCCATTGGATTGTTGGACCGAGAAAGTCTGACCCTGTAACCAGGTACGGGCCTTCTTCGGTGAAATCATCTGATTTGAGGCCGTGCCAGCCGACCCTAGCCTTAACCATCGACTCGTGCTTAACACGGGTCAATTTCCATTCCGAGGGATACCTATTTATCCAAGGAATATCAGTTACTGTGTAGTCAGTGTACCGCGCCGCGCCCATTAGGAATGCACCTCTTGCAACAGCGCCATGATCTCGGCGCTGACCTTGTCCAGATCGGCGTCAATCTCGGCCAGATCGCGGGGCGGCACATAGGTATAGAAATGCCGATTGAACGGGACTTCATAGCCGACAATGCCGATACCGCCATCCAGCGCATCCACCTTGCCCGCATCCATCCACGCATCGGGTACATGCGGTGCGACCTCGGCCCGGAAATAGGCCTCATTCACCGTATCCACCGGGCGGGAAGGGTCCAGCGGCACGTTTTCATTATCGCGCAGATCGCCATCGGGTTTGTACTCCACCACCTGTCCCGCGACCTCGAACAATCCATACAACGGCTTTGGCGCGGTTTTTTTGTGGACCTTTTTGATGACCTTTTCGGCTTTGGGGTTTTTCCAACTGACCGCTGCCGTGATCTGTTTTTTCGTCGGAGCGTCTAAGGCAACGCCCGTCGCCTTCAGCGCCGCGTCAAAGCCGTTCATGTCGTCATGCTGGTCGGTGCCGATCTTGGCCTGCACCGCGCGGGCCTTTTGCAGGATGGCCAGTTGGGTGCGCCAAGTCTTTGGGTCCAGCGCGTCCTTGATCTGCTTTTCCTTCAGTTCGGGGAACTCGGCCTTGATATGGGACCGAATTTCGACCTCATGCGCGTCCAGCACGCCGTAATCGAGGCCATTTTCATCCCAGCCCGTGCCATAGGTTTCATAAATCCATTGGGTGATGGCGTTCAGCGGTTTGGGAGCAAAGCGCAGCGTGGCAATGCGGTTATCGCTGAACTGGTAGCTTTCCCGCAACGGACGCTCAATCGTCAGGCGGCGATAGCCAAATTCATGCGTGTCAAAGAGCTTAGCCGCAAAGGTTTTCGAGGCGGGCGTTTTAGGGGCGTCTGACTGCCTGCCACGGTTGCTTTTGGCGTCGGCAGGTTTGTCCAGTGCGGTTGGCTCAACAGGCTCGAACGCGCCAAAGCAGCGTGTGATGGTGGCAATATCGTCTGTGTCCATCCATTTGCGTTTTGAGCCGAGAGACTTGCGCATTTTGCTGTAGAGGTCCGTGCCGTTGATCAGCAGCACCTTGCCCTTGCGTTCTGGGGCTTTTTTGTTGGTCAGGACCCAGACATAGGTAGCAATACCGGTGTTATAGAACATGTCTGTTGGCAGTGCGACGATGGCCTCCAATAGATCAGATTCCAGGATATGGCGGCGGATTTCGCTTTCGCCTGACCCGGCCCCGCCGGTGAAAAGCGGGGAGCCGTTGAGGATAATGCCGACGCGCCCGCCGCCTTGCTCGGCATCGCGAAGCTTGGATAGCAGGTGCATCAGGAAAAGGAGCGAGCCATCAGAGACGCGCGGGAGACCAGGGCCAAAGCGCCCGCCATATCCTTTGAGCGCGTGTTCGTCCTTGATGTCCTTTTCAATCTTTTTCCAATCCACACCAAAGGGCGGGTTGGAGAGCATGTAGTCGAACTTGTCATTGACCAACTGGTCTTGGGACAGGGTGTTGCCAAGCTTGATGTTGGTGACGTCTTGCCCTTTGATCAGCATATCCGCTTTGCAGATCGCATAGCTTTCGGGGTTCAATTCCTGCCCAAAGGCCCGCATGACTGCACCGGGGTTCAATTGCAGGACATATTCCATACCTGCTGATAGAAAGCCGCCTGTTCCTGCGGTCGGGTCATAGATGGTGCGAATAACCCCTTCCTGGGTCAGGGCCTCATCATCTTCCATGAAAACAAGCGAAGTTGTGAGGTCAACGATGTCGCGCGGGGTGAAGTGTTCACCGGCGGTTTCGTTGGACCCTTCTGCAAAGCGGCGAATGAGCTCTTCGAAAACCAAGCCCATGTCGTGGTTTGACACCACCTCCGGGCGAAGGTCTGCGCCTTTGACCTGTTGGACGGCCTTATAAAGTAAGTTGGCGTCGCTGAGCTGCGCGATAAATTCACCAAACTTGAAGTGTTCGAAGATTTCGCGTGCGTCTTTTGAGAAGCTCTGAATGTAGCTGTCAAGGTTGTCTTTGATGCCGCTTGCGCCGAGTGACGACAAATCCATCTTGGATGTGTTGTAGAAGGAGAGCTGGGCCGCACGAAGCAGGAGCTTTTCCTTGGCCTCATCGGGAAGTGGCGATTTCTCGAGTCGCGCATGCTCCGCAAGGACGTCAGCCTTTCGGTCTTTCAAAACGCATTCGAGGCGGCGAAGCAGGGTGAACGGCAAGATAATGCGGCCATATTGGCTCTGCTTGAAATCGCCGCGCAAGAGGTCTGCAAGTGACCAGATGTAACTAGCGAGGTTATTCGTTGATTGGGACAAGCTACACCTTCGGATTTTTTGTTACTGCAATCGGTTGGACATTAGGCGGAGCAAATTCTGTTGTACAGACGACTTCCCGGGCGGGAATGAGCAACGTGCCTTCACCTTCGAAGAGATGGCAAACTCGCCCAATTGGGGGGCGCTTACTTGGCGGTCTTTACATACCAAACAAATTGGGACACATTAAGGGCACTTTCTGGGACACCTCCGCAAGGCGCCTCCCCGTAAGTCATTGAAAACAAATACGACACTCCCGCGACGAGTTCGATTTGAACGCGTGTGGGGGCACCATTCTACGGTCCAACTTATTGATCTGCCTCGCAAATTACGCGCAGGAGCTCAGCCGTAGGACATGGCGTATGACATTTCGGTCCCGTATTCCTTCACCAAAGAAGGAATTTTCTATTTCGAACGCAGGGTCCCAAGCGATCTGAGGAAGCACTATTCGGCGGCGAAGATCTGTTATTCGCTGCGCACCCGGTCGGCAGCTATCGCAGCGTCGCGCTCTCAGAGAGCTGCACAGAAGCTAGATGAGTATTGGTATCATCTGCGCATCAAGGATCAGGATCTCCCCGGCAAACATCTGCTGCGACACAAGGGGGGACGGGCAGAGCCTTTCCGCGAAGAACCTCAGCAAGCCTCAGTGAAGCTCTCGGAAGCCGTGGCGATCTATCTCCGCCTCAAGGGGAAAGGACGGCCAGTTACGTTCAAGAGGGCTGCTGAGCGCTCCTGTGGCTACGTTATAGACGCATGTGGGGATAAGGACCTAACCAAGTATCGGAAGGTAGATGCGACCAAGTTCCGCGACACCCTGATTCAGAAGGGGCTGACTGGGAGCAGTATTACCCGCATTTTTGGGACGGTCAGGGCTGTCGTCAATTTTGCTATCAGTGAGGTGGGACTAGACATCGCAAACCCATTTACCGGGATTTACTATGATCGCTCGTCGGGTTTGAAAGTTCGGGCAACGCTTTCCAAGTCTGCTGTAGCCCACGTTCAGACACAATGCCGCCTGATTAACGATGACCTGCGCTGGATGGTCGCCCTTGTATCTGACACTGGAATGCGTCTGGCAGAGGCTGCAGGGCTGCGTAGGGATGACTTAGTGCTTCATGCAGAGGTGCCGTATGTTGTCATCCAGCCGCACCCTTGGCGACGTCTCAAGACCCGATCCAGCGAACGCAAGGTTCCTCTGGTTGGAGCCGCTCTCTGGGCCGCGCAACAACTCTATGATCAGCCAGAAACGTCCGAGTTCGCTTTCCCGCGCTACACAGATGGGAAGACCGCCAACGCCAACTCAGCGAGCGCGGCTTTGAACAAATGGATCAAGCCACACGTCAATGAGGGTGGAACCATGCACGGCTTCCGCCATGCCATGAGGGACCGACTCAGGGCAGTTGAGTGTCCTTCCGATATTGCTGACCAGATCGGAGGATGGGAGACCGATGGGGTAGGGCAGTCCTATGGATCGGGATACCCGTTGACCGTCCTGAAGAAGTGGATGGATCAGTGCGTGGGGTGCCTGACTGAGAGCTAGGGCCGTTTGATCAAGGTAAAGGTCTTCTCGTCGGTCGAATTCCAGCTCCGGAACTTGCCGCAGACCTCACATGTGTGTTGATCCCGCTCTCGGCTCGGCCACTGGATACATTGGACTGAATAGACTGCGCCACAATCTGGACAGGTGTAGTCATCGCCCTTATATGTCTTTGATATTTTGGACATTTTGATCCGTCTTAGGGGCGCAGAGGTGCCCTTAAGTAGACGCCATGTCCTACGGCTGAGCTCCTGCGCGTAATTTGCGAGGCAGATCAATAAGTTGGGCCGTAGAATGGTGCCCCCACACGGATGGTTTATG
>NZ_JBTVYO010000004.1:0-268883 GCF_054788345.1 Celeribacter sp. ULVN23_4 | reverse complement strand
CATGGTGCACGGCGGGCCTTATCCGGCCTCGACCAACTTTGGCGCGACCTCGGTCGGCACCCTGTCGATCCGCCGCTTCCTGCGCCCCGTTTGCTTCCAGAATATCCCGGAGGAAGTCCTCTCAGAGGATATTGCGTAAAAGCAAGACGCACGAGAAGACCAAGAGGACCGGCCTTCGTGGCCGGTTCTGATCATTCACAGGCATCCGTCAGGGAACCACTATGAGCACAGACATGTTAATCCCGGAGTTTCAGTCCATTGTCGGCACCGAGCATATTCTGACCGGCGAACGGGCCACGCGGCGCTATCGGACCGGCTTTCGCTTCGGTCAGGTGCGGGCGCTGACCGTGGTCAGACCGGGAAGTCTTGTTGAATTGTGGCAGGTGTTGAAAGTGGCGGTAGCCGCCGATGTCGCCATCATCGTTCAGGCGGCGAATACCGGGCTGACCGGCGGCTCGACGCCCGCCGGGGAATATGATCGGCCGGTTCTCATCATCAACACTATGCGCCTGTCGCGCATTGACACCATCCGCGGAGCGGAAGAAATCGTAGCCCTGCCCGGCGCGACACTTGATGGTTTAACTCGTCAGTTGAAACCCTTCGGACGCGAACCGCATTCCGTCATCGGTTCGACCAGCATCGGTGCGTCGATCGTGGGCGGCATATGCAACAATTCGGGCGGTTCTCTGGTTCAGCGTGGACCGGCCTATACTGAGCTTGCGCTGTATGCGCAGGTTGCCGAGGACGGTACGCTTAAACTGGTCAATCATCTTGGCATTTCTCTGGGCGAGACCCCGGAAGAGATCCTGCGTCGGCTCGATACAGGGTCTTATGACGAGGGCGACATCGAGGAGGCGGGTGCGCGGCGCGCATCGGACCGGGCGTATCAGGCGCATGTCCGTGATATTCAGGCCGATACGCCAGCCCGCTATAATGGCGACCCGCGCCTTCATTTCGAAGCATCCGGCAGTGCCGGAAAAATCGTGGTTTTTGCGCTTCGGCTGGATACGTTTGCGAAGCAGGACAACACGCGGGTGTTCTACATCGGCACCAATGACCCAAGTGAGCTTACCCAAATCCGGCGGCATATACTGAGCCGCTTTGAAAATCTTCCTATTGCTGGTGAGTATATGCAGCGCGAAGGGTTCGAGCTGGCCGAACGCTACGGCAAGGACGTGTTTTTGCTCATCAAATATTTCGGCACGGATGCGATCCCCAAGGCCTTTGGCCTCAAAAACTGGTTCGACGGGATTACCGAACGGCTTGGGCTGGGGGGCGGCCTCTCCGATCGCTTCATTCAAGCCCTCATGCGGATCACGCCCAAGCATCTTCCCAAACCCATCCGCGACTACAAAGAGACCTATGAACACCATCTCATCATCCGGATGGGCGGCGCAGGGGTGGAAGAGGCCCGGAGCTATCTGAACGCGATCTTTTCGACGGCAAACGGCAATTTCTTTGAATGTTCGGATGCCGTTGGAGATGCGGCGTTTCTACACCGATTTACTTTCGGCGGGGTGCCGGGGCGGTACAAGGCCGCCCATGCGCGGCAGGTCGAAGACATCCTCGCTCTTGACGTGGCGCTGCCGCGCAATACGACGGATTGGCTGCCTGAGTTGCCGGACGACATCAATGCGGATTTCGTGGCGCGTTCTGTCTGCGGACATTTTTTCTGCCATGTCATGCATCAGGAATATCTGGTGCGAAAGGGTGCATCCGTTATGGATATTAAGGCGCGGATGCTGTCGCAGATGGATAAAAAGGGCATCCGCTACCCGGCGGAGCATAACGTAGGTCACCTCTATGAGGCTCCATCCGAGTTGAAACAGTTCTACCGAAGCCTTGATCCGACCAACACGTTCAATCCTGGCATCGGCAAGACCAGTCGACGGAAGAATTGGGCGTGACCGTGCTATTCGGCCATAGACTTCTCCGTAATCCATAGAAGTATTTGCAACATCAGCCGAGAAAATCTTGGTTTCTGGGCCCTGACGCGAAATATCCTCGTGTATTCACATATTGAGGTTTATCAGTTGAGGGGTTGCTATCCAAACATGAGGAACGCCATCGTGGCAGAAGAAAAGCCGCAGAAAAGCCAAACTCTGGTCCGAGGCCTTGACGTTCTGGAAGCCGTTGCTCGTGGGGCAAGTTCGCTGTCTGATATTTCGAAGGATACGGGCATGTCCTACAGTAGCACGCATCGCTTTGCGGTCGTGCTGGCCGAACGCGGCTTTCTACGCACGCCGCGGAACCGGGAATACGAACTTGGGCCGAAGCTGATTGAACTTGGGTTCAAGGCGCGTGGTCAAATGGATATCGTACGCATTGCGCATCCCTTTCTCACGGCTTTAGCCAATGAAGTTGGGGCAACCGTGCATCTCGGCATCCGCAGCGAGTCAGAGGTGGTTTATCTTGACAAGATTCAGGGAAACCGTCCGGTCGAAATTAACTCGCGGATCGGCGGGCGGCGCCCGCTGACCACGACCGGAATTGGGATGGCGCTGATGCTGGATGACGATCTGGCGAGCCTCACGGACGTCTTGCAAAAGAATCGGACATTAGAGCCTCGCGATGAAGACCCTAAAACCTTCCTGACGCGGATGGAGGAATATCGGTCCGGTGGCTATGCTTTGGACCTTGGGGATGACAGCCCGATGATCCGATGTGTCGCAGCACCGCTTCGGGACGATATGGGGCGGATTATTGCGGCAATCAGTGCCTCCAGCGCTGTTGCCTATATGCCTGAAGCGCGGATGGGCGAGTTGATTCCGCATGTGAAAGCCACCGCAGATCGCATCAGCCGTGAGACTGGCTTTTTGCCGCGCTGATCATCGCCGAGCATGCCATGGGGCTTTGTTGTCGCAAAGCTCTCCTTGGAGTGCCCTGTTTGTCACAGACATCAGCCGGGCAGTTTGGCAGACTTGCGCCCGATGTCGTTCATAAATTTTTTGACGGCTAAGCTTAAAGCGTCTCTTCGCAAAACATCGGCCAGCCTTCTTTGGCCAATCAATACACCTGATCAGTTAAATGACCCTGTTGCGCAGCGTGTGAGGGAGGATGTTATAGGTGCGTCGGAAGGCCGTCGTGAAATTCTCTGGCGTCGCATATCCGGCGAGATGCGCTGCCTGCGCGATGCTTGCGCCATCTTCACTCAGCGCGCGGTAGGCATGGGCCAGGCGTTCCTGGCGTAAGAAATCACGGATCGTGAGGCCATAGGCTGTCTTGAATTGACGTTGAAGCGATCGGCGGTTCAGCCCCATTTGGTTTTCGAGATGGTCCATGTCGAGGTGATGGGACAGGCGGTCAAGCAGGTAAAGCCGGGTGCGTTCCGCTGCTGTCGAGGCAGGTGCGTCAAGGCTTTGATTTTGCAACAGAAGGCGCCGCAAAAGCTCTAGTCCGCGCGACATGCGGTAAAGCCCGGTCTGCGCGCCCGAGGTCTGAGGCGGTGGTGCCACGATCTGAGTTGCTAGGTGGATGGTTTCACGGCTGGGATGCCAGTGGCGAAACGTGTTGCCAGCATGTTTCATATCCTGTGGCACGCCGCCCATTTCATCCACCCACCCAAGCGGGGTTGCAATCGCGAGTTTGCGGTATGGGTGACCATAGCTTTCGATATGGCGCAGGGTTGTGTCCTGTCGGATGTTCATCATCAATGCATCCGGATGCTCCTCTGCAGTCAGATCAAAGCACTGATCCCCGATGCTAAAGACATGTCGTCCGCCAAGCAGAATAAGAAGCTGGAACTTTGGTTCCAGGGGTTGTTCTGTGCTGTCTTCGACCCGATTTTTGTCCTGATTGAGTACGCCGATGCGAAACTCTCCGGGGAAGCGGTCTACGCTCATGGTGTTTTTTTCCGTCGCTGATGTCGCTTGCGCAAAGGTCAAAGTCGCTGCGTCCGAGATGGACGAAGTGGACCCTGTTGGGGCAGGATGATATAAAATCCGACAAAATAACTCAAGATAACCCGCGCAGCCACAGCAAGATTGACGACTTGCTCTCGCCAACAAGCAGTTTCAACGGACAGATGTGCAACATGACAAAGATCAAACGGGGCGTTGCCCTGACACTTTCCGCCCTTATGGCCACCACAGCGCTTGTTAATCCGGTGCTCGCACAAGACGCGACAGATCTGGAGCCGATCTTGATCGAGGGGTACAGCGAAGACAGTGACGGCCCGGTTGAGGGGTATGCCGCGGAGGGCAGTTCTTCTGCGACCGGGAGTAATATCGAACTGGTTGAAACCCCGGTGACTGTGAACGTGATCGGCCAAGAGCAGATGGAAGATCAAGGCGCGACCTCCGTGGCCGAAGCCCTGCGCTACACGGCGGGTGTTTCCGCCGAATACCGCGGCAGTTCGAACCTGTCGGACGAGACCCAGTTGCGTGGGTTTGGCGACCGCACCTTTGTGCCGAAATTCCTCGATGGCCTGTCCTTCGGTCGCGGCATCCATGCCCAGCTTGATCCGTTCTACCTTGAGCGCATCGAAGTGGTCAAAGGCCCGAACTCCGTGGCCTATGGTCAGGTGACGCCGGGCGGGCTGATTGCCATGACGTCGAAAAAGCCGACCGATGGTGAAAGCAACCGCGTTGAGGTTGCCGTGGGTTCCGATGAATACATGCGGTTCAGCGGCGATTTTCAGGGCACGCTCGATGACGAGGGCCGTCTGAAATACCGCTTTGTCGGCTCGGCCTGGCAGAAGAACCTGCAAGGCGATTTCGACCAGAACCGTTTCTTCATCGCGCCTTCTTTGGAATGGGCCGTGTCGGATGCGACCAAAGTCACCGTCACAGCGCTCTATCAGAACGAACCCGATGCGGGGAACCGGGGCTTCATGCCCTATTACGGGATCGTAGAGCCGACCGAGGATGGCATCCTCCTGGACGATGATTTCCAATCCTGGGCGCCGGATTACGACAGTGTCGAGCGCGAGACCAAATCCGTGGGCTACGAGATCGAGCATGAGCTTTCCGGTGGCTGGAAACTCGAACACAGCCTGCGCTACACCGAACTTGAGATCAGCCAGACACAGGTCGGCATGTGGGACCCGGTCGAATATGGAACGGATGACAGCGATTTCTATCTCTACCGCTTCCTGTCCGAAGACAGCGCCAAGACCCTCGTGGGCGATGTGAACCTCACAGGTCAGGTGCAAACCGGCGCGCTGACCCACGATCTGAGCTTCGGGGTGGATTATGTGAAAAACGAAGTCGACAGTTCCTATGCGCGCTCCGCGGCCGATCTCTATGTCTTCAGCCTCGTCGATATGAACTATCCGGATGCGGATGACATCGCGGCGATGACGCTCGATGGATACAGCTACACCTCGACGTCCGACCTGACCCAGACCGGTGTCTATGCGCAGGACCGCATCACCTTCGGCGATTGGGCTTTGCTTTTGGGCGGGCGCTATGACTGGAGCGAGGTTGTGGCCACACGAGACGGGTCGAACACGGGCACCTATGAAGACGAAGCCTTCACCGGGCGCGCGGCGCTGAGCTACACCACGGCTTTCGGTCTTGTCCCCTATGTCAGCTATTCGACCTCTTTTGAGCCGGTGACATCGCTGGATGACGATGGTGACGCGAGCTTTGATCCGACCACGGGTGAGCAATGGGAAATCGGCGCAAAATGGCAGTCCTCTGACAAGCGTTTCCTCGTCTCGGCGGCCTATTTTGACATCACGAAAAAGAACATCACCGAAAGCGATCCGGTGACCGATGAAACCGTCCAGATCGGGGAAATCCGCTCCAAAGGCTTCGAGATTGAAGCACGCGGTGAGTTGACCGACCAACTCTCTCTCATTGCCTCCTATTTCAACACCGACGCGACCTATGAGAGCGGCGACGACGAGGGCAATACCTTCTATGCCGTGCCGACCGAACAAGCCGCGCTTTGGGTGAAATACGCCGTCAACGACGCCTTCGACGTCTCGCTGGGTGCTCGGTACACGGGCAAAAGCTATGGCGACAGTGCCAACACCATCGTGGTGCCGTCCTACACGCTGTTTGACGCAGGTTTTGGCCTCGATCTCGGTGAGATTTGGCAATCCGCCGAAGGTGTGAACGCCAACCTGTCGATCCAGAACCTGACCGACGAGCGCTATGTTGCCTCCTGTGTGCGCAGCTATTGCTGGCTGGGGGAAGGTCGCAATTTCCAGGCGAGCATCAGCTATGAATGGTAAGATTTGTGGGGCGCTGCTGATGGCAGCGCTCGCCACTCCTGTATACTGCGAAGATATGACATCTATGAGCTCATCCATGGCGATCCCATTTTCGCAAACCGCTCGGATCGGTTCAGGGGAAAGCAGAGGCTTTCCCCTTTCGGTTTTGCCGGGCAGCTATGTGATCGGCCATTTGAACACTGGCGACAAAACGGTGGACCTGGCGCTGGTCTCGAAAGAAGGGGAGCGGATGCGTTTACTCCTTTCTCAGCATGACGGTAACGGGCAATTTCAGTTCATCATGCCGCAAGATGCTGCCGCGTTACAGTTGCTGAATCTAGAGGGTGAGGCGGTGGACAGCACTTTGACCATCGACAAAGTCTTGCCTCAAGAGGCACTCACGGGGCCAACGCCAGATCCCCTGCTGAGCCCGACGCTGCGGACCCTTGCGGGCGAGATCGCGAGCGGTCTATCGACAGAACAGTTCTGGAAAGAACGCGCCCAAGACGGCACCCCAATGATCGAACCCTCCGACCGTCCCGACCATCAGATCGTGACCTTTCTCTGGCGCGGCGCGAGGAAGAACGCCCGGCTCTGGGGCGCCCCCGCTTCGGATCATATTTGGATGACACGGCTGGCGGAGAGTGACGTCTGGTTCGCCTCCTTTGAAGTGCCCGACAGCTTGCGTCTCACCTATGGTATCGCCCCGGATGTGCCTCAGTTCAAAGGCAGCGCACGCGAAAACCGGGTGGCGCTTTTGGCCACGCTTCAGGCCGATCCGTTGAACCAGCATCCGATCTATCCCGATGCGCCCGACATCTGGTCACAGCGCTCGGAACTGTCCTTGCCCAATGCCCCGGAACAGCCGGGGATGATCGGACCTTTGCCCGACAAACGTGGCTTGATGTCTTCATTTGACTTCACTTCGGATGTTCTGGGCAATACCCGCCGTGTCGACATATATACCCCCTCAGGTTTTGATCCGTCCGATCCGGAAAACGTCGTCCTCGTTTTGTTTGACGGCCCCGCGTATCAGACCCCGCGCGCTCCTGTGCCCGAAATCCTTGATCGGTTGATTGCCTCGGGGCAACTGCCGCCTGTGGTCGCCGTGATGATCGACCCTTTGGACAGTGACGCGCGCGGACGGGAATTGCCGCTGAATCGCGATTTTCTTGCGGTTGTGGCCGATGGCATCCTGCCACGTGTTGCGGAGGATCTCGGGTTTGTTTCTAACGCCGCCCGGACCGTCGTGGCGGGGTCTTCCTATGGTGGGTTGGCGTCTGCCTGGTTCCCTCATGAACGTCCTGATGTTTTCGGCAATGCGATCGTCCTTTCCGGCTCATTCTGGTGGGCGCCCGAGACTTATGACCGCCCCGGAACGCCCTATATGTCTGATCTCTGGATGCAGGATGCGCCGAAGGATGTACGCGTCTGGATGTCGGCGGGGCTCTATGAAGCCGCGCGGCTACCCGGTGAGGTCTCCATTCTTGAGACGAGCCGCCACTTGCGCGATGTCCTGGAGATGGCGGGGGTTGAACTGACCTATCGCGAATATGTCGGAGGGCATGACTATCTGATCTGGCGTGGGGCCTTGGCCGAGGGGCTTATCGATCTGTTCGGAGGCTGATCCGCTGATCTGATCTGGAGACTTTGTGTTCGTTGAGAAGGCTCACGAGGTCTTCCAGCTCAGTGATGAGTTTGATGGGGGCGGAACCTTCGCGTAGACGGAGGGCGTGAATGCGGGCTGTTCCCGGTTTGCAGCACGCAACGCATTAAAGGTCTATATGAACAAACCTTCCTCATGCGTCAGGGAATGGGAACACTCTCGGGAATTCGGGTTTGAAAGGTGAAAGCAGCTTGTTCGAGTGCGTCGCTGTATTTTGATTTCTTCATCAGAATCTCTTCTGTCGTATTTCGAGAAAATTCTACTTTCTCCCCCCTGATTTTCGGGGGGGAGTACCCAGCGACCAATCGTCGATTTCGGTAGCCCGATTGCCAACGATGCTTTGCGGAAGCTCCTATGTTCCGCCGCAGCCAAGAAGCAATGGATATGGCGAAGCTCGACCAACGCGCAGCGTTTACGTATGGCCCAGCTCCAGCTCCAGCGCCGCCGTCGCGCTAATGGCGCGTGCCGCAACCTATGACAGGCCAGAGTGGCTTGCCGCATAGACAATCGGAGCCGAGCATCTTCAGCCGACTTCATTGTCCGCGCCAAGCAGGACCCTATGCGCAGTCGAACAGGTGGTCATAGAAGACCAACTATATGCGATCGTTTCCCGAGCCTTGCGTCCGGGCGGTCAACGGTCCAGCCCACATCCACCTCCTCGGGACACGCGTATCGGGTATCCTCACCGGGCTCAGCATAAAAGTGCCGGAGGTTGTCCCGGCACTTTTACATTTTCTATGAGATTTATACGAAATCTCATCTCGCTCAGAAGTTCAGGGAAACTCCAAAACCAATTTCACGCGGTTCGGCAATCGAGATGGTGCCACTGCTGCTGGCAGAAAGGGCTGCGCGGTTGTCGAAGACGTTGTTGACGTAGGCAAAATACTCGACATTGTCCTGCGGGTGATAGCCGATGCGCATATTGGCAAGGGCATAGCCATCGACGCTCGTATCGGCATCGTTCGTGTCGCTGCTGGAGTAACCATCGACGATCCGCGCATCCCCTTGCAGCGTCCAATTCGGAGTGATGTCCCAAGCGGCAGCCAGTCCGATCGTGTAACCGGGGGCATTGGCAAACTCATTGCCCTCGTATTTATTGCCATCGTAGTCGGTGAATTCCGTCACTTCCGTGCGCATGGCGCCGATATTCCCGGAGAGTGTCAGCACTGAGCTGGCTTGGTAGTCCGCGCTCAACTCGATCCCGTAGGCATGGGCCTTTTCGCCGTTCACGATCATCGAGCCCTGAGAGACTGTGCAATCCGCATCCAGGCAGTTTGCGACCGAGCGCTGGATATTCTTATACTCGGTGTAGAACAGGTTGCCGGTGAGAAGAAGCGCGCCATCGAGCGCATTGCCGCGGACGAAAAGTTCGGTGTTCACGGACTCTTCGGGGTCAAACTCGTAATATTCGCCACCTCGGAAGTTGGTGCCGGAGCCGCCCGGCAGATAGCCTTTGCTGATCGTCGCCCCAAGCGTCCAGTCGGGTGTGACGTCATGGGCAATGGTCAGCGACGGGAGAAGCTCGGTGAACGTGTCGCTGTAATCGAGCGGGTCTGTCACATAGCTGGTGGTCCCGGCAATCTCGATCTTGTCCTGTTGCAGACGCAACCCGCCGGTCAGCGCCCAATCAGTCGCAAATTGCCATGTTGCTTCACCGTAGAGCGCGGTGCTTTCTGTGGTGTAATCGAGATCGGCGCTGCCGAAAGGTGCGCCATAGTAGCTGTTGGCGAACTCCGCATGAGCATCCTCGTTGGAGTAGAACAGCCCGATCACACCGCTCCAGACATCGCCCGCTTCGCCAAAGGTCAGCTTCAGCTCATTGGCAAAGGTCTCATAATCCCGTGTCGCTTCGCCAGAATAGGGGTAGGCGAAAATGAAATCATAGTCGGCCTCGGAATATTGCATCTGGTTCGACAGTTTGATGCCGTTGAAGAAATCATACTCCACATCCAGCACAATCCCGTCAGAAACCACATCCATGTAGTCCTGATATTCTGCGGTGTTCTCAAGCGCATCGGCGTCGGTGACGGACTCGTTGCTGGGCCGGTGCATGTCATTGTGATTATAGGTCAGTTTGACAGAAAGCCCTGAGATGGCGGCTGGTTCCCAAAGCAGCTTTGCGCGCGCCGTCAGGTTTTCGAAATCATAGTCGAAACCGGGTTCGGTGAAATTCGCATTGGTGTAATCGACAAACGTGTCGCGCCCGCTGTAATCCACCGCGATCCGCGCGGCCAGATCGTCGCTGAGCGGACCTGAGGCGGCGAAGGACAGGCGTTTTTTACCGCGGCTGCCGTAAAGCGCCTGAAGCGCATATTCAGGGGTAAAGGTCGGGTCCTTCGTGTTGACGACGATGGCACCCGCAATCGCGTTGGCGCCTTGGGATGTGGTCTGCGGGCCGCGATAGACCTCGACGGAGTCGACATCCCAGGTCGACGCACCACCGGCCCCGAGTTCAACAGCCGTCACATATTGTCCATCAAGGCTCATTGTGGTGCGCGGCAGGGGTTTCGCAAGATAGGCGTTGCCGCCCACAAGCGGCCCGTCGCTGTCCACGCCCCGGATGACTGGCGCACTTGTCGTGCTGGGAATATAGATGTTGGGCAAAGCCTTGATCACTTCGCTGACGGTCTCAGAGGCGGCCTCGTCTTCGAGCTCTTCCTCGCCAACGACGCTGACAGAGCTTGCTGTGTCCTGCAGGCTGCGGTCCGCCAATGCGCCATAAACGATGATTTCGTCCAATAGGATCGGGGATTGATCGCTGTCTTGTGCAAATGCTGCGCTGCTGCCCCAGAAGGAGGGGGCGATCAAAGCGCTTGCAAGCAGAAAGCCGCGGGTTGAAATGTGGATTTTTCTCATGTTTCGTCCGTTTTTTGGTGTCCATATACAGGTGTGAAGACGCAAAAAATGGCCGGGTGATGCATGAACCGCATACCCGTCAGGCGACGTGCGTCAGTCGCCATTTTTCGCGTTGATGCGCGCGAGGAGTGCTGCGCGCGAAATATCGATTAAGTCTGGTTCATACCGTGAGCCCCGTGTCCTGTTTCATCCCCGTGCGCGATGTGACTAAGAGGTGCAAACTAAGATGTATTTCATCTCTGAGATGGCGGGGGCGGGGCCCGTGGCTTTTAGGTTTGCGGCTGATCATCACGCATTTGTCGTTCTGAGGCGCGCGTTCTTCGTGTCAAGAATTCGCCTGAAAAGACGGTGCATGGATGGCAAGTGAAGCCGCTTCTGTCAATTAGTTTTGTATTACTAAACTAATTCATTTGAAACTGTGACAGTTTCAACAGAGGTGGGCATAATCCAGAGAAAACGCGTTCCGCCAAAAAAACTGAGGCATGGGTTTTGGGCCGACGGCAGCGCAAGAGACAGGCGTTCTGCGCGCCTCGCTTTTACGATGCGGAAGATTTAGAGCCGTGACGCTTCGGTTCACATGTCTTTCTGGGTCAGTGCCAGCGCGCCTTTGATCAATGCGGACACTCCAAATCTGTGGAGTGGCTCGATCTCATCAGTCACCGTGGTTTCTTCGAGCGAGGCATCTGCGACCGCGCAGCAATGGAAGGCGACAGAAAACACCAAGGTATTCGCTTGCGCAAATGTGATGCCGAAATGCTCGGCGACGCGCCGTTGATGTGCATAGGTCTTTTCCAGCATCGCGTCGGTGATCCAGCCACGCCGCAGGAGATAGGGGGCGATCCCGGGGTGCGTCTGAACCAGTCGCCACATGCAGAGGGCGAATCTTTGTAGATAGGATTCAATGTCTTGATCCTCAGAGGGATCAGGAAGCTCCCAGTTCATAAAGGAATCTTCGGCGACCAGAGTGCGCAGCTCATCTATATTGCGCACATGTTTATAGAGCGCCATTTGTGTGACACCGATCGCCGTTGCGACGCCGACGAAAGTCAAATCCGGTAGGCCAATGTCCATGCCTGCTTTGGCAATTCTTTCACGGGTTATCGTGCGCGGACGGCCTCGTTTTGCTTTGGGCGCGGTCTCACTCATCGTCACTTTCCTTATACTTGGGCGCAGGTGCGACCTGACGCAGAATAATCATTTTTTCAATATGAACAAACGCGTCATTGAAAAGCGCTTGGCGTGATCTTGATCACGGCTTGCAGTAATAGTTTATGGTATGTATACAAAATAACGCAACATCCTTCGGATGCAGCCAAATCATCACTCAAATTTAGATCAGAGGCAGGCCGCAAATATGTCGGATAAGCACAGGTGTGACGAGGCTGGTGACAATATCGGGACTGAGGGCCGCGGCCCGGCTCGCTCACCAATTGATACATTGCTGTATCCTATCAAAAATCGCCTCCGCATGGCGTCGACGCTTGCCGGGATCGGGCAGGGTCTTATGCTGGTGCCGCTCGCCGGTGTGGCTCTGATCGCGCAGCGGGTTTTGCAGCCCGACGCAGGC
The DNA here is from genome assembly GCF_054788345.1 of Celeribacter sp. ULVN23_4. Classification (NCBI taxonomy): domain Bacteria; kingdom Pseudomonadati; phylum Pseudomonadota; class Alphaproteobacteria; order Rhodobacterales; family Roseobacteraceae; genus Celeribacter; species Celeribacter sp. ULVN23_4. The sequence continues at coordinate 256,634 of NZ_JBTVYO010000004.1, read as the reverse complement.
GAGGGTTTGGCCCGGATGGAGCCCCTTTGGATTGCGGTGTTGATTGGCGCTTTGGCTCTCGGCATGGCGTTGCTCAGTCTGGCAGAATATCTCGCGCATCTTGCGGACAATCGGCTGACAGATCGGCTGCGCGCGCGTGTCACGGAACATCTGATGCATGTGCCTTTGGGCTGGTTTACCGCGCGGTCTTCGGCGCGTGTCAAACAGGCGCTACAGGACGACATGAACACGATCCACGAATTGAGCGCGCATTATTTCACAACCCGCGCCCGCTGCATCACTGCGATGGCGGCGGCGGGGCTGTTTCTCTTTGTGATGGACTGGCGGCTGGCGCTGATCTGCCTCATGCCCTATCCGCTCTATTATCTGACCTATGGTTCGATCAAGAAATCCATAAGCCCCGAGCGTATGCAGAGTTTCGCCACCGCGCAGGCCGGGATCGTGTCGGCGGTCGGGCATTATGGCCAAGCCATGCCGGTGCTGCGCACCTTTGGCAAAACCGGCGCGGCGCATGACGGCTACACGACGGCCGTGCGTGATTTCCTCACCGCTTTTCTGCAATTCACCCGGCCCCTCGTCGCACCTCTGGCCAATGCGAATGCGATCATTACGCCGGTCTCGGTCCTGTGTGTCGTCATGCTTGCAGGCGGTGTTTTTGTCAGGTTCGGCTGGGCTGAGCCGCTCGACATTCTGCCCTTCGTGCTTGTCACGCCGGGGATCTCTGCGCCGCTTTTGCTTTTGGGTTTCATGACCCACGGACTGGCCCATGCCACGGCGGCGGCGGAGCGCATTCAGGAGGTGTTGGACACTCAGCCCCTTCCCGAACCACCCGCAGACCAGCGGGCGATACCGGACACCAACGTGCTGCGGTTCGAGCAGGTCGGCTACGGTTATGAGGCGGAAGTGCAGACGCTGGCCGACATCGACCTGACGCTCGCGCCGGGTCGGGTGACGGCCATCGTTGGCGCGTCAGGTGCGGGTAAATCGACCATCGCGCGGCTGGCGTTGCGGTTTTTCGATCCCGATACGGGGCGGATCACCCTCGGTGGCGTGGATATGCGCGACATCGGCACTCAAGAACTCTATCGCCGGGTCGGCTTTGTGTTGCAAGAGGTGCAGCTTTTGCATGCGAGCCTGCATGACAATATCGCATTGGGGCGCCCCGGTGCCAGCCGGGCGGAGGTCGAGGCCGTCGCCAGACAGGCGCAGATTCACGACCGTATTCTGGCTCTGCCGAAGGGCTACGACACGATTGTCGGTGAAGGGACGGAGCTGTCGGGCGGCGAGGCCCAGAGGGTCAGCATCGCGCGTGCGCTTCTGCTCGATCCGCCCATTCTGGTGCTCGACGAGGTGAGCTCTGCCATGGATGCGGAGGGCGAACTGGCGCTGCAAAAGGCGCTTTCGCAGCTGACGCAGGGGCGCAGCCTTTTGGTCATCGCGCATCGGCTTGAGACCATCGCGGGCGCAGATCAGATCGTGGTGCTTCATGAAGGTCGGATATGTGAGAGCGGCGCGCATGAAACGCTTTTGGCGCAGGACGGGCGCTATGCCGCGCTCTGGGCGCAAAGTAACGGATTTGACCAGACCCGAGAGACTCAGGCTGCAGCAACAGAGGAGGCCATCCAATGATGCGTTTGTTCCTTGGGCTTTTGGGGGAGGATGTGGTCACCTTCCGACGCTATGCGATGATGGCTCTGGCCTCCGGTGTCCTGAATGCCTTGACCATCGCGTTGACGGTGCCGGGGCTCTCTTATCTTTTGCAAGGCGAGACCGCTGCCGCATGGCCTTGGCTGATGGCCCTGGTGATCTGCGGCCTCGGCTGTTGGATGGCGCGGCGCGTGGTGGAGCGTGCAGGCATTCAGGTCGGGATTGCCGTGCTGGAAGGGATGCGACTGCGCCTTGGAGCGCATGTCGCGCGGCTGCCGGTCGGCTGGTTCAGCGCGCGCACCACGGGCAAGCTGACCCATGCGCTGACCCAAGGTGTGATGGAGGTGGCGCAACTCCCGGCGCATGTCTTCACGCCGGTCTTGAGCGGCCTTGTCGTGCCGCCGGTTCTGGTGCTGGTCTTGTTTGTCCTCGCGCCGGACATAGGGATCGTGACACTTATCGCTCTGCCGGTAATGGGTCTGGCTGCGGCTCTTTCGGCGCGTCTTGGGCAGCGGGCCGATGCCGGTTATCAAAGCGCGGCGGCGGAAACCGGGCAAAGGGCGATCGAATTTGCCCGCACGCAATCCGTTCTGCGCGCTTTCAGCGGCGAGGGCGGCAGTGCCCGCCATCTTGCGGCGGCCTTTGACGAGCAAAGGGACGCAGCGCGCCACCTTATTCGCCTGTCGACCGCTTCCTCGGTGCTGAACGGCTGGATGACACAGGTGCTCTTTGCCGCCGTTCTTGTCATAGTGTTGGCTCAACTCAACACCGGACTGACACCCGATCAAACTCTGTCGCTGATCCTGGCGCTCATTTTGGCGCAGCGTTTCATGGAGCCGATGACCGAGCTGGCAGGATATGGCGAGGCTTTGCGCGCGGCGCGGGGGCATCTTGAGGCCTTACACGAGATCGCAGAGGTTCCGCCTTTGCCTCAGGCTGCGACGCCGCGCAGCCCCGAGGATGCGACGATCCGTTTGGAACATGTCGGATTTCGCTACACGCCAAACAGCGCGTCGGTTCTGGATGGTCTCACGCTCACGGTGCCCGAAGGCAGTATGACCGCCCTCATCGGGGCGTCGGGGTCGGGCAAATCTACCGTCGCCCGGCTGATTGCGCGGTTCTATGACGTTGGAGAGGGGAGGATCGAGATCGGTGGTGTTGACCTGCGTGACATGTCCGAAGAAACCCTCGCGGCGCAGGTGTCGCAGATTTTTCAGGACACATATCTGGTGTCGGGCACCATCGGCGAAAACATCCGTATGGGGCGGGCAGATGCTACCGAGGCCGAGCTTGCGGAGGTGATCGCACAGGCCGGGATCGACGAGATTTTGGCGCGCCTGCCCGAGGGGCTTGAGACCGAGGTCGGCGAAGGTGGCGTGCGTTTGTCCGGTGGCGAGCGTCAGAGGATCACCATCGCGCGCGCGCTCTTGAAAGCGGCCCCGATCCTTTTGGTGGATGAGGCCACGGCCGCGCTCGATGCGGAAAATCAGGCGGTGATTGCCCAAACGCTCCATCACATGCGCGGGAAATGCACGATGGTTGTCATCGCACATCAGTTGAGCACGGTGCAGATGGCCGATCAGATTGCGGTGCTGGAGGGGGGCAAAATCGTCGAATGCGGGACGCCCGCTGATCTGGCCACCCGTTCGGGGCCTTACGCGCGCTTTCTGGCGCAGCGCAAAGAGGCCTCCGGCTGGCGCATCACACCGGCGGGCTAGATCATGGGGCTTGTCCGAACCTGTGCTCTTCCGCTTGGTTTTTTGGTGCTGTGTTGCGTCTCACTCATGGTGGGCGCGAACGGGATAGGTCTGCGCTGGGTGTTTGATCCGTCCCCCGATGCGCTGCTGACCCTCACGGCGAGCCGCCTGCCGCGGCTGATTGCCTTGATCCTCACAGGGAGCGGGTTGGCGATTTGTGGTGTGATCCTGCAGCAAATCCTGCGCAATCGCTTTGCTGAACCGGCGACCATCGGGGGGATGGAGGCGGCAAAGCTTGGCATTCTTGTCGCTCTCACCACGATCCCCACATCCGGGGCGCTTGTGCGTATGGGCTTTGCCATGGTGTTCTGCCTCATGGCGAGCGCGGTCTTCGTCGCGCTTCTGAGCCGCATCCGGTTTCGTGATGCCGTGCTCGTGCCGGTGATCGGGCTGATGTTCGCAGGGGTGCTGAGCGCCTTGGCGGAGTTCTATGCCTTTAGCCGAAATATCCTTCAATCCATGCAGGGCTGGATGATCGGGGATTTTTCGCGCGTTGTGCAGGGTCAGTATGAGTTGATTTACCTGATCCTGCCGGTCGTTGCCGTCACGTACCTGTTTGCGCGTCGTTTTACTGTTCTGGCCATGGGGCAGGATATGTCCGAAAGCCTTGGCCTGCGCTATCGGCCCATGGTCGCTTTGGGATTGGTTCTGGTCTCGGCCACTGTGGCGGCCACAGTGATTACGGCGGGATCCGTGCCCTTCGTGGGGCTTGTGGTGCCCAATGTGGTGGCGCTTTGGCGCGGCGATAACCTTCAGAAAACCTTGCCGCTGGTGGCAATGTCCGGGGCGATCCTGTTGCTTTTGTGCGATATTTTGGGGCGTGTCGTCATCTACCCCTATGAGGTGCCGCTGGGCCTGACCGTTGGCGGTCTTGGCGGCGCGATCTTTTTGGTACTGATCCTGCGGGGAACACGATGAGAGCGGTGCTGTTTTTGTCGCTTCTGATCGGGCTGGCGCTCGTTTACCTCGGTTGGGGCACGGGGTTTCAGCCGGGTTTCCTATTCAATCGCCGCTTGATCCGGGTGGGGGCCATGTTCGTCGCTGGCTCAGGCATCGCCATCTCCGCGATCCTGTTTCAAAGCCTCACACAGAACCGCATTCTGACGCCCGCGATCATGGGGTATGAGGCGGTTTACCTTTTGCTTCAATCGCTTCTGATCCTGTGGCTCGGCAGCGCCAGCCTGCATATGTTGGGCGAGACTGGTAATATGGCCCTGTCGATTGCGGTCATGCTTGGCTGGTCCTTTGGCTTGCAGATGACGCTGTTTCAGGACGGGCAGAACAATGTACATCGGCTTTTGTTGGTGGGGCTGGTGCTCACGCTCATAATCGCCAGCGTCACGCAATTTATCGAATTGCGCATCAGCCCCGGTGAGTTCGCGATTTACCAGAGCTTTGCGGTGATTTCTTTTGATGGCATCTCAAAGCTGCGTCTCGCAGTTGCCGCGGTGTGTACCGTGCTGGTAGGGAGCATTGCTCTGCGCCGCGTCGCGATCTGGGATGTCATGGCTCTGGGGCGCGATCAGGCGCTGTCTCTGGGGCTGGATCACCCGCGCGAGGTGCGGGTGTGCCTGATGCTGATCGCCGTTCTGGTCGCCGCCGCCACAAGTCTGATCGGACCTTCGGCGTTCATGGGCATCTTTATCGCCAATATCGCCTATGCGCTGACCAAAAGCCGCCGTCATCGCGACACGCTGCCGATGGGCTGTGTCATCGCAGTCGGCATGCTGCTTTTGGCGGAAATCACCGTGCAACATGTGTTCGGTTTCGGCACGACAGTGGGCATTCTGATCAACCTGATCTGCGGTGCTTATTTCCTTTTCCTCATCCTCAGACAGCCAAGAGGGCAGGCATGATCACGCTCACCGACATTTCAAAAACCTATGGCGATGCGCCCGTGATCGAGGGGATCTCAGCTACGCTTCCCGAAGGCAAAATGACGGCCATCATCGGACCGAATGGCGCAGGCAAAAGCACCGCTCTGATGATCATGGCACGGCTTTTGACGCCTTCGTCCGGGCAGGCCACGTTGAAGGGCCAGCCTCTCGGAGAGATACCGCCCCGCGATTTTGCCCGACACGTCGCCACCCTGCGCCAGATGCCGGGGCTCGATCTGCGGCTGACGGTTGAGGAGGTCGTGGCCTTCGGGCGGTTCCCCTACAGTCGTGGGCGTTTGACACCTGTGGACCGCGAGGCCATCGACGGGGCGCTCGCCTTTCTGGGCCTGGACGACCTGCGCCAGCGCAACATTGACGCGTTGAGCGGCGGGCAGCGGCAGATGGCCTATCTCGCCATGACCATCGCCCAAGAGACCGAATGTCTGTTGCTCGATGAGCCGTTGAACAATCTCGACATGCATCATGCGGTGCACATCATGCGCGCGCTGCGGCAGCTCTGCGATGACCGGGGGCGCACCGTGGCCGTCGTCATCCACGACATAAACTTTGCGGCCAATTACGCCGATCACATCATTGCGCTGAAGGGCGGGCGTCTCGTGGGCAGCGGGCCTGTCGCGGAGATGGTCACCGAACCTCGCCTGTCCGCGCTTTATTCCCTCGATTTTCAGGTGCTGCGCCATGAGGGCGGGCTTCTGTGCAACTATTTCACCTCCGATCAAAGGACCTGACATGACGTTTTCAATCCCCAAAATCGCACTGGCGGCAACGCTGTTTCTCGTGCCGGCCCTGACCGTAGAGGCCGCTGATTTTCCCCTGACGCTGACGGATCAGATGGGGGAGATCACATTGCAACAAGTGCCGGAGCGGGTCGTGGCCCTTGGCATGAACGATCTCGACTTTCTTGACAGCCTGGGTGTACCGGTCGCGGGGATTCCGAAGGATTTCGTGCCGAATTTCCTGTCGGCCTACGGGGATGACCCGGCAGTGAAAGACATCGGTTTCATCGTCAAACCCAATGTCGAAAAGCTCTATGAGGCGGAGCCGGATCTGGTTCTGATGAGTCCGCTTCAGGCCGAACATTACGCGGATATTTCCTCCTTCGCGCCGGTGCTTTATTTTGAGGTGGACTATCGCGACAGCTCCAAAGGGCACCTTGCGGCGGTTCGGGATCATTTCGAGACGTTGGGCAAAGTGTTCGACAAGGAAGACGTTGCCCGTGCGGGCATTGAAAAGCTGGATGGTCAGGTGAGTGCGCTGAACGCCCAGATGTCTGGCTGTTCGGATAAGGCGCTGATCCTGTTGCACAACAATGGCGCTTTCAGCTCCTTTGGGCAGCAGTCTCGCTATGGGTTCGTGTTCAATGAACTGGGCGTGAAACCCGCCGGAGCGATCGGCGAAACCGGCCTTCATGGTCAGCCGGTCACAAGTGAATTCATCCAGAAATCGAACCCCGATCTGATCTTTGTGATCGACCGCACCGCCGTGATGGAAGGCCGCCCGACTCTGACAAAAGACCAGATCGCCAATCCGCTCCTAGAAGCCACAAAAGCATGGCAGGACGATCGCGTGATCTTTGTCGATCCCGAGGCCTGGTATACAACCGCGGCCGGGCCGACCTCTCTGTCCATCATGATGAAGGAGATCGGCGCAGCGTATGATCATGCGGGGGCATGTTCTCAGACGGATGGGAATGCCACGTTTTAAAGGGCAACGGGTGCGGCTTAAAGCGTTTCTCAAAAAACTTGAGGCACTCAATTTTTGAGAAACGCAGCACTATCAATTCAGTGTGGCAACGTTTTTCGCTCAATCCGATTCAGATTAAACGAAAAACGCTTTAGCTCAAAGCAGTGGCCGCACCTTCTGCCTGCCCGCGCAAGACCACATAGGGCATCTGCGCCACCTGGGTCAGGATTTTATCGGGTTTCGAGAAGGCTTCATAAACATTCTACCGCGGGCAGGGGCCGTCGAACCGGGAGAAGTGGAAATCCGTCGCGCTCTGGCGTTTTGAGATATTCCCGGCCCGGTCCTCCCGGATGAAAAAGAACGGAACGCCGCGTGCTTCGGGGCGTTGCAGCGTTGAAAGGCGGTGGCAGGTGGTTTCGAACCCCACGCCAAAACGTCGCCCGAGGAGTTCGATGTCGTAGTGCAACTCCTCCGCCGCGCCAAGAAAGGCGCGATAGGGCAGGATCAGCGCGCGGCGAAATAGGTCGCGAGATCGATGCGCTGCAAGTTGCGCGCTTCGGCTCCTTCCATTCCGGCGTCCTCGACGAGGCGGTTCAACGTGTCGGATTACTCCAGAAAGGCCAATTGCGTGGCCATCTGAAACGCGCGCTGCCCTGCATTCAGATGGGCTGCAAGATGGAGGGTGCGAGCGCTTTCCGCGAAGCGACGAAGGCTCCGTGCCTGCGCATCGAAGGCGATGCGCAGCCCATGCCTACGAGTATTTTAGGGCAAATATCGTCCTCCTGAAAGACCGACAAAGAAAGGGGTATTCCCGCGACCACATTTTGGTCGCTGAGGACGACACATTGCCCGCTCACTGACAAATCGGCAGGACGCCCGGCGTTTGTTCCGGCAGGGTCCGCCGCCATTGGTTGATCACCGGTTGAAGCGTCTGTTTCGGCCAAAATTTTGGCACACCAATCTCCGACAGGCATTGCGCATTCCAGTAAAGACCGGCCTGTGAGATCGGTTCTCCGCGCCCAACCGCGAGGGCGACGCGGTCGATGTCATCGCCTTCGGGGTAGATATAGAGACTGGTTGGGTTGCCCTCGACCAAAGATACGATCTCGCGCGACACTTCTTCGGACCATGTCGTACAGCCGTTACTACGCCCAGAGGTATAGTCTACCATCTGCCCGTAAGGCACAAAGCCTTCCTTGTCCGCATACGGGCTGTCTGCCTGTTCAAACCGGCACTGCCAGCGCAAAAACGCCGCCTGATGCCCGCCGATCGCACGCTCCCGCGCGTTGCGCGTGTCTCCCTCGCCCTCGAAGACCACGAATGTGCGGTAAAACGGGACACGTTTGCCCGCCTCCGTATAGAACCCTTTGAAGGACGTCCGCGTCTCCGCCGTCAAATAGGCACCGCCTGCGGTCAGTTTCGAGCCCTCGGCATTGCTGAAATTCCGGGCACAGGTCCGTCCGTTGGAAAAATCCGCCCGCGGCAGATTGCGCCCGTTGCCATAGCCCGAAGAGACCGCGCGGAAGGAGTGTCGATCCTCGCAAATGACATAGAACCGCCGACCCGGCGCGCCATCGGAATCGGTGCTGGGCCGGGTCGCGTCCATCGCCAGATAACAGGCATTGCGCGTCTTGCCTTGGCGCATGTTCCTTTGGTGCAACGCCCGCGCCCGCTCAAGAACCACCGGCGCGATCTGCCCCTCGCCTGTGCCGACATGCTTTTGCAACCACGTCGGAATATCCCCGAGCATGGTATTGGCTTGCGCTTGGGAGTACGGGCCACTCAGCGCCGTTAAGAACGCCGCGAAGGAAAGGCAGAGGATGTTTTTCAGCACGGGACAAACCTGTTGTAATCACAAAACTTGCCTTATTCCGTAGCAGATGACTTTCCCTCTCGTAAATCAGCAACCCAACACTCGGGTTTGCCCAACTCGTCTCATCACGACGCTCTCCGCACACGGGGGACAGGTGTGTTCGTGTCGAAAAATACCCATATTTGCCTATAGTCTGTAGAGAATAGTTTTCGTTATTTTTAAGAATAATACTCGATAATTTGGGCGTTTAGCCGTTCTCTCGCGACCCGATATTTTAAAAATTCTTGAAATTTCTCGGTGAATTGCGTAGATGGTTTTTCGGCCAGCTCGCGATCTTCCTCGCTTATGCCAGATCCCCCCAAATGTCTCTGAAATTTAACGCGGTACGTTTTTGCGTGGGGTCTCGCCTGCGCTTTCGCGTGTCCGACAAGCGAGGTTGCCCGATTGCACCAGTCCAGCACGCCCTTTGGTCTCTATGACCCCAGTCTCGAACACAGCAATTGCGGCGTCGGTTTTCTGACCCGCAAGGACAGCACGCAAACCCATGAGGTTCTGACCATGGGGCACGAGGCGCTTTGCGCCGTGCCGCATCGTGGCGGCATGTCCTCTGAGGGTGTGGGAGACGGCGCCGGTATTTCGGTCGATCTGTCTCTGTCTCTGTTTGAGAAACTGACGGGCGAAAAGCTGGAAAAAGGCGCGTTCGGCGTTGGCAATTTCTTCATGCCCGCAGATGGCTCGCAACTGCCGCGCGCGATCGCACTGATTGAAAACGCGCTGAAAGAGGCCGGGATGGAGATCGTGCTGGAACGCGATGTGCCGGTGAACAATGACGTCTTGTTGCCACGTGCCGTGGCCTATCAACTGCCGATCCGGCAATGGGTTTTCACCGCACCCAAAGAGTTGCGTGGCGCGGCATTGGATGCGCGCATCCATCGCGCACTTTTGGCCATCGAAGCGGTCGCCTACACCGATCCTTTGTTCGACGGGCTTTACCCGCTGTCTTTGTCGGCGCGCACGCAGGTGTTCAAAGGCCGTCTGAATTCCTGGGAAATCATTCCTTATTTCGAGGACCTTTCGGACCCGGATCACAAAATCCATACGCTGTATTTCCACACGCGGTTCTCGACTAACACCGACCCGCACCCGTCGATGGCCCAGCCGTTCCGGTTGATGGCGCATAATGGCGAATTGAACACCGACAAGAAGAACCGCCTGTCTGAGGCTGCCGTCGCTCTGGCGCGCAACACCGCGATCATCCGCCCGAAAGGCCAGTCAGACAGTTGCCGGCTTGATCAGACGTTGAACGCGCGCGTGTTTGAAGAGGGGCTTGATCTTGTCACCGCCGTTGTGGCGATGATGCCGCCCGCGTGGGAAAATGACGCGCGGATGCCCGATGACGTCAAAGCCATGTTTGAATATTTCTCCCTCTATGAGGAGAAAAACGACGGCCCCGCAGCGCTTTGTTTTGGCGATGGCAACATCATCGGCGCGCGTCTTGATCGGCTTGGCCTGCGCCCGCTGCGCTCCGTTGAGACCGAGGACTATCTCGCCGTGATGTCCGAGGCCGGGCAGATCAGCTTTGCGCCGGACACTGTTCTGCGGCGCGGTCGCGTCAAGGCGGGCGGGATGATCTATTACAACCACGCTGACCAGAAGCTTTATGAAAATGACGAAGCGTTGGCGCTTTTGGCGCGTCAGGCCGATTACAAGGCGCTGGTGCAGGCAGCGCAGGTCAACATCGACGACCTGCCAGACCCTGAAGGTGATCCGAAAGCCGCCTCCAAAGTCTATGAGGGCGATCTGTGCCGCCATGCGCGCTATGTGGCCTACACGCTCAATCAAGAGAGCTTTAAATTTCTCATGGACCCGATGCTTCAAAGTGGTGTCGAAAAGGTTTCGGCCATGGGGTATGGCAATGCAATCAATGCCTTGTCTGACAACGAAGGCGGGGTGGCGAAATATTTCAGCCAGCGCTTCGCACAGGTGACCAACCCACCTCTCGACAGCATCCGTGAAGCGGATGGCATGACTTTGCGGGTGGCTTTGGGCGAAAAACCCTATCTCGGCCAGTCGCGCTCGCGTCAGATCGTGGTCAATTCCCCGATCCTCAAAATGGCGGATATGCTTAAGATCAAGGCCCAAAAAGACACCCCCTGGGCCACGTTCAACATCCTCTACACGCCCGTGTTCGGCGATGGGGCCGCGAATGAGCGCGCGCTGACCGAAGCGATTGATGCCGTCGCCGCAGAGGTCGCCAAATTCGCCCGTGATGAGGGTGGGATCGCAATCCTCACCGACCGCCATATCACCAGCACGCTTTGCCCTCTGCCGATGACCATGGCGGTCTCTGCAATCAACCAGAAACTGATCGAAGAGGGGCTGCGCCTCAAAGTATCTCTTGTGGTCGAAAGCGGTCAGATTTCGTCGTCTCACCATATTTGCTGTGCTTTGGGATTTGGCGCGGCGGCGGTTTATCCGCTGGGCGTGCGGATGCGGGCCGAAGAGGTCTATGGTGATCAGGCCACAGAGGCGTTCAAGAAATTCCACAAAGCGGCCGCCAAAGCCATCATGAAAACCATGGGCAAGGTCGGGCTTTGCACGGTCGAAAGCTATTCGGGCGGGGAGTTCTTTGAGCCCAATTTTCTTGACACCAACGACCCGGTGTTCCGCAAATATTTCCCGAACATGAAAACCCCGGTCGGCGGCGTGCGGTTCAACACCGTGGCGCAATCCGTGGCCGATTGGCATGAGCGCGCGCTTACGATCAAGACCTTCGATGACATTCCGATGCTGGGGCTGTTCAAGGAACGCTCTGAGGGTGCGGGGCATTCCTATGGCACCACGGCCGTGCGGGAATTCGTCAATCTGACCGAAGAACCTCTGGCCTTTGCCCGTCCTGATGATGAGCCCGCAAAGGACGACACTGATCCCATGCGGTTGTTGACCCTGCGCCAGATGAATGACGCCTTTGGGATCGACGAGGCAGGCTATGTCCACACAAGTTTCGACAAGCTCACCAAGGAGCAGATCGACAGTTTCGACATCACGCCGGGATATCGCGCCTTTAGCCGCGCCATGGCCGAAGAACGCGCCCGCCGCCCCGCAGCACTTCGCGATGTTTTGGCCTTCCCGGCGGATATCACCTATCTGAGTTCAGCCGCCGACATCAAACGCGAGATGATGCTGTTCAACCGGGCCGGAAACAACGACTTCGTGATCCGGGGGCTTGAGGTCTGGCAGATCAAGCCGGGCGAATTCGGTCTTCGGCTCACCGGTCCGAAAGCCAAGGAGATCAGCCGTCTGGATGCTTTGGCACAGAGCCTCGTCGAGCGCTTTGGTGCGGATGTACACGGGCATTGGGTCGAGACCGGCAAACTTCATGTGGAATGTAAGGGCAAGGCGCTTGATTACCTGTCGCGCATCCGCAAGGCACCGGAGCCGCTGGATCTGTCTGAGGTGCAACCCGCCTCCGAGATCACTGGGCGTCTGGCCTCCGGCGCCATGTCGCACGGCGCGCTTGTTGCCTCTGCGCATGAGGCGGTGGCCCATGGCACCAATATGGCGGGCGGCATGTCCAATTCCGGCGAAGGTGGCGAACATATCAGCCGCTATGGCACCATTCGCGCCAGCCGGATCAAACAATTCGCCTCAGGCCGCTTTGGCGTCTGGGCGGGCTATCTGGCCGATCCGAACCTCGAAGAGATCGAGATCAAGATCGGGCAGGGCGCGAAGCCCGGCGAAGGCGGCCAGTTGCCCGCGCCGAAAGTCACCGTGGAAATCGCCGCCGCGCGTGGGGGGACGCCGGGGGTCGAACTGATCTCCCCGCCGCCGCATCACGACACCTATTCGATCGAGGATTTGGGGCAGCTCATCCATGACGCCAAGGCCGCGCGCGTGCGCGTGATTGTGAAACTCGTGTCTTCTGAGGGCATCGGCACCATCGCGGTCGGCGTCGCCAAGGCAGGGGCCGATGTGATCAACGTCGCAGGCAACACGGGTGGCACGGGCGCCGCCTCTGTCACCTCGCTCAAATACACCGGGCGCGCCGCCGAGATCGGCATCGCCGAGGTGCATCAGGCGCTCTGTGCCAATGGCATTCGGCAAAAGGTGATGCTGCGCTGTTCGGGCGCGATGCAGACCGGATCGGATGTGGTCAAAGCCGCGCTCATGGGAGGCGACAGTTTCGAATTCGGCACCACGGCTTTGATGATGCTCAAATGCGTCATGGCGAAAAACTGTAACGTGAAATGTCCCGCAGGTCTGACCACGAACCCCGAAGTTTTCGACGGCGATCCCCGCGCTTTGGCGCAGTATCTTGTAAATATCGCCCATGAGGTGCGCGAAATTCTTGCGCTCTTGGGCTTCAGGAGCCTCGATGAGGCGCGCGGGCGGGCCGATCTTTTGCACCTGTTGGATCACCCGTCGTCGGTGGGGCAACTGAACCTGCGCGCCATGTTGACCAATGTGCCGGAGGTCCGGGTCGAGAATCCGGTCTATCTGGAACGCGATTACGCGGTGGATGACCTGCTTTTGGACCAGATGCAGGCGCGTCTGATCAAAGGCGGTGAAGATCAGATCGTGCTCAAACCCAACGAGGCGCTCAACAATCGCAACAAATCCGTGGGCGGGCAGCTTGCCATCGATATCGAACGGATGCTGAACCACGGCGACGGGCCGCTACCGAAAGCGGCGCGCACCGATGAGCGTGGGCGCAGTTTCCTCGATATGCGCGCTGTACGCATCCAGACCCAAGGCTCGGCGGGCCAAAGTTTTGGCGCGTTCTGCAATGACGGCATGGTGATGGAACATGTCGGCACCTGCAATGACGGGGTCGGCAAGGGCCAGTGTGGCGGTGAGATCATCGTGCATTCTCCGGGAGGCGGATCGGAGACCGAAAATGTGCTGATCGGCAATTTCGCCCTTTTCGGTGCGACGGGTGGCCGTTGTTTCATCGGGGGACAGGCGGGCGATCGTTTTGCCGTGCGCAATTCCGGCGCGACCGCAGTGGTCGAAGGCGTGGGCGAGTTCTGCGCAGAATATATGACCCATGGCGCGGTTCTGAACCTCGGAGACTTTTCCACGGGCTTCGGCAACGGCATGTCGGGCGGCTTTGCCTATCAATATGACCCGGAACACCGCATGCCCGCTCTGATGAGCCGCGACTCGGTATTGTCCGGTACGCTTGCCGATGGCTCTGCACAGGCGGACATCCACCGGGAAGCCGTGCGCCAGTTGTTGCAATGGCATGTCGAGGCGACGCAATCTGCGCGCGCTGAAAAGCTACTCGGCGAATTTGACACGCGGCTTGACGATTTCGCATGGGTCATGCCCAAGGCACTTTTGCAATATCAGGACGCGGACGAAATCAAGTCCGCGAAAAGCCGCAAGGATTTGGTCGAGGAATTGGCAACAGCGCTGTCCAATCACCAGATCACGGAGGTCAAGAAAGCCTGGCGTCAGGGCGTCAATGTCCTGAAGGGCGCAACTCCCGCCTATGGCGAAACCGATACTGACGAGATGTTCCGCCTCTTGGGCAGCTATACGGTGATGGATCTGGCCCGCGTTCAGGCTGAAAAACGTGTGGGCAAAGACGATCCCCTCGCACTCGCCAAAGCGCAGCGCAATCTGATCCTGACCGAAGATTTCGCCCTCATGATGGCGCTTGCAAAACATGCGCGTGCTGCGATCGCCGACTATAGCGATGACGAACTGGCCTCTCTCGTGGCTAACAAACGACTAATGGATTTCAAACGCGCGCTGTCGATGCGCAACATCCTATCGATGGACAGCCCCGGCACCTATGCCTGGATCCTGCATCAATCTGCGAAGAACCGCAGGGCTTTGGGGGATATCCCAAGCTTTGACGCGCTCTTCGTCCAACAATCCCTACCTGACGTGCTTGCACGTACCGCCGCGGAGTAACTCATGAAACTGCCTTTTATTCCCGAAGACGCCCCTTTCTCCGGTGATCAGCGCGCGTGGCTTGGCGGCTTTCTGGCCGGTCTGCATTCGCGCAAGGCACTGGGTGATTTCGGTAGCCCTGCCGTAGCCGCCAATGCCGCGCCCGTGGCACAGAAAGCCATCGACATTCTCTATGGCACCCAGACCGGCAATGCCGAAGAGGTCGCAAATGAAGCCGCCGCCCTTGCCAAAACCCGCGGGTTCGCGCCACGCGTCGAGGAACTGGACGCCATCGACATGGACCGCCTGTCCCAGATGGACACAGTGATCATCGTGGTCTCCACCTATGGCGAGGGCGAAATGCCCGACAACGCGCATATGTTCTGGGAAGCGCTGTCTTCCGGCACGGCGCCGCGTCTGGAGAGCCTCAATTTTGGTGTGCTGGCGCTGGGGGACACGAGCTATGATGGCTTCTGTCAGGCTGGCAAACTCATCGACATGCGGCTTGAGCAACTGGGCGCGAAACGTCTTGGTGCGCGGGTGGATTGCGATGTGGATTTCGAAGATGCCGCAAGCGCTTGGCTCGGGGATGTGATGCCCCATGGCGGTGCCGCACAGGCGGTGGAGACCCCCGCCGACATCGTGCCCCAGAAAACAGGTTGGGGCCGCAAAAATCCCTACAGCGCGCGGGTGATCGAGAACCGGCTCCTGTCGGGCGCTAAATCCGCGAAAGAAATCCGCCATTTTGCCTTTGATCTGGGTGACAGTGGCATGACCTATGAGGCGGGCGATGCGCTTGGGGTGATGCCAGTGAACAACGCGGGTCTGGTCGACACGCTGTTGCAACGCCTTGGGGCCTCCGCCGATCACATGATTGATGGCTATGACGCGCCTTTGGGTGTGCTTTTGACCAAGAAATTCGAGATCGCGACCCCTTCGAAGGAGTTGATTTCCGAGATCGGCAAACGCGCGGGACACGATGAGCTCAGCCATGTGATCGCCAATGGTGACAAAGAGGCGATGGAGGCGTTTCTTTGGGGGCGTGATACGCTTGATCTGATCAATCTTGCCCCGGAAATGACCCTCGCGCCCGAGGAGTTCGTGAGCTGGCTCAAACCCTTACAACATCGCGCCTATTCGATTTCCTCAAGTCCCAAGGCCCATCCGGGCGAGGTGCATCTGACGGTCGCTGCCGTGCGTTGGCTCTATGAAAACCGCGCCCATGGCGGGGTCTGTTCGACCTTCCTCTCGGATCTGGCCACTGAGGGCACTCAGACGCCGATTTTCATGTCTCCAAACAAGAGCTTCCGCGTACCCGAAGATGACAGCGTACCGATGATCATGGTCGGTCCCGGCACTGGTATCGCGCCCTTCCGCGCCTTCCTCGAAGAGCGTGAGGCGCGTGGTGCAAAGGGCATGAACTGGCTGTTCTTTGGCGATCAACACCGGGCTTCGGATTTCATCTACGAGGACGAGATTTCCGAGATGAGCGCCTCTGGCTTGCTCACCCGTCTCGATCTGGCGTTTTCCCGCGATCAGGCGGAGAAAATCTATGTCCAGAACCGGATGGAAGAGAACGGCAAGGCACTTTACGGCATGTTGGAAAACGGCGGGCATTTCTATGTCTGCGGGGACGCCACGCGCATGGCGCGTGATGTCGATGTGGCACTCCATAAAATTATCGAAACCCAGGGTGCGATGACACCTGAGGCGGCAACGGAATACGTGAACCGCCTCAAGCGTGAGAAACGCTATGTGCGGGATGTCTATTGAGGTGACTTTTGCCCGACATATCAGGTCCGAACTCTTCGCCCTTTGCATGCTGTAAACAAGCGGTAGAGACGCCGCGAGCAGCTCCTTTGCCGGAGACGGCGGAGGCATTGCGTGCGCTCGACGGCACCGTCGATCTCGATATTGATCTCGAAGGGCTCGCGCTCTTGGGGACGTTGTTCGATGAAACACAGGTGATCACCCGCAATCATGCTGCTCTGGTGCAGGGACGTGGCGGATATGCCGGGTTCCAGCGTTGTGGCGCCGCTTGGAAAGCCAACAAAGCGCGGATCAACATGCGGGTCTCCGGAACGCGCGATCCGCTGATCTTGCGCAACAACTCTCAGGCCGATCTGCGCCTTCCCGCCGCGATCTCGGTGGTGGGGGCGGATGGAGAAATCTGCCACCGGGTTCAGTTCTTTTCGGAAATGGACTGGCTGACCGCGCAAACTGCGGATATCCGCGCCGAGGACCGCCCCGTCACGCCCTCGCGCGCGACTGCTCAGCCCAATAATGTCATCTCTCTTGCCGCCGTGCGCCACGCCCGCGCCAAATGGGGGGCCTCCCATCTGGGCGATCACCTCGATGATCTCATTACCGATCAGGGGCAAACGCGGGCCAACAGCCTCAGCTATGTCGGTCGCGCCCATGCCCGCCGTGTTGCCCCCGCTTACCTTCCCTCCTTTCTTTCATTTCTCTGTCGTCGTCGGGTGAAATTCAGCGCCAGCGTCCCCGCCGAGGGGCTTATCCAGACACTTTGTGGTCAGGGACAAAGCTGTGTTGGTGATACAAAGGGCGTTATGACCTGCCAAACGGATCAGGGTCTCTTTTCGCTCGATCAGTCTCATGTGGCCGAAGCTTGGGTCACCCGGCACTGCTCCACTGCTGCGACACGCTTCGGCGCCGCGCTAGAGCTTTATGACAGAGAGGGACGCGCGCTTGCGGTCCTGCATGCCGATCCCTGGTCAGAAGGAGCCACTTGGAACAGCTATCTGGAAGCCATGCCGAACATTTGAGCGCCCGGTTGGGGGCTGCCCCGGGATGACACCGAGCCATACAGTTAAATGCTGTCCGCAACGACACGTTGCCGCGGGTGGGGGCAGAGCAACCAAGACCATTGCTCTCAATGGGCCAATCCTTGAGGCTGTCAGCTCAAATAGCGGACAACATTGCGCGCCTGTAAAGGTCCAGTACTCACGGCCGTTTCACAAACTGGGGTCTGAGCCTAAGGCCGAGGCGCTGCACGTGCCTCGTCCCGGCGGTAAACCGTAAAGCAAGCTGACTCTGCGATATTTGATATCCACGGGCCGCAAAGTCTTGATCCGGTCGTGCCTTGCGGAGACATTCTTATTTTGCACGATCGGCATGTATCTGCCCGAAGAGTGATGCTCTGAAGGTTCATGGAATAGGAAGAGCCTCCACAGCCTCAGAGTTCAAGGTCGCCTGCGCCACTGTTTGTCAGAACTTGAATTGCAACGCTTGGCGATCCCTTAGCGATTTGATAGACGGACGTGAAACTCGGCGCCACCTTCTGCTCAGATCAACGGCAGCTGTCCGATTGCACAGAATAAATTCTGTGCTGACAGTGGGGGGTAGGTGATTGGTACGCTTGGGGGGAACTCGGGGCACATGTGTTTGCCGTGCATACGACGGAGATGTTGTATGATGCACGAGCCCCCAAAACTACAGTTTGCCACATATTGGGAAAACCGGCCAATTCTGCTCAATTATGCGTTTCGCATCCTTGGATCGCGCGAAGCTGCTGAAGATGTTGTGCAAGAAGCTTACATCCGTTTCTCCACACAGGACAGGGCCACAGAACCGACCCATCTCAAGGCCTATCTGTTTCGCATCGTGCATAATCTGGCGCTGAATTCGAGCAAACGCCGCCGGTACGAGAGGGATCAACTGCGCCGAGATGTGCCTGACTGGGGCCTGCCTGCGGCGGCGTTGACGCCAGAAGATGTCCTTCTATTCGCAGAAAAGGTACGTGGCGCGATGCAAATTGTAGAGGATTTGCCGAAAGAGCAACGTCAGGCACTGGAGTTGCATCGCTATTCGGGGCATTCGATGAAAGAGGTCGCCCGCAGGCTCGGGGTCTCTGAGCGCAAAGCTTACAGGCTCGCGCAAGCTGCCTTGGCCACCGTTGCGCTACAGCTGCGAGGGCAGACACAGGAAGACCCGCCCCCTGAGTGACGTGACCTCTTAGGATATGACTTTTATGACGCCCGGTTTGGACGGGCGCGATGCCGAACGCCAATCAAAGGAAGCCTCTGTCTTGGAACAGAATGACAAAAGCAACCGCGAGGTTTTCGAACAAGCCGCCGGGTGGATGTTGCAGCTGAACGCGTCGCCCGAGGATTCCGAACTGCGGGCGCGGTTCGATGCGTGGCTGGCCCAGCCCGACCATCAACAAGCCTGGTCAGACGTGCAAACCGCATGGGATGCTCTGGGGGTTTTGGATGCTCTGGAACAACAACCAGTCAGCGCAGCACATGACACCGCAGAGGTCATCTCTCTGGCGGCGCGACACGGGCGCTCGCCTGCAAAGCGCGTCATGCGCGGAACGGCACGGGCGCTCGGACTGATCGCCGCGCTTTGGGTTGCGTGGCTCTACATTCCTTTCGCACTCATCGCTTTGCAGGCGGATCATCGCACCTCGAAAGGCCAGACCGCTTTTCTCGAAATGGCGGATGGGTCGACCATCGAGCTTGCCGGAGCCTCCGCTATCGACGAATCCTACGCCCCGGCTGAGCGGCATATTTCCCTGATGCAGGGCGAGGCCTTCTTTGATGTGGCACAGGATAAAGAACGCCCCTTTGTGGTCGATGCAAGCGGCGTGCGCATCATCGTGCATGGCACCGCGTTCAATATCCGCGTCACCTCTCAAAGCACGATCGTTGCGCTCCTGCATGGGTCGGTTTCCGCACAGATCGACGGGCTCTCAGAGGAACCAACCGTGCTCACCCCGGAGCATCAGATTGTGATTGCGCAGGACACAGGCACCTATCGCATCGAACCTGTCGCGCCCGAGGACATTGGCAGTTGGCGAGATGGTCGTATTTTTCTGAGCGACGTCACCCTCGCGGAAGCCGCCGAGATCATCGGTCGGGCGCACAGGGCATGGATTTCCATTCCTTCGGATGCCCTCGCGCGTCAGCAGGTCAGCGGTTTTTTTGACCTCTCTGATCCCGATGCGTCGCTGGACCTTCTGGCCGCATCTTTCGGCGCGCATGTGCGCCATATGACGCCCTATTTGCGGGTGATTTCCGAGGGCTGATCTTAATTCTGATAAAAAAAATCAGTTTTTGACAAAAAACCGCACTTCGCGCTGACAAAATCGGCGCGGCGTTTGTCCTTAGAACCAAATGCGCACTCAAGATGCGCCTGAGAGGGACTAAGGAGAAATCGCCGATGACCGCACAAAACCTATTAAAACCCATAAGATGCGCGCGCGTCGCCCGTCGCGGTCCGCACAGGTTTGCCTTGTGGCTCACTGTGGCAACGCAGGCGCTGGTGGGGGGCACGGTTTTGAGTTTTGTGCCGGCGCAGCTTTTGGCACAATCCCAGACCCAGCGCAGTTTCGACATTCCTGCGCAATCTTTGTCGTCGGCTTTGGCGCAGTTCGGTCGGCAATCCGGCACTCAGGTGGCCTTTGCGTCCTCGGCGACCAGAGGGCTGACGTCACGTGCCGTGTCTGGCACGATGCCCCCGGAGCAGGCGCTGACCCTTCTGCTCAATGGCACGGGCATTCTTTGGCACAATTCCGGCTCCGGTTTCGTGATCGAAAAGCCGGATTTCGGCGCGCAGATGGGGTTATCTCTCGGAGAGGATGTCATTGTGCTCGATACCATCGTGGTCGATGCGGGCAGCTGGGGCGCTTTGGGCGACAGTGATCGAAAGTATCAGGTCCCGGCCTCTGTCGATTACATCCCCGAAGAGGATATCCAATGGTTTCGCGGCAGTTCGGCCGGGGATTTTCTCAAAGGCACGCCCGGCGTCATGACCGGCGACAACCGCAACAGCGGGGCGGTGGATGTGAACATTCGCGGCATGCAGGGCTTTGGTCGCGTTCCGGTGGTGATCGACGGAACCCAACAGCAAAACACCGTCTATCGCGGTTATTCCGGGGTTGCCAACCGCAACTATGTCGATCCGGACCTGATCAGCGAGGTGACCATCGACAAAGGCCCAAGCGCGGGCGTCTACGGCGTTGGCGCCACGGGCGGCGTGGTGGAAATGCAAACCATCGGGGCAGAGGACATCCTCAAAGAGGGGGAAACCTACGGCTTTCGGGTACGTGGTGGATTTGCCACCAACTCCTCGGCCCCACCCGCCGAAGGAACGCGGGGCGGCATTTACGGATTTGAAACACAACGCTACCGCACGGGATGCAGCTATGATTGCACGGTGCAAGAGGTGCCTGAAGGCCTCGATGATGTGAACAGCTACGGCACGCTCGACGGGATGGACCGGCCATCCGCTTTTGAACCTACGTCGACCAATGGCAGCGTGGCGGCCGCAAAGGTTTGGGAAGACCTTGATTTTGCGAGCGAAATCGAATTGATCGGGGCCTATTCGCGGCGCAAGACCGGCAACTATTATGCCGGCACGAATGGTGACACGCCCACCATCGAATATAGCGATGTTCGACTGGATTTGTCCGGCGACCGCTGGGTCGATTACACCTATGTCACGCTGGAGGGGTTGAACCGCTACCGGGCAGGCGAAGAGGTGCTCAACACCTCGCAGGACAACACGTCTTACATGCTTAAAGGCAGCCTTGAGACCTTCAACGGGCAGAGGTTCGAACTTGGCTATATGCGGTATGAAAGCCTGTTTGGCGAATTGATGCCCTCTGTCATCATCCGTGGTGAAGGCGCGGAACAGGCCCCTTTGTCCGAGGTTTCCGTCGACACCTATACGGCGCGTTACAAATGGGATCGGGACGATCTCATCAACCTGAGCGCCAATCTTTGGCACACCCATACGGACACTTTGATCCGCACGCCTTACGAATTTTTCGGCGGCGAATTCGATCAGGGCTATTGGGATATTTCCAAACGCACAGGCTTTGACATCACGAATGAGTCCACGCTGCGCACCGGGATGGGAGATGTGGCTCTGTCTTATGGTGCGTCATATACCTACGAAACGCTCGCTCCGCCGGATGATTACGACGCAGAGGGCTCTGAGGTCTCCGACGTCTTGCAGTCCCGCGATGGCTGGCGGCGCGAGGCCAGTGCCTTTGTCGCGGCGGAATGGGACCCGCTCGACTGGCTGACGCTGAACGGTTCGTTGCGCTACACGCACACCCACAGCTACGACAACAATCCGGCGCAGATTGTCGGCACGGACAGCTACGAGAACAACGAGGAAAAGAACTCCGGTTTCGCGCCTATTGCGGCGATCACGGTAGAGCCTGTGGGCGGCTATCAGGTCTATTTGCGTTATGCCGAGGCGATCCGTGCACCGAGCTTGTTTGAATCGACCGGCGGTTGGTCCTTCGAAAGCTCGCCTTCTCTGGCGCTCAAGGCGGAACATGCCAAGAACTGGGAGTTGGGCACGAATATCATGCTTGATGACGTCTTGGGCGCGGGGGACAGCCTGAGGTTCAAGGCGGCCTATTTCCACAACCGGACCGACGACTACCTGACGCGCGTGTACTATAGCGGCTCGGATACGGAAACGGGCACCGGGTCCACCGCTATGCGCAACATCGACTATGCGGAATGGAAAGGGTTTGAAGTGTCGGCCGCTTATGACACCGGGCGGTTTTTCGCGGAAGCCTCCGCGACGCATTACACCCATATGAATTTCTGCACCAAAGAGACCGACTGGCAGGCGGATCGTTGTCGTCCGGGCGGGGTGTCGAATGGCTATGCGCAACTGCATGTCACCCCTGAGACCAGCGCGACGTTGACCCTTGGCGGGCGGTTCCTGGACGAGACCCTGACCCTGGGGGCGCGGACCTCCTATGTTGGCGCGCGCGCCTCCGGCACAAGCAGCGAAGACTCCGGCTACTACACCAATATCGTCGAATGGGCCCCCTATACGCTCGTCGATCTGTTCGGCAGCTATGAGCTGAACGACAGCACCAGCGTGGATTTCAGCGTCGATAACCTCACCGACGTCTACTACATGGATGCTTTGACACTGGGTCTCATGCCTTCGCCAGGGCGCACGATACGCGCCAGCATCACCGCAAAATTCTGACATCCCACATGGTTTTCAGACCGCTGCCACCGGCGGTCGGCCCTCTTCACACATCAAACGGGGACACAACATGTCCAATATTCTCGCACAAACCCGCACTCTCGCACACACCCAACGCGGCGCCAGTTTCATTCTGCGCACCAGTGTGTCGACCTTGACGCTCAGCCTGTTGATCGCGTTTTTGCCCGATGCAACCCGGGCGCAATCTCTCTCGCCCGCCGAATGGACCGGGGCCGTGGATACCGACTGGCAGGAGGTCGGGAACTGGGCCGATGGCACACTTCCTGATGGCACTCAGGAGGTCAATCTTGGCTCTGGCGACATCAGCCTCTCCGGGGGGACGGGCACAGGCACATATATCAACGTCGGCACCGACGGTGCCGCCGATCTGACCATCGACGACGATGCATTGTTTGAGGCCGAGCGCTTTGCGATTGGCAACACGGCGGGCGAAACCAGCAGCGTCACCATCAGCGGGTCGGGCACTGTGGTCGATGCCCTCAACGCTCTGGGCGTCGGGTTTCGCGTGGGGGAGACCGGCGATGGCACCTTGACCATTTCCGACGGTGCGACAGTCCTCAACGGGGGCGCGTTGCAAATCGGATATGGCGCGGACACCTCTGGCACGGTCACCATCACAGGCGATGGCACAAGCGTCTCAGTCGGACGGATCAATATCGGTCAGAACGGGCAAGGCACGATGTTGGTCGATGATGGCGCCTTGGTCGATCTCAATGAGAGCGACCTCTATGTCACGGCGGCGGAAGGCAGCGACGGCAGCAGCCTGACGATTTCCGGCGGTGCGCAGATGATCAATGTTGATGACGCCGACATCGGCCGCTCATCAGATGGCACCCTGACCCTCTCCGACGGCGGCAGCTTGTCCATGGCTGGCTCTTTGAGAGTGGGTTCGGACACCTCCGCCGGGTCCGTGGTCGTGACCGGCGCAGGGTCGACATTGGAGTCCGATGGGAGCATCACCTTGACCGCAGGCAGTTTCGGGACATTCGATATTCTCGACGGTGCCTCCGTCTCTTCCAACACCTTTTCCCTCGGTTCGGGCCTTTATGGGGGCGAAGGGGCCGTGCTGACCGTGTCGGGTGAAGGCTCCACCCTTGAAACCGTCAACGGATTGAGCATCGGCACCTATGGCGAAGGGGTTCTCAACCTGTCCTATGGCGGCACGGTTTCGGCGGGCACAGGCGGCGGCGACAATGCTTATCTGCTTTTGAGCAGTGACGAACTTGGGGAGGGTGTCGTGAACATCGGCGCGGCCGAGGGAGAGGCGGCGATCGAAGCCGGATCACTCGCGGGCACCGAAACCATTCGGTTCGGTGAGGGGACCAGCCAATTCGTGCTGAACCACACGGAGACGGACCTTGAGATCGACGCCGATTTCGTCACGGCCTTCGAAGAGACCGGAACGGCCACGATCAAACAGATCGCGGGGACGACGATCTTTAACGGCAATGGTCTTGAATATAACGGCGAGATCGAGGTGTCCGGCGGCACGGCTCTGTTCACGGACAGCTTTGGCGGTGCGATCTCGGTCTCCGATGGCGGTACATTGGGGGGAACCGGATCGCTTGGCTATACGGAGATCATCATCACCACCACATATTTCGATTTCGACACCTATGAGATGGTCACAGAAACCGAGACTACGCAGGAGTATTACACCGCGACGATCGGGTCGGGTGGCACACTTGCGCCGGGGCTGACGAATGAGATCGGCGCGCTGAATTTTGCGGGCGATCTGGTGTTTGAGGACGGCTCGACCTTCCTGGTCGATATGGGGGAGAACGGCGTCAGCGATCAGGTCACGGTCGACGGCGCCATCACCATCGACGCGGGCGCGCAAATTGCGGCTGTGGTGCAAAGTGGCATCTCCTATCTGGAGGGTTGGGAATATACCGTTCTGAGCGGCGAGAGCCTTGCGGGCACGTTTGAAGACATCAGTGAGACCGGCGACTATGCCACCTTTACCGCCACCTATAGCGATACGGACCTGACTCTGACGATTGGCGAGGCTGTGGATCCCGGCGACGACCCGGATGACGGCTCAGGCTCAGGCTCGGGAGACGATGACACGCCCACAGGACCGGATTTCACCGCCGCCGCCCAGACCGCGAACCAAGTTGCAGTCGGCACCGCGATCAACGCCATGAGCGAGAGCAGCGATCTCTACAACACGCTCTATCTCGTCCAGTCCGGCGGCACGGCCGCGGCCCTGGATCAGCTGTCCGGGGACATTCACGCCACGACCCGCAGTGCAATGATTGCCGATGGGACCTTGGTGCGTGATGCCATGGGCGCACGCCTTCTGGCGCTTGAAACCTCGCGCGAACAGGGCGATTTCGTCTCACAAGGCGCGGGTTTCCAAGAGCCCTATCGCACCAATCGCCTGACGCCCTGGGCCGCCACCTATGGTGCCTGGAGCGATCTGGACGGCGACGGTGAGGCGCAAGACGTCGAGCGCATGGCGCATGGTCTCGTCATGGGGCTGGATGGCGCCGGGTTCGATGATTGGAACATCGGCTTGATGGCGGGCTTTGGCTACGCCTCCTATGACAGTGAGCGCTCTGATGTGTCGAGCGACAGCTATCACCTCGGTGCCTATGCCGGCAAAAGCTGGGGGGCGTGGACCCTGCGTTCGGGGATTTCGTGGAGCCAGAACGATCTGCGGAGCAACCGCAGTGTCGAAATCGCGCAGATTTCCGGGACCAGCTACACCGATACTTTGACCGGGTCTTATGAGGCCAAGACCATGCAGGCCTTTGGTGAAGTGGGCTATGGGTTTGAACGCGGCAACACACGGTTTGAACCCTTTGCCAATCTGGCGCTCATGCGGCTTGAGACAGATGGGTTCACGGAGACGGGCGGGGCTGCGGCTTTGACGGTCGAGGGCGACACCAGCAAGACCACCTTCACCACGCTGGGTCTGCGCGCCGATCACGCGCTGGCGCTCGGGGTTGGATCCGCGCGGCTGTCCGGCACTCTGGGCTGGCAACATGCCTTTGGTGACACCGACTTTAACTCTGTGCATAGCTTTGTCGACAGCGACAGCTTCACCGTGACGGGCGCGCCTCTGGAGCGTGACAGTGCAATCGTGAAAGCGGGGGTCGATGTTCAATTGTCACCCGGTTCCGTTCTGGGACTGTCCTATGAGGGTGCCTTTCAGTCCGGTTCCGCGACGCACGGTCTGGGCGCACGCCTCGATCTCCAGTTCTGACGCGTTGCATAGATATCACCCTCCCGGCAACAGGCCGGGGGGCTCCCTCTCTTTGAAAGCCAAACATATGACAGCAGTTGGCTGAAATCTCCCAACGCAACTCACCGACCGACTGCGCGCCGCGACCCACTCCACGCATGAGCGATTGGATGCCTTGATCATGGTGGTGCGCGCTACTTTGAGCTGATGCTTATGTTATAAAACAATTGGTTAGATAATGGTGAGGTTGTGCCATGTCTGGCTCTTACAAGCAATTGAACATCGAAGGGCGACGTAAAAGCGAGCGCTGGCTGAGTGCTGAAGTCCCTGTTTGTGAGATGGCGTGTGTGTTGATGCGCTCGAAAGCGACGTTCGCGACAACGCAAGCTGATCAAGCCCCCCGATCTCGCGAAACTGCGTGTCTGTCAGGAGATGATTTATCGCTACATCTATTCCACGGAAGGCATGGCGCAGGAGCTTTGGTGGTCTCTGTGGGAACACCGTAAGCCGCCTCAGCGGCGGGCCAGAAAGGCACTGTCGAGACCTCCAACCGACGGGTCAGGAAATGGCTGCCGCGCACGCGAGACATCACACGGATGCCAGACCATAAGCCGAGCCGGGTCGCGTGGTCAGGCCACATGGCCCAGACGCCATACGCCGCCCCGTCAGTAACCTCGGCCAGGGTCGCTGACAGGACAATCATGGCACAATCGAGATATAGAAGGGGCAGGCCCTGAAATCATCCGGCTTGCGGGAATGTTGTACATCCGTTTTCCGCTTGAGTTCCGAAATGTCGAAGATCTACTCCAAGAGCGTGGCGTGGTTGTGAACCATGAAACTGTCCGATATTGGTGGCACCGGTTTGGTCCTTTGTTTGCCACAGCGATCCGGAAACGCCGCATGAGGCAGTTTTTCCGGGGACTGCTTTTATCCTGTTCTTTTACGACTTTGAAACTTACACGAGCCAGTCATCGTCCAACTCTGGCAGAGGAATCGCCGACAGCAGCGTTTTCGTGATGTTAGACTGCGGGGTTTCGAACACCCTTTCGACGGAGCCATGATCGACAACTTCTCCATGGTTCAGCACGATCACATTGTCGCAGAGATGGCGGATCACCGAGAGGTCGTGGGAGATGAACGCCACCGTCAATCCCATGTCGCGCGCCAGCTCTTTCAAAAGCGAAAGCACTTGTGCCTGTGAAGAGACATCAAGCCCGGAGACGATTTCATCGGCCAGAATAAAACGAGGTTCGAGCGCGATGGCGCGTGCGATGCCGACCCGCTGCCGTTGACCGCCCGAAAGCTCATGCGGGTAGCGGTCCGCGAAAGCCACCGGCAGCCCTACCTTTTCCAATGCCGCCATCACATCTGCTTTGGTGCCGCCACGCCCGTAGCGTTTCATTGGCTGGCTGATGATCCGCCAGACCTTGTGGCGCGGGTTCAGAGAGGACATCGGGTCCTGAAAAATCATCTGAAGATCGCGGCGCAGAGGGCGCAAAGCGGTCTCGTCTAGATGACCGATTTCTTGACCGTCGAAAAGAACTTGCCCGCTATCCGGCTCTAGCAGGCGCACAAGCACCCGCCCGAAGGTCGATTTGCCGGAGCCGGACTCGCCGACGATGCCGGTGATCTGACCTTCCGGGATATCGAGGCTGAACCCTTTCAGCACCTCATTGCGCGGGGCGGCCCCGAACAAGGGCTTATGCGCCCGATCCGGGAAAGACAGGCGTAGATCGCGGACGGAAAAAAGCGCGGTCATGAGCGGCCTCCGACGTAAAGCTGGTCGTCCCGAGCGATCTGGCTGTGCAAATCTGCGATCAGCGAGGCAGGTACGGGAGAGAACGGACGCGCGAGATCGGCATAGCTCGGGGTCGCTGCGATCAGCGCCTGGGTGTAGGGGTGCTGCGGATTTGTGAAGACGTCGCGTGTCGGCGCGTCCTCCATCACCTTTCCGGCAAAAAGCACCGTGACCTTTTGGCTGATCTTCGCGACGACTCCCATGTCGTGGGTGACAAAGAGGACCGCAGTGCCGGTCTCCTGTTGCAGTTCCCGAATGAGGCGTAGGATTTGCTTTTGCACAGTCACATCGAGCGCGGTGGTCGGTTCATCCGCGACGATCAGCCGAGGCGAGGGGGCAAAGGCCGCAGCGATCAGCACGCGTTGTCGCATCCCGCCTGAAAGCTCGTGGGGGTAGCTGTTCATCACGCGCTTCGGATCACGGATGTGGACACGATCCAAAAGATCGAGGGCCCGCGCCTCGGCGTCCTGACGCGACCAGCCTTGAATGCGCACCAGCGGGTCAACGATTTGCGGCCCGATTTTGCGGACGGGGTTCAGTGCGGTCAACGGGTCTTGAGGAATGAGCGCCGCAGCCTGCGCGACCACGTTGCGCCGTGTCGAGGGTGTCATCATGTTGAGGTGCTCGCCCTCAAGCAGGATCTCCCCCTCGGTGATCGAGACATTCGTCGGCAGGATGCCGAGAACGGATTTCCCGATCATCGATTTCCCGGCACCGCTTTCGCCCACAAGAGCACGAACTTCTCCTGGCTCAAGCGTTAGGGAGACATTCCGAAGAAGCCGGAGACCGTTGGGAAGGGCGATGTTGAGTTTGATGATGTCGAGTGTCGGGGGATGTGGGGTGTGGGTCATTGCTGCACCGGGTCGAAATGGCGTTTAAGACCTTCCCCGAGCGTGGAGAAACTCAACACCGTCAGGAAAAGCGTGATCAGCGGGAACAAGAGCACCCACCATGCGAAGTGGATGGCGCCACGCCCTTCGGCGATCATCGCACCCCAAGTTGGGTCATCCGAGGAAATCGATAGGTTCACAAAACTGAGGATTGCTTCGACGATGATCGCGATGCCCATTTCCAGCATTAGGAGCGCGATAACCGAAGGAAGCACATTCGGCAGAATTTCGGACACCAGCGTTGTCATGCGTTTTGCCCCCCCGATCTGTGCGCTGTCGACGTAATCCATCCGAGCTTGCACCATGGTTTCTGCGCGGATCACCCGGGCAAAGCGGGTCCAGTCGATCACCGCAATCGCGAGGATCACGGACCAAAGTCCGGTGCCCAGAACCGCCACCAAAAGCACGGCGAAGAGGACGGGTGGAAATGCCATCCAGACGTCAACGAGGCGGGAAATGATCCGGTCCCACCAACCGCCGTAAAAGCCAGCGATGAGGCCAAGGATCGTGCCGAAGAGACAGGCCGCCAGAGCAGCGGTGAGGCTCACGATCAGCGCAATGCGCGCGCCATAGATCATACGTGACAACACATCGCGTCCGAGGCTGTCGGTTCCAAGCCAATAGCCCGGTTCCGCGCCTGAGACAAACCAAGGCGGCAAGCGCTCAAGCATCAGGTCTTGCGCCAGAGGATCGTGCGGCGCGACATAGGGCGCGAATAGTGCGGCGGCGACAACGATTGTGATCCACACCAGCGGGAGCCAAAGTCGAAAGTTCGGCGCGTGCAATCTGCGGGAACGGGGGGCGGAAACAGAGGTGTCAGCCATGACGCAGCCTCGGGTTCAGAAGTGTGTAGGACAGATCAACCAAAAGGTTGATGACGATGAAGAGGGCCGCAAAGAGGATCACGATGCCCTGAATGAGAGGCAGGTCGCGGTTGATCACGGCGTCGATTGCCATGTTGCCGAGACCTTCGTAGGCAAAGATGCGCTCCACGATGACGGTGCCGCCGATCAGGAAGGTGAATTGGACTCCGATGAGCGTCAGCGTTGGCAAAGCGGCGTTTCGAAGCGCTTCGCGCAGGATCACGGCGGTTTCGGAGAAGCCACGGACACGCGCCAGCGTCGTGTAGTCGAGATGCAGAACTTCTTTGAGAGACTGTTTCAAAAGCTGTGCGATCATTGCGGCAAGGGGCAGGGCCAAAGACATGGCGGGCATCAGCATATGCGACAGGGTCGAGCCAATCACATCGAGGCGCCCGCGGAGAATGCCTTCGATCACATAGAAATTTGTGGAGAAGTCGAAATCTAGGCGTGGATCAATGCGACCGGAGATTGAAAGAACCGGCCAAAGCACGCCGAACAGCAGCACAAAGATCAGCCCCCAAAGGAAATCCGGGACAGAGAGCACGGCACCGTTGGCAAGATCGAGACCGACCTCCGTGCCTGTCCCGCGTTTGCGCGCGCCGATCACGGCGATTGCACCCCCGAGTGCCACGGCAATGATGAGCGCCAGGATCGAAAGCTCCAATGTTGCGGGAAGGCGCCCAAGCACCAACTCGACTACAGGCTGGCGCAACGTAATGGAGGTGCCGAAATCGCCCTGAATGATGCCGCCGATCCAGATGAAAAATTGTTCCGGTAGGCTTTTGTCAAAGCCATAAAGGCGGGTGAGATTGGCAATGTCTTCCTCGGTGGCACCGGGCGGCAGCATCATTGCGATCGGGTTGCCGGGGGCGACGCGCACAAGGGTGAACACCACGATCGCGACGCCAAAGAGCGTCACCAGCGTGGTCGCAAGCCGGGTCAGAACTGTCTTGAGAAGCATGGATGTCTCGCTGTCGGAAAAGCGTCCCGGCGCTCAGGGAACGAGAGCGCCGGAACAGGTGCGCGATCAGCTCGCGGGGGTCATGGCCTGCGGCAGAAGATCGCCGGAGGTATAGGGGGTCACTTCGATATCGCTCGAGAAAACGATGGGCATCACGTATTGCACAAGCGGGATGACATAGCCTTCTTCCGCGATGTAGCGGGAGACGTCTTTGTAGCCTTGAATGCGCGCCGCCTCGTCCGGCTCGGAGAAGAGCGGAGCGATTTTGGTGACGAGGTCTTCGCTGTCCCAGACTGCGTGCGGCGAGGGGCCGAACATGGAGAAACCGGTCGAGGTCGACGGGTCGCCGATCGAGTTGCCCCAGTTGTAAAAGGCCGCAGGCGCCAATTGGTCCGTCGCGCGCAATTCGTAGTGTTTGGCGATCTCGTAGACTTCGATCTCGGCTTCGATCCCGACTTTGCGCCACATGCCGACGATGGCCTGAACCATCTCGTAATCTTTCGGCTTCAGGCCGCGCGTGGTCTGGATTGTGAACTTCACCGGATTGTCGGTCGAGTAGCCAGAGGCGGCGAGCAATTCTTTCGACTTTTCAGGGTCATATTCCACGACGATACTGTCGTCATAGGCGGCGTAGCCCGGAGCTTCGAGGGTCGAGAGCGGCACGCCATAGCCGCGCAGAAGGTGGTCGATGATCAGTTGTTTGTCGATCGCGTGATGGGCTGCGAGGCGCACGTTCTTGTCGAGCATTACGTCGATGTCGTTCAGGAAGATCATGCCGATATCGGTGATCGGAACGGCCTCGCCGGAAAGACCATCTTTCGCAATCAGGCGGTCATATTCTTCGTAGGGGATGTTGACGGTGACATCGGAGTTGCCGCTTTCGACCTCTGCGACGCGGGACGCAGCATCCGTTACGAATTTAATCGTGACCGTCTCAAAAGCCGGGGCGCCGCCCCAGTAGTCAGGGAAGGCCTTCAGGCGGACATAGGCGCCTTGTTCGAAGGCGTCGACCATGTAGGGGCCGGTGCCGACGGGAGCTTTCTCAAAGCCTTCTGCGCCGACTTCTTCGTAATAGGCTTTCGGAAGAACGAAGGCGGTGAGGAACGCCATCCATTTGAACAGGGCTGGTTCGAATTCGAGGACATCTGCGGTGATGACCTGACCGTCGACGGAGAAATTGCCGATCTTACCCCAGACGAATTGCATCGGGTTGCCGGTGTCAGGGTTCGCCGCGCGCTCCAGCGACCAGACGATGTCTTCGGGTGTCAGTTCCGTTCCGATGTGCCATTTCACGCCCTCGCGGACGGTCATGGTAATTTTCGTCTTGTCTTCGCTAAATCCCCATTCGGTCAGAAGGCCCGGACCGAAGGACAGGTCCGGATTTTGGGCGATGTAACGGTCGAACACCGACAGGTACACGGCCTGAAGCACAGGGTTCACAGCGGCTGGACCGGTGGTCGGATCCCAGCTTTGAACAGGAATGTTGTATGCGATGGTCAGGCTGTTGACGTCTTGCGCCATCACGTCGGCGCCCGACGCGAGGAGCGTCGTGAGGGCCACAGAGGCTCCCATAAAACCGCGTCGTGTCAGATGTCCGTTTGCAGTCATTGTGTGTCTCTCCTGTTGACGATTTTTGACCCGATTTATGATCAGGGACTTTGTTGTTATCTTGAGTGTTATTATTTCATATTTAAAGCATTAAGGTGGGTGGTGGACAAGAGTCCTGACCTTTCGCCTGTTATTTGATCATTTTGGCGGCAAAATGGCCGGCAGCAGCACCCGTGCCTGCACCAGGCCATGCGGCAGCGCCGATCAGGGACAGTCCTTGGATCGGGGAGCGACCGTCTGCGAATCCGAGCACAGGTCGGAAGAGGAAATTCTGGGTGAGATGATGCGACCCACAAACCTGATCCCCGCCCACGAGATTGGGGTTTTCCGCTTCGAGATCGAGGGGGGAAACGATGCGACGGGCGAGAATGCGCGCGCGCAGGCCTGGTGCGTGTTCTTCGATCAGGTCGAGAACGCGTTCGGCCATGGCTTCTTTCACATCCTCCCAATTTTTTTCGGAAATTTTACCTTTTGCATCCCCCTTGATCTGAGCGGGGACGACCCGTGCCTGCACCCAAAGGGTGTGTTTCCCCTCCGGTGCGCGGCTCGGGTCAAAAAGGGAGGGCTGCCCCACAACGAGAAGGGGGGACTCTGGGAGCAGCCCTGCGACCGCTTGTGCGTAGGTCGCAGCAGCGGCATCCATGGACCGGCCAATGTGCACGTAGGCAAAGCCTTCGAGGGCGTCATTGAGCCAGGGCACCGGGGCGTCGAGGGCAAGGTGCACCATCATCGTGCCCGGTGCGTGTCTGAATTTTTCGAGGCCCCGATCATATCGCGGGTGGCCTGACGTTCCGCCAATCAAGCGTAGCAGGTGCTTCGGCGCGAGCGAAGCCATAATGGTTGAGGCTTCAATCTTATTTCCATTCGCGACGACGCCAGTGACACGGCCTTCGCTATGCAGGATTTCGGTCACTTCGGTGTCGCACTCGATGCGTCCTCCGTGGGCTTCGATCAAGGAAACGAGCGCGCGAGTCACCACGTCCGCGCCGCCTTTGCCGATGACCATTCCCATCGCTTGTCCGGCCATGCCTTCGAGATAGGGAAAGATCGCGCCGCCCGCGATGTCCGGCGCAAAGTCGATGTGGAGGCCCCATGTGGAGAGGGCGGTGCGAAGACGTGGGTCTTCGAATGTGTCCTCAAGCCACGCCCGTGGTGTCGAGAGCAGAAAGCGCGCAATCTCGAGCGATTTCGCGGTCCCAACGCGCCGCCATGTTTTCCAGAAGAATTTGAGCAGCGGACCTCGGCGCATCGGCGTGCCGAGAAGCCCGCCGATCACAGCGGCTTGCGCGGGAAACTCCGCGAGCATCTCTCTCCACGTCGCTTTGTCTGTGTCGGACGCGAATGTTGCAAGCGTCTCGTCGAGGTCTGTTGAAACCCCGACATAGTCGCCGGGTTCAAGCGCCTGTGCGAACGGGCGGGCGACCGGAACGAATTCCATGCCGTGTTCGGCCATCTCTGCGCCATGGGCGGCCATGAACGCAGATCCGGCAAACATCGAAAGGTTCATCGCGGCAACATCATGCCGGAAGCCGGGAAGGGTGAGTTCCTCGGTGCGCACGGCGCCACCGGGGGTCAGGCCACGTTCAAGAATGCGCACCTTTTTTCCGCGCAGGGACAGTTCCGCAGCTGCAACGAGACCGTTGATGCCGGCACCGATCAGGAGAATCTCACCCATAGGTTTAGCCTGCAAAGCTTTTGATGGTGGCCAGAGCCCCATCAAGCCCATCGCCCTTTTCATCATCGAGGGCGGCGGTGCGGAGGCGGCGCATCCAGTCGGCTGCGTCCTGACGGCCTTTCAACAGGTCGAGCGCGCCCATAACGCGGGCAAATTTCGACAGGCCGCGTGTGTGCGTATCGGAATAGCCTTTGATCAGGCGGTAGTTCGCGAGCAATTCGGACGCGAGCGCCGGATCGGCGGACGCAACGGATTTAACTGCGGAGAACCATGCCTCGACATGGGCCATTTCACTTTCGTGACGCAGCAATTTGCGGCGTATCGGGCGCAGGGACGAGACGATCCAGAGCATCATGAAGCCTTTGAGACTGTCCGTGCGGATGCGACGGCCTTTGTCGAAATACTTGGTGTAGAGGTTCTCGAAGCTTTTGCGTTTTTGAACCCACTTGCCCAAGCCTCTTGGAAGCGTGGTGGTGAATTCTTCAAAGCGCGGGTGTAAGTATTCGGTCAACATCATCAGCTGATCGTCTTTTACAACGACTTCGTCTTTGACGCGCGCCATGCGAGAGGCGCGCGTTTTGATGTCTGCGACACGCAGAAGATCATCATAGCAGAGGGCGCGCGCGACATACTTTGCGGCGTTCACGCTCATGTCAAAGGGGGCGCTATCGAGGGCAACAAGCTCTTCGACCATGTCGAGGTATTGCGCGCCGTAGTCGATGTCCTGATAGTCGACGACTTTTTTGAGGCCGAGACCTGCCATCTCCTGTACTTCGCTCGGGAGGGCGGTGAGGCGCGTTTCAAGGGACGCCCACTTGCTTTTAAGCTTCTCGGGGATGTGAAGCAGAGCAACCGGCGGCGCCGGTGTTTCTTCGAAAACGGGCGCGGGCTTTGTGCCTTTGGCAATGTCATAGGCCTCGCCGAAGGCGCGCAGGCTTGCCTCGACACCACGGCCGGATTTGCGAATGACCTCTTCATAGCTCTCGCGCGAAAACGGCAGGGCACCGGAGCCCGCGAGTGAGCCGAGAAGAGAGGACGAAATCACGGAGCCAGCCTTTTTTGCGACGGTTTCCATGTCGAATGCAACCACGTGGTCCGCTGCAATGCCCATGGCCTCAAGCACCTCGGGGCCATTCGCGCGGCCATCGCCGGGGACGATTTTTTCGGAA
The DNA here is from genome assembly GCF_054788345.1 of Celeribacter sp. ULVN23_4. NCBI lineage: Bacteria > Pseudomonadati > Pseudomonadota > Alphaproteobacteria > Rhodobacterales > Roseobacteraceae > Celeribacter > Celeribacter sp. ULVN23_4. The sequence goes on along the minus strand of NZ_JBTVYO010000004.1, from coordinate 221,774 downwards.
ACAGCCGGAATGCGGTGGGTCGATGCGATGAGTGTCGTGCGCCCGGGGGTCACGAACCCGCGCATGATCGCGCGACCGCCTTCCATGAGCTCTGACGCCATCAGAATGTCAACGTCGCCAACGGCAGGTGACAGGGCGAAAACCGGTTGGCGACCCGTGTCGCGGCACATCTCGATGTAGTAGATCGTTGCGCCTGTCCTCTGGGCAACGCCTGCAACCGAGGTCGATTGAGCGTTGTATCCGTTGGACTCGGCGACATCGACGATCCAGTTTGTAAGAACGCCGCCACCTTGGCCACCCACAGCGAGGGCGGCGAGGGTGATAACCTTTTCCCCGTCAGGACCGGGAGAGCGGCGGGCAATAATCGGTTTGGCTTGCATGTTCATTGATTTTGTTCCTCGTATCCGGCTGCATCAGGCAAAGGCCACGCGTTTCGCGTCGCGGCGTGTTTGCAGCCAGGAGATGACTTTAGAAGCCCGTTTGGCGCGGCGTTTTTCGATCGAGGTCGGGTTGCTCACCACTTCGGCCTGATAGAAAGATGGGCAAAGCACGGCAGCATCCGCAACCTCGCCACAGTTGCCGCAGCCGACGCAGGTCTGGTCGATGGCAGCCACCGGGTCGTCGCGCAATGGATCGCCGGTGTCCTTTACAGACAGGGACGGGCAACCGGAGAGGCGCATACAGGCGTGATCCCCCGTGCAGACATCTTCGTCCACGCCAAAACGGGGTTTGACGACGCGCAGCCCTTCTTTTGCGGCTTTGGCCATCTCCGGTTTCACGCGGCGTTGTTTGTTGAGCATGCACTCGGACGAGGCAACGATGACCTTTGGCCCTTCCTCTTCCGTTGTCAGAGCTTCTTTGAGCGTGTCGCGCATTTTGGTGACGTCATAGGTGCGATCAATCTGGCGCACCCATTTCACCCCCATGCCTTTGCAGGCATCGACGATGGAGTTCTGTGTCTGCTTCGTCTTGTTGAAGGCGCGAGACGACAAGATGTCCTGACCGCCTGTCGCCGAGGAATAGAAGTTGTCCACGATGACGATAACATTGTCGGATTTGTTGAACACCGCATTGCCGACAGAAGACGTCAGGCCGTTGTGCCAGAATCCGCCATCACCCACGAAGGAGATCGAGCGGCGGCCTTTCTTGTTTTCGTTATGAAACGCTGCAGCCGAGGCCGGCCCAAGGCCATAACCCATAGTCGTCGCGCCAAGGTTGAACGGCGGCATGATGGAGAAAAGGTGACAGCCGATGTCCGAAGAAATGTGGTGCTCACCAAGTTCCTCTTCCACAAGTTTTGTTGCGGCAAAGATCGGGCGTTCCGGGCAGCCGGTGCAGAATCCCGGCGGACGAGCCGGGAGTGTTTTGGACAGATCGGGGATCGCGACCGGCTCTTCGTTGCTTGCCACTTTTGCCACCGGAAGCATGCCGGGGGCGTATTGGTTGAAGAAATCGCCGAGGCTGTCGACCATAACCTGACCGGTGTATTCCCCGCCCATGGGCAGGATGCCCTTGCCTTCGAGCTTGACCGTTTTGCTGCCCTTGTAGAGCATGGTGGCGATCTGTTGCTCGATGTAATTCGGATGGCCTTCTTCGATCACCAGAACGGCGTCTTTGCCCTCGCAGAAGTCCATGATCTGATCGTCAACCAGCGGGTAGATGCAGTTGAGCACCAGCATATCGACGTCTGTGTCGCCATAGAGATCGGCAAGGTCCAGACGGTTGAGGGCGCGGATGACCGTATTATAGCTACCGCCTTGCAGGATCAGGCCGACCTTGGCGTCTTTCTTGCCGAAACGCTCGTTGATCTCGCGGTCCATAATGAACTTTTGCGCGGCGGGCAGGCGTTTGGTGAGCTTTTCTTCTTCGTGCAGATAGGTGGCCGGTGGCAGAACGATCCGGCTGAGATCGCGTTTCGGATTTTCGAGCGCATCGGAGACAGTGACCGCGGGACGCTTGTTGTCCTTGGCGGTGAAGTGGCCATGGACGTGGCAGGAACGAATGCCGACCTGCAACATCACAGGTGTATTGGACGCCTCGGAAAGCTCGAAACCATCGCCGACTGCCTTGGTGATACAAGGGAGGTTCGGGCGCGGATCGAGCATCCAAACCTGCGATTTCATTGCAAATGCATAGGTGCGTTCCTGCATGATCGAGGAGCCTTCGCCGAAATCCTCGCCGACGATGATCAGCGCACCACCGGTCACGCCTCCCGAGGCGAGGTTGGACAAAGCGTCCGAGGCGACGTTGGTGCCGACCACGGATTTATAGGTCACAGCACCCCGGATCGGATAATGAACCGAAGCCGCGAGCATGGCCGTGGCGGTTGCTTCGTTGGCGGAGGCTTCAAAATGTACGCCGAGTTCGCCGAGGATCTCCTGTGCATCGGCCAGAACGTCCATGAGGTGCGAAATCGGCGAGCCTTGATAGCCGCCGACATAGCCGACGCCGTTTTCCAATAGCGCCTTGGTGATGCCGAGAATGCCTTCGCCGGTGAAGACCTCCCCGTCGCCTTTTTTGAGTTTCTGGACTTCCTTGGCGAAGGATCTTTCAGCCATGGGTGGTCTCCTTGGTGCGTGTGTCTGTGCTTTGCACAGGTGTTTTCAGAAATCGTGGTGGCGGATGTCGTGGAGCACCCGCGACAACAAAAGATTGAGGGTTGCGCGCTCTTCGTCTGAGAGCGTGGCCAGCATCGTGTCGCGCATACGTTCCATCGCCGGCCAGGCAACGGCGTGGGCTGCCTCGCCGGCCTCGCTCAGGGTGATCTTGCGGATGCGGTTGTCTGTCGTGTCGGCCTCTCTACGGATAAGCCCGGCGGCTTCCATCGCGTCCAATGTGCGCGAAAGCGTCGATTGCTTGATCACCGTCAACACCGACAACTCGTTGATCGTGCAGGGGCCGCCTTCTGCCAAAACGGTCAGGGCGCGCATCTGGGCAACCGAGACGCCGACCTCTTTGAGCGTCGTTTCGACACCCTTGTTGTAGCGCGCCATGATGCGGTTCATCAGGTAGGGGGTGAAATCCTCAAGTTCTTCCGGATTGTCGATCATGCGCCCAGCTCCTTCGCGGTGAGGAAGCCTGACCCGCCAGAAAGGCCGGGGCCGGGGTGGGTCGAGGCGCCGATGTGGTAGAGGTTCTTGATGCCGGTGTCGTGACGTTTGCTGTTGGCAAAAGGACGCCAGAGGAAGAACTGTTCGAGATTACAGGCCCCGCCATACGGATCTCCGCCCACGAGGTTCATGTTGTAGCCTTCGAGATCTGCGGGAGAGATCGCGCGGCGGGTCACGATCTGGTCGCTGAAACCTTCGATGTGGTCGGCGAGAATGGCGTCGACCCGATCGGCGTAGGCCTCGCGCAATGCTTCGGTCCATTGCCCGTCTGCGGGTGCCTCGATTTCACCTTTGGCGTCGCCTTTGACGATGCGAGGCGCTTCAGGGAGTTGCAGCCAGAGGACGGATTGTTCGGCGGGCGCGCGGGTCGGGTCTGCAACCGAGGGTTGGCCAACGCAGATGGTCGGAACTTCGGGCAATAGGCCGCGCTCGGCTTCGTTCCCGGCTTTCGACACCCCGTCGAGGCCGGGTGTGATGTGCAGAAGCTGGACGGCGTCGAGGCCTTCGGTTTTCCATTTTACCGGACCGTCGAGCAAATAGTGCAGCTGAAAGTTGCCCTTGCCGTAACGGTATTTGCGCAGGTCGTCCTTGCGCTCCGGCGCAGGGGCGAGTTTCTCGTAGAGTTGGTTGGGCGTGGTCGAGGCCAAAACTTTGCCGGCTTTTACAACGTCGCCCGACGTAAGCTTCACGCCTGTCGCCACGCCGTTCGCGACGACAATCTCGGCAACTTCGGCCCCGGTCGTGACCGTGCCGCCGTGCTCTTCTATGATAGCGATCAGCCCGCGAACCAGATTGGTTGATCCGCCTTTGATGACAGGCGCCCCGGCGAGTTCAAGCGCAAAACCGATCACCTGACCCATCTGGCCGGAAAAGGCAGCTTCGGGGCCGAGCCCGGCGTGCAGGCACCAAGGCGCCCAAAGCGCGCGGTTCAGATCACTTTCAAACGAGGTTTCCAGCCAGCTGCGCATGGATTGAAGGGCACCCCCCATGGTCGCGGCCAACCCGTGAGGTTTGCGTTTCCAGGCTTCTTTGGCGAGCAGTTTGGCGGTGGACTTGGACCAAGGGTCGCCGCCCATCAGGCCGAACAGCAGTTCGGCGTCGGCGGCAAACGCGTCCAGATCGGCGGCAAGTTGGTCGCCATCCCCGGAATGAGAGGCATTGAACGCAGCAACATTTGTCGCGCGGTCCATCTTGTAGGTGAGCGCCCTGCCATCAGGGAGCAGGACGCCCGTGGGGGTGTCGGTGGCGCAGAATTCGACGCCGTGCTTTGCAAGGTCCTCGCCCAAGGCCCCATGCGCTGCTCCGGTCACCCAAAGCACGAAAGTGGTGGCGAGGGGGTCGTATGTGACTCCCTCGGCCAATGTTTCCGTCCGCATGCAGCCACCCGCGACCGTTTCGCGCTCAAAGAGTTCGACTTTCTTGCCGGATTTGGCGAGCATCGCGCCTGCGGTCAGTGCGTTGATGCCAGAGCCAATGATCGCAATATCGAGGGGGGACGGCATGGGGCGTGCTCCTTATTCGGCCACGAGTGCGAGGGCGCGGACCGGCGAACCGGTTCCGTTCTCGATCTTCAGCGGTGCGGTGATCAGGATCGCGCCTTTCGGCGGCAACTTGTCGAGGTTGGTGAGAGAGGCCAGACCGTAACGGTTGTTCTTGTGCAGCAGGTTGTGTGCCGGGTAGGGCGGCTCAAAGCCGCCGGCTGCACCGGCGTCTGTGCCCACGCATTGTGTGCCCCAGCCAAGCGCCTTTTTCTCCATCAGATACTCGATGCAATCAACGGACGGCCCCGGCGTGTGGGGGCCGGTCTCATCGGCATTAAGGAACTTGTCAGTGTCGTTGTTATATTGGTCCCAATCGGTGCGCATCAGCACCCATTCGCCTTCCTTGATCTCGCCGTGTTCTTTTTCCCACGCGATCAACAAGTCTTTCGTCAAAAGGAAATCCACATCGGCGGCCGCCTCTTTCGAGCAGTCGATAACATTGGCGGGGGCGACGAAATATTGCGGATCGATCGTGTCGACGGCGCCGTCCGGGTAATCCTTGCCCGTGATCCAGTGGTGCGGTGCATCGTAATGTGTGCCGGAATGTTCGCCGAGTTTGAGCCAGTTCCATGCCCAGAACGGACCACGGTCACCATATTCGGAGATTTTGTGGATTTCGATCGGCGGTGTGTCGTCGGCGATCTCTGGCGGCAGTTTCAAAAGTGGGGTGTTCGGTCCGAGAACGGCCGCGCAGTCGATCACTTTGATCGATCCTGTGAGCAGGCCGGAGGCGAGTTGGGCGAGTGCATCCGTATTGGTCATCATGTGCTCCCTGTTGTTTTGGATTGGTTGCTACTTTCCAACATATGCAATCGCATATATTTTTTTGCTTCAAGGCTAAAGATTAATGAAGGTGCCATTTTTCTGAATTTAAATGATAAAACATATGCAAATGCATAAAAATGGGGCGACAGCCTAACGAAATCGCTTCATATTTTCGAGTATTATGGGAAACACTGGCCCTAAAACTGATTCTTTCCATCTTTCATTTTGTGGGGCCGTGTTCGGGCATGTCTCTGGAGGCTGCACAAAATGCTTGAGGTTTAAAATATAATGTGCATTCTCGACCTTGCGCTTCGCGTCTTGTTGGGCGCTTTTGTTACGACCGAACCTCAAAGGGAGGAATTTCCATGGCCGATCAAGTCGTCCCCGTTGTCACTCGGGCCGAAGAGCTCGACGACTCCACGCTGCAATCTGGTGAATGCGTCCGTAAGTCCGGCGTCAGCCCGCAGCATACGCCCGCAACTAAAATCTGGTTCGGTCGCGTCTCCAACGAACCCGGACATCGCTCGCCCCCGCACCACCACGAAGAATGTGAAACCGGCGGCTATGTTCTCAAAGGCCACGGTCGTATCTATTTTGGCGAAGGCTATAAGGAGTATATCGACATGTTCGCCGGCGATTTCGTTTTCGTGCCGCCTTTCATGCCCCATGTCGAAGTGAACATGTCGACCACCGAAGAACTCGTTTGGTTGACCTGCCGGACCCCGGACAACCTTGTGACCAATCTGCCCGATGTGCCGGACGAGTCTCTCGAAGGCTATCGGCGGGCCTGATCGATGAAACTAGTTCGATATGGTGCGGTCGGCTCCGAGAAGCCCGGCTTGATCGATGGGGAAGGCGCGATCCGCGACCTCTCCGCTCATGTGTCGGACATCGATGGGGCCGCGTTGGCGCCTGAGATGCTCGAAACTCTGGCAAAGCTTGACGCCTCCAGCCTGCAAAAGGTTGAAGGCACCCCGAGGATTGGCGCGGCGATCGCGCGTCCCGGTAAATTCATCTGCGTTGGTCTGAACTATGCCGATCATGCGAAAGAAACAGGCAAGGAACCTCCGGCGGAGCCGATCCTGTTCATGAAGGCACCGAATGCCATTTGCGGTCCGAATGATAATGTCGAAATTCCCCGCGGTTCGACGAAAGCCGACTGGGAAGTCGAACTGGGCGTCGTCATCGGTTCGCGGGCGAAATATGTTTCCGAGGACGAAGCGCTCGAATACGTCGCGGGCTACGCATTGGTCAACGATGTCTCTGAGCGTGCTTTCCAGTCGGAGCGCGGCGGTCAGTGGACCAAAGGTAAATCGCATGACACCTTTGGCCCTGTTGGCCCTTGGGTCGCAACCAAGGACGAGATCGCAGACATATCGAACATGGATATGTGGCTCGATGTCGATGGTGAACGTCGGCAAACGGGCAATACCAAAACGATGATCTTCGGTGTGGCCGAGCTGGTGAGCTATATCTCACAGTTCATGACCCTCGAACCCGGCGATATCATCGCGACAGGTACGCCTCCGGGCGTCGGGCTGGGGATGAAGCCTCCGACCTTCCTGAAAGAAGGTCAGGTGGTGACACTCGGGGTGACTGGCCTTGGGGAGCAACGTCAGCGGATGGTGCAAGCATGAGTGTGGATTTTGAAAAAGCAAAGAAGGCGCTGTCGGATTTGACAGGCAAGACGGCGATTGTCACAGGTGCAGCGCGTGGGCAAGGTGCCGTTGAGGCCGAAATGCTTGCCGTGGCCGGGGCGTCGGTCCTTCTGTGCGATGTGCTCGTTCCCGAAGGTGAAGCGCTGGTTGAACGACTTGCCGCCGAAGGTCATAACGTCCGATTCCTGGCGTTGGATGTGACCTCGGAAGCTGGTTGGAGTGAGGCCTTTTCCCTGATCCGGAGCTGGACGGGGCGCCTCGACATCCTTGTGAACAACGCTGGTATCATCAATCGGAAAACCATTTCTGATATGTCCGTGGATGAATGGAAGAGAGTGGTTGAGGTCAATGCGACCGGCTGCTTCATCGGTGTCAAACTCGCGGCTGAGATGATGGCGACAACCGGCGGTGGTTCGATCGTCAACATTTCGTCGAACAGTGGTTTTTCCGGTCACTATGATCCGGCCTATACCGCTTCGAAATGGGCGGTGCGCGGGCTGACGCGTACTGCGGCGATGGAATTCGCGGATGCCGGTATTCGCGTAAATGCGATCTGCCCGGGATTGATCGTGACAGATCTCAACCGAAATTCGCCGCATCTTGGGCCGATGATCGGAATGACCCCGATGCAGAGGGCTGGCGAAGCTGACGAAGTGGCGCAGCTCGTGCTGTTCTTGGCGTCAGATGCCTCGGGTTTCATTACGGGAGAAGACTTTGTCATCGATGGCGGCTTCACCGCCGGTGCCGGCTATCGGCGCGTGGCGAAGGAAACCGGGATTCTCTGAGAGCTTCAGAGTTGAAAGGAAAAATAAAGATGCTCTACGCGCCGATCCGGTGGTCGTGGGGCATGCTTATGATCAGCGGTTTGGCAGCCCCGGCCAGTTACTTTTAGCCGCGTGGCTTCCAATTTCTGACAGGACATGCTCGGCATTTTTCCATGACCGATCCACGCCAGATCCGCTTTGACCTGACCCTGATCAAGGTTTTTCTAACCATCTGGGATGTGCGCAGCCTTACAGTCGCGGCGAGGCGACTGGGGGCTTACACAATCGGCGATCAGCCTGCCCTCGATGCGAATAGGAGACGCGTTTCACGTAGTCCTCACACCGTTTGCGGCAAGACGCGGGCGAGGCATTGATCTATGCACATGCCCGCTTCCAACGGTTGCAGAGCGTCTTGGGTGGTCCGTGTTCCTTCGGTGCATCGCACCAGCGCAAGCCGATTAATGGGGCTTAAGCCTAGGGCTTATGACGAATGTCGAGCATGATCGAAATGCCGCGCGCAGCGTCGGCCTCGGACACGTTCTCGAACATGCCGTCGATCCAGTTCAAATGCTCTGCGGTCATCTCATCCATCAAGCGTTTGCCTGCATCGGTGATCCGGACTAGAAACGCACGACGGTCGGTTTCCATGGTTTGACGCTCTGCAAGGCCTTCGCTCACGAGCCGATCAACCACGCCTGTGACATTGCCGTTTGAGACAACGAGATGTTGGGAGAGTTCGCTCATTTTCATGCCCTCGGGCGTCGCGTGCAGGGCGGCGAGGACGTCAAAGCGTGGAAGTGTTGTGTCGTAGCCTTCGCGCAACCGCTCGCGCAGCGTGGCCTCGACATGGCGCACAGCCTTGAGCATTTGCAGCCAAAGCCGAAGTCTCTGACGGGCGAGGCTTTCGTTCTCTACTTTATGGATGTCTTCCGTCGGCATATGGCCTCCACTCGATAAGCTGATTATTTGTTTCATATATCGACTTTTCAGATTGACCGTAAAGCGGAAGCTTGACTGTCATGAAAAATCCCCCGCGCTCTGGTGCGGGGGGGACTCCTGTTTATGGGACAACAGGAATTGGATTATGTAACCAATTCAGGCAGCTTTCGGGGTTTTCCGGAGGCATCTACGGCGACCAGTGTCACATTGGCACGCATTACCGGGCGCGCCTCTGTGTGAGGTTCGGCAGTGGCGGATAGAGACAATGTAAAGGAGCTGTTGCCGCGCCGCGTGAGCTCTGCATGCATGACAAATTCCTCTCCGGGCGCCAGAGGGCCGAGGAAATCCATCTCCTTTACAGACACGATCATCACGTCGCCTTCGGCGATTTTGCGGCCAGCAAGCCCGGCTGCGTGGTCGATCTGTGCCATGATCCAGCCGCCAAAGATGTAACCGCGCGGGGTCACCTGATCGTAGGGGGCGACGGTAATGAGAACGGGAGGCTGTTCAGGAGATTTGGGCGTGTCACTCATGCGGGATCACGGCGGTGGCTTCGATTTCCACCTTTGCTTCGTCTTCCATCAGGGCGACGACCTGTACAACGGCCATCGATGGGAAGTGTCGACCGATCACGTCGCGATAGGCGGCGCCGAAGGCGCGCAGGTTCGAAACGTATTCTTGTTTGTCGGTGATGTACCACGTCAGTCGCACGAGGTGTTCGGGCTTTGCGCCGGCCTCGGCGAGCACGGCGACGATGTTTTCGAGCGTTTGGCGGAATTGACCCACCATGTCCTCATGTTCCCATTTCTGCTCGGCGTTCCAGCCAACGAGGCCGCCGGTGAAGATCAGTCGGCCTTCGGCAAGCATACCGTTGGCGTAGCCTTTTGCCGGAACCCATCCGTCGGGCTGCAAAAACATGTGAGGAGTGAGAGCAGTCATGCGCGTGTCTTTCGTTCTTCTTGGGAGGTCATAAGATATTTTGTCATTTTTGCGCGGACGCTGTCGGACCAGGGCAGGGAGCGTCCTTTGGGCACGGTGGCCTGAACGATGGTCGCCCGACAGGTAAAGCGGAGTTCATCGCCCTCGGTACAGGCGATCACAAGCGTGGCGGAGGCGCGTCCGATCCGCTGAACGCGCAAGGCAAAGGAGAGCCAGTCGCCAAGCCGCGAGGGCGCAGAAAACCGCACCTGAATATCACCCATCGGCGTGCCGATGCCCTGTTGGATCAAGTGGTCCCAGCTGGCCCCGAGCGCATCCGCAAAAAAGCGTTCCTGCACGGCAGAGATCATTTCGAAATAACGTGGGTAGAAGACAATGCCTGCGGGATCGCAATGGTTGAATTCAACCTGTCGCTTGAGCGTAAAAACTTCGCTCATGTTTCACCTCCGGAAATCGAAATAGATTGTCCGGTGACCATATCGGAGCCCTCACCGCAGAGCCAGAGTACGGCGCGGGCGACGTCTTCGGGTGGCACGAGGCGGTGCATCGGGTTCGTGGCCTCCAGAGAGGCGCGCGCCTCTTCGGGCGTGCGGCCGGTTTTTTCGACGATATTGGCGATGGAGCGTTCCGTCATCTCGGTGTCGAGAAAGCCGGGGCAGATAGCGTTGACGGTGATGCCCTTGCGCACCAGCTCGAGGGCGAGGGATTTCACCATGCCGACGACACCGTGTTTGGCGGCCGCGTATGGCGCGACATAGGGGTAGCCCTTGATCCCGGCGGTGGAGGCGATGGCGATCAGACGGCCCCATGGCTTGCCATGGAGTGCTTTCACACCTTCGCGCAGCGTCAGAAATGTGCCGGTCAGGTTTATATTCATCATGCGCTCGAAAGCGGCCAGTTCGGTTTTCGCAAACGGTGCGCTTTCGGATGCGCCTGCGTTGGCGACGACGATGTCGGGGGAGCAGGTCGCAATGGCGTCAGAGATCGCCGTCTCATCTGTGATGTCGGCGACGACAGCGGTGATATTCGGATGGGTGGCTGCGACAGCCTCCAGAGGTGCGCGGCGGCGGCCACAAATCGTGACCTCCGCTCCTGCGTCCGCAAGCATGGTGGCGATGACGGCCCCGACCCCGGAGCCGCCGCCCGTCACAAAGGCTTTTTTGCCCGCGAGGCTCATGAAGCCATCGCTTTCGCGCGTTCGGCCAAGGTGTTGGCCTGACGACGACCGCCCTCATAGGGGGCAGGCCATGCCTGTTCCTCGTCGCCCAGCTCGACCGCGGCGTGCAGGGTCCAGTAGGGATCGGCGAGGTGCGGGCGGGCAAGAAGGACAAGGTCCGCGCGCCCGGCCATCAGGATCGAGTTGACGTGATCGGGCTCGTAAATATTGCCAGCGACCAGTGTCGGCACATCAACGTCCTGACGAATGCGGTCGGCGAAGGGCACCTGGAACATGCGGCCATAGACCGGCTGTTCGGCCTTGTCGGTTTGTCCCGACGAGGTGTTGATTGCATCGGCGCCGGCGGCTTTGAACAGGGCCGCAATCTCGACGGCTTCCTCGGGGGTGATGCCCGCATCGCCCATCCAGTCGTGCGCGGAGATGCGGACGGTCATCGGTTTCTCGGCAGGCCAAGCCGCCCGCATCGCGTGGAACACTTCGAGCGGGTAGCGCATCCGGTTCTCAAGGCTGCCGCCATACTCATCGTCGCGCGTGTTCGTCACCGGAGAAATGAATGAGGCCAGGAGGTAGCCGTGAGCAGCGTGCATTTCGATCATGTCGAACCCGGCTTTGGCGGCGGCCTGCACGGCGTCAATGAACTGGGCTTTGACCATGTCCATATCGGCGCGGTCCATCGCCTTGGGCACCACGTTGCCCTCCATCAGCGGGATGGCGGAGGCGGAGAGAAGCGGCCAGTTTTCGCCCTCGGGCAGGGGTTTGTCGATGCCGTCCCAAGCGAGACGGGTGGAGCCTTTGCGGCCCGCGTGGCCAATCTGGGCGCAGAGTTTCGCGGGGGTTTCCGCGTGGATGAAATCCACGAGACGCGACCATGCCGGGACATGTTCCTCGCCGATGCAGGGGCAGCCGGGGGTGATCCGGCCTTCCATCGAGACGCAGAGCATTTCGGTGAACACGAGCCCGGCACCGCCCTTGGCGCGTTCCGCGTAATGGATCAGGTGCCAGTCGGTCGGCATTCCGCCTTTGGCCTTATATTGCGCCATAGGGGAGACGACGACGCGGTTCACCAGTTCCATGTCGCGCAGTTTGAACGGCGCGAACATCGGGCGGCGGGTGGAATTGCTTCCGGCCTGTTTCTGGAACCACGCTTCGGCGGAGCCCAGCCATTCGGGATCGCGCAGACGCAGGTTTTCATGGCTGATCCGCTGAGACCGGGTCAGAAGCGCATAGTTGAATTGCATGAGGTCGAGAGAGAGATAGCGTTCGACCTCCTCGAACCATGCGGTGGAGTTGCGTGCGGCGGAGGTGACGCGGATCACCTGCAATTTACGCTCGTCCTGATAGCTTTGAAGGGCCTCCTGCACCGGTTTGCCGGAGCTCAACTCGTCGGCCAGCATGATCGCGCTTTCCATCCCGAGCTTTGAGCCCGAACCGATGGAGAAGTGCGCGGTGGCCGAGGCATCGCCCAGAAGAACGACGTTGTCGAAATACCAGTTTTCACAGGTGACGCGTGGGAATTGAATCCAAGCCGAACCGCGAATGTGGTTGGCGTTGGTCATCAAGGGATGGCCGCCGAGATGTTTCGCAAAGATTTTCTCGCAGAGCGCGATGCTGTCCTGCTGTGACAGCGTGTCGAACCCGAAAGCTTTGTAGGTCTCCGGTCCGCACTCCACGATAAAGGTCGCGGTGTCATCGTCGAACTGATAGGCATGCGCCCAGATCCAGCCGTGTTCGGTTTCTTCAAAGATAAAGGTGAACGCGTCGTCAAATTTCTGATGCGTGCCGAGCCAGACGAAGTGGTTCTTGCGCATGTCGATCTCGGGCTGGAACTTGTCCTCGTAGATGCTGCGGGTTTTGGAGTTGAGACCGTCTGCGGCCACCAAAAGATCGTGGGAGGCTTTCAACTCTTCGATGCGCTCCGGGGTGATGTCCGATTCAAAGGCCAGATTTACGCCCAGCTCGCGAGCGCGATCCTGCAGCAGAAGCAACATTTGTTTGCGGCCGATCCCGCAGAAGCCGTGACCGCCGGAGGTCATGGCCTCATTGCCGCGGACGACTTTGACGTCATCCCAATAGGCAAAGTGATCGCGGATCATCTTTTCGGAAACAGGATCGTTGTCCTCGAAATTCGACATGGTTTCGTCTGACAGCACAACGCCCCAGCCGAAGGTGTCATCGAATTTGTTGCGTTCATAGACGGTGACGTCGTGCGATGCGTCGCGGAGTTTCATCGAGATGGCGAAGTAGAGGCCGGAGGGGCCGCCGCCGAGAATGGCGATTTTCATGGCGCAAACTTTCCCTGTTTGATTTCGGTTAGATTATCTAATCTCACAAATACTTCAAGCATAAAATAAATTCCCTTTCCAGAAGTTTTTCACATTAACGCCTTTAAAAGAATGAAAAAATCTACATTTATCGAAGTTTTACAAGAGCGCTTGACCGTATTTATACAAGCTTTATTGTTTATAGATGAAATAAATTTCGCGCACCGAATCGAGTTTGTGAGTGTGCGGAACTCATCTAAAGAGGACGACATCATGCCCTTCACTATTCAAAAACCTATGCGCTTTGGCGATTGTGATCTGACCGGCATTGCCTATCACCCGGCTTATCTTTCGATGCTCGTGGATGTGAACGAGGCGATGTTCGCCTCTTTTGGTGTCACATGGAAAGAGTTGATGTTCGAGCGCCATCTCGGTTTGCCGAGCGTCAAAATGAATATCGAATTCAAGAAGCCCGCCGTTTACGGCGATATTCTCGAATTCAACGTGCATGTTCGCAAAATCGGAAACGCGTCGCTCGATCTCTACACGGTGGTGACCGCCAACGGTGACGTGCTTTGGACCATTGAGCAGTTGATCGTGATGACCTCTACCAAGGATCATAAATCGCATCCCTGGCCCGATGACTGCCGCGCGGGACTTGAGCGGTATCTGCATCCCGAACTGGCCGCGTGATGACAGGACGAATGGAAAAAGGCCCCGAGCGGGGCCTTTTTTGTTTCAAGCTGTTTCAAGCCGTCTGAATTTCGACTGCGCATAGATGAGCGCCTCGCCCTCGCGGAGCGCCACATCTTCAAGCCGGCCGATGAACACCATGTGGCTGCCGTTTTCGCTTTGCGAGGTGACGCTGCAGGACAGGCTGACCAAGGCCGATTTCAGACGTGGCAAGCCGGCCGGACAATTTGTCCAATCCGCGGGATCGAATTTTTCGAGCCCCGTTGCGCCGCCCGCACCCGCGAAGCACAGCGCCAGATCGCTCTGATTGGCGTCGAGCAACTGAACTGAGAACCGGCCAGAGCGCATGATCTCCTGACAGGTGCCGGTCTTGCGGTTGACGCAGACCAGCAGCGAAGGCGGGCTATCCGTCACCGAACAGACGGCGGTTGCCGTGATCCCGCGCCGCAATTCACCTGTGCCGGTGGTGATCACTGTCACTGCGCCCGGGAAAAGCCCCATGGCTTGGCGGAAGGTGGTGACATCGACCATCTCAGGCCGCCTGCAAGCTTGAGAGATAGTCCTCTGCCGCATTCGGATCGGCAAACCACGGGAAAAAGTCGCGTGGATCGTCGAAGCCATTGGCAATGCGATGTGCGAGGCCGGGAAGAACCTGAGCGGATCCCATGATGTTGAGGACAAAGGGCGGTGGCGGCAGAAGCATCATATTGGTCCAGCGCACGACCCATTGAGCGTAGTCCCAGAACCGTTCGAACGTCGCAGTCATCCAAGCCTCGTCAAAGGGTTTGTCGCCCTGCGCGAGAATGGCGTCGAAATAGACCGCAGCGGCCTTGGCCGCATTGTTGGCCCCCTGTCCGGTGATCGGATCGTTGAGGCAGACGGCATCGCCCAAGCCCAGCACCTTGGCGCCGGAGGGCAGTGTGGCCACGGGTTTGCGCACGGTCGGGGGGAAGCGACCGGCCAGAATGCCGTTTTCGTCGGTCAGTTCGACGGTTTTGCAGCGCTCGTTTTCCCATGGGACGAATGTCTTGAGGAGATCGAGCGAGGTGTCGAGATGCGCCTGCGGGGTCGTGGCGTCTTTCCAGCAGTCCATCGGGCCACCCGGAACGCCTTCGAAGACCATGATCTCGCAGGGGCCGGTTTTGGTCAGGGCCGGGAAGACGAAATATTCGCCAACGCCGGGGATCAGGTTGAAATTCACCGCAGAGAAATTCTCGCGCGGGGTCATGCCGTGGACATAGGTGAGCGCCAAGGCCCGCTGCGGCGCATCAAAAGGCGATCTTTCGGCGTCACGGGTGAACAGCTTTCCGATCTCGCCCTTGCCCGAGGCAACGATGACGAGATCAGAGGTCTTTGCCTCGCGTTCGAGCATTGCGATATCTGCGGAGGCAATCACCAGATCACCGCCAAGGCGCGAGAATTCTTCGAGCCAGCGCGGCATTTTCACCCGCTGGTCAATGGATTGCCCCTTATCATCGAGCTTCGCGGCCCATTCGATCACTTTTCCGGGGCCTTCCGGGTTCGGCACGGAGAAGGAGATGCCTTCGACCGGCGGGCAGGCCTCTTCCCAGAAATTGATGCCAAGGGCGCGCTCGTGATCCAGAGCGGTGTCGAACTGGCATTGCGAAGACAGGACACGGCCTGCAGCGATCTGATCGCCGGTGCGGTCCTGAATGATTTTGACGTCATAGCCCTTTTGCAAAAGCCCAATCGCAAGTTGCAGGCCGGATTGGCCGCCGCCAATGATAGTGATGCGTTTCATGTGTTCTCTCCTGTTGTTTTTGTTTTTAAAGTTTGGTCAGTCCATGAGACGGGGAATTGCAGGGGCTTTGCCCTCGGGGCCCATCGCGGTGTAGCCGCCGTCGACGCGAATATCGGTGCCGGTGACAAAGGAGGCGTTGTCCGAGCACAGGAACATGATCGCCTCTGCCACTTCCTCGGGGTCGCCGACCCGTGGGAAAAGGTGGTAATCCGCGCCGACCATGTCGGTTTTTTCACGATCGCCACCCGTGAGGCTGTCCATGATGTTGGACCAGGTCCAGCCGGGGGAGACGGCGTTGACACGAATGCCGTCGGGGGCGAGATCCATCGCCTGATTGCGGGTCAGTTGTAGGATCGCCGCTTTTGACACCGGGTAGAGCCAGCGGCCGGTCTGCGCCACACGCGCCGAGATCGAGCCGAAATTGACGATCGCGCCCTTGTTTTTCGCAAGCTCTGCACGCGCCGCCTGCATTAGCATGACCGAGCCGACAATGTTCACATCCAAAGCTTCGAGCCATTCCGCTCGCGTGCTTTCCGCGCCGTTGTCGAGATAGGTGGCGGCGACATTCACCAGAAAGTCGATCCGGCCATAGGTCTCGATCGCCGCGGCAACAATTTTGGCGATGTCGTCATCGGAGCGAATGTCCGCTTTGACGAAGGTTACGCCATCTTCGACGAGGGCCTGACCGGATTCGGCGTCGATATCCGCGATCACCACCTTTGTGCCATTGTCGCGAAAGGTCTTGACCACAGCTGCGCCAATTTTTGTGGCTCCGCCGGGAACAATTGCGACTTTGTCCTTCAATCCACGCATGTGCGTCTCCCTGATTGTTATGAATTTGTAAAAAAATCTTGCCCAGCCCCCGATCCTTGGCGCTATCCTGTTTGCGTATGCGTTGTCCGAAATGCGCAAATATTGCTTTAAGTCCGAATGAATTTGGATGGCGATGTGGGGAAGGGCTGCGAGAGCAGAGCGAAAAAGATGATGGGCCAAATCCAGACACCGACCAGCACAGGGGCGCTACCGCTTGCGGCGCATCCGCTTTTTGCCAGCGATGATCTGGATGAGGCACGCAACGCCGTCGCGCGGGTCTATTGCGATCATCGGCTTGAAACCATCGGGTCGTCCCGCTTTGCTGCGCGGCACAATCGTCTGAGCGGGGGGTGCCTGTCGGTCAATGTGATGACCTACGGCACCAAGACCCTGATCGCCCCCGGTGCGCTTGAGCGTTTCTACCTATTTCAGTTTCCGTTGTCGGGACATGCCTCGGTCAGCAACGGGGACAACAGTCACGAGATCGGTGGCGGGCGCAGCGGGGTTTTGAACCCGGATGCGGAAACGCGGATGATCTGGGATGAAAACTGCGCGCAGCTTTTGGTTCAGATCGATCGCGATGCTCTGAATGCCGCCGCACAAGCGGAATATGGATTGCCAGCGGGCCATGTGTTGCGGTTTCAAGGCGCGAATGACATGCGTGGCTCTGAGGGGCGCGCGTTCTTGGGATTGCTTGATTTCGTGATGCGCGAGGCGGATCGGGGCGGGGTGATGCTCGGCTCGGAGACGCTTTTGGGCAAGCAGTTGGAGCGCACGCTCATGGTCGGGTTGCTTGAGACACAGGCCCACAATCTCTCACGTGCGTCCGATGATCAGACCGCGCCGATGCCACGTGTGATGCGTCTGGCGGAAAGCTATATGCGCGAAAACCTCTACGAGCCGATTATGATCGAAGATATCGCGCGGGCGGCGGGGACAAGTGTCCGTGGTCTCCAAGCGGCGTTTCGTGCACGTGGGCGTTCACCAATGTCGCGTTTGCGCGATCTGCGGCTTGAGCAGGCGTGGGAAGAGTTGTCGAACCCGGCACCAGAGACAAGCGTGACGGATGTTGCGACGGCACTTGGGTTTTTCCACCTTGGCCGTTTCGCCGAATACTATCGCAAGAAATTCGGCTGTAGCCCCGTCGAAACATTGCGCGTCGCGCGAAACTGAGGCGCGCGGCTCCCTTATAAAGGGTACAAAAGCAAGCGGCGCTGTCACGCGCGCCGCTTTCGAGAAGTATAGAGACATTCGGCCCTCATGCCGGATCGTGCATCGGGTGAAAGGCGCCGTCATGATAGGTGAGGACGCCCGCACCGGGCTGAGATTGCACTTCGGTGACCCGCCCAATCACGATGTCATGGCTGTCGCGCTCCACCATCTCGACGACCTCACAGGCAAGGGCCAACGGCGCATCTTCGAGCAGGAAGACACCTTCAGGCGTTTCGGTCCAAGAGGCACCAGTGAACCTGTCTGCACCCGTGATGCCACCAAACCCCGCAAAGCGACGCGCCACGTTTTCATGTGCCGCCCCGAGGGAGGACCAGCCAAAGGTGCCGCTGGAGCGCAGAACGGACCATGTCGATGATCCGCGATTTATGCAAAAGAGCACCTGAGGCGGCTCTGCGGTCAATGAGACGCCGGAGGTCACGACCATCCCGGTCTTGGCGCCCGCATGCGATGCCGTGATGACGGTGCAATGCCCCATCAGCCCCCGCATTGCCTGAGTAAACGCCTTCGGAGCGACGGCCATGGTCATTCCCGAATTCCGGCTTCGGTCAGAAGCGGCAGGACCGTATCGCGAAAATAGGGGAATTCCTCGACGTAATCGACGAAGGACAGCGTTGTCCCGGCAAAGCCTGTCTCATGGAGCGCAATGAGACCTTCGGCGACCTGTTCAGGTGTCCCGACCAGAGGGAAACCGCCATGGCCAAGCGCCATCAGGTTGCGGATTTGCGCCAGAAGATCATGCGGGAAAGATTGCGCATGGGCGAATTGGAGATTGACGAGATTGTCCACGGCGGGCCAGTCGATATTGGACATGATGTGATCGCGGACCTCGTTGGCTTCCTTTTCGGTCGGGCGGCAGATCACATGGCTGAAGGTGAGCACGCCTACATCGCGCCCCTTGCCTTCGGCTTTTGCCTTGAGCTCTTTGATTTCTTCGACAGACCGTGTGAGGTCAATCGCGGGGGTGAAAAGAAAGTTCGCATTCTGAGTGGCAAATTCGCGACCGAGCCCGGATCCGGCAGCGTTCAGGATCGGGACTTCGTCACGCAGCGGCCACGGATCGCCCTTGACGCCTTTGAGGTTGAAGTAGTCACCGGCCCAATCGAAATGCTCGCGGCTGGTCCAGAGCTTCTTGACGATGTCGAACCATTCCTGCGCATAGCCGTAGCGCGTTTCATGATCATCCGCCAGGGTCAGTCCGAGCGCTTCGTATTCGGGCTTGTTCCAACCAGCGACAATATTGAGCCCGGCGCGGCCTTCACCAATCTGATCCATGGTCGCGATCTGTTTCGCGATGACGACAGGATTGTTGGCGGCGGTGTGAACCGTGGCAAAGACGGAAATGTCCTTGGTGCGGGACAAAAGGGCCGTTGCCCATGTGACGGTTTCCAGGACACCGCCATGGAAATCCGTTTCACCGCCGTAGCCGATCCAGCGTGCAATCGGCAGCATAAAATCCATGCCCGCCGCATCGAGCATTTCGCCGAGCTTCAAATTGTTTTCCCAGCTATTTTCCCAGCGGTCGGGTAACGTGCTGACGGTCATGCCGGACGAGCAGTTGCTCGAAAACGTGCCGAGCTTGAAGCCTTTTTTCTCAAGCATCTTATTGGGTTTCATGCTTAGTCTCCTGTTGGTTATTTTAAATAGAATTTTAAGCTAAAAATGAGTTTTAAAATCTCATTGTGTCAAGAGAATTTTAAGTTCAAAATACTTTTTAAGTGAGGAGACGGGAGAGGTGGTGCAAATGGCCCAAGAGAAATCAGAACATCGGGCGCTTGATTTTAAATGGCATTTGGCGGGAGATGATCCGGCGGTGGCGACGACCGAGATGGAGTTCGCGCTGATGCGGACGTTCGAGAGCTTTGGGCGCTGGCAGTCCGAATGCCTCGTCGCTGCCTCGGGAATCACATTGAGCGGTCCGGAAAACGCGCTATTGCATGTGATCCGAATGAATGATCGCGCCAAGTCGATCAAAGAACTCGCACGATTGCTCAACCGCGATGACATCCCGAACATCCAGTATTCGCTGCGCAAGATGATCGCGGATGGATTTGTCGAAAAGCAAGGGAGCAGTCGGGCGGGCGTAACCTACGAAGCGACAGCTTTGGGGCGCGAAGTCACAGATCTCTATTCGGACATCCGGCGAAAGCTTTTAGTCGAAGAAATTCAGAGCCTTCCCGAATTCGTCGAGAGGCTGCAGTCTGCGGCCCGCACTTTGACGATCCTCTCGGGCATCTATGAAGAGGCGTCACGGATTGTCGCGACGCACAGATGAGGCTGTGAGCGCAAAGGTGAAGAGCGGCTCCTGTCGCTGTCGAGGGTAAGTGGGGCGTCCTATCCCCGCCAGCCTCCTCTCTCGGACGACCGCTGCGAGGGGCTTCCAGCCTAAGCATTTTCGGGACGTGTTGTTGGACTGGTTGCAAAGGGCTTGCAACTCGTAATCGGGAATCTTTGTGATTTCCCGCGTGTAGCATCCCGTTGCGGACGCGTCGGTTGGAGTTCTCGACGGTGTCTTTCAGCCAGGGCGAAGACGGGTAGCAGAACTATGTCTGGGTTCCAATCCGACATTTGTGGTCTGCCGGGGCCAACCTTGGCCCCGACATAAATTGGGGGAGTCGGATTATTCGGCCGTCAGTTTAGCCAGTTGTTCTGCGTAATAGGCAAGTGCAGCATCACCGTCGACACCGCGTTCCGCAGCCGCCTTGACCCAGTCCTCGCGCAGATAGGACAGCTTGTCTTTCAGTGTGAGAAGATCCTCGCCCTCAATGGTTTTCACGGTCATGCCTTGCTCGGCAAGGGTGGCGGAGCCTTCTTGCGCCTTGGCGTCCCAGACCTCGGCAAAATTACGCGATATGGTTTCGCCGGACAGGGCCTCGATCTTGGCCTGATCTTCAGGTGAAATCGCATCCCACTTGGCTTGGTTCATGATCAGCATCTGGCTGGAATGCGCGAAGCCACCCGGCACGTTGATCTGGGTTTTTACATAATCGGACAGACGGAAGGCGACGATGGAATCCGGTTGGAAGAAGGTGCCATCGACAGTCCCGCGCGACATCATTTCGTAGATATCAGAGGTCGATGCCGTGATCGGCGTGGTCCCGAGCGCGTCGGTGGCCGCTTCGAGGATCGGGCTGGTGATCCGGACTTTCTCGCCTTCGAGATCGGTCAGGTTGCTCACTTCGTTGGTCATGAAGAGTTGCTGCGGCGTGGTCGTCCAGAAGGACAAGAGCTTTACACCTTTGTGTTCATTCGCGCCCAGCATGAATTTCTGATAAGTGCGCCAATAGGCAACCGAGTTGGCCACGGCATCGTCAGAAGTGAACGGCAGCTCGCCCATTTCGGTCAGTTTGAACCGGGCGGGCGTGTAGCTGTGCGGCACAAAACCGAGATCGGCCACACCGGTGGATACCAGATCGAGATGCGCTGCGGGCGCGCCTAGGGCGGGCTGCATCTGGAAGGTCACCCGGCCGTCCGTGGCTTCCTCCACCTGATCCATCCACGGTTTGATCATTTCGGTGATGATGTAGTGGGTCGGAGGCAACCAGTTCGAAAACCGGATCGTGACATTCTCGGCAAAGGCCGATCCTGCGCTGAGACCGAAGGCCAGAACGGTGCCCGCGACGTGAGAGAGTTTCATGATAGTCTCCTTTCCCTGTTGGAGTTTTATGTTTTGGTTGGGGGTCAATAGAAGAGTTCGGGCAGGAAGGTTGCCAACCCAGGCAGCAAAATCACCAGTGCCAGACGCACGATATCGGCACCGACAAAGGGCAGTACGCCACGGAACATCGTCGAGAGTTTGATATCAGGGAATGCGGAATTCAGAACGAAGATGTTCAGGCCGACCGGCGGGGAAATCAGGCTGATTTCCACAAGGATGACGACGAAGATGCCGAACCAGACAAGGTCGAACCCAGCCCCTGCGATGATTGGATAGAACACCGGGATGGTGAGCAGGATCATCGACAGGCTTTCGAGAAAACAGCCGAGGATCAGATATACCACAACCAGCGCCAGAATGATCATCATCGGTGCGGGGTTGTACTGCGAGATCAGCGCGCTGATCGTCTGGGAAAATCCGGCGACGTTGATGAAATTGGTAAAGACGATGGCACCGATCACGAGAGTGAACATCACGCTGGTCGTCAGCACCGTGTCGATGACCGCGTCGCGGAACATTTTCCAGCTGAACTCTCCCGAGAACAGCGCGATGGCAAAGGCTCCGACCGCCCCGATCCCGGCGGCTTCGGTCGGAGTGAAAATCCCGCCATAGATGCCGACCATGATCACGGTGAACAACAGTCCGACGCCAAGCACTCCTTTGAGCGATTTGAACCGCACGGACCAGCTGCTGCGTTCGCCGGCCGGGGCTTTCTCCGGTACGATATGCGCGACGATCACAACTGCGGCACCATAAAGGAAAACGCCCAGAATACCCGGGACGATCCCGGCGGCGAACAGCGCGCCGATGTCCTGTTCGGTCAGCAGTCCGTAGACCACAAGCAACACGCTCGGCGGGATCAGAATGCCCAGCGTCCCGCCTGCTGCAACTGCGCCTGCGGCGATGCCGGGCGCGTAGCCATAGCTGCGCATGGTCGGAATGACGACCCGGCCCATGGTGGCTGCCGTTGCCATGCTGGACCCGCAGACCGCCGAAAACCCGCCGCAAGACAAAACAGAAGCCACCGCCAGCCCGCCCTTGAGATGGCCGACCCAGGCATAGGACGCTTCGAACAGCTTGCGCGACAGCCCCGCCTGCGACACGAAATGCCCCATCAGGATGAACAGCGGCAGGACCGAGAGATTGTAGCCGACGACCGCATCATAAGCCGTCTGGCTAAGCATGTTCAGCGCCGGATCGAGGCCGATCATCATGGCAAAGCCAATCGTTCCGACAAGGCCCATGCCGATGCCGATCGGCAGGCCGAGAAACAGCAGAAGAAACAGAACGGCAAAGGCGATCAGAGCGGAGGTCATGCCACGTCCTCCAGTTTGCCGGTCGCCATCTGATGCGGGGCGAGCACGATGCGTATGGCCCGGAACACACCTGCGACACCAGACGCAAGCGCCATAAAGCCGGCTACCGGGGCATAGGGAATGCCCGTATACATGGCGTAATCTCCATAAGAGGCCAGCCGCGCCGCATGATCGAAAAAGCGCCAGGCCAGAACGCAAAAGGCGATCGCTGTGACCACAGCCATGATGACGCGCAGGGCGCTCTGCACTGCCATCGGCAGGAATTTCATCAGCGACACCATGATATGTTCATTGCGCGCGGTGACTTCGGGCAGGGCTGCAAAGATCATCAGCGCCATTCCAATAGCCACCAGCTCGAACGCCCCACCCAGAGGCTTGTTAAAGACGTAGCGGCCGATCACGTCCACGAAGGTGATCAGAGCCATCGCGATCAGGATGGCGGCGGCCAGAAACAGGAACACCTGTTCGACCCTGTGCATGAGTTTCAAAAGGCGCAATGTGCGAATCTCCACTGTTGTATGTTGGCCCACCGCTCGTTGGTGTCGGAGGGTTCCAGTCGTTCAAAGGGCAGCGCTCTTGCGCGCTGCTCCGGGTCTTAGCCCGAGGCTTCAGAGGGCATATTCATTTCCTGCCATTGGGGGTCGTCCGTCGGGGCGTGATCCTTCGGTGCGGCATAGAGCACGGCTTGCCCGGCGCGGTCGAGACGCAGGGAGAGATCGACGGGCTGTCCAATGCCGGCCTTGGGGTGGGTGAATGCAAGAGCGGAGGGACCTGCCGCCATCGCAATCAATCCGACATGCCACTCAATTCCCGACTGACGAAAATAGGGCGCGACAGGGGCCATGACCGCGGTTTTGGCGAGAAGCCTACCTGCGCGCGGTGCCTCCGCAAGATCCAGATCGCCAAGGCAGTAGGGGCAAAGCTCGTGAACTGGCCATGAAAACCGGCCACAGTCCGCACAGCGCGGCAAGTCGAACGCACAGGCTTTCGCAACCGGGATCAGAGACCGGGCCGCGAGGCTGCGTGCGTGGGGCGGCAATTCGGCATATTCCATCATGCAGTCTCCAGAATGGCGGCGCCCGATCCGAGCCCGCGGTCGAAATTGATCATGCCGAACCCGGAGACCAGAGCCCGTTTTGCTCCTTCGACCTGCCCTGTCCCAGCGGTTCCGGTCAGTTGGCGCAGGGCTTCGACCATCCCGAGATGACCGCCCGCGCAGCCAGCTTGTCCAACAGAAAGTTGTCCGCCCGAGGTGTTATGTGGCAGGTCGCCCCCGGTGGTGAAATCGTGGTCGCTCAGGAAATCCGGCAATTCCTTTGGCGCGCAAAAGCCGAGATCGGCGAATTGCATTGCGGAAATGATCGGATAGTCGTCATAGGTTTCAATCAAATCTATCGCATCGGGGCGACAGCCTGCCATCTGCCAAAGCATCTCAACATCCCGCACCCAACCGCCCCGCAACATGACCGGATCCTCGGGAAACCCGTTATGCCGTTCGATCATCGAACTGATCCGCACATAGCGCAGCCCCTGTGCTCTGGCGGTGTCTTCGCGCATCACAAGAAATCCTTCGGCCCCGGCGCAGGGCATGACGCAGTCGAACAGGTGAATGGGCGGCGCAATCGGTCGGGCAGAAAGATAGTCCGCCTCCGTCAACGGCTTTTTCATCATCGCCCAGGGCGTTTGCAACGCGTTTTGACGCTGCGAGACCGCCAGATGCGCAAGATCCGCACGCGTCACCCCGGTCTCGGCCATATACGCTTGGGCAATGAGCGAAAAACTTACATTCGGGCCGCCTGTGCCGTAGGGGTAAACGGCATCCTGCGAAAAGCGCGAGAAATTTTCCAGTGCAGCGCGAAACCCGTCCGGCGCATTCGCATCAGCGGCAATACAGGCGACGACATCGACATCCCCCGCCTGAACCGCCCGCGCGGCGCGGCGTAGCGAGACGATCGCCGCTACACCGCCCAGAGGCACGAAATCGAGATGCCGAGGCGAGAGGCCGAAATGCTGCGTCAGGCCGATGGCGCTGTCGGGAGCGAGCGTAAAGCTGGCCACCGACAGGCCGTCGATCTCGCGATGATCGCAGCCTGCCGCTTGTGCCAGCGCCTTGAGCGCTTGCCCGGCCCACCATTGGGCGGGGCGCTCAGAATAGCGTGTGTAGGGTACGGTGACCGGCGCGGCGATCACCACATCGTCATATCCGCGCGGCGCGGCGACCGATGCAAAGCCCCCCGTCGTCATTGCGCCACCGCCTTACGCAGCCGTGATTTGAGAGCGCGCAAATCTTCCGCTCGGCCAAGCCTGACCGCAGCTTCGGCATCCGCCTTGATCTGGCCGCGTTGCAGTTTTTGCGTCGAGCTGACTGGCAGCGCCTCGCAGAATTGCAAGAAGCCCGGCAGCTTGTGATAGGACAGCCGCTCCGCCAGTCGGTGCATCAGCGCCAGGCTGTCGGCCTGACCTGGTTTGGCAACCACGAAGGCAAAGACCTCTTCTTCGCGGATCGTATCGGGCACCGGCGTCACGGCCACCTCCGCCACGGCGGGGTCCGCTCCAAGCACCGCTTCGACCTCCAGAGCAGAGATATTTTCACCTGAGCGGCGAATAATGCTTTTCTTGCGATCGAGGAAATAGAGCAGCCCGTCTGCATCGGCGCTCAGGATATCTCCGGTATGGAACCAGCCGTCTTGCCAAGCCGCTTCGGTGGCGGCGGCGTCGCCGAGATAGCCCGAAAAGAAGCCCTTGCGCGGATCATCGCCCGCGGCGCGGACCAAAAGCTCGCCCGCTTGCCCTGTCGGCACCGTTTGGCCCGCGTCATCGACCAGACGCCACTCCGTGCCCGCGCGCGGCCGCCCGACACAACGGCTTTCCACAGCGCCGCCCAATTCTGCCGTATCGGTAACACCCGACCCGCCGGTTTCTGTCATGGCCCAACCTTCGATGATCGGCAGGTTGAACCGTTCTTCGAACTGGCGTTTGTGATCGACGTCGACACCGGGGCCAAAGGTGAAACGCGCCTTGTGCCCCCTGTCATAAGGGGTTTCGGGCCGTTTGAGCAGAATGGCCGGGATGACGCCCAGAGAATGCACGATGGTCGCCCCGCTATCCGCAATGGTCTGCCACCAGCTGTCGGGATGGAAGCGGTCGAGCGGAACGATCGTCCCGCCGATCAGCATCATGCCGACGGCGGTGCAGCCCAACGCGTTCATGTGGAAAAATGGCAGAGGCGTCAGGGACACTTCCTCGAAAGGCGTCATCTTTGCCACCCCGCCCATGGACACGTACCACTCCGCCACGTTCATGAAATAGTAGTTCGACAAAATACAGGCTTTGGGCTTGCCGGAACTGCCGGACGTGAACAACAGGGCCGCCTCGTCATCGGGATGGCCACCGTCCGGAGCGCGGTGAATTTTGGCTTCGGGAATATCTGTGCCGAGTTCCGCAATCGAGATGCCGTCATGGGGCACCTTGCTAAGAAGGTCGCGGAAATTCTCAGCCGCGATCACGGTTTCGACCCCTGAAGTCACAAGCTGATGCTGTAGCTCTTCCGGGCGCATATCGCCATTCAAAGGGGCAATCGACGCACCGATGGCATTCAGTGCCAGCCAGTGCAGGATGAAGTCCGGTCGGTTTTCCAAAAGCAAGGCCACGCGGGACCCGCGTCCGTATCCGGCCCGGCCATAGTCATTGATCAGAGCCTCGATCCGTTGCGCCGCTTCGGCATAGCTAATTGCAAACCCCTCGGGCGCCCAAGGCAAATGGGCGCAGGTCGGAGCCTGCAGAAACAGCTGGTCAGGCTTTTGCGCAACAGCGGCGGAGAAGGCGAGAAAAGGCGTCGTGATATTGGTCATTGTCAGTCTTATTGGTTCATGTCCTGTCGAGGCTACGATCGAAAAAACGACAGTTCCAATTCAAACGGTTGCAGTTTTTGATAGCAAAGTGTTATCAGTCAGCATGGAGTTAAGACAGATCAGGTATTTTATAGCGATTGCCGAAGATGAGCATTTCGGACGCGCCGCCGAGAGGCTGCGGATCGCGCAACCGGCGCTGAGCCGACAGATGAAGCTGCTCGAAACCGAGCTGGGATTTGATCTTTTCGAACGTCTGCCGCGCGGCGTCAGGCTCACGGAAGCGGGCCGTGTGTTCTTACGTGAAATGAAGGAAATGGAGCGTCACCTGCAACGCGGTGTGTCGCGCAGCGCTGCGGCCGCCAGAGGGGCGTTCGGCACGCTGAGTCTAAGTATGATCGAAAGCGTCGCCTGGCACGGTTTAATTCCTGATGCGCTTCGAACCTATCGCGTGAACTTCCCGGACGTCGAAATTTTGCTCTCGACCATGCCCACAGAACAGCAATTCTCCCGGCTGCGACAACGCCATACGGATGCGGCACTGGTCTACAATCCCTCCGCCACACAACTCGCGGGTCTCAATGCGATCGAACTCGCACGCCAGCCGATGATGCTCGCGATGCCTTTCGATTGCCCTTTGGCGGAAAAATCCGACATTCGCATCCGCGACCTGCGCGGCTATACGTTGATCGGGTTTCAAAGGGCTGCCAGCCCCAAGCTTTACGATGATCTGCAAGCCGCACTTTCGCTTATGGAGTTCTCTCCGAATTATATTTCCGACCCGGTCAACGAGACCGAAATTCTTGCGCTCGTCAGTGCGGGCGCGGGGTTGGCATTTGCAAACGCCTCTCAAATCTGGCGCAAACCGCATGGCGTCTTGTTTGCCCCTGTCGCGGATCTCGACGTGACAATGAGCCTGCAGATTGTCCATCGACCAGAAGATTGCTCACCGGCACTCGCAGAATTTCTCAAAATTATACAAGCCGACTTTGAGCACTCGGGATGCGTTGGGCGTCTGTGAAATCCGTAACCGCGCAGGGGCCGACTAAGGGTCGTCGCGGAAATGTTCCGTCTGCGTGAAGCCTTCAGATCTGTAGATTGCTGGCTTTCCCATTCCCGCCGGCATAGCGACACGACCTAAAGCGTTCGACTTTAACTTGATCTATCACATAAAGTCGAAACGCCCGCTCCGCTTGGGTGTTGCACCGCGTTTCTGCTCAAACCCTGATTCAGGTTTAAGTAGAAACGCTTTAGGTCACAGGTGATCTTCGATCCAGTCAAAAAGCATCTCGGTGCCGGTGGCGTAGCCGCCGATCTGGCAGTGCGACTGTGCGGTCGTGGTTTCGTCGAACAGCATGTAGTGCTTGGGGCAGGTCAGCGCATCGTAGAGAATTTTGGCCTTGCCGGGGATGATTTCTCCGGTGCCATCCATCACCAGCGTTTCGCACTCGATCCTGCCCGCGATATCGGTGTTGTCGTATGCCAGCAGCGTCTTGAAGACCTCGCGGACAGGCACGCCGTGTTTCCAGGCATAGTCCTTGATCAACCAGCCGACAGGCGAGCGCTCCAGCCCCCACGAAACCAGGCCCTGGATCGTCTTGCCGCGCCGTTCGAGCAGCGCATCGGCGATGAAGCCGGGGAAATGGCCAATGATCGATTGCCCCCAGCTGATGTTGCCGGGGTCCATGATGCAGATCTTAACGCGCTTTTCGAATGCTGCAGCGCGGGTGACGAGGAACCCGCCGAAGCTCAACCCCATCAGGCCAATTCTGGATTTGTCGATGCCAGGTAGTGCGAGGGCGAAGTCGACCACTGGGCCGATGACGTTCTCCCAGTCGGGGCGGAACTTCATGTCATACAGCCGCAAGGCATATCCTTGACCGGGGCCGTCATACACCAGACAATGAATCCCGCGCTTCATCGCCCCATCGATAACCCAACGAGTGTCTTCGGCCCAAGTGTCACGCCCCGGCGTGATGATGAGCAATGGCGCATTTTCCGCAGCGAGTGGCGAGCGGTGGACGTGTCCCGGTAGGAAGCTGTCTTCGTATGGAATCTCGACATATTCGCCAGGGTAGCCGGATAGCTTGAGTGAGCGCTCGTAACAATGTGCACTGGCCAGCGCGTAGTCGCACAGGCGAGGATCGCCCGGCGTGCTGAAATTCAACAGCGAGGCGCGCCAATAGGTGGAGGCCCGAAGGTAGGCGGATCCGGCGCTGACGGTTTTGCCGGCTCGCTCGGACGCCTCCGCGCGGGTCTGAAGCCTTTGGGCCATGGCGCCCCAAGTGCTGATCCAGCGCTCCTCGTCCCCTGGCCTCAGCAAGCCGACGACTTCGAGAACTTCCCCGATATCTGTCATACCATAGGGCATCAGGCTGAGGATGTGCTTCACGAGGGCATCCATCAGCATGTGTTTGCTGTATTTCGTTGAAGTCCAATGCGTCTCGGATATGAGATGCTGCGAGAGATCAGGGATTGGACGCTCGGCGTTCATGTTTTTGTTCCTTCTTTCGAGTGACCGTCCTGGACGCGTCCTGACAGTTCATGGTTTAGCGGTGCTGCCGTCAGTTCATGGCGACGAAGTCAGCCAGTGGCCCGAGACCTTCCAGAACTCCGGAGTGCGAGAAGGTCAGGTAATGTGCTTGGGTCGATGCCGCATCACTCCCTGCGTCAATCATCACAGCCGCTCCCGAGCGGTGCGTTTCAGTCACGCAAGGTGACCGACTGACATTGCATACAAGGATGATCGCTTGTCGCTTGAATTTCGTGAGACCCATGCGCATCAGAACGGACGCTCAATGGTACCCGTGTAGAACAGCATTCCCGTCCCGACCGTGAACAGGATGTTGCCGGCAACTGCATGCAAGGCAACAGCGAGCGGGAACGAGCGTTTGACCTGGTAGGCCCATGCGAAGGCCAGTCCACCGGCGAAGGTCATCGCGGCGACGACCCAGTTCCAGTAGAGCAAGTGCGCGAGTGAGAAGACCCCTGCATTCAGGAAAAGTGCCGCGGTTCCTTGGGGGAGAATCGAAGCATACCGGCGGAAGAAGAGCGGTCTGAACAAGAACTCTTGCGGTAGCGCCGAAAGCACTGGATAAAGTGCCATCACCACCAGCCAAGCGACAGGATTGAGACGCCAGAGCACCAGAAAGGCCTCCGGAACCACGAGCGCCACGATAGCGAAACTCACCGCTGCTGTGACCAGAGCAAAAAAGGCGACAATCCGCCATTCGATCTGTCGCCAGCCAACGGTCAGATCACGCCAGTGAAAATCCGGCGTGCGGTGCAGCAGGAGCAGGCCCACTACCGTAAAAAGGAGCAGAACGAGGAGCATCGCCGATGGTGGCAGGTATATCGCCACCACGATGGGTGTCGAGACGAACAGGCCAATAAACTCGAGCCAAAGACGTTGTCTCTCCGCAGGTTGTGGTCCTGAGTCAGTCACTGAAGCCATTATCTATTTCCCTTCTTCAGTGCACGGCAAGGCCGAGAGATGATGGCCTTTACGTTGCGGGTGAGGATAACAGAGCGAAGGTTATATGGGATCAAGATGAGGTAAAGTTAGGTAAAATCCACCGCCCTATTGGCCGCCTTTATACTTGCAGACTGGATCTTGATACTGGAAGGCGTACGAGTTGTGGATGATCAACCTGCCTAAAGCGTTTCGACTTTAACTTGATCTATCACATAAAGTCGAAACGCCCGCTCCGCTTGGACGTTGCACCGCGTTTCTGCTCAAACCCTGATTCAGGTTTAAGTAGAAACGCTTTAGGTCGCCGAAAACCTTTGAACCCAAACTTGCGGATCACATCGAGACCCCACGCTTCATAGGCAGCATGCCCGATCAAATGACACAGGTCGGACACGTGGAACCTGCGGTTCGCAGTCGGCGCGGCTTGCATCTGTCTCAACAATACGCGCGCTTTGGGGGCCTGCCGCTGCATGTAGCGCGCCATCTGCTGAGATCCGTACCACGGCGGTTCCAAGAATGGCTTGTCTCCTTTCGGCGGATTTGTGTTACAAATCGCCTGCTGGGCAATGGAGGAGCTCCATGAACCTCAGTTTCTCGACCTCGGATGCGCGCGCCTCATTGGATTTACCCAGATCGAAAGTCTGCGCCATGTTGTCAATCGCCGCACACTTTCAGCCGTTGATCATGTTCGGGTGATCGCCGTACGTCTTCGACAGGTCGGCCAGCGTCATCTCCTCGCGGGTCGTTTCCAATGCGATCTACCTTAAGCTCTAGTCCGAATTCCCGCGGCCACCTCGCATTGTGTCAGGAAAACCCAAAACGCGCATGAGAAGAGGGGGGCATTCTGCCCTTAGGCGGAATAGGCTCCAATATGAGGAACATCTCCCCATGGAGTGAAGTGTTTTGCCCTTCTGTGGCGCATCAATCGCTTTTCGAACACAACATAAGACGAATTCATAATGTCACCGTGTCAGGCTCAGACCATTCGTCTGCGCTATACGCACCGCATCACGACGAAACTTTGACGATCTCCACTTGCCATAGTTTGCCTTCTCAGAAGATTGCTCATTATACCGTTTCGCCGTAGCAGACCTCGAAGGCGCGGATGACCACTGCATCGTACGTGGGCCGCTGCGACTGCAAGGTGCCAACAATGATCCGGCGTGAGAGCCAAGCCCAAGGCCCCTCCGGAGCCACGACTGAGATGTTAGAGATAGCATAGCGCTGGGGGGACGAATGGTCGTCAATGATCACCCGATTACGCAGTGTTAGGATCGTGCCGTCCTCGATCTCTATATCATAGAGCGCGTCTAGCTCACGCGTGCCGTCCAAGCGGTCGAGTTGTCGGTCAGCACCACCCGCCAGAACGCGGCCACTCAAATTCGGAAACTCCGGACCACCGCGAAAGCTGCCGCCAAGGATATCGATCCGGCGACGATTCCCATGCGGTCCACGGCCGAGCTCGATCCGAGGACCGATCTGGATCGCAGCTTCCCACAGGAGGCGATGCCCAAGCGGCTGAACCGGTGTTGTTTCGAGAATCTGCATCTGCTGAGCAAAATCCGGGGTCATTTAAGATTTCCTTCTGCAAGCGGTGCAAGGCAGGCCAGCACGTCGTCGGCTTCCGAAAGGCTCGTGAGCGCGGACGAGAATTCGATCTTACGGTCTGATAGCCCGCCCCAGTCAAGGCAATCGGCAAACTTCGTGTCCATTTGGTGCTGGTTCAGAGGAAGAGCAATGGTGCCCGCCAGAGCCACTTGCTCGTGGCGCAATATCCGGCCATCAGTCAGCGTGGCTTCGACAACGTACACGCCCTGAATGCCCTTTGGCCCAAGGGGCACGGGCTTGCGAATAATCCGAGCCAGCGCTTCACGGTCGGCAAGGGAGGCGACCGCGTTTGTGGTAAAGTGAAACAGGGATACCTTGCCCTCTTTAAGCAATTGCACCACCGGGTAGGATAGGCTGAAGCGCGCTTCAGACGCGCTTTCGGGCGCGTCGAAGCGCAGGTTTCGGGCTAGAACATCAGGCATCTCGACCTCGATCCGCTCGATGTCGTTCAAGGTGATGCCATGAGTTTGCATCAGCGTTTCGACCCCATCCAGCGCGCGATGTGATGCGGCGCAGCAGGGGAAACGCTTGACCATTAACCCGTCTGTTAACAGGGCCCAGCTGGAGCCAAGGTCCGCCAGATCCATATTGCGATCATTGCCCGCAAAGAGGTCCGCGAGCCCCCATGGGCCGGTGACAAACTCGGCTTTGGCGCCCAGTCCGGCCTCGGCGAGTGCGGCGGCTGTCACGGCGGCGCGAGCGGCAAGGCCTGAATGGGTAGGCTTGGCCTCGGATCCGAATTGCAGCTTCGAACCGGAGGACTGCGAGAAGGCAAGGCTCATGGCGCAGGCCATGGAGTCGGCATCTGCACCGATGAGGCGGGCACAGGCCGCCGCGGCACCAATGGCGCCCAGCGTC
This sequence comes from Celeribacter sp. ULVN23_4, assembly GCF_054788345.1. Taxonomy (NCBI): domain Bacteria; kingdom Pseudomonadati; phylum Pseudomonadota; class Alphaproteobacteria; order Rhodobacterales; family Roseobacteraceae; genus Celeribacter; species Celeribacter sp. ULVN23_4. The sequence continues at coordinate 189,362 of NZ_JBTVYO010000004.1, read as the reverse complement.
GCGGTGGAATGCCAGCCAGCGCCATAGTGCTCTGGGTGCATAACCGCGCCGATACGGGCTTGGACTTCAAGCCCCACTGCGTAAGCCTGCATAAGAGCGCTCCCGGCGATGGCCGGACGCCCTGCCGCCATGGCCAGCAACGCGGGCACCATCACGGCGCTCGCATGGGTCATCGCTGGGGCGAAGTTATCATCGTAGTCCAGAGCATGGGCAGCAGTACCTGTCACTAGCGCCGCACCAGCGGGTGACAGAGATTGCCCCTGCCCCCAGATGGCAGCAGGGCCCGACCCATGGGTGGCTTTTGCGGCCTTCAGAACGGCCTGTGTCGCGTGGTCGCCGCGCGCGGCGAGAATGCAGGCCAGCGTATCCGTAAAGGCTGCAGCAGCGTGAGTGGTGTCAAGGGCAGGGGCGGAGGCATCTGTAGTCGCCGCCCATGCGGCCAGCCGCATGACTGAGGGATCACTCTGCTCCATGAGACATCTCTTCAGCGACGACGTTCAGCCAGTAGGCGACGCCATAGGGGATCACCTCATCGTTAAAATCGTACATCGGCGTGTGCACGAAGGCGCTGTCTGCACCGTTGCCTACATTTGCAAAGCAGCCGGGGACCTTTTCCAACATGAAGGAGAAGTCCTCGCTGGCTCCGACGCGGGCGGCATCGCCATCCACCAGGTCTGGATTGACCGTGGCCCGCGCGGCGGCCACGGCGCGCTCGGTTTCCTTGGGCCAGTTCACCAGCGGCGGATAGCGGCGGATGAAGTTCGGTTCAGCCTCGCAGTTGTGCATGGCAGCGGCGGCCTGAGCGAGCTCCGCCAAACGACGTTCCACCAGATCGCGGGTCTCGGGCAGGAAGGTCCGCGCGGTGCCGCGCAAGCGCACTTCGGCGGGAATGATGTTGGGGCTGTTGAAATCACCGGCGGCGACATGGCCGACCGAAATCACCGCACTGTCGAAGCTTTCGACATTGCGTGCCACTATAGAAGATAGGCCGGACAGAAAGCTGGCCAGCGCCATGGTCGGATCGGTGCCCTTGTGCGGGATCGCGCCGTGGCCGCCGGTGCCGCGTAAAGTCAGTTCCCAAGTGTCACCTGCCGACATCATCGCGCCGGGCCGGGTGCGGAATTCGCCCACAGGCGTGCCGGGCATGTTGTGCAGACCGTAAACCGCATCTGAGGGGTGCTGCTCGAACAGACCTTCCTCAATCATGACCCGTGCACCGCCGAGACCTTCTTCGGCGGGTTGGAAGATGAACTGTACCGTGCCCGCGAAATCGGGATCGGCGGCTAGCTTTTCGGCCGCTCCTAGCAGCATGGCGGTATGGCCGTCATGGCCGCAGGCATGCATTTTGCCCGGCACGGTTGACGCATGGGGCTTGCCGGTCTTCTCTTCGATATGCAACGCATCCATGTCGGCGCGCAGGGAAATGCGACGGTTGCCTGGGTGGCGTCCCTTCAGCACGCCCACCACACCGGTGCGCGCTAGGCCACGATGCACCTCGATGCCCCGCGCCTCCAGAAAGGATGCCACCAGTTCGGAGGTCCGCACCTCCTCGAAGGCGGTTTCGGGATGGCGATGGATGTCGTGCCTGATCTCGGTCAAACGCGAGATGAACGCGCTGTCCGCAGCAACAGTTGTGGCGTCGATGGTTTTCATTTTTGGGCCTTTTCGTCAGTCGTCATGTCGGCGTCTTCGGTGCCCGCTAGGGTACTGAAGGTGCGGGCTAATCCGTGCAGGAAGGTAATCGCGATGAAGACGGGCACTGCCAGCGCAACCCAGATCATCGGCAGCGGCACGGTTTCCGCCATCATGGTCATGTTGCGGTTCAGAAAGCCACGCGTGAAATTCATCCCCGGCCCGAAGAAGCAATGCCACAGGATCGGCACTAGGAAGAGCAGCAGTGCCACCGCCCGCACCGCCGATGTCGCCAGCTTCAGCCAGCGCGGTGCGCTGGCAGGAATGTTCACTAGAGCCGGATCGAAGCGTTCGTAGAAGGACGCGCTCGCGCCTAGCAGGCCGACCCAGACCATCGCGTAGCGGGCCAGTTCCTCGGTCCAGGCAGGGGGCGAGGCAAAGCCGTAGCGCGCCACCACCTGAAGGCAGATCAGCACGACCATAGCCAGCAGAAAGCCACAGCCGCAGCCTAGCACTATGATGTTGAGGCGGCGGCTGATGCCGCTTAGCTTTCTGGAGGTAGAGGTTAGCATGGAGAATCCTTTCGCTGGCACGCCTGCGAAGCGTGATGCGAGCTTGAATGGGGGCGAGAACTGACGCGCCCGGCGGTGTGATCTGTGTTTGCAAGTTCTGGTGCGTGCCGAAACACGCACCAGGGGATCACTTCAGATAGCCTTCCAGCTCCTGAATGATCTCCGGATCGGCCGCCTTGTCCCAGACTGCCTTGGACGCATCGACGAACTTGTCGCGCTCGCCCGGTTCCAGAGTTGTCACGGTGACACCCAGATCGCTCAGATCGTCGATCAACATGGCACCATAGCTTGCGGACCAGGCGCGGTTGGCAGCGATCCCGTCCTTGACAGCCGCATCGACCCAGCCCTGCTCCTCGTTGCTCAGGCCATCGTACCAGTCCGCCGACAGCATGATCACGCGGGCCACCGGCATGGCGTCCAGCGGCACAAAGTCCTTCAACATGTCGGTATGACGTGCCTTGATGGCCGTGGAAGCCGGGTTGAAGTATCCCTGTGCCACGCCGGTCTGCAGCGCGTTCGGCACTTCGGCAAAGCTGACCACGGTGCCTTTGGCTCCCCAACTTTCGAAGAATTTGATTTGCTCGCCGTTCTGGGCCCGTAGGCGGACTCCTTTGAGGTCGGACATCTTCGTGACCGGGATATCTGTGGTGAAGACGCCGACAAGGCCTCCGCGCATATTGAAGCCCGGGATCATCACGCCATAATCGGTGGTCTGTTCATTGATCTGGTCGAGGATACCGCTTTCGGCGACCACATCATCCATCTGCGCTTCGCTGTCGAACATGAAGGGTAAGTACAGTGCCGAGGAGATCGGAGACACTTTGAAAAGCATCGCCGGATTGCCGAGGTTCACCTCGATCAGACCGGTGGACACCTGGTCCAGACGCTCGTCTTCCTTGCCCATAGTGTCGTTGGGGTTGATCACGACATCGACATCATGCGCCGCCAGGCTGTCACGGAAGGCTGCGGCGAAAACGTATTCGCCGTCGACCTTGGCGTCTTCGGGGCCGGCGAAGGCCAAGTTGACCGGATCCATGGCGAAGGCGGGTGCCGTCAGTGTGGCCAGCGTCGCGGCTGAGGCAAGCAGGGTTTTGAAAGTCATCGGATGTTCTTTCCTGTCGAGAGGTTCTGGTTATCTAAGGGGGCGGGTCAGTTGATCAACCCGAGGAAGCGCGGCAGGGTCAGCGTCACTTCGGGGAAGAGGATCAGTACGGCCAGCAGGATCAGCTCGGCCACGAGGAAGGGCAATACCGCGCGGACAAGGCGCCAGTAGTTCATCTTCAGAACTGTAGAGAGAATCAGCAGCACGCCCCCCAGCGGCGGGGTCAGTAGGCCCACGGTCAGATTGAAACCAATCAGGATGCCCATGTGGGTCGGATCGACACCCAGCAGGATCGCCGGTGGGATCAGCAACGGGCCCAGAAGCGCCAGCGCAGCCTTCACGTCCATCAGCATGCCGGCGATCAGGAAGATCACATTCAGCAGCAGCAGGTATTCCATCTTGCCCAGGTGCATCGCTTCGACCCAGGCGACCATGGCCTGCGGGATGCGCTCAATCGACATCAGGTAGCCGAAGGTGGCGATGGCTACGAGAATAATGAAGACCGCTCCGGTCAACACCACGGTCCGCTGCAGCGAGATCAGCACGTCACGCATCCCTAGCTTGCCGTAGAAGCGTCCCACCATCAGCGCCGCGACAGAGGCCACGCCCGCCGCTTCAGCGGGGGTCATGATGCCCAGTAGGATACCTGACATGATGATGATAGGCAGCGACAGCGCAGGGAGCGCCTGCAACAGCGCGGGGAGGAAGGCCGGAAGCTCTGCGCTGCGGCCGCCGGGATGGCCATCCCGGTGCGCGATTACTGCATTGATCACCATGAGCACGGCGGCCAGCAGCAGGCCGGGTACGATGCCGCCGGCAAACAGTGCCACGACCGAGGTATTCATGAGCGCGCCGTAGAAAATCAGGATGACCGAGGGCGGGATGATTGGTCCGATAATCGAGGAGGCAGCGGTAATGGCTGCGGCGTAGTCGCGTGTGTAACCCTCCTTCTCCATCGCAGGGACCAGAGTGTTGCCCAGAGCTGCGGCGTCTGCCGTGGCCGAGCCGGAGACGCCCGCGAAGAAGACGGAGGTCAGTACATTCACATGGCCAAGCCCGCCCTTGAAACGCCCCATGATCGACATAGAGAACTTGATCAATGCCTCGGTGACGCCGCCTCGGTTCATCAACTCGCCTGTCAGGATGAACAGCGGCATAGCCAAGAAGGCGAAAACATTCAGCTGCCCCATGACCCGTTGCGGCAGGGCGGCAAGAAAACGGGCGTGATCCTCAGTGACAAAGGCCAGCACCGTGGCGCTACCGACAAAATAGGCAATCCCGCCACCCGACAGGACGGTCAGAATCAGGAATAAGAGGGGCAATGCAGGCATGGGGGTCTCCTTTGGATTCACCAAAGGGGATCGGAGATATATATCACAATGTAAATATTTTAATTAAGCCATAGCTATTAGCTATGGAGTGTACGATAATTAAAGGTGTTTATAGTTTCTCGGGCTTTCAGAAAATTATTCTTGATCAGCCCGCCTGCGCAAAAAAACAGCAAAAATCCGGAAAGGTTAGCCATGAGTCGTCTCTCCCGAGGTGGGTTGAACATCCATCGGCTTCAAATTTTTCGCACGATCATGGAAACTGGCAGTATTTCTGCCGCCGCCAAACGACTCAGGATGGCGCAACCGACCGTCAGTCGCCATCTGGCTGTGCTGGAGGATGAATTGGGGTTTACCCTCTTCACGCGTGAACCGGGGAGGATAGATCCGACGTGGGAGGCTAATCGCCTATACGCCGAATCCGCAGGTCTAGCCGAGCGCCTCAGCTATGTTGAGCAGAGCATCGCGACAATCCTGGCTGGGGAGGCAGAACCTCTGCGGATTATGGCGGCCCCCTCGATGTGTTTCGACTTGTTGCCTAGGACGTTGGCGCGCTGGCGAAACGAGGTGCCAATGACGGAGGCGACACTTGATAGTGGGCGCGCCGTTGAACAAATCCGGGCAATCCGGGCCGGAGAGATCGACATCGGTGTCGCTGGCGCCCTCGGAGCGCTTCCCGGCCTGAAGGTGACGCCGATGCACCGGAACAGGTTGGTTGCGGTCATGCCGCAGGACCATCCTCTGACAGCACGCGACAAGGTGGCGCTGGAAGATTTTGCCGATCATTCTTGTATTTTGCCAAGCCCTTCTGCCCCAATAGGGGGGATGATCCTCAAGGCTTTCGAAGACGCAGGCATCCGACCCGCGCGGGTTATGACCTCTTTCACGCCCTCATTTTCGGTTGGACTTGCCAGAGCGCTCGATTGTGTGGCCATTACGGACGAGTTGGTCTTCCAGGCCCTCGGAACCGATAATATCGTTATGCGAAATGTTTTGGGCCTGCCCGATATTGAGTTGGTCTGCCTTGAACAGGAAAACAATCCGCAGCGTAGGGTCGTCGAGGTCTTTAAGGAGTCATTGCGACTAACCCTACAGGACCTCTTTCCAGAGGGGTAATTCTTATGGCTCTGAGCCAAGGGTAAAGCTAAAGCGTTTCGGCTTAAACCTGAATCAGGGTTTGAGCAGAAACGCGGAGCAACGTCCAAGCGGAGCGGGCGTTTCGACTTTATGTGATAGATCAAGTTAAAGTCGAAACGCTTTAGGTCGCGTCAAGAGTGGTTCTCAATTTGCCAAACACATCCTCGACGCATTCTTTGAGAGGTTCTTTTCCATCGTTTTCGGCCCAGATATCGATGGCCAAGCGCAAAGCCCCCACTGAGATCATAGCGACAATCTGCAACTCTGTGCGTCTTTCCTCGTCAGGCCAGCGTTCACGAAGGGCGGAGAAGGCTGCTTCTTCCAGACGTAGGTATTTCGTCTTGTTGCTCTCCCGAAGCTTTTCGTCCGAGCGGATGATCTGGTCGATTATCCGCGCCTGTGCGGGATCAAACAGCGCCATTTTACTCGTCAGAACGCGCTGCAAGAGTTCTAGCGGAGGCCGGTCGGAGGGATGCTGAAGGATGGCTTCATGCAGTGCTTCAGGCAATCCCGTCTGCCATGCTCCCAATATCTCTTCTTTCGAGCGGAAGTAATAGAAGAACGTCCTCCGTGAGATTCCCGCCGCTTCGGCGATTGCATCAAGGGTTGTCGCCTCGAAGCCGTCTGAAGCGAACAGCTCAAGTGCCTTCTCCGTGATCCGCGCAAGCGTCTCACGTCGTTTGGTTTCTCGCCAGGATTCTTGTCGTTTTTGCGTCATGGCCTTGCTCTATCGCAATCTGCACAGCTTGTAAATTTGCACCTATTGCAAAATTACACTTAGTGCAATATTTGTGAGTCGTGAAATTGAAGATGCAGAGAGGAGCCTTCATGAAGATCGCAGTCATTGGTGCTACGCGTGGGATTGGCCTCGCACTTGTTCGTGCCGCGCTCGCAGACGGGCATGAAGTGTCAGTTCTGGCGCGGGATCCGTCCGCGATGCCCATGAGCGCTCCCAACCTGCGCGTGGTAAAGGGTGATGCCACGCAGGCTAAGGATGTCGCGGATTTCGTTCGCGGTCAGGAGGTCGTATGTGACTGTCTGGGCACCAAGAATGTCACCCGAGAAGTGACTATGTTCTCGCGCTCGGCGAAGAACCTGGCGGCCGCTCTCGGGCCGGAGCAATTGCTGATTGCCGTTACCGGGATCGGTTCTGGCGACAGCAAAGGCTCTGGCGGTTTCCTCTATGACCGGGTGTTCATGCCTCTGGTTCTGAAACGGCAGTATGCCGACAAAACGGTTCAGGAGCGCATCATCAAGGAGGGCATCGCCCGGTGGATCATCGTGCGCCCCGGCTTCCTGAACAATGGACCGCATACCGGAAAATACCGCGCGCTCACCGACCTCCGGGGCATCAAGGGCGGCAAGATTTCCCGCGAAGATGTCGCCGATTTCATCCTCAAGCAGGCGAAATCGCCCGACTTTCTCAATCAAACACCGCTGCTCATTTACTGAGCGGCCCGGCAACAAGGAAAAAGCAATGACGGATACTTCAAACGCTGGGACGTTCCGACTTGGCGACCGTTCCGTGACCCGCTTGGGTTATGGGACGATGCAACTTCCCGGCAAGGGCGCGTTTGGTCCACCGAAGGACCGAGACGCGGCGCTCGCGGTTTTGCGCACTGCCGTCGAGGCCGGTGTCACTCACATCGACACCGCCGATTTCTACGGCCCGCATGTGTCGAACGAACTGATCCGGGAAGCGCTGCATCCCTATCCCGACGATCTGGTCATTGTCACCAAGGTCGGTGCGCTGCGAGGGGCGGACGGATCGTGGGAACACGCGCAGGAGCCTGAGAAGCTGGTTCAGGCCGTTCACGACAATCTGAAAAGCCTCGGCGTCGATGTCCTTGATGTGGTGAACCTGCGCATCATCGAGGGCGAAGGCATGGCACCGGCCGAAGGATTGATCGAAGCGCGCTATACTGCCCTGGCGGAGTTGCAGCAACAGGGGCTGATCCGGCATCTGGGCCTGAGCAACGCCACCGAAGCGCAGATTGAGGAGGCGCAGCGTATCGCGCCTGTGGTCTGCGTGCAGAACCATTACAATCTGGTCAGCCGCGCCGATGACGCCCTGATCGACATTCTGTCGAAGCAGGGCATCGCCTATGTGCCTTTCTTTCCGTTGGGCGGGTTCAACCAAATTCAATCGGACAGGCTTTCCGCCATTGCCGCACGGCTTGAGGCCTCGCCCTTGCAAGTGGCTCTCGCATGGCTCCTGGCGCGTGCTCCGAACATCCTGCTGATCCCAGGAACCTCGCAGGTCGTGCATCTGAAGGAAAACCTGGCGGCAGGAGAGCTGGTGTTGCCTGACGCAACACTTGCCGAACTGGATCAACTCGACTGACCCGCGCCACCGTAATATCTGAACAGGAGATACCAATGACAGCTGATAGCACCCCCCGACCGGGGCCGCGCATTCCCGGCGCAGCCGCCGAAGCCCCCACATTTGGCGGCAAACACTGGACGGCGCCGGATTTTTTCAATTCGAACGTCCTGATCGACGCGCTGACCAAGCATATCCTAAGCCTCATGTCCTATGGCATGACCGATCTCGGCGAGGTGCTTGAGGTCATCGGTCAGCTCAAGGGTAGCGATGAAGCGATCTGGATGGACGCTTGGGGCGAGTTGGCGCAACGCTTGCAGGAACGGGCCGAGGCGGCAGACGCCAAGGGCAACACGATCTCTGCGTCCACCGGATATCTGAGGGCATCGACCTACTGGCGCTGCGCGCTGCTCTATTACAGCGATTTCGAGGACCCGCGGATGAAGGACTACGCGGTCGCCAGCATGAAGTGCTACAAGCGCTACCTCGACCTTTCCGGCTATCCCGGCGAATACGTGGAATTCCCCTATGGCGACAGCTTCCTTCCCGGCTATTTCTACCGCTCGCCTGTGGCGGGTGAAAAGGCACCGCTGCTGATCATCACGCCCGGACGTGACACATTCGCGGACGATACCCGCTGGGTCTATGAGGGCGCGTTGCAACGCGGCATCCATTGCCTGGTCTATGACGGGCCGGGGCAGGGGTTTGCCCTGCGTTTGAACGGTCTCACCTTCCGTCCGGATTGGGAAAACGTCGTCACGCCGATGCTCGACCTCGCTCTTGAGAAATTCCCCGAGATCGACGCCGACCGTATCGGTGCAATGGGGCTGAGCTTTGGCGGGTTCCTGACGCCGCGCGTGGCAGCCTTCGACAAGCGCATTAAGGTCTGCGTCGCCGACCCCGGCAATATCAGCTGGGGCAGCGGTATCGTCGAGCGGTTAAAGATGGTCGCGGACAAGCCGCTGGCGGCCATGCCGGAACAGATGCGCAACTTGGTGAAGGACTACGCCTGGAAGCACGGTGTGCCGAACACCATCCAGGATGTGATCGAGGTTCTGGCGGACTATGACAACTCCGCGATCCTCGATCAGGTGACCTGCGAAACCCTGGTCCTCGACGGCACGGCCGAGGTGTTCAAGGGCGCCCCGGCGTTCTTCGAGGCACTGAGCTGCCCGAAGGAATACATGTTGTTCGATGAGACCTCGACCGCGCAGTCCCACTGCCAGATCGGTGGTTACGCTCGCGCGACCGAGGACATCTTTGACTGGCTGGCCGAACGGCTCTAACTGAAGTCGAAACTAAAGCGTTTTTCGTTTAATCTGAATTAGATTGAGCGAAAAACGTTGCCACACTGAATTGATATTGCTGCGTTTCTCAAAAATTGAGTGCCTCAAGTTTTTTGAAAAACGCTTTAAGGGGGATATCCGAAAATTGGATCATCCCCCTTATTATCACTGCCGCTGGCTGTAATACGAATTTGGCGGTGTCCGGTGTCCGGTGTTTGAGTGAATGCCTCTTACGACGTCATAGCGCGCAGTAGCTATGCAAGCTATGTGGCACTCACACTGAACAGGGGGGCGTGTTGGCGAGTTAGCTCCGGTGAAAGACAAGACCGAGCCAGTCGAAAACGAAAACTCCTGACGTTTGCAGGCCGGTTTCCGAAGCCCGCACTCTTCGCGCCTCGTTACTCGACACCAGCCCGACATACCGGCTGTGCGCGATCTCATCGCTTGGCTGCGAGGTTATGTCGATGACGCGAAGACCGAGACGAAGAGCCATGGCTTGAACCGAGGGATCGGTTACATCAAGTTGCCCGACCCGTGGACGCCCCGCAGAAAGACGCGAGGATAGCCCCAAGAGCTGGTCGTCGGACGAAACGAAAATCGAGACAGGATAGCGGGTTTTGCCGATCACCGACATCTGTTCCTGAAACAGATCAAGGTCGATATCGGGGGCTGCCAGGACAACCTCGAGCCGATCGATGACATCTTTGCGGCCTGTCAGGCTTAGCTGGCGCAACGCCTCCATCGTCAGTCGTGCGCCCATGCTATGAGCCAGAACGGGCAAGGGCTCGCTGGAGGCTCTGGCATCCACGAGCTGGATCATAAGCTCCGCAAGCGCATCTCTGGAGAAATCCGCAGCATCCCTGTCGGCAAGGTATGCCGTCGCTTGCCCTTCGGATGGCCATGCGAACAGCACCAGATCGCCGTCGATATCCATATCGGCTGATAACTGAGCAGCACGATAGAGAGCTTCCTGAAAGTTCGTGTTGAACCCATGGACATAGAGCCCCTCGGCATCGGGTGCGTGCGTGGAAGAGAATGATCTGCGATCCAGATCCATTCGTGCTAGCGTTACGAACGTGTCGCTCGGATCCGCCCGCTCCCCGGAACGCGCCCATTCGATAGCGCCAGTCTTATGGCCGGGGGGGATTGCGATATCAAACGACGCATAGGTGGCTACTATATTCCTGTCCGCGCTATAGGCGTATAGCGCATCTACGGGCTTGTCGCGATTGGTGACCGTGTCCACCGTCACCACTTTGGCACCGGCCGGAAGCGCGACATTCTGTGGCAAAAGAAAATCTGGCCCGGGTCGTGACGTACATGCCGCCAACGTACCGGTACTGATCCAAATCAGCAGCAGGTATCTGAGACGGGCGGGCCGAATGAAGCGAGCTAGCCTGCGGAAACTGTACCCATCGCTTGGCAGCTCATGTTGCAAAGTTGAACAGGCGGAAGGTGCCTGAACTTGGTTCAATATACACCTCACCGGCCCACATCCGTAGTTTTCGAAACTGGTAGGAAAATGACGAGCAGTATCGCTCACGCGCGACGCATCATCTCTTACTCTCTTGTTGTCCACGACGCCCCGACCTTGCATTTTGTTTGCGCGGCTCCTGAATATTGGACGACTGAACCCTAGGCATTTCTGGTCGTGATTGCGCCGACTGCCTGCGCGGCCACGCTGAGCTGGCACCTGCACCCCGCTAACTCGCCCTATGATGGAACAGTGTCTCATTTGGCCGTTGCAATCGATTGTCTGAAAAGAAGCAGGCTAGCGGCGAGGAACACGGCTCCCATTCCAAACATGGTCGCGACTTCGCGCCACACAAGTTCAATTCCTGCTCCCCTGAACGCGACAGCTTGCATCAGCGCTACATAGTGACGCGACGGCAAGAGCCAGGTTATGTATTGCAGCCACTGCGGCTGGCTTTCGACCGGCAGCATGCCCCCTGACAAGATCATCATAGGGAAGATGGCCATCAACATCAGCAGAGCGAACTGCGCCATGGTGCGTGCGAGCGTTCCGAGCAGCATGCCGATTGCCGCCGCAGCAAAGACGTAGATCATGCTGCCCAGAATGATCAAACCGCGTGAGCCGGCAATGGGAACCTCGAGCACACCCTCTACGACGAACAGCAGAGAGCATGTGAAGGCGACGATGATGACCAAGCCGTTCGCCCAGACTTTGGCAAGCGCGATTTCGAAGGCCGTGAGCGGCATCACCATGAGGTGTTCGATCGTACCGTGCTCTCGCTCGCGCAGTAGAGCAGCCCCGGTCAGGATGATCATAAGCATAGAAAGCTGATCGGCGAGACTGACGACCGACCTGAACCAGGCCTGAGTTCCATTTGGATTGAACGCCCGTCGAACCACGAGCTCTGACCCAGAACTGGTGTCTTGTGCGCCGCCGTTCAGGGTGCGCGCTATTTCGTTTGCCACGATGTTCTGGATATAGCCCGCGCCCAGAGACGCCTGCTGCGAGGCAGTGGCGTCCATGCTGAGTTGGATTTCCGTATCCCGCCCCCGCTTTATATCCTGCTCGAAACGAGGAGGGATGACGACGATGAATGTGTAGCGACCTTCGTCCATGGCGCTGTCCATTTCGGCGGCATCTATGGTTTCGACGGTTTGGAAATACGGCGGATAAAACTGCGCTGCTAATGAGCGGGAGAGCGTCGAGCGGTCTTCGTCGACGATTGCGATGGCGGCATTGTTGACGGTTTCTCCGCCGCCAGTCGCCTGCGTGTATATGCTGAGGCCAAACGACCAGATGATGAAGAGGATCATCATCATGTCCTTTGCAAGCGACCGAAGTTCCTTTGTGCCGAGCCAGAATATGTTGGAGAGGCTGGGCATCATCGTTCCTGTTTTCTCAAAAAGAGCACCGAAAGCACGAGAAAGGCCACAGGAAACAGCGCGAGAGCCATGAGATCCATCGCCATGTCGCCGAAGCCGAGCCCTTTGGTGAACGCCCCGACGCTTATCTCCCGATAGTAGGTCGTCGGCCAAAGCGCGCCCATGGAGCGTGCTGCACCTTCCAGCGAGGAGACTGGCTGTGTCATGCCCGAGAATTGCATGGTCGGAAGCAACGACAAGACCGCGCCGGCGAACACTGCTGCCACCTGGCTTTTCGTTACAGTTGAAATGAAGAGCCCATAGCCGGTTGCTCCGGCCGTATAGAGCAAAGCCGCGCAGACCAGCATCGCGCCGCTGCCCTTGAGGGGAACGCCAAAGATGAACAACACAGTCGCCGTCATGATGACGAAGTTGATCATTCCGACGCCGAGATAGGGCAACTGCTTGCCGACTAGGAATTCGAGCCGGGTCGTCGGTGTCACGTAGAAGTTGGTGATCGTACCGATTTCCTTTTCTCGAGCGACACTGACCGCAACCAGGATCGCGAGGAACATAATCAGCAGCATGGCAGGAACGGACGGTCCGAAAGAATAGATGCTCTCGTCCGTCGGATTGTAGCGGTACCGGATCTGGAATTCAGCAGATGACTGCGAAATACCTGCAGAGCCCATTTCCAGACTTCTTTGCTGAAAGAAGTGTTGGTGCGCCGCGCTTACGTACGCTTCAATGGTGCCTGCCCGTGTGGTGTTCGCGCCATCGATCCAGGCAGAGACCTCTACCTCAGAGCCTCGTTGCAGCATACGACCGAAATTCGGTGGAATTTCGAGGACGAGGCTGACGTCACTTGCCTGCAATTGGTGTTCCATTTCCGCCAAGCTGTGGACCGCCGGGCGCTCCGTAAAATAGCGCGAGCTCGAAAAACCTGAGAGGTAAGCGCGGCTTTCGGGCGTGTTATCATGATCGAAGGCGGCATAGGCCAGGTTCGTTACGTCGGCGGACATGCCGAAACCGAAGAGCAACATCATGATGAAGGAACCAACAAACGCGAAGGCAAGCCGAACGGGATCGCGTATCAGCGATAGCGTTTCGCACTGCGCGTAGGCGAGCAGGCGCTGCAATGGTTGGAAACGTCGGTGCCCGGGGGATTCGAGCGCCTCCCCCTGCGCAACGGGCGTCTGGACGCTTGGCGCGGTTTCAGACGCTCCGGCTTCCTCAATGTAAGCGATAAATGCCGCTTCGAGATCCGGAGCGCTTTTTGAAGCAATCACGTTCGTGGGGGCGTCGCAGACGAGCACACGACCGGCGTGCATCAGTGAGATGCGGTCGCAACGCATTGCCTCACTCATGAAATGCGTGGAGACGAAGACGGTCACCTTGCGATTGCGCGACAGGTCTACAAGCAGCCGCCAGAACTCGTCGCGGGCCTGTGGATCGACGCCGGAGGTCGGTTCGTCAAGGATAAGAAGCTCGGGGTCATGGACGATGGCGACCGCCAACGAAAGCCGCTGACGCACGCCGAGCGGGAGGGAACCAGCGTCGGCATCTGCGTAGTCGTCAAGTCCGATTTCCCTTATGAGCCTTTCGCTGCGGTCGGCAGCCTCGGCTTCGCCCAGATGAAACAAGCGGGCGTGCAGAAGAAGATTCTGACGAACCGTGAGCTCGCTGTAGAGCGAAAAGGATTGCGTCATAAAGCCGACACGTCGGCGAACCGACAGATCATTGGCATCGACCGGACTGCCGCATACCCGGGCTTCGCCTTCCGTTGGTGCGAGCAGACCGGTCAGCATTTTCATGGTCGTGGTCTTGCCGCAGCCATTGGAGCCGAGAAAACCGAAAATCTCGCCTTTCTCGATGGTGAAGCTGACCTTATCGACCGCGGTGAACTTACCGAAACGGCAGGTTAGATCGTTTGCGACTATGACCGGTTCTTCTCCGCTCGGCTTCAGTGGCGGAATGACAAGGCGCTCAAGCTTGCTTCTCTGTCCTGGCTGCAATGCAGAGAAGACCGCTTCAAGATCCTGCTCGCCGGTGGATTCGCGCAGCTCGTCGGCGGAACCCGACGCGAGAACTTTTCCGCGGTCCACTGCGACCAGCCAATCGCAGTGGTTTGCTTCATCCATATAGGCGGTCGAGACGATAACGCTCATGTTAGGCCGGTCGCGGCGCAGTTCGGCGATGAGTGTCCAGAACTGTCGACGTGACAACGGGTCTACGCCGGTGGTCGGTTCATCAAGTATGAGAAGATCAGGATCGTGGATGAGGGCGCAGCACAGCCCCAGCTTTTGCTTCATGCCCCCCGACAGTTTTCCCACAGGTCGATCGAGAAAGGGAAGCAGCCCCGTCGCCGCCGTGAGCTGTTCAATGCGTTGCTGGCGTTCGCTTGCCGAAAGGCCGAAGAGTGTTCCGAAGAACGTGAGGTTTTCGGCGACGCTGATCTCCTGGTAGAGGTTCTTGCCAAGCCCTTGCGGCATATAGGCGATGCGCGTGCAAACCGCCCGGCGATGCCCGGGATCAGCCATCTCCCCATCCAAGACCTCGACGGAGCCGTCCTGCAACTTACGCGCGCCGGCAATCAAGCTGAGTAGGGTCGACTTGCCAGCGCCATCGGGACCAATGAGGCCTGTCATCTGGCCAGCCGTCAGGTCCAGAGATACATCGTCGAGCGCCAAAACACTGCCGTAGGAATGAGACACACTGCGAATGCGTGCGATCGGACCAGCGAGAGCCTTCATGGCTAGTCCTCTGCATCGACGGGATCACCCGGGAAACGCGCTTGCAGGAACTCAGGCCAATCCGGAGGATTTGAGCCGAGCCGGACATAGCCCATGCCTCTTGTGCCGGTTTTTGCTTGCTCGACATGTTGCTCGATGAGATTTGCAGGGACACGCAGCTTGACCCGGAACATCAGATTGTCGCGTTCATCCTGCGTCTCGACTTGTTTCGGAGTGAATTGGGCCTCTGGCGAGACGAAGCTCACAATTGCCGGTATGGCAAAGTCGGCACCATCGAATTGGATACGGGCTTGCGATCCGACAGGAACCAGCATCGCCTGTCGGGCCGGAAGATAGATTTCCATGTAGATCTCTGAGAGATCGATGATCGTCAGAACCTTGCCGCCGGCGCTGACGACCTCACCTGGATTAGCAAGACGATAGAGAACGCGCCCCCTGACCGGAGCAGTCAGAGTCATGTCTGCAATCTGAACGTCAATCTGATCCACAAGTGCTTTTGCGGCCTCGATTGAACGCTCTCTGACTGCCACACTTCGTTCCGCTGCATCAAGAATAGCCCGCGCGGCATCGTGCTCGCTCTGTGCCTCATCTCGCTTTTGCTGACTGATAGCGTCTCTTTCGGCGAGCTCCAGCGCACGACGGAGAGTGGCTTCTTTCAGCGCGAGTTCAGCTTGACGCTGCACGACTGTTGCCTGCGCCTCCAGCAATGAGGCCTCTTCGGCCGTTTGGTCGGCGACATATTTGGCGCGTTGGGCTTGAAGCTCTGCCGCATCGATGCGTGCAAGAACCTCTCCAGCAGAAACGAGGGCGCCTTCTTGGACGAGTACGTCCTGCAAGCGTCCGGCGGATTTGGCGGATATATCGATCTGATCGGCTTCGAGCCGACCATTCCCCGACGCGAGACCGTCAGGAAGGCCTTCCTGCTGGCTTTGCCACCAGTACCAGCCTGCGCCAGCGGTCGCTGCAACAAATACGAAAATGATCAATATGCGTGTCATGGCGCTGCGGCGGGGCTTCACAAAGGATACTCCTCTTTCGAATTCATCCTCCATAGACTCCACGATAACTCAAATTCTTGATCCACCTCAAATGAGAAGCAAACTATTCTTTGATACCGCGAGCAATACGATGGTTCGCTATTTTAGTAGTCCCGAAAGCATGCTCTGGTGGTCCACGCAGGGGTCGTGTGGTGAAGGGTTAGCAGGCTGAGCGTTAATGGCGGTTAAAGGATTGTAAAGTTATGTAAAATCCTCGTTTGGCTCGTGCGCCGATGAACTGCTTCCCCCTCGGTCTTGCTCCGATAGCAGGAAGTCAGCGGTTTCGGCGCGTGAAATGCTCCCGTCCTGAATGCCATGTTCCAAATCGCTCACCCAGCATCAGCATCGCCGGTGTCACGATCAGAGTGAGGACCGTGGCAAACATCAATCCCCCTGCAATCGCTGTGCTCAGTTCGATCCACATTTGCGTAGACGGCGCGCCATAAACAACCTCACGCCGGTAAAAGTCGATACTCAGACCAATAACCATCGGAGCAAGACCGAGGGCCGTTGTTCCAGACGTCAATATCACCGGTCGCAGTCGTTGTGCCCCGGAACGCAGTGCGGCCTCCATCACCGGCATCCCCGAACGCTTCAGATGATTATAGGTGTCGATGAGGACGATGTTGTTGTTCACGACAATGCCCGCCAATGCGATTACGCCAATGCCCCCCATCACGACGCCGAATGGTCGCCCTGTCACCATCAGACCGATGAGTACCCCGGAAATTGAAAAGACGATTGCTATCATGATGATCAACGCCTGGTAAAAGCTGTTGAACTGCACGAGCAGAACCATGACCATGAGGCCGATCGCGGCCACAAATGCACTGACCAGAAAGATCATCGCGTCTTGCTGATCTTCCGCTTCTCCCGCGAAGGACCATGAGATGTTTTCTGGCAGCCCCACGCTTTCAATGGCTTTTCGGAGTGCCGTGATTTGATCATTCGCGAGCAAGCCAGGCGCGACATCGGCAGACAATGTGGTCACACGTTGCTGATCTATGCGTTTGATCGTCCCGCT
Source organism: Celeribacter sp. ULVN23_4 (assembly GCF_054788345.1). Taxonomy (NCBI): domain Bacteria; kingdom Pseudomonadati; phylum Pseudomonadota; class Alphaproteobacteria; order Rhodobacterales; family Roseobacteraceae; genus Celeribacter; species Celeribacter sp. ULVN23_4. Next base: position 172,333 of record NZ_JBTVYO010000004.1, on the reverse strand, counting down.
ACGTGGCGCGGGGGAAAAGCTCACAAAGTTCGTGATGGGTATGAGCCCTTTGTCTGTCGGCACGCGAAGACTTTCCAATTCGGCCAATGACCGCTCTCCGGCTGGAAAACGTACGCGGATGTCCACGGCATCCTCGACATTGTCTGGACGATAATCCGCGATCGCAATCCCTTGGGTCAACAATTGCACAGCCTGACCCAGCAGGGCGACATCCGCGCCAAAGCGTGCCGCCTCAGAGCGGTCAAGCCGGATTTCCCACTCTACACCTGGCAAAGGCGTCGTGTCCGTGATGTCGGTGAAACCTCCTATCCGATCCATCATCTCCCTAACTTGACGGATCGCCGCGAAGCGCGCTGTACTGTCTTGGGAGACAAGTTCCAGATTGACAGGTTTCCCCTGAGAAGGTCCTCCGGACTGCACCTGCACCTGAACATTCACGCCCGGAATTCGGGCCATGTCCGCACGGATTTGCTCAACGATCTCGACAGCGGGACGGCGCGTATCCCATTCTGTCAGCTCTAGCTGAACCGTGCCGATTACCTCTTCATCCGATTGGCGGTCGGCTCCGGTCCTTGCATATACGCTCGCAAGCTCGCCGTAACCCAACAGGCGCGTCTCGACCTGGCGGACCAGTTCATCTTGCTCATAGATCGAAAAATTGTCGCGAGCGCGCACCTCCACCTGCACGAAATCGGGTTCTGAATCAGGAAAGAACGAAATGCCGTTCCCGAAATGCCCATAGGCGACAAAGGATGAAACCAACGCAAGAATTGCGAAAATTACTGTCATTCCCGGGCGCAGAATGGCCCATTCAAGGGCGCGGATATAGATCCCTGCTGCCCCGTGCATGTTTCTGGGATCACCATTTTCGGAGACCATGATCTGAAACTTCTGTTTGGCGCTCTGTGGTTGGCGGCGCCCGATCAGCCCGCCCATGACCGGGATGACGATCAGCGCCATGAACAAGGAAGCCGCGAGTGTGAAGATCACCGTGATGGGAAGAAAGATCATGAACTTTCCGACCGTCGAATCCCAAAACAGGAGCGGGAAGAACACGCATAGCGTTGTTGCTGTTGAAGCGATGATTGGCCATGCCATCCTTTTGGCCGCCGTAGCGTAGGCCTCACGCGGTGTTTTGCCTTCATGCAAAAGCCGATCGGCCAATTCGACCGTCACGATGGCGCCATCGACCAACATGCCCACGACAAGGATCAAGCTGAATAGCACGACCATGTTCATCGTGTATCCCATGAAGAACAAGCCGGAGACACCTGCAAGAAAGGCGCCGGGAATGGCCAAGCCCACCAAGATCGACGACCGCAAACCGAGTGACCAGACAATCACGATCATGACCAGCAAGACAGCCGCGATGACATTTGATTCCAGATCTGCCAGCATCGTCTGGACCTGTTTGCTTTCGTCTTGCATGTAATCGACACGAATGCTGTCAGGCCAAGCTTTCTGCGCCTCGGCAATCAACGCCTTCACGTCATCGACGGTCTCAATGATGTTGGCGCCGCTCCGTTTGCTGACTTCCAATGCGAGAGCGGGCTGACCGTTGATCCGTGCGAAGCTGCTCGGATCTTCGAACGTGTTCCTTACGGTTGCAACATCTTCAAAGGTAACGACCGTATCGCCTGAAACCTTGATTGGCATCTCCATGATGTCGTTTGTGCCTTCGACGAGGCCCGGCACTTTTAGCACCATACGGCCTGCGCCGTTCTCAATGGCGCCAGCTGCGATCAAGAGATTGTTCCGACTGATCTGGCTTGTCAGCTCGGAGAAAGACAAGTTGTATGTTTCGAAAACGGTCGGGTCGATCAGAACTTCCAGCATTTCGACCCGTTCACCCGCGATATCGACCTCGAGCACTCCGGAGAGCGCCTCCAATCGGTCCTTGATCTCGTTGGCAAGCGCATTGAGTGTCCGTTCCGGTACGGGCCCCGACAAGATCGCTGTGAGGATGGGGAAGAGTGCAGTATTGACCTCGGTGACGGTCGGCTCGGTTGCGTCATCTGGTAGATCCCCAGCGGCCCGATCGACAGCTTCGCGCACCTTGTCCAACGCCAGGTCCGGATCGAAGCCAGGTTCGAACTCCAGTTGAACACTGGCATGCCCTTCTGAGGCCGTCCCGACCATCTCCTTGAGACCAGTCAAAGCCGCCAGTTCGGTTTCCAGCGGCTTGACGAGAAGGCGCTCAGCATCTTCGGGCGAAATTCCCTCTAAAGACGTCGAGACATAAACCGTCGGAATTTGCACCTCCGGAAAACTCTCTTTTGGGATCGCTACATAGGCGATCGCACCAACCGAAAGGATGCCGATCAAGAGCAGTACGACGACACGGGTGCGGCTGAAGGCTGCGTCGATCAGTTGGTTCATCAATCGATCTCCGTTTCGACGCCGCCCGGGACCTCGACATTAACGGACGAAACCGATCTCTCTTCACTCTGTTCCTCAGGCACAGGGATGACTTCTTCGCCCTGACTTACGAAGCCTTGGCCAATTGTGATCAGCTTTTCATTTTGCGTCAGTCCGCTGACCCAAATGCCGTCGCGCTCAGCGCGTTCGACAACAATCTCATGGAAAACGACCCGGTTCCTCTGGTCTATGGTCTTCAGTCCCAGCCTGCCGTCTTCGCTGAGCGACAAAATCGCGGGCGAGATGAAATGTGCAGCAATTTTCTCAGTTGGAATAAGGACTTGCGCCGAAACGCCTGAGGCAATCTCCCCTTCGGGATTTGGCACGATGATCTCGGCGAGGAAGGTGCGTGTGTCGGTATCCGCGTCCCGGCTGACATACTCGATTGTGCCGGTGCGCTCCTCGCCCGTGATAAAGGAGACCGTCGCCTTTTCCCCTTCGCGCACTTGGGCGAGAGCTTGCTGCGGCACTTGAATGACAATACGAAGCGGATCGATATCGAGAATGGTGCCGATTTCAGTGCCGGCTGAAACATAGGATCCAATATCCAAATCCAAGGCGTTCAGGCGGCCCGTGAAGGGCGCGCGGATGACTGTGTCATCCCGCGCTTCTTCGGCTTGAGCGAGTTGTGCCTCAGCACTGGCGAGGTCGGCCCGAACCTCTCTCAAGCGTGTGGCGGTTGCCACGCCCCGCTCGAAAAGCGATTGGGTGGTTTCGAAATCCTCTCGCGCCTGCTTTAATCCTTCTTCGGCTTCAAGAACCCGTGCTTCAAGCTCACGCGTGCTGAGGCGGGCGATTTCATCTCCCGCATTCAATGTAGCTCCTTTGATCGCTGTCAGGTGCACAACTTCACCCGAGGCCTGTGCACGAACCGCAGCGCGTCGGTCAGGCTGTGCCTGTCCTTCGGCTGCAAATATCTTCGTTACGTCCCGTGCTTCGCTCTCTCGTATAGCAACGGTAAATGTTTTCGCTTCGAGAGGGGCGGTATTATTATCTTCCTGAGGGCTAGCGACTATGAAGCCGCTTCCCATCCATCCAACCAGCGCCAGTCCCAGAAAGCAGGCAATCCACTTCGATCGGGACGCGCCCGGTTCATCATCAAACTGGAGTTTGGCTGGCGTCTCCGACGGGGGAAGAGTCATTGTGAAGATCCTCCCGCCGGGATCGTGAGTACCGTGTCAACATTCTGGTCCAATCCGACCATCTGGGCGCTCGCTCGCCAGAGCTCATCCTGTCCAACGGGATCGCGCGCCAAATCTGACGGCTCGGGGAAGGTCGGTATGCCTTTGACGAGGGAAACATACACCTTGCCCACTGGGGGCACGATCTCTCCCTTGGCAACTTTGGCAAACAGGGTGCCGGAATGCTCTGGCGTGTTCATGCTGAATTCGGGTTTGAACATCCTAAGCAGCGGAAACACAGTCGCCATCAGGGCCCTGACCGCAACCCTCTGGAGAACTGACGAATTCCCTGCACTCGTGCCACCAGTCAATCCCGGATTGAAGGCGATCACATTGATACGCCGCGCCTTCACCTCATCAAGCCGCGCGAAACTCTGCGCGGTCATGAGGTTGCATAGTTTTGAAATGCAATAGGACCGAACGCCTGTCGCAGGACCTTTCGGGCTGGGGTTGGCCCATTCCGCAATATCCATGCCTTTCGGTGCCAGCGCCTTGAAGGGCGGGTTGTGCATGTTGCTGGCGGTGATCACCAAACGACCGCCATCCGCAATCTTTGGCAGAAGCAGACGCGCCAAAAGATAGTGAGCCAGATGGTTCACAGCAAAGGTCAGCCCAAATCCATCTTCGCTTCTCTGTTCCGCATCGGATCCTCGTATGCCAGCGTTCAGAATAAGAACGTCAATTTTAGCATCGCCAAGCTGTGTGATAACATTATTGGCAAAAGAGCGTACGCTGGTCAGAGAGGTCAGATCGAGCGGAATGACCTCTACGCCGGCGGGGAGTTTCCTGTTTTGACCACGAGCCCCGACGATGACCCTGGTTTCGGGGTCGTCCGCAAGCAAACCTACTGTCTGCGACCCAAAGCCACTCGTCGCGCCAGTCATCACCATCAATCGGCGCATTGGCTCTTCGTTAGAGGTGTGCGCGCTCGGCACAGTGTTCGTATCCATATTCAATCCTTTCCGAGCCGGGCGAACAAATCGCGGCGTGCTGATGAAACAGCATTTACGCATCCACGTCGAAACGCTTGGTAAAGCATTTCACAACAGGGGCATCGGCGACTCTGGTGTGATTGTGGGGTTGAGATTTTTGCAGGCCCCTGCTGCCAAATGGGGGGGGTAGCGGCAAGCAGGGGCCCTCTCCGCGCGTGGAGCTTGAGATTTTCATGGCCCAAAGTCTTGGGATGGGCCTAAGCGACATGGGGTTTCAGTTCCTGAGCCGCTGTCATTACGCGACCGCAAGTGCCAAAACCAGATACGATACGCTTCCAGCACGGCAAGTGGGGCGAAGTGCACCAAGGCTGGCCCTATTCCGCCCCAATCGTGCAGTGCCGCCCAGTGGAGAAGGACGAAGACGGCAGCCACGTAGGTGCTGCGCTGTAGTGTCTTCCACCGTGGCCCACGCCAGCCGCGAAGCCACAAAACCAATGGACTGGCCAACATGGCGACGAGCAGGGCGCGCGCAGAAGTCTCTCCCGAGACATGCAGAAGATTTCCGTATGCCTCGACGGTGCCCTCCATGGTCCCCCATTGAAAGAGCATCGCAGCCGCCGGTACTGACAGCAGGGCCCAAAGCCAGAAAGGAGAAAGGCGATCCATCAGGCGTCTCGTGAGTTTCTGATTCCCGCTTGCAGAGCAAGCATCGCGCTCAATCTAGCGAAGGCGAGGTCAAGTGCGGTCAAGCATGTGTAAAGTTATGTAAAAACGGCGATAGCGGACGAAGACCGAACTCCGGAAAGTCGCGCAGCCCTAAGCGAAGCCTCGTCTTCGAACTCAAGGGGCATCAAAAGCTATAGGAGACACCGATCATCGCGCCGATAGAAATATCCTCGGACACGATCGGACTGTCCTGCACCTCGTCCGGCAGGAATTCGGCACGAATGCTGGAAACGATCCGCATGCGGTCATTCAGAGGGTACACCGCTCCGAGCGAAAGATGGGGAACGATCACGTCACCGGGGTCATATGCCGCGCGGCCAGAAATCGCTTCCGATCCGCGAACGCCATAGAGATATGTAGACAAATCAGCGCTTTGCCAGGTGGCCCCGGCCTCCACACTAAACGCTGCCCGGCCGACGGGAACCGCGTGGCGAAGTGCAATTTCCACTTCGCTGCCCCCGTGTTCATCAGTCACCTCAGTGACAGCTCGTGCAAGCAGGGTAGTTTGCTGTGTGAACGCGTAGCGGGCCTGCAAGCCGCCATCGACAGTTATGTCCCGATCAATGCCCCGAAGCTCGGACGCGTCGGTGTCGACGAGAGCAAACAGTCTTGGAGAAAGTGCGGCGCCGATTTCGAAATCGTTCGCGCCAAACAGTTTCACGGTCAAACCGTCAGGTAATCCGATCGAGAAAGCATCGCTGTCGTAGCGAAGCAATGGCAGGGCTGATATGTCATCGCTTTCACCGACATAGATGTTGTTTCCTCCGGCTACTGCAAGGCCGATAGAAAAGCCGTCCGGGCGCTCTTGAGCACTTGCTGGAACCAAGCCGATACCCAGAAAGAAGAGGGCCGCGGTCAAAGCGTAATTGGGGTGCCTCATAATATTGATATCTACCATTTCGCCCATGACCTTTCCTATCTCTCCTAGGATTCACCGATGGCATGGTGATACCTGATTTGAAGTTAAGCGCGGTCAAGGCGCTGTAAAGTTGAGTAAAAATTACACCGCATGCGTGCCTGATGTGGGGCGAGAAAAGCACCTGGGGTGGCTCTTTTTGCATTCGAGGTGGGAAAGGGATAGAGCAGAAAAGTCTTCATTGTCGGTCAACCGAGAAGACAAAAACCCTCTCGAGACCTGCGCGACACAAGCTGTGTCGCTAGGCGTTTGGCTTCGTCCTATATTGGCAGGCCAGAACCTTCACGATAGCCAACCACGCCGTTCAATATCTCGCGCAAGAGCTGCACCGATGTGGACTGAGCTGACCGAACCGGGTACGGTGTCTGTCGCTCGAAAACAGGAAATACCCGCCTGAGAAAGTTCTTGGAGGTCCGTCGCATTGGCGATGCAATGCGTGGCCAATGCATCGACCTTCGCAGCGCCTGCCTCATGCAATAGTTGCGCGGCAGCCTTCAAGGTTCCACCACTCGATACAAGATCATCCACGAGCACCACCGGGCGTCCCGATACTCGCTCAATACCCTCGATGGCCAGTTTCAGGTGCCGGTCTCCTAGCCGTTGCTTTCGGCCAATAAGGAATTCCAACCCGTGGGGTTGCGCGATCGCCTCCACCCATTGCTGGGATTCCTCATCCGGTCCGACGAGGAGCAAATCCCTGTCGTCGCCCAGTGCAGTTGAAAGCACCGGCGCCGCTGAAATGGAAGCAGTTTCGATGGATGGCATGAGCACCGACAGCGAACGGGTTCGGTGCAAGTGTGGATCGACAGTGATGAGGGCATCGCAATGTTGTGCCAGCAAGCCGGTGACGACTTTCTGACTGATGGCTTCGCCCCGTCGGAACGCGATATCCTGCCGCATATAGGCCAGATAAGGAATGACGAACACAAGTCTGGAAACGCCTTGGCCCCGTAACGCCGATGCGGCCAATAGCACTTCGATGATTTTCTCATTCGGGTGGTCAAGTGAACGGTACAGGATTGCGGTGATGGGCGCAGCAGGGACTCGAACAAGGCTTTCTCCATCAGGGAAAGAGCGCAACTCGACGTCGTGGTAGGGGACCCCGAGTTCCTGAGCGAGACGAGCTGCCTGCACCGTACATTCAGGAAAACCGAATACAGCGCAACTCATGATGAAATCTCATATGCCGGATGTTCCTCGGCAAGTTTCCTGGCGAAGGCCAGTCCGGCCTCTGAGTTGGCGTAAATACGGTAGAGTACATCGCCAGCGCGGAGTTGCGCGCCCACCTTGCGAAGCAGATCAATGCCTGCCCCTTCATCAATGGGAGCCCCTGCCAGTCGCGCGATCCGAGCGATACGTTGGCAATCAATCTGGACAACCGACCCGGACTTCGAGGAGGTCACCTCAAACTGGTGAATGCCGAGCCGCGGCGGCTCTTCTCGGCGGCCCTGCGCTTTGATCAGCCGCTCCATTGCCGCCAATGCGGCGCCGGAGGAAAGCAGTTCGGCGGCTTTGGCAAATCCTTTTCCCCCTTCAAGGGACGGGTCGAACTCGAGCATGCGCCCTGCAAGCATGACAGCTCGATCCCGCAAATCCGCCGGTGCGTCATCATCATTGCGCAGCACCGCCATGGCGTCTCGGGCTTCCAGAACAGGCCCCACTCCGCGCCCTACGGGTTGCGAGCCGTCCGTCAGCATCACGTCGATCTCCAATCCTAGGTGGCGAGCGACATATTCGAAGAGTTTGCGCAATCGTATGGCATCTCTTTGGGAGCGCACTTTTGCTGTCGGGCCGACCGGAATATCGACCAACAGATGAGTAGAACCAGCCGCAACCTTTTTCGATAGAATCGATGCGACCATCTGCTCGAACGTGTCGAGCCGCAGCGGTCGCTCCACGGAAATCAGTACATCGTCAGCCGGAGAAAGATTCACTCGTCCGCCCCATGCAAGGAAGGCGTTTTCCTGGGCAACGATCTCTTTCATCTGCTCTTGCGTAAGGTCGACGTTGGCAAGCACACCCATCGTATCCGCTGTGCCGGCAGGCGATGTAATGGCGCGCGACGAGGTCTTGGGACAGATCAAGCCGTGTGCTGCCATGATCGGAACGACGATCATGGACGTGCGATTGCCCGGAATGCCACCAATGCAGTGCTTGTCCACGACCAAAGGTGTCTTCCAGTCCAAACGATTTCCAACATTGATCATCGCGCGCGTCATCGAGAGCGTTTCCTGTGTGCTCATGAAGCCAGCACAGGCCACCAGGAAGGCCGCAATCTCCATTGGAGAGTAGATGTAGCTCGCCAAGTCACGCACAATTGCTGCGATCTCGCTTTCGTCTAACGTCTCGCCTTCGATCTTGCGTTTGATGAATTCGAGGCTTGCAGGAGGGGGAGCCTGTTCAATCGAAACCTCGCTGCCCTCATCGCAGCCAAGGCGACGAAAAGATTGCTCACCAAGTCCTATTTCATCGGGCCCGACGATTGTCTCGTCGTCCACCAGCGCCAAGGTGGCAAGAATTTCGGCGTCATCGGTCCAGACACGGAGTTTGCGCAGCGCGCGGTACTGCTCGGTCGAGTAGCCATTGCCGTGCCGAAAAAGCAGAGCGGTATTTTCGGGATGGGTGTCGATTGGTATGCGGCGCACCTTCAGCAATTCTACGTCCCTTTGTCTTCCGTCTTTTCAAACCGACATCACGTCGGTGTTGCGCCTGAACGGTCAGATACACGATCATCCGGACACCATAATGGCTACTTTCAAAGCCAGATTGACCAGCAAAGTCATGTTATCTTTGTTAAGGTTAAACGCCGTCAAGCATGTGTAAAGTTAGGTAAAAAGCTTCTGCTCTAGGCGTCGACAGGGTAGAAACCAGACAGTATTGAAGGACCCGGCCAATGATGAAAGTCCTCCTTGTAGATGACGACATGGAACTGACAGCCCTTCTTCAGGAATATCTCTCTGAAGAAGGTTACGACGTGAGCACAGCGGTGGATGGGCGTAGCGCTGTAAACGCTGCGATGAACAACGCGGCAGATTTGATCGTCCTTGATGTCATGATGCCGCGTATGAACGGTATTGAGGTCTTGCGCAGGATCCGGGAGTGTAGCCAGGTTCCCATCCTCATGCTGACTGCGCGGGGCGATGACGTGGATAGGATCACCGGCCTGAATCTTGGCGCTGACGATTACGTGCCGAAACCCTGTTCCCCTGGTGAATTGGCTGCGCGCGTGCGTGCAATTCTGCGACGAACCAGCCAGTCGAGCCAGGCCGAAGCCAAAGCACCGATCATCGCAGGGCGACTGGTGCTGCATCCCACCAACCGGAGTGCGGAATGGGACGGGCACGCCCTTGACCTAACGGGTACAGAATTCAGCCTTCTCGAAGTTCTTGCACGCCATGCCGGTGAGCTTGTCTCCAAACAGGAGATTTCGAAGCGTGCCTTTGGGCAACCTTTGGCGCCGTTCGACAGGCGTATCGACGTTCACATCAGCAGCGTCCGTCAGAAACTTGGTCGTCGAAACGACGGGCAATCTCAAATCTTGTCGGTGCGTGGCCAAGGTTACCAGTTGCTGGTGGATTGATATGCGCAAGCTCTTTCGGAAATTCATGATCATAATTTCGATCACCGTCGTTGGGTCGGTGGTTGCAATGGCTCTGATCCTGAATGCCTTTGGAGCTTCGCCGGTCATACCTGAACTAGAGGCCCAGAAGCGTGAAATCATCCTCGATCTCACACAAACGATTTTGCAAGAGCAAGGCGAGGATGAAGCAAGACGCTTCGTGACGGCGAGCGAAGCGGCCCGCCCCCTCGGTCTGACAATTATGCCCACCGTAGACGACTCCGTCTGTGAACCCGCCAATCGATTGACTGCAAGGGCAGTACAGCAAGGCGGCACCTGCTACCAGATCTCCGTGTTGGAGGCCGAAGGGATCGTCCCGTCGCGCCTGGCACCAACGATGCTCGGCCTCGCCATCCTAGTTTCCAGTGTGGTGGCTGCGGCACTTCTGGTTCGTAGCTTGGTGAGTCCCGTCATCCTGCTGAAAGATGGTCTCAGCGCTTTGGCCCAAGGGCGGTTCGATATCCGGATTGGCGAAACGCTGGCTCCTCAGAAGGACGAGATTTCGGATCTGGGGCGTGATTTCGATCTCACCGCCCTGCGCCTTCAGCAGAATCACGAGGCTCAGCAACGATTATTCCATGACGTATCTCACGAACTACGATCGCCCTTGTCGCGCCTTCAGGCTGCGACAGGGATCCTGCGCAAGACACCCGCCCGCCTGGATGTGATGCTTGAGCGAATGGACCGCGAGGTTGAAAGGCTCGACAGGCTGGTCGGCGAGGTATTAACCCTTGCTCGGCTCACGGTGCGTTCAGACGATCCTTTACGAGTTCAGGATCTTGATGTCATTGAAATTCTGAATGAAATTCTTGCTGATGCCGCGTTTGAAGCACAGGCTCGCAGTGTAACCATAACACCGGATGTCGATGGAAGCTTCTTGGCGAGGGTTGATGGTGAACTGATCTACCGATCTCTGGAAAATGTGATCCGAAATGCCACCAAGTACACGGCAGAACGCTCGCATGTGTCAGTCGATTGCAAAGTACAAGGCAACCTGTTGGAGGTTCGCGTTACGGATCATGGGCCCGGAGTTGAACCAGGAGACGTAGATCGGATATTTGAGCCCTTCACCCGCAGCGGAGACGTTCTCCCCGTCGGGGGACACGGGCTTGGCCTCGCGATTGCGAGAAGTGCCATTACGAAGCATGGCGGCGAGGTGTACGCGGAACTGCCGACTGACGGCGGTCTTGTCATGGTTCTGAAAATCCCCGGCCAATGAGCATTTTTTGTGATCGAAGAGATCGCCGACACAGTCGGGCAACGAGTTACAGCCGGAGATGTGTTGTTCCGGCTCGATGCGAAGACCTATGAGGCGGCCTTTGCCGAAGCAGTACGAGACAGCGCCGAGACGACATTGATCACGGCACAGGCCAAGGCGAGTGTGAAACGCGCCGAAGCCGATCTCAAACAGGCGCAGCTCAATCTCAGCCGGGTGGACATCCACAGTCTGATTTCTGGCATTTCGGATGCGCCGGAGTTTTCGTCCGGCTCTCCGGTCATCGCCAATCACAGCGATGCGCTGACCACGGTCACTCGACTCGAGCAGATCTATGTCGACGTCTCCGAAAGCTCTGCGCGACTGATGCGCATTCGTGGGCCCCTCACAGGGGGGCTTGCTATTCTCGCATCTAAAACTTTGAGATTTTGTGCCCGGTCAACTGCCTCTTCGGAGAAAGAGACGGACATTGATACGGCAAAATCTTAAGACCTAAAGCGTTTCTGCTCAAACCCTGATTCAGGTTTAAGTAGAAACGCTTTATTTGGATTACATCTGCTCACTTCACACCACTAAGAGGGAAGCACGCGCCCGTCTTGGGGGAAGCCTCCAAGGTAGAGACAATTGGCCGCCGCAGCCATCGTCGCTCTGTCCAGAACCGTCTCGATCTTTTTCGACATTTTCCAAGTTGCAATGAAATGCGCGATGAATGTGTCGCCAGCGCCTGTGGTGTCAACGGCTTGGATTGGCTTGCCGGCAATGCTCCATGTGTTTGTGCCGTCAGAGGCCATCGCCCCCTCAGCGCCGCGCGTCACGACAACAAGCCCATGCCCGAGCGCCAAAAGGCGCTCCATCTCGGCCTGAGCCGCGGGCAAATCCTCACCCACAGAGCCAAATGCGAGATCTACAGCACTTGTCAAAGGGTTCACGGCACAATCGACAGACACAGTGACGCCGCGTCCTTTCAGCTTCTCACACAGAAGTTCGCTTTCATTCAAAAGCCCGAAATGCACATGATCCGCCGCACGCAATGTCTTGATCGCGTCCGGTCCGGGAAAATAGGCCGCACTTGCGCCAAACTCTTCGAAGAGAAACTGCCGATCCCCCTCTGCGTTATGCGCGATGTTGGTATAGGCGGTCATTTCCGGACGAATGTCGAGACCATCCACATTCACCGCATTCAACACAAGCTCTTGCCGGGTCCATCGCCCATCCTCGTCATCGCCCACAGCCCCGAAATAAGCGGCGTCATGACCCGCTTTGGCGAAATGAACGGCGACATTGAGGGCATTGCCGCCGACGCGGGCAATCTTTTGGGTGAGAAAACGGTCGATGCAATTGTCACCAACGGCCGCAAGACGAAGTCCTGTCACGAAACTCTCCATAAAGGGGCGTGGGCCCGCAATCGAGCCCACGCTTTAGATCAATAGGCGACGCGTTTGTAGTAACGACGGGTCACCAGCGGGTGGTCCCGCAGCGCTTCGAGATGGGCGCTCAGACGCTCCAGAAGCGTTGCCATCATCGCCGGAGAAAGCAAGGCGCGCATCTCGTCGGACAGATCGCGGGGGGCAAAATCACGAATGTCGAGGACCGTGAAGCGATCGGTGTATTGCGGTGCAAAATTTGCCACACGTTCGGCCAATGCATCATAAGCATCTTCGCCACGGAACAGGATCAGGCTCACACCTTTTTCGATCAGTTCAAGCGGACCGTGGAAGAAGTCGGACGCATGCACCGGACGGGTGCGGATCCATTGCATTTCCTCAAGGATACAGGTCGCGTAATAGAGCGTTTCCGGCCACATGTTTCCGGCGCCGGTGAACATATGGTAATCTGCGCCAGCGATGATTTTGGCGTAGTCTTCGGCTTTCGGCTCAAAGGCCTGCTTGGCCTTCAACAGCGCTTCGGGCACGGTTTGCAATTCTGCGATCAGGTCATCGTAATTGTCGATCTCACCGCGCGCTTTCATCACCGACAGGGCGACCAGAAGCGACTGGATGTAGAAGGACTCGGACGAGGTATCGTCTTCGGCGAAATTGACCAAAGCGGGATTGCCGCCAAGGCCGAGCGGCGTTTCCGCATGACCGATCAGAGTGATCAGCGTGCAACCGATTTCCTTGAGCTTGTCCATCATCGCGACGCTTTCTTTGGTCGTGCCAGACAGAGACGGCATGATCACGATGGATTTCTCGGTCAGGTTTGCGGATCCGCTGAGCACAAGCTCGGCCGGATAATCCTTGTAGACCGGAAAACCGGACCGGCGATGGAGAAGTTGAACTGCAGGCTCCATCAGATAAGCGACACCGCCGGTGCCGAGGAAATAGAGGTTGCTTGCGCCATTCGCGATGGCGGCAGAGATCACCTCGTCAATCCGAGGGGCCAGAGAGACTGCCCCGCCTTGGATTTTCAAAAAGCGCGCTTCGTCAAAGTTGAACATGGACTTTCCTTTGCATGTGGCCCGATTTGGGCAAAGTTCATCTGTCCGGCGCCCCGTATGGGGCGACGGCTTGCCCGTTTCAGGGCGTTAGAGCGGGGCGACGTCAGCCTAGATAGGTGGCAATACGCTCCGAAAGCTGTTGCGCACTGTGGCGCAGGTGAGAGGAACGGGTTTCAAGGGCGGCGCGATCCTCTTCGAGACGACCTGTCATCTCCGAAATCATCGCGCGGGTGGAAACGGGGGCGGGACCGCCGGTGACAACGCGGTTTGCGACCGCAGAGGTCGGGTCTGTCCAGCTGCGCAGGGTCTCTTCTGAGATGTCGAATGTACGGCCGATCTCGGCCTCTGCGGCGGCATTCAGCGTGGTGACGTCCAGACCCGAAGCATCCTCCCCCCGAGCGATCACCATCTGGACCGCGCGGCCAACGACGTGATGGGCGTCGCGGAAGGAAACGCCATGCACGCGCACCAGACCGTCCGCGACATCGGTTGCGGTCGAGAAGTTGGCCGAACAGCGCGCCAAAAGCATCTCCGCATTCGGTTCTGCGGTCTCGAAGATCAGGCGCAACAGCGGCAAGGCCTCCGCGAACCGTGCAAAAACTGGCCAGGCGTCGGTCAACCCTTCACGGACGCTGTCGAGCCCGATGGAATAGTTCGACCCTTTGACCGCCGAGAGCGACCCGCTCAGCGCGCCAATACTGCGGCCCGCTTCGGCGCGGAAGAATTCCAAAGGCAGCATGTTCTTTTTTTGCGGCATGATCGAGGAGGTGCCTGCCACACTGTCGGGAAAGCGCAAGGTGCTGAATTCCCATGTCGTGAAGGTGTAGAGATCCTGCGCCACACGCGACAGCAACACCTGACAACTGGTGACGGCCCAGAGAAGCTCGGTGACATAATCGCGCGAGGCAACGGCATCGAGACCCGGTGTCGCAATCGCGGCAAACCCCAGAAGCTCCGCCGCCATGCCTCGATCAATTGGAAAGGACGTGCCGGCAAAGGCCGCTGAACCAAGCGCACAGGCATCGGCGCGCGAGTAGACAGCGGCGATTCGATCATATTCCCGCTCCATCCCTCGCGCCACATTGGCGAGGTAATAGCCGAAGGTGATCGGTTGGGCGGGCTGCAAATGGGTGTAGCCGGGCATCACGGTCTCGGCATGGCGTTCTGCCGCTGCAAGACAGGCCTGACGCGCGACGTTCACCTGCTCCAAAAGATGCAGACACCAGTCCCGCGCCGCCATCCGGTCCAGCGTCGAGCCGATGTCGTTGCGGCTGCGCCCGATATGAAGCCAGCCAGCGGCAGATTTGCCAATGATCTGCCCCAAACGGTTCTCGAAAGCAAAATAGCTGTCTTCGAATTGCGGGTCGAGGTCAATTGCTTCCGGCCCTTCGGCCCGCACTTGCGCAATGCCTTTGAGGATCGCCTCTGCGATCTCTTTCGCGATCAGGCCCTGTGTCGCGAGCATGAGCGCGTGGGCTTCGTTGAGCGCGCACATCCGCTCAAGCGCCACGGCGTCAAACCCACGCATCGGAGGGGCATAAATGGTCTGAGCGACTTCCGGTGCGGTCGCTTCGGCCAGACGGGAACTTACGGAGTTTTGCATTCTTGCTTGCCTTGAATTGATGTTGTTTCAGTCAGCCGCCTCTGGAGCGCCTTAAGACCTCCGGGGGTCATGGCGTTGCGCAGCATTGGAAGGAGGTCCGCTGCAATATCGGTGTTGGTGAGGACGCCATATCGCGCTGCCATGTATCGCGAGAGGCAATCGCACCATTTGTCCGAGAGATCGCCCGCCGTCACCGGAAGGCTCAGACTGCCCGGCGCGGCCTCTGTGGTCATGCTATGTGTCTCGTGATCTCCCGCGAACACCGTCACATGCGCCCCGGTCGCAATGCCGCTGGGCCCAAAGGGCAGATCATGCGCCTCGGCAATGTCGATCCGGCTTATCATGTCACGGACACGCGGATCGGCTGGGGCGCCATCTTGGAACGCCTTTGCCTCGAAAGCGGCCAGCCCGACACGCCCGGTCACGGCCGCGGTGGCCAGACAATAGGCCAGAGAAAACCGGCCTTCATCGCCACTTCGCGGCAGGGAGCTTTGCAAAATCGCGAGGGCGCACGGGTCGAGCGCACAAGTGATCCGTTGCGGCAGATCGTGCTCCGACACCCCGGCGCAGAGCGTCAGCGTGGCGTAGATCGCCGCATGGGTCGCGGTGCAGCTTGGGTAGAGCTTGGTGACAAAGCCCTCTGGCGGAAACTCAGAGACATCCGCGTCTGCGGTCACGGCGCCTTGGGAGAACAGCGCGGTGGCAAGGCCATCGAACGCCTTTGAACTGCCCGGCCATCCAGCTTGTGCCAACTCAGCGCAGCGCACGCCGGAGGCCGCAGATTGGCCGACCTGAAGCGGCTTGCCCATGCCACCAAATGCACCACGTCCACCCGATGCGAGCGAGGCGGCCAGACGGATCGCAGAAAGGCTTTGTGCCTGATCCAGCCCCATATACCGTGCTGCAGCAAGGGTTGCCCCAAACACACCTAAAACGGAGGTCGGATGCCACCCGGCGGTATGAAGCGCTGGGTTCCACGCGGCCCCCAAAAGCAGCATCGCTTTGCAGCCCGTCACATAAGCGTCGATCAACAGGGCCTCATCGGCAGTATGTCCGAACCGATTGACGACCGCCAAAGTCGCAGCCAGGCTTGGCGCGGAAAGATGCGCCATCGCCAATTCCGTTTCGTCATCGTCATAGTCCAGAAGATGCGCAGAAAACCCGAAATAAAGCGCGGCATCCGAGGTGGACAGCCAGTGATCCGTGCCCAGTACAAAACTCAGGCCGGGCGCAGGCTCACGCGCGGTCGCAAGCGTACTCATCAGCTGATCCGAGCGAGGATCGGCGGCCCCCGCAAGCGCCACGGCGAGCGTGTCGCAGATCGCATCCGTGGCCGCCCGGCGCTCACTCTCCCCGACCGGGAGCCCGACGAGATGTGACAGGCGTATCTCGAGCGAACCTCCGGCCAGTGAGGCCCCGGGGAGGGGAACCCCGGAACGAGGGGATATGGTGGGCGACAGAGTCATGCGCTGGTCTGCATCGACGCTTCGATGTCCTGGATTTTCTTGTCAATCTTTTGAGCGCCCGCGCCACGATAGGGACGCTGATAATAGGCCTCCACACGGGCACCGACGAGTGAGATCAGGCTGCACAGGACGAAATAAACCACCAGGATCGAACCATAGACCAGATAGGCCGGGCTGCCGCCGCGCATGATCGTTGTTTGTTCAATCAGGATTTGACCGGCGCGGAGCAATTCCTGCGCGCCCACAATTGCGCCCAGAGACGTGGCCTGAACGACAGCGGTCAAAAGGCTGACATAGGGCGGAATGATCACGGGCATGGCCTGCGGTAGAACGATCAGGAACAGGGTCTTGATCGGGCCGAAATTGAACGCGGCGGCCGTTTCGCGCTGGCCGGAGCCGACCGACTGAAGACCCGCGCGCAGGATGTGTGCCCCATTGGCCCCGCCCCAGATCGATATGGCGATACAGGCCGACCAAAACGGGCCAAACCCGAGACCGATCAGCGGCAAGATGAAATAAACCATCAGCACGTTGACCATGAGCGGAATGTCCCGCAGCACCTCGCACAGCGTGTAGCCCGCCGTTTTGATCACACGGATTTTCGACTGCAACATGGTTGCGAGAAGGATGGCGATCCCGGTGGCACCCAGAGCCACAGTGAGGGACATCAGGAGGGTATTGATGAAACCTGAGAACAGGAAGAGGCGATATTCATAAAGGAGCGACATGGTTACCTTCCCACATACGGCCGGTCGAGGCGGCGTTCGAGACGGTGCCCAAGCGCCGAAACGACGAGCACAACAGCGAGATAGATGACGCAAATCGCCAGAAACATCTCGATGGAACGGAATTCGTAAGCGATGCGATCGACGGCCACGAAGGTCAACTCGACAAGCCCGATGGCTTGCAGATAGGCTGAGTTCTTTATCGTGCTCACGACCGTGTTGAGCGTTGAGGGCAAGGCAGAGCGTGCCGCAATCGGGAAGACCACGAATAGCCCATGGTGCCAGGCGCGCAGCCCCAAAGAGGCAGAGGCATTGCGAATATCCTTACTGACAGAGGTCAGTCCGGCGCGGAAACTTTCGATGTGAAAGGCGCTTGCCCAGATCGAAAGCGCGACAACGCCCGACCAGAAAATCGACAGTTTCAAGCCGAGGCTCGGCAGACCGTAGAAGACGAAAAAAACCTGAACCAGATACGGCGTTCCGCGGATGAATTCGACATAGGCGGCGATGAGATAATTCAAAGCCTTGACCGATGACACACGCAATGCGCAGCCGACAGCCCCCGCGAGCAGAGAAAAAATAATGGCGAGAAAGCTGACGAGCAGCGTCATGCCCAGACCGTTGATCAGGTCCGGCACCGCTTCCCATATATAGGCCCAGTCTATCATGATGGCAGAGATCCGTTTCGATTCATGGCTTGAGGAGATATTTGGGGGCCACGATGCCGGCCCCCAAAGTAGATTCAGGATCACATATGCGGCGGTTCTTCGAGGAAGCCGCGCTTCATCACTTCGACAACGGCCGGTTCTTCGACGAATTCGGGGATGACCTCTTCATAGAACCCTTCTTCACGAAGTTGGTCGAGCGCTGCGTTCACGAAGGCCATCAGTTCAGGCTCATTCTTACGCAGGCCGATGCCGTTCTGACCAAGATCAAGCCCCTCTTCGACCACACGCAGGTCGTCATAGTTCGAGTCGAGCGTGTAAACGAGGCCACCATCGCCGACAAAACCGTCCGCGCGTCCTTGCAGCAGAGCCTGAACACCATCTGCCGTGGTGTTGAGTTGCATCATCTTGATGCCCGGAATGTTTTCTTCGAGCCACTTGATCTGGGAGCCGCCTTTGACGATCAAGAGCGTCTTATTCTCGAGATCGGCCAGTTTTTCCACCGGGCTGTCTCCTTGAACGAGCACGTTGGACGTGCCCCAGAAATAGATGTTCGAGAAGTCGATGACCTCTTCGCGGGCCGGGAAACGACCGAGAGTTGCGAGGATGAGATCAAGTTTTCCGGAGTTCAGTGAGGGGATACGCGCCTCGCTGGTGACACATGACAGCTCAGCGCCATCTTCGGAACCAAAGGCGTATTCGCCGATTTTCTTGGCCATTTCGACTTCGATCCCCATGGGCGTGCCATCGACACCGGACGCGCCGAAGGGCGGGCTGTCGCATTTCACGCCGATGCGAATGACGCCTTGCTCTTGTATGGTCTCGGGAAGTGGCGGAAAGTCTTGCGCTGCGACCGGGGCTGCAAGGGTGCTGGTTGCCATCAGAAGGGCAGCAACAGAAGAAAATTTGGATGTCATGGGGTTTCCCTGTGGTTGGTTTTGGTTTGTGGTGAAGGGCGTTTTGCCCTTTGGCCTGAACCTTCTTGCGGGTTCAGTGAAGGATTTGGCTGAGAAAACGCTGCGTGCGCTCCTCGCGCGGGTTGTCGAAAAATTCATTCGGCGGCGCACTTTCGATCACGGAGCCCTGATCCATGAAAATCACGCGATCCGCGACCTGGCGCGCGAAGCCCATCTCATGGGTGACGCAGATCATCGTCATGCCCTCGCCCGCCAATTCTGCCATCGTGTCGAGAACTTCGCGCACCAGTTCAGGATCGAGCGCAGACGTCGGCTCGTCGAACAGCATGATCTCCGGCGACATGCACAGAGAGCGTGCGATTGCCACCCGCTGTTGTTGCCCGCCGGAAAGCTGGCTTGGATATTTATGTGCCTGATCGGGAATGCGAACGCGTTCGAGGTAATGCATGGCAAGCTCATTGGCCTCGGTGCGGGATTTGCCCCGCACCCAACGCTGCGCGAGGGTGCAATTGTCGAGGATGGTCAGGTGAGGATAGAGGTTGAAGTTCTGGAACACCATCCCGACCCGGCGGCGCACCTTGTCGATGTTGGCCTTGTGGTTATTCACCTCGATGCCATCCACCACGATTGAGCCCGATTGATACTCTTCGAGGTGATTGATGCAGCGGATCATCGTGGATTTTCCCGAGCCAGAGGGGCCGCATACGACCACTTTTTCACCACTTGCCACGTCCAGATCAATATCGCGCAAAACGTGCATTGATCCGAACCACTTATTGACCTTTCGGAATTGAATCCCGCCCTGATCTCCCGAAGCTTCAGACATCCCTGACCTTTCGTTTTTTGTGAGGATCGTGATTTACCTCAACTTGTTTGACAACACATCATCATAACGTCTTGTTTCCTGTCAATGCTGGATTTGAATTTTCTTCAAAAACCAAAAATTCCTTATTTATCTTAGGTTTTAATTGAAGGTGTCGCCGAAAGAGGGCTTAATGTTGTCAAACAAATTAGGAATCGCAGCTCATGTCCGACCCCCTATCCACGCGCCTGTCTGCCATGAATATCCATTATTTTCGCCACAGTCTGCCTCACTTTCTCGATGATGCGGCCGCACTTGGATTTTCCAGAATCGAACTTTGGGCCGGCATGCCGCACCTCTGCCTGGAGGATGCGACCAGCGACGACATCAAGCGCACAAAGCAACTCTTATTGGAGCGCGAACTGGAGCTCATCTGCCTGACGCCAGAACAATGCTTGTACCCGATAAATCTTGCCTCCGAACATCCCGGCACCGCACGCAGAAGCCACGCGTATTTCTTGCGCGCGCTTGAGGTTGCAGAGGCTTTGGAGTGCTCCCAGATGCTCATCACCGCCGGATGGGGTTATGCAAAGCAGCCAGCCGCCGAAGCTTGGAAACGCGCCCGCGATCAACTGGGCAAGCTTGCGCAAGAGGCCCAAAAGAAAGGTGTGACATTGCTGCTTGAGCCATTGTCAAAAACGGAATCCAACCTGATCGTTTCGAGCGCAGATTTGCTCCGCATGATGGAGGAGATCGGCTCAGATCAGATCGCGGCAATCCTGGACCTGAATGCGATGGCCGCAGCCGGAGAAACGCCTGACACATATCTCACATGCTTTGGCGACAGTTTGCGCCATGTCCATGTTTGCGACGGGACGCCCGAAGGTCATATGGCATGGGGCGACGGAACACTCCCCCTTGCGGACTATATACATAGCCTTGAAAAATCAGGATATACTGGAACCTACAGCTTTGAATTCGTAAGTTCAGACTACTGGCTTGATCCCCGCACGCCCCTTGCGCACTCCCGTTCTGAACTTCTGCAAAGTGTATAGAAAGAGCCACTTATGACTGACCTTCCGCATATCGGCCTTGTGATCTCCGGCGGCACGCTCACCGCCCTCGCCGAGGACCCTTTTGAAATCTGT
This sequence comes from Celeribacter sp. ULVN23_4, assembly GCF_054788345.1. NCBI lineage: Bacteria > Pseudomonadati > Pseudomonadota > Alphaproteobacteria > Rhodobacterales > Roseobacteraceae > Celeribacter > Celeribacter sp. ULVN23_4. The sequence continues at coordinate 151,562 of NZ_JBTVYO010000004.1, read as the reverse complement.
GACTATGGACAGGCGGGCAGCTATACCGCTCCTCAGGTGATGCGTTGCTTCGGTCATCTCGACCAACGCTTTCGCGTCACCGAAGTGCCCTTCGATCCGGTCCCAAGTTTCGACATGGGATTCGCGAAATGGCGTGACATTTATACATCTTGCCGCGAGACGCTTGCTCAGCATCCCGACATTCAAGGGTTTGTGCTGACGCATGGCACGGGTGCTTTGGTGGAAACTGCGTTTTTCCTTTCGCTCGTCTGGGACCTCGGGGTGCCACTTGTCGTCACAGGCGCCCAACGACCGGCCTCCGCCCAAGGCAGCGACGGGCCAATGAACCTGTTCCACGCGCTCAAGGCCGCCGCGGACCCGCGCATTTCGGGCTCCGGAGTTGTTGTTGCGATCAATGCCACGCTGCATGATCCGCGCGATGTCTCAAAATTCGACAATGCCGCGCTTGACAGTTTTCGCTCGCCTTGGCGCGGCCCTCTTGGGCGGTTCACGGGGAATACGTTGGACCTCTTCCGCCCTGTTGTTCCACATCTGAGGCCTGCACCACTTGCAGCGTGGCATAAGTTGTCTGACCTTCCACGCGTCGATATTTTGTTTTGTCATAGCGGTGGGGACACGGTCGCATTGGAAGCGTTTTTCGCCGCCGGGACCAAAGGCATTGTCATGGCCGGTTTCGCGCCTGGATATGCGACAAGCGTACAGGCGCAGGCCCTTGAACGCTGGTCAAAGACAAAGGGCGGCATTGTGATCGCCGCTTCCCATGCCTCTGGCCGTGTCCCGGAAAACAGTCGAAATCAAAGCCACGGCTTTATTTCCGCTGCATGCCTATCGCCGTCAAAAGCGAGAATTCTCTTGCAATTGTGCGTGTCACGACAAAAAACTCCCGTAGAAGTTGCAGAGTTGTTTGACAAGGTAAGTGCTAGATGACCGACCGTGTGGAAAAACTGAAACCAAGCGGGATCGAATGGCTTCGAACCAGCATTTTAGAGATGATCCAAGAAGACGCCCTGTCTCTCGGCGACAAGCTACCCTCTGAAAAGGTGATGAGCGAACGATTTCACGTTTCCCGCCCGACCCTGCGCGAAGCCCTTAAACTTCTCGAACGCGACTCCGTAATCGAAGCCCAGCAAGGCAAAGGCCGCTTCGTATCAGCAGGCGCGATGCTGACGATTGCGCGGCCGATTACAAAGTTTGAAAGCGTTTCCGAGATGGTGCGCAGTCACGGATACAGTGCAAAAACCAGCATCCTTGGCTTTTCAACAGTCTCCGCGAGCGAAGAGGTCGCAACCGCGCTTGATTTGGCCCCGGAAGCTCCGGTTCTTCGGGTCGAACGGTTGCGCCACGCCAATGACGAACCTCTGGTCTATTCAGTCGACTGTATTCCCACTCATTTGTTTAAAAACGGCGAACAGCGCGAAGCCAATTGGGCCGGATCCATCGTGACGCTGATGGCAGAGATTGATCGCCGCCCTGTTGCCTCCACAGCAAGCATCACCGCAACGATGCTCCCGGACATGCCAACAAAATTGCATGGCCTACAAAATTTTGGTCCCGCTCTTTTGATCGAGGAAACCTGTTTTGCCGAGGATGGAACCCGTGTCATTTTTGCCAAGGATTATCATCGCGGTTCTGCGTTCTCGTTTAGTTTCGTGCGCAAATCATGAGATGTGCGCTTCGTGAGCCACGCCTTGAGGCCCATGCCTTTTTACAATTAGCGCCAGAATGTGAATTCCCGCCCCTCTCCGGCCAAACGTGATGCTGTGTCGGGCTTGTGCGGGCAGGGAGACAACTCGTGGATCAGGTTCATCAGAGGCCGTGACTTGCGGTCGTTGTTGCGCAACAAGACGTTGCTAGGGGCAGATCCCGGACCACTCCGGGATTAAAGGCTGGCAAGCTTGTGCAGCAAGTCCAACAGCTTTGCGTAATTCTCGAAGCCGAAGTCACGAGCGATCTGATTGTGGATTAAAGTGGCTTCGGCGACCAGCGGCTCCAATTCTGCTCGACCCTTGGCGGTCAGTTGGACATAGTTCGCACGGCCATCGACATCATGGGCGCTCCGGCTGATCAATCCGCGGTCTTCTAGCGACCTAATAATTCGGGAGATGCTGACCTTATGAATACAAGATTTTTCCGCAATATCAGCCGAAGTAAGCATTTGACGTTTGTGTCTGGCATCCTCGTCAAAAAGTATCCTCAGGACACGCCACTGTTGCTCCGATAAATTTGCTCGTCGCAGCATCTGCCTGAACCTTGACACAACGGCTTCGCGACCGCGTGTGCACGCAACGGCGAGAGATCTGTCAACATATTTCAGATCGCCGAGAACACTTGTAAAAGGCGTCTCGCCTTCGGTGTAAGGTTGTGTCATTTACTAACCTCTTGCAAACAATGTTTAAATCTCACAGCGAGTGGCAAGCCATCTGGGAAACTTGATTCGCTGTATTGACATACTTTATGTGCCTATCGAAAGGCATTGCCAACTTGCCATCGGTTGCGGTGGAGTTTTGACGGCCGTCATGAAGCTACCAGCTTAGATGCCCCGCTTGAAAGATTGCCGGGTCCTTTCGCGCAGTCGTCGCTTACGCTGCGTGGATCTGCCGCCGGTTCGTGCACAGCGCGGCGGATGTAGAGTCTCTGCTCGCCGAGCGAGACGTATTCGTCAGCCGGGAAACCGTTCGCAAATGAGTGAGCCGGTTTGGACGGTTGGCACATTGCATCAAGCCAACCGTCCACTGCAGCAGAGAGGCGGCGCCTTGATGAAGGTGTCGTGCCAATCAACGGTGCGAAGATGTGGTTGTGGCGGTCTCGCGGGGCTCTCGATGCGCCGGCAGGGTCTCTTAATCACCGAGGGGAACATCCTGCGCCTCGGGTCGGAACATCCGATCACGCTGCTCCTGTTCAGGATCGCCGAGCTGGTACCGCTTTGGCTGGCGGCAAGTGCGCTGACGGCGAAGCTGCGGCGACCCTGAGCCGCCGCGCTCTTGGATCAGCCGGATATCAGCTTGCCCGGGTTCATTAGCCCGTCCGGGTCGATCATGCGCTTGATGCCCTGTTGAAGGGCGTATTCCACGTCCGACTTCTGGCCACGCATCCGGTCGACAAAGACGGACCCGACCCCGTGTTCGGCCACGACCGAGCCCCCGAAGGACCAGACCAGTTCGTCGATGGCGCGCAGGGTCTCTTGCCTCATCTCCTCGAAGCCGGGCGTGGCGGGATCGGCGAAGGCGCTGTAGTGCACGTTACCGTCCCCGAGGTGGCTGACCGCATAGGGGGTAGCGCCGGGACAGGTTTCAGCGACCAGCGCGTCGGCGCGGGTGATGAATTCGGCGATCTGGCTGACCGGCACCGAGACATCCCATTTGAGCATCGTCATGCCCGGAAAATACTGGTGCGGCATCATCTGTTCGCGGATTTCCCACAGGTTGCGTTCCTGAGCGACAGACTGGGCCAGCACGCCGTCCGAGAAGATGTCCGCCTCGAGCCCGGCCTCGAAGAGGTCGAGAAGTGCCGGCTCGACCTCGGCCATGTCAGAAAGGCGAATCAGGACGCTCCAGGGCGGCACCGCGTCGAAGGGGCGTCGCAGGTCGGGATAGCGTTCGAGCGCCATCTTTACGCCCAGTCCCGGCAGTAGCTCGAGCGCGCTCAGCTGCCGGCCGGCCTTGCTCCGGGCTAGCGTCAACAGGTCGGGCAGGCGGCTCAGGTCGGGTAGAGCGACCATCATCGAACGGTTGACGCTCGGCGCGGAGTGCAAGCGGAAGACAATCCGCGTTACAATGCCGAGCGAGCCTTCCGACCCGATAAACAGCTGCTTTAGGTCGTAGCCGGAGTTGTCCTTCGACAAAGCCCGCAGCCCGTCCCATACGCGACCGTCAGGCAAGACGACCTCAAGACCAAGCACCTGTTCGCGAGTCGTGCCGTACCGCAACACATTCAGCCCGCCGCCATTGGTTCCGACCGCGCCGCCGACCGTCGCGCTGCCCCGCGCGCCCCAGTCCGGCGCGAACAGCAGGTCGTGGTCGAGAGCGGCCTCCTGTAGTGTTTGGATCAGGCAACCCGCCTGTACCGTCACTGTCGCCGCCTGCGAATCGAGAGACTCGATCCGGCTCATCCGCCCGAGCGACAGCACCACTGCAGCTCGGCTGCCGGTCGGAACCGCCATGCGACAGACGTTGGTGTTGCCGCCCTGGGGCACGACGGGAATCGCCCGCTCGTGACACATTCTCAGCAGGCGCGAGACCTCTTCGGTTGTGGTCGGGCGCGCCACGAGAAGGCAGGGCGCCTCGGCCTCGCCGTATATATCCGAGATGTAGGACCCGGCCTCGGCTGGTGACAGGATCACGCCCTGGGGGAATGCGGCCAGGAAGCTCTGCAGGATTTCAGACATATGGACGGGGCTCCTCTTAATCCTCCAGGCTCCCGCGTGCCGGGTGTCTGGAGCTGGTTGGTGAATGCTTTGCTGGAAATACACTTTAGCATTTGACGCATGAGTGCAATATAGTTAACGTGTTTATCAAATGCGTGGGAGGACGCAGGGAGGATCAGACGGGCAGAGCCCGCATTGGCATCGCATGCCCGACCAGATCTTAGGACTGGTCAGGGTGCCGTCGCGGGTGATTTCGACTGACCATTTCAAGTGCGCCCAACCGTACCTGCAAGCTACGGGAGAGTTGAGCCAATGGGTAAAGTCAGCAACACCATACGGATTATAGTGATCGCATGCGCCCCGGTTCTCGGGGTCATTTGGGCTTTGAACCTGCCCCAGATGTTCGGGGTCCCTGTCGTGACCCAACAGGTCGTGGCCGTTCTTCTTGGTTTCGGCGTCGCCGCCGGCCTGCTTTCGCATCCATATTCGAAGAAATATATCGCATTCGATCTGGTGCTCGCATTGATGGGCTTGGCTGCGTGGGTCTGGTATGCCTACAACTTCAAGGAGTGGATGGTCACGATGGCCTTCCGGACCCCGGACATGTGGATACCCGGCATGATCGGGCTTATTCTTCTGGCCGAGGCGCTACGCAAGTCCATGGGTCTGGTGATCGCCGGGCTGGTGTGGATTGTGACCGCCTACGGGCTTTACGGCGACGTCATTCCGGGAATGTTGCAAGCCTCGGTGTTCTCGCCGACGCGAACGATCATGTATCTCTATGCCGACAGCAATGGCGTACCGGGTTTGGTGCTGACAGTGATCGTCACGCTGGTGCTCCCGTTCATGGTTTTCGGAAAGATGCTCGAGATCGCGAACGGCATGACCTTCTTTAATAACCTCGCACTCGGCGCGGTCGGGCATCGACGGGGCGGGCCCGCCAAGGTGGCGATCGTTGCCTCGGGATTCTTCGGGTCAATGTCCGGCTCGACTGTGGCGAACATCATGTCGACCGGCGTCTTCACCATTCCGATGATGATTCGCACCGGGCTGACCCGCGTGCAGGCCGCCGCGATTGAGGCCGTCGCCTCGAACGGCGGACAGATCGCACCGCCGATCATGGGGGCCACGGCCTTCATCATGGCTGAGGTGTTGCAGGTCCCCTATTCCGACATCGTCAAAGCCGCCGCAATCCCCGCCTTCCTGTACTTCCTGGTGCTCTTCTTCAAGGTCGATGCGCTGGCGATCAAGAACGGCCTCAAGGGTATCGACAAGTCCGAGATCCCGCCGCTGCGCGAGACCATCCGTGACGGGTGGGAGATCCTGATCTCGGTCGCGGCGCTGCTTTACCTGTTGTTCATGACCGGCTACAATCCGGGCCTTTCGGCGCTGATGGTGTCGGGCCTGATCTTCGTAATCCACGCCATCAAGGTGCGCTTCCGGGTCGACCTTAAGTCCCTGTGGAAGGCGCTGGTCGCGCTCGGCACCGAATTCTACCCGCTGTTGCTGATCGGTGGCGCCGCTGGCGTTATCATCGGCCTGATGAATTCAACCGGGTTCGCCTTCCAGCTGTCGCTGGCGCTGACCCATGTCGCAAGCCAGTACGGCCTGTTTGTCCTGCTGATCCTGACCGCTCTGGTCGCGATCGTGCTCGGCATGGGCATGCCTACGGCGGCGGTCTACATCGTGCTGGTCACGGTGGTCGCGCCGACCATGATCGAACTGGGCGTCCATGCCATCGCGGCACATATGTTCCTGCTCTACTTCGGGCTGATGAGCATGGTGACACCGCCGATCGCAATCGGAAGCATCGTCGCGGCAAGACTGGCACAGGCGGACATGTGGAAGACCGGCTTCTTGGGCATGCGGATCGGTATCGTCGCCTACATCCTGCCCTTCGTCTGGGTCTACAACCCGGCGATCCTGCTCGACGGGTCGACCCTCGCCATCGTCATCATGCTGGCCAATGCCGTCACCGGGGCCTTCGTACTGAAACTGTCGATGGTGAATTCGCCCTTTCCCGGCGTTCCAAGCGCGCTCTACGGTGCGGTCCTCACCGTGCTGGGGTTGGGGGTCATTGCTTCGACAGCTTTCTTCGGCCCCGAAGGGATTATGCCGATCTTGGCGAGCCTTGTGGCAGTCGGCGTGTCGCTGGTGGTTCTGCGCTTTAGCAAGGACCCTCTGATGCCTGCGCTGCAGGCTTGAAATCCGGGTCTGGCGGGGCCGAAAAGACGGTTTTTCCCTTGACCCAACTAGTAAACATGTTAACGTAATTGAAAGCGGTTTCGACCGCCACGTGTCAGAAGGAGCCTTGATATGCCACTGTCAGACAAAGCCGGTCATCTGGTCGACTACAAGAACGGGCAGATCAGCCGCGAGATCTTCGTCAGTGAAGACATCTACCGCAAAGAGCTGGAAACCCTGTTTACCCGCGCTTGGCTGTTCGTCGGCCATGAATCGCAAATTCCCAATCCGGGCGATTTCTTCACGTCACGTATGGGCGAGGAATCGGTGATCCTCGTCCGCGACAAGGCGAATGAAATCCACGTCTTCCTGAACAGCTGCCGCCATCGCGGCATGAAGGTCTGCCGTTACGAATCCGGCAACACCTCGCTGTTCACCTGCCCCTATCATTCTTGGACCTATACCACCGACGGGCGGATCCGCGGCATTCCGCTTTACAAGGCGCTTTATGAGGGCAACCTGGACCGGGATGACTGGTCTCTGATCGAGGTGGCGAAGCTTTACAATTACAAAGGGTCGATCTGGGCCACTTGGGATCCCGAAGCGCCGGACTTCCTGACCTATCTGGGCGATGCAAAGGTCCACCTCGACCAGGCGCTTGATTGCCGTGACGGCCGCCCCGGCGGGTCCGAGGTGATCGGCGTGCACAAGTGGGTCTTCCCGGCCAACTGGAAGTTCGCCGCCGAAAATTTCTTGGGCGACACCTACCATAATCCCAGCCACCGCTCGGTCGATATGATCGGCATCGGACCGTCGGCGCTAGAAGGCGTCAAGGGCCGTCGCGACAACGAACTTGAGCAGGCTCAGCACGTCTGGTGCAGCTTCCCGGCGGGGCACGGGGTGCACTCGGCCATCCAACCCGAGGGCTATGAGTTCACGGATGCCTTCAAGAACGACCCTGAGATTGCGGACTACTTCCGCCACTGTCACGAAGAGCGTAAGCGGCGTCTGGGTGAACAGGCCCGGTTCCTGCCCTTCGTCGGCACCATCTTTCCGAACACCTCGTATCATGGGCGGCAACCGCGAAGCCTCTGCGCATGGCATCCGCATTCGGCAAACGAGACCGAGGGCTGGCGCTTCTTCCTGGTGGATGCCGACGCTCCGACCAAGATCAAGGATTTCCTTCGGACCTACTATATGCGCTATTCCGGCCCGGCTGGGATGACCGAACAAGACGACATGGAGAACTGGCTCTATGCGACAAAGGCTTCGACCGGCACGATCGCGCGGCGGTACAATTTCAACTACACGCAGTCGATGACCGCATCGCAATTGAACCCCGTGGTCAATGGGATAGAAGTGCGCGGCGACGTGTCGCTTCAGGTGACCGAACACATGGCCGTGGGCTTCTACCGTCGTTGGGCTCAGCATCTCGACATGGAACCTTGGGACGTTTTGCTGGGTGCCGGCGACGAGCGGTTCCAGAAAGATCTGGCCGCAGAATGAGCGCGCCGTCTGACACACATCCCGGCACGATCATCGTGGCCGGGGCCACCTTCGGCATTGGAAATGACGTGGCGCTCTACCTCGCACGAGCAGGGTGGCGGGTGATTGGCTTCGGGCTGGAGACCCCCCCGGTGTCGAGTGTTGCCGAGGCGTCGGTCGCTGCTCTGGATGCCGAGGCCCGCGCGCAGGGACTCGACGTCCATTTCCTAGCCGGCGACGTCACTTCGGAAGAGGACGTGGCGCGGGTGATCGCTGTGGCGACGGAGGAAGGGCATCGCCTGCACGGCGTCGTGAACAACGCGGCAATCGGACCTCTGGGGACGGTGATCGACACCGATCCCGAGCTTTTCGAACGGATCTTGCGGGTCAATCTCATCGGGCCATACCTGATGTGCCGCGCGGCGATCCCGGTGATGGTTGCCTCAGGCGGGGGCCGGATCGTTAATGTCGGCTCCGGCGCCAGCTGGGGCAAGCCGAACATGGCGGCCTATTCGACCAGCAAGGGCGGGCTCAACGCGCTGACCACGGCGATGGCGCTGGATCATTTCGCCGACGGGATCGCAGTCAACATGGTTATTCCGGGCGGCGGCGGCATCATCTCGGGGATGAGCCTGGGTCGGGTCGCGGGCGATGCGGCTAAGCTTCAGTCCAAGGCGGTCGGAACGGTCGCCGGACGTTTCATGAATGGCCAGGATCTTGCCGGTGCCATTCGGTTCCTGATGTCGGACGAGGCCGCGGCCATTTCCGGCACGACGATAGATGTGGGCTGTTTCGCGCACCAAGGGTCTTCGATCCCGCTGCCGAAACGTGCCGAATAAAGGAGAGAATTCATGGACGCCAAAGTTGAGCAACCGCGCATCGCGCGCGACAGTGACTATTTCGCTCTGCGCAGCCAAATTGAGGAATTCTATTTCGATGAAGCCGAGCTGATCGACACACGTCAGTTCCCCGCCTGGCTGGACATGTTGCACGAGGACCTGCGGTATTTTATGCCGATGCGTCACAACGTGAAGTTCGGCCAGCATGCCGAGCGCGAGGACACCCGCGAGGAAGAGGGCATCAGCTGGTTTAACGAAGACAAGTGGACCGTCACCAAGCGGGTCGAGCAGATCCTGACGGGTGTGCACTATGCAGAAGAACCGCTGTCGCGGACCTCGCATCTGATCACCAACGTGCAGATTCAGTCCGCGGCGCCGTCGGTCGCTGCACCAACCGAGATCGAGGTCTCGTGCCGCTTCATCGTCTACCTCAACCGGGTCGAATACGAGACCTATTTCTTCGTCGGCAAACGCTACGACCGTCTGGTGATGGTCGATGGCGACTGGAAGGTGCTGCACCGCCGCATCATCCTCGATCAGAACGTGTTGCAGGCTAAGAACCTGTCGACCTTTTTCTGACCCTACCAAGGAGACAACGCGCATGGCGAAACTAGTACTCAATACCACGACCGACCTGTTGAAAGTGCCCGCAGGTGCCGGCATCCACCTGAATGATGGACGGTCCGGCGTCGTCGAAGAGAACATGAATGACGGCCAGTGGTTAAACGTCGAATTCGAGGATGGCGAAGTCGAACTGGTCCACAGCCAGGACATCAAAGAAGTTCACGAACCCGAATAAGGAGCGGACCATGCTACGCATGAGTTTCATGCCAAGCGACTTCCACCCGATCTTGCTGGTTCTGGGCACGCCCGAACAGCTGGGAAATCTGGTCAGGGCCTTTGAGGTCTTTTCAGAAGAGGGCGGTTCGCTGGCGCTAACCGATCACGGGATCTTCTCAACCGACACGCAGGTCACAATCGAGGAATGCGATCTGGGTGGCCTGGAAAAGCCCGGTCTGTGGCAGGTTTCCAAGGGCTCGACCGACCTGATATGGCGGCTGCCCAAACGCTATGCCTGGATCTTCGCGAACGAGGTCGCGAATCTGGCGGACTCGGGCGAGGTCGCGGGATCGGTAACATTGGAATGTGACCAGCTGGGCGAGATCCGGGCCAAGGTTTCCATCGGTGAGTGGGAAGAAGACTACCTCACCAACGATTTCAGATAGGGATAGCCCATGACAGAGAATGTCGTCATCGTCGGCGGTGGTCAGGCCGCCGCCTCGGCAGCGTTTCGCCTGCGTTCGGAAGGATTTACCGGCGCGATCGACATACTGTCCGAGGAATCAGAGCTGCCATACCAGCGCCCGCCGCTGTCCAAGAAGTACCTCAAAGGTGCAATGAAGCGTGACCGCCTGCTGCTGCGGCCTGATGCGCTTTATCGTGAGAATGAAATCTCCGTGCACCTGAATACCCAAGCTTTGCATATCAACCGGCTGGCCAAGCGCGTTGCAACTGATGGCAATGCCAATCTGCCCTATGATCGCCTGATCCTGGCGACCGGAGCTACGCCGCGCCGCCTGCCCGAAGAGATGGGCGGACACCTTCCGAACGTGATGACCTTCCGGTCGCTTGGCGATGCGGATGCTCTCGCCGGTCACATGCGGGCCGGGCAGCGCCTGTTGATCGTCGGTGGCGGGTACATCGGACTTGAGATGGCTGCGGTAGGCATCGACCTAGGGCTTGAGGTCACCCTGGTCGAAGTGCAGCCACGCATCCTCAACCGCGTCGCATGTGTGGAAACCGCCGACTGGTTCCGGGCCCTGCACTTGTCGCGCGGCGTCGATCTGCGCGAAGGCGTTGGCGTCGACAAGCTGATCGCTCAGGACGGACAGGCGGCATTGGCGGCACTGTCCGACGGCTCTGCCGTCGGAGTGGATTTTGTGGTCGCTGGTATCGGCGTCAATGCCAACGATAAGCTGGCACGCTCGGCCGGACTGTCGGTGCAGAACGGCATCGCTACGGACGACCGCTGCCGCACCTTCGATCCCGATATTTTCGCGATCGGTGATTGCGCCGTTTTCCCCTATCGCGGTGAAATGACACGGCTTGAGTCCGTCCAGAACGCATGTGATCAGGGCGAATTCGTCGCCGATTATATCCTTGGCAAGGCGCCCGAATCCTACATTCCTCAGCCATGGTTCTGGTCAGATCAATACGATGTTTCGCTGAAAATCGCTGGCCTGAACCGGGGCTATGACCAGATCCACGTGAGGCCGGGCGATCGTGAGGGATCCGTCTCGCACTGGTATTTCGGGCCTGCGGGCCTGCTGGCGGTCGACGCGATCAATGATCCCAAAGCCTACATGATCGGGAAGAAATGGCTGGCCCGGGGCCAGAGCCCGGACCCGACCGACCTCGTCGATCCGGCTATGGCACTAAAGTCGGTCCGCCTCGCCTGAGCGCGAGCCGGACCCAAGAATTCAGTAAGTGGAGAACAAATTTGACCCAAGAAGCACAGACCGGAGGAGAGGCGCTTGTCGCTGCTCTGCAAGCCAACGGTACAGACAGCCTGTTCGCCATTCCCGGCATTCAGCTCGACTGGGCAGTGGACGCCCTGGCCTCGGCGCCAGAGCTTAAAGTTTACGTACCCCGCCACGAGCAGACCGTGAGCTATATGGCGGATGGCTACGCGCGTGTCACGGGGCGCCCCGGTGTCGGGATGGTCGTTCCGGGACCGGGCATGTTGAACGCCACGGCTGGTCTTAGCACGGCCTATGCCTGCAATTCGCCAGTGGTAATGATGGTCGGCCAGATCCATTCCGATGCCATTGGCAAAGGCTATGGTAACCTTCACGAAATTCCCGATCAGAGCGGTGTGCTGCGGGGACTGACCAAGGCACAGGAACTGGTGCTGGACCGCGACCGTGTAAGCGGCGCCGTCAACGAGTCTTTTGCGGCAGCCATGTCGGGTCGGCGGCGGCCCACAGCGGTCGAGATCCCGTATGATATCCTGATGGCGCGCTCGGATGAGGTTCGTACCAATTGCTCCGCCGTGCCCGACGAGACAGCGCCGGACAGCACATTGATCGACAAAGCATCAGCGCTGATCGACAAGGCTGACTTTCCGGTGATCTACATCGGTGGCGGCGCGATGGACGCAGGCAAAGAGATTGCCGAGTTGGCTGAACGCCTCGGAGCGCCGATCGTGGCCAGCGACAACGGCCGCGGTGCTGTGCCCGATAGCCATCCGCTGTCGTTCAACTCGCTCGCCGGGCGGCCAATCTTTGACCGTGCCGATCTGGTGCTGGTGATCGGATCGCGCTTCATGGATATCATGACGCCGGATCCCAGCTGGCCACAGGACGGCAAGACCTTTGTCTACATCAACATCGATCCGGCTGATCTAGGTGGTGCCCGGAAGGGCGCGCTTGAAATCGTGGCAGATGCCGGCGCGGCGGCCCGTGCGTTGGCCGCAGGGGTCACGAAACGCGAGGTCCTGAGTGCCGCGCAGGCCGCGGGAATCAAGGCCTGGGCTCATGCCAAGGTGGTCGAAACCGGCGTTCTGTGGGACTATGTCGATGCCCTGCGCACAGCGCTACCCGATGACGGCATCTTTGTGAACGAACTGACGCAGGTTGGCTACCTGTCGCGTATCGCCTTTGAATGCCGGGCCCCGCGTACGCTGATCGGCCCCGGCTACCAGGGCACGCTTGGATATGGTTTTCCGACGGCGCTTGGCGCCGCAGTCGGCGGGGCCGGACGGCGAGTCGTGTCGATCACGGGAGACGGCGGCTTTGGCTGGGGCCTACAGGAGCTGGCAACGGCGCGGCGCTACAACCTTCCTGTGACGCTGGTTGTCTTCAATGATGGCCACTATGGCAACGTCAAATCGATCCAATCCAAGACCTTCGGCCGCAACTACATTACCGAACTGGCCAACCCGCAGTTCGAAGATCTGGCACGCGCCTTCGGTCTGGAGTTTGCACGTGCCGACACTCCGCAGCAGCTGGGCGCATTGGTCGCTGAAAGTGCGACTTCGGACGGTCCGCTGATGATCGAGGCCCCCGTCGGACCTATGGCGAGCCCATGGCCTCTATTGCGGCTCAAGCCCATGGGCGGCGGGGTCGAAGAGTCCTACAACCATCTGTTTTGAGCGGGGGAGAAATGTAATGAGCCTTGATCAGATACAGATCGACGCGCTGCGGGAACGTCCGATCCCGGCGATGCGCAACTTCATCGACGGGACCTGGCGGAGGACCGACGGCGGTGGCGAACTGGTGGTCGTCAGCCCTAGCACGGGACAGCAGATCACCACGCTGACGGATAGTTCGTTGGCGGATGTGGAGGCAGCCATTGCCGCAGCCCGAACCAGTTTCGACCGAGGCGTCTGGGCCGACATGCCGCCCGCACGCCGCAAGCAGATCCTGCACCGTCTGGCCGCCCTAATAGAAGAAAATGCGCTAGAACTGGCCGTGCTGGGTGTGCGTGACAACGGGACCGAGATTGCCATGGCTTACATGGCCGAACCGATGAGTGCCGCGAACACCTTCCGGTTCTATGCCGAAGCTGTGGACAAGGTTAACGGCGACATAACCCCGACAGGGCCAGAAGTGCTGAGCCTTGTTCATCGCGAACCGGCCGGGGTGGTCGGCGCAATCGTGCCATGGAATTTCCCGATGATGATCGGGGCTTGGAAGGTCGCACCGGCCTTGGCGGCGGGCAATTCGGTTGTGCTCAAACCGTCCGAAGCCGCCTCACTAACACTGTTGCGGCTGGCCGAATTGGCAGCTGAGGCGGGTGTTCCCGATGGCGTCTTCAATGTCGTGACGGGGCAGGGCGCAACTGCCGGTCAGGCGATAGCCCTCAGCAACGATGTCGACGTTTTGACCTTTACCGGGTCAGGCGCGGTCGGGCGGCACCTGCTGCGTTACTCCGCCGAGTCGAACTTCAAACCGGTGCATCTGGAATTGGGGGGCAAGTCGCCTAATATCGTGTTTGAGGATTGCGGTGATCTTGCCGCAGTTGCCCGACAATCGGCTCGCGCAATCTTTGCCAATTCTGGCCAGGTCTGCGTCGCCGCCAGCCGCCTGATGGTGCACGCGAGCATCTACGATGACTTCATGGCGGAGGTTACGAGGGCCGCGCAGGCGACCGTGGTTGGCGACCCGCTGGATCTGGGCAGTCAGGCCGGTGCGATCGGTACGGACCAACAACTGCGCAAGAATGCTGATTTCATCGCGCGGGCGCGGGCATCGGGGGACGGGATCGTCACGGGCGGTGCGCAGATCGAACGCGAGGGCTTTTTCTTCCAACCAACCGTGATCGAGGCCCGCGAAGACAGCCCCGTCGTCCGGGAAGAGGTTTTTGGCCCGATACTCTCGGTTCAACGCTTCGAGACCGAAGACGACGCGGTGCGCATGGCTAATAACACGGTCTACGGCCTCGCCTCTGGGGTGTGGAGCCGCGACATAGCGCGGGCTCATCGTATGGTCCGGCGCCTCAAGGCGGGTGTGGTGCATGTGAACTGCTACGGCGGGGCCGACATCACCGCGCCGCTGGTTGGTCAGCGACAGTCCGGCAACGGCTTTGATCGCTCACTTGACGCCATCGGCAAATATCAAAAGCGCAAGACCGCCTGGATCAGAACTGTCTGATCTACGGCCCTCACATCAGGAGCATAGGATGCCTCAGATCACATTTATCGAACCAGATGATACCACCAAGGTTGTGGCAGCGGAAACCGGGCTTACCCTCATGGAAGTTGCGATGCGAAACGGTATCCAAGGCATCGTGGCCGAATGCGGCGGGCAATGTTCCTGCGCAACCTGCCACATCTTCGTCGAGGGCGACTATTTCGAAAAGGTCGGTCCACCCGAGGGAGACGAGGAGGACATGCTGGATTTCTCGGACCTGCGGCAGGAGAATTCCCGCTTGGGATGCCAAGTCGAGATCACGGATGACCTCGACGGGATGACCGTACGGGTTGCCGGAGATGAAGGCTGATTAAACACTGCGCCCGCCATACTTGGCGGGCGTTTATTTGGGAGGAGAACCAATGACATTTTTCAGATCACTATGCGCTGCGACGATGTCCGTCGCACTCCTTGGCACGCCCGCCAAAGCCGATGTAAAAAACATCACCATCGGGACAAACCCATCGGGGTCGACCTTTTATCTCATCGGCAGCAGTTTTGCGAAGACCCTGCAGGAGGAAACGGGCATCCGGTCCACGGCACAGCCTTTTTCAGGGTCCTCGGTCTATCTGCCGTCAATTGCGCTTGGCGATATCGTCATGGGCATGTCAACCACGGTGGATGCAGGGATGGCCTATCGTGGCGAGGGGGGGTATCCGCAGGCGTTGACCTCCCTGCGCACACTGGCCCGGGTCTGGATCATTCCCTATGCCTTTATTGCGCGGGCCGACAGCGGGATTGTCAGCGCCAATGACCTCAAGGGCAAACGGGTCATGGGGCAAGTCCCAAGCGCTCAGGAATTGACCTTCATCAACGAGTCCATCGTACGATCGGGGGGCATCGCGCTCGAAGATGTGCGCTTCATGACCAGCGGAGGGCTGATGGACGGCATCAACGCCGTGGTTGAGGGCAGGGCGGATGCCGCCCCTGTGGCGACCACGATGCCGGTTCTGATCGAAGCGAACGCCTCCACGCCGGGGGGGCTGCGCATCATCGCGAACGGGACACTGGGGGATGCCGCCTTTTTTGCCAATGAGGTGCCCGGCGTCTCGACGGCCACCGCGGCAGAGGACCCCAACAAGCCCTTCATCATGGGCGATACTCCGATCGTGGCCTACGATGCCCTGCTTATTGCGGACGAATCCCTGTCCGAAGACGACGCATATCGAATCACGAAGACGATCCACGACAATTGGGCAGACCTTCAGGCAGCAGTCGGTCCGCTCCGTAGCCTGTCCCAGAGCGACCTTGCCATGGCAACAACCACCGTCCCGTATCATGCGGGCGCGATCCGCTTGTACAAGGAACTGGGCCTATGGACATCTGAGCACGCGGCCAACCAGTCGAAATTCTGATGCTGCCGCATTGGTCAAAGATAAGGAGTGATCTTGATGTACACCCCCAGCCCTTTGAGTAAATATGATTTCGTTATTGTCGGCGGGGGATCGGCAGGCTGTGTCCTCGCCGAAGCTCTAAGCCGTGACGGAACCTATTCCGTCGCGTTGATAGAAGAAGGCCGCGAAGATCGAAGCCCGTGGCTGCACATTCCCGGAACTTTCTTCAAGGCCTGGGGCACGCCGGACATGGCTGCGTTTCAATCCGAAGCCGACCCCACACTTGACGGTCGACCGCATGTCGTGCCGGTCGGTCGGGTTCTCGGAGGCGGATCGTCGGTGAACGGGATGCTCTATATGCGCGGTCAGGCACAAGACTACGACGATTGGGCCAGCCTGCACGGATGTACGGGTTGGGGCTACAAGGATGTCTTGCAGAAATTTATCGATCAGGAAGCTAACGCGACGTTTTCGGGTCCCTATCACGGGACCACTGGCCTTTTGCCCGTCAAATCGCCGGACCGATTGCATCCGGTTGCCAAGGCAGCAATAGCATCGGCGCTGGACTATGGCTTGCCATGGAACGAGGATTTCAACGGTGCTACGCAGGAAGGGGTGGGCCACTATCAGGCCACGATCCAAAAAGGGCGTCGTATGTCGGCTGCCAGCACGTTTCTTCGCGCAACACGCAGGCGCGACAATATTGAGGTCATTGCGAATGCCCGTGCCACCGCCATCGATATCGTGAACCGGAAGGCCCGTGCCGTGTTGGCCATGATTGACGGAAAACTCACACGGATCGAAGCGGAAAAAGAAATCATACTGGCCGCCGGAGCTTTCGGCAGTGCCAAACTGCTCATGCTGTCAGGCATTGGGCCCAAGGACCATTTGGAACGGCTCGGTCTGCCCGTCCATCACGATGCACCAGAAGTGGGTGCGAATTTCCACGATCACATCGGCACCCCGGTCATCATGAAATTGCGGGAACCAATCGGTCTTTATGGACACGATCGCGGAACGAGGGCTCTGGCCCATGGTGCCCGCTATTTGATGACGCGTAAGGGGCTTCTTGCCTCGAACCTGTTCGAAGCGGGGGCCTGTGTCGACACCGACGGGGACGGTCGGCCGGATGTCCAGATCAACTTCTCACCCTTCGCGACCAATAAGCCCGGTCAGCCGCCGCTGGATTTCCACGCAGTGCAGCTGAACCCTATGACTATGCGCCCCCGAAGCCGAGGACGGCTGTCATTGGCATCAAGCGATCCGACCGCCGCACCGCGTATCACGACACGGATGCTCGACGACCCCGAGGACATGGACACCCTGCGCCGTGGCGTTCGGTTGGTGCGCGAAATTTTCGCCTGCGGTCCGCTTGCCGAGATCGTCGGCTCTGAAGTATGGCCCGGTGCAGGCATCCCCTCGGCTGCAGGGTCGAATTCGCTGGATATTGAAATCACGAAACATGCCCGGACCATCTATCACCCGGCGGGAACCTGCCGGATGGGTGACATGCCGTCCTCGGTCGTCGATCCACAGTTGAGGGTCCGGGGTGTCGAGGGGCTGCGCGTCGCGGATTGTTCGGTGATGCCGGCGCTGGTGTCGGGCAACACCAACGCCCCGGTCATGATGATCGCTGGCCGTGCCGCTGAGTTCATTTTGCAAGATGTCTGACAGGATCAGCACCTGTTGTCACGAGTCGACGGGCTCCGCCAGAAACGGCGGGGTCCCTATGCCGGGTCACAACGGACACGGACATGTCAAGGAGAAGAGGGCGGGCCTGCGGTGCTCAGCAGACCGAAGGGATGAACCACATGCCGTGCCCCGATGACTCTGTCGATCTGATCTGTGTCGATAACCCCGCGTTCCGCCGCCTCCGCTTTGCGCTCTTCGCTTCTGGTTTCACGATGTTCGGCCTGCTTTACTACGTGCAGTCTCTGCTGCCGGTCTTCTCGGATGCCTTCGGTGTCACGCCGCCCCAAAGCAGCCTGGCCCTGTCGACAACCACCGGGGTCATGGCTTTTGCGCTTTTGGCAACCGGCGCGGTGTCAGATGCGGTCGGACGCAAGGCGATCATGAGCGCATCGCTCTTTGCCTCGGCCGGGATGACACTGCTGATGGCCTTTGCGCCCAACTGGAGCACGGTCCTGTTAATCCGCACCCTGATGGGCGTGACGCTGAGCGGCGTGCAGTCGGTCACCATGGCCTATCTCGCCGAAGAGGTCGATCCGAAAGCTTTCGGCGGAGCGCTTGGCCTCTTTATCGGCGGCAGCGCTTTGGGGGGCATGTTTGGACGTATGTTTGCGTCAATCTTGGCGGACCAGTGGGGATGGCGCATTGCAGTGGCCTTGATTGGTTGCGCGGCCCTTTCCGCCGCACTCTATTTCCGGGCCGCCCTACCCGGATCGCGCCGTTTCGTGCCGCGTGCAGGGGGGCTGAAAGCCCTTGCTACGGATGCGCGGCACATCCTCTCCGATAGCCGACAACTTCGACTGTTCTTCATCGGCTTCGTGGTGATGAGCGGCTTTGTCACGACCTACAACTACATCACTTACAGGCTGGTTTCCGCCCCATTCAATCTGACACAGACGCAGGTGGGGCTGATCTTTTCAATCTACATTTGCGGATCGCTTGGCGCAGTTGTTGCCGGGCGCATGGTGGCGCGGTCGGGGGCAGCGGCCAACCTCTGGCGGTTCCAGATCGTCATGATAACGGGTCTCCTGTTGACCCTGCCGGACCAGTTGTTCCTACTCGTTCTCGGCCTGGCCATTCTGACATTCGGCATGTTCGCATCCCACAGCACGTCCAGCGGGTGGGTCAGCAGCACAGCACAGTCCGGACGGGCGCTGGCGGCTTCGATGTACCTGTTCGCCTACTATCAGGGTGGCAGCCTGATCGGCACCGTCGGAGGGGTGGTCTATGCGGGTCATGGATGGAGCGCCGTAGTCGTTCTGACTGCCGGTCTGGGCGGTTTGGGCATCATCGTCGGGCTGACTTTGCGCAGCCAGAAGTCGGGCATAAATCCATGAGTTTTAAGAGCTAGATCTAAAGTCCAAACGGGTTCAAAGAAAATCTTGTGCGAGTCCCCATGTATAGTTAACGTGTTTACTTACTTGCATTCAATGGTCTCAGGGAGGAGACAATGAAACTCTGGAAATTCTGCGCCGTGGCTGCCGCCGCGACCGTCCTCGCCATGCCTGTGAAGGCTGAACTCAAATCTATTTCAATCGGCACGAACCCGTCCGGCTCGACCTATTATCTGATTGGTAGCAGCTTTGCGAAACTGTTTCAGGAAGAACTCAAGGTCCGCTCGACGGCGCAGCCCTTTGCCGGATCCTCGGTCTATTTGCCGTCGATTTCTGTTGGCGATCTAACGCTCGGAATGGCCTCAACCGTGGATGCTGGCCTGGCCTATTCGGGTGAGGCCGGTTTTCCTCGGCCACTGACCAATTTGCGCGCCATCGCCAATGTCTGGAACATCCCCTATGCTTTCATTGCCCGTGGCGACAGCGGCATCGAGAAGATGGAAGACCTTAAGGGCAAACGCGTCATGGGAGAAATCCCCGCATCACAGGCCCTGACACGAATCGATCTCGCGCTTCTTGCCTCTGGCGGACTAAGCACCGACGATGTCGACTTCATGAGCAGCGGCGGCTTGATGGACGGCATCACGGCTGTGGCCGAAGGTCGCGCCGATGCCGCTCCCGTTGCGACGACGATGCCAGTCCTGACTGAAACTCACGCCTCGGTGCGCGGCGGTCTCCGGGTTGTTGCAAACGGATCGCTTGGTACGCCGGAATTCTTCGGCGACCAGGTCTCCGGCCTGTCTTCCGCGATGGCCATGCCGACCGAGAAGCGTCCCTATATCGTCGGCGAGACACCAATCGTGTCCTATGACTCGATGGTTGTCGGCAATGCAGACCTTTCCGACGACGATGCCTATGCGCTGACCAAGACACTCTACGACAACTGGGAACAGCTTCAGGCCGATATCGGTCCGCTTCGGGCCACGGCTAAAGACGCGCTGGCGTTGTCGAATTCGTCAATCCCCTATCATCCGGGCTCGATCCGGTTCTTCAAGGAAATCGGTATCTGGTCCGAAGCTCACGAACAGAACCAGGCGCGTTTCTAACCCCCTACCGACCATGCCCCGCGCCAATAGCGCGGGGATTTCCCTTCCACGCTGAACTGAAGGTCGGCACCAGTCAGGATCGTACCGATGCCGTCCCCCCAGACTCGCAGCTTCCGCCATTTCTATACTGGTCGCACCGCATCAAGAGCCGTTTCGATCGACGACCTTCGGGCGCGGGCGCATCGGCGTGCTCCTGCAGTGATCATGGAATATATCGAAGGCGGGGCCGACCGCGAAATTGCGCTTGCCCGAAACCGCAGGGCCTTTGATGACATCCACCTGATCCAACGGATTTTGCGCCCGGTCGGAGCGGTCGACACGGGGGGCGATCTACTGGGCCAACACGCCGCGCTTCCTATGGCGATTGCCCCGACCGGCTTTAACGGGCTTGCATGGCGCGACGGCGATCTGGCCCTCGCCGCCAGCGCTGCTCAGGCCAACATTCCCTTTGTGCAAAGCACTGTTTCGAACGCCTTGCTGGAAGACGTCGCTCGCATCCCCGGCCTCCGGCATTGGATGCAGATCTACGTCTTTCGCGACATGCTGCAGGTCGAAGCCCTCATTCGCCGGGCCGAAGCGGCCGGATCAGAGGCGCTTGTGGTCACGGTTGATACATCGGTTTTCGGCAACAGGACCTGGGACAAGCGGAGCTATCGCGCGGGGACCGATCTGACCTTGTTGCGCAAGATCGAAGCATTCCGCCACCCGGCCTGGTTGCGAGACTGGCTGTGTGGTCCGACCCCGGGGTTCGTCAACCTGAAAGAGGCTATCCCCGGCGGGCAGGTCGATGTCACCACGGCCGGACAGTGGCTGCGTGGAAATCTGGATTCAGACCTCGACTGGGACAAGCTGCGCCGGATCAGGCAGGTCTGGCCACGCAAGCTGATCCTCAAGGGGTTGATGTCTGTCGACGATGTAATCCAGGCGAAGGCCGCCGGATGCGATGCCGTGGTGCTGAGCAATCACGGCGGGCGGCAGCTAGACACAGCCTTGGCCCCAATTGATATCCTACCAAATATCCGCGCTGCGGTTGGCGATATGACGCTGCTTGTCGATGGCGGACTCCGGTCCGGCAGCGATATCGCTAAGGCCATGGCGCTTTCGGCGGATGGCGTGATGATCGGTCGGGCCACGCTGTATGGTTTGGCCGCATATGGCGCTCCTGGCGTGGCGCGCGCGATCGATATCCTGAGAGAAGAGCTGCGCCGCACCATGGGTCTGACCGGCTGTGTCTCGGTCCCGGCGCTACAGTCGGCGATGTATGGGTGAACGCCCCTTGGGACTCTCAGATTGGTGCGTGAGCGTCGCCAAGCGTATCGAGTTCGTCCATCAGAGGCGTCACGCGGCCTTGTCCGAATGCGGCTTCGATGGCCCGGTGGATCGCGTGGCTGGATGATGTGATCCGGCAGATGGGCAATGTGCCTTCGTTGGTCATGCAGGCCAGCACCCGCCGATTGTCAATATCGTCCTTCCGGATCGACATCAGATCACGTTAAACCGCAGGGTGGTGAAATATGCCCTGCAGATGGACGGTGAAGCGCAAAAGAGAAAATCTCTGATGGGACGCTCGTGGCGCGTTGGCGGGGCCTATATTCAAGGTGAAGGCGTAAAGGTGCTATCTCATCGGGCGATCAAAAAACACAGTCAAACTCCTGATGTCATACTGTCGGAACGGTGCGAATATGGCCGAGGCGGACAACATGAATACCGGTCTGCTCCTGAGGGGTTGGTACTGGCTGTTCGAGCTCTTGCCGGTGAAGTCGCTCAACAACATCATTGAGCAGGACCGCCGTTTTATCAAGCGGATCACCCGACCGATACTGGGCTTCAAGGCCTTCCATTCAGCTGCATAAACCTTCGCCGGGATTGAGACCGCCAACATGATTAGCCGGCCGTGTTGTCGGCGCAAGGTAAGAATGCGTTTCAGAAATTCGCTGCAATCGCGGGATAAGTGGGGGCAGCCTTCCGAAATGTTTGTGACAGAATCAACATGGAAGGCAAAAACATTGCAACACAGCCCTGACACAGGTTCGATCTAAGACCCTGTCGACCAACTGAAGATCATGCTTGCCAAACATGGGACATCCATATGTGCCAAAAAAATGATCTAATGAAGGACGCGGTGCCGAACAAATAATAACGATTACAATTGCTTATATTTTCGATAGAAGGCGCACTCCGAAGACGGCTACAAATGCACAGAAAATAGTCGACAGCGCTTCGCCATAAGGTTAACATGTTAACTCATAGCGAAAATGCCCGATAACTCGGCAACAGGAAGGTCAATAAACATGAAGATTTTTAAGAAGATGCTAGTCGCAACATTTGTTGTTGCGACCTTCTCCGGTGCGGCGTCGGCTGAAACCTCTTGGGCGCCAGACAAGGCGATCAAACTTCAAATCGGTTTCGGTGCCGGCGGGTCCACCGATACGCTCGGCCGGGCGCTGGCGATGGATATCGAAAAGGCAACCGGTTGGACCGTGGTGGCGGAAAACAAGCCGGGCGGCGGTGGCATTGCGATGTTCTCGTCCATGCTGGCGGCTAAGCCAGATGGGCTGACCATCGGTCTGGGCGTTAGCACACCAATCTGGGTGAACCTGGCCAAGCGAGCCGAAGAGTTGCCGTTCGACATTGATAGCTTCACGTATATCGCCTCGATCACAGAGGCTCCCAAGGCGATCGCAGTGCGCGCTGACTCTCAATTCACGAATTTTTCGGACCTTCTGGAAAAGGCCAAGAGCGATGAGGGGCTTCTGGTCGGCTCTGACTCTCCGACAAACGAAATGCTGCTGTCCGCTGTGACCAGTGACAATCCCGAGGCACGTTTCAAGTTGGTCAGTCACAATTCAGGAGCTGAAGTCATCACATCTCTTCTCGGCGGTCACGTTGAGGCAGGCTTCGTGGATGGAGCGCATATCCCATATGTCAAAAGCGGAGATTTGAAGCTGGTCGCGACCGCCACCAAGACGGCGCATAGCTATGCCCCCAAAGTAGGCTCCATGAGCGAGCAAGGCTATGACTATGTCGTGCGACCCATCTGGTACATCGCCGCACCCAAAGACTTGCCGGAGGATATCCGCACCGCCCTCACCGATGCTGTCCAGAAAGCTATGGCCTCCGAGAGTACCGCGGCCGTGATTCAAGGTGCCTTCAATTCCGAACCGCTGGACATGAACGGTCCCGCAACACGGGACATGCTGATCGATGGCCTCACAAGCATCAAAGATATGGTTGAAAAAGCCAAATAAATAAAACTGGCGGAGAGCATTGCGCTTCTCCGCCGACAATTCAACAGGTGAGACATGTACGATAGGATCGCAGGCAGCGCTTTGCTGGTGTTCGCTTTGCTGCTTGGGTTTTGGATTATACCCAACAACACACAAACTGCTGGTTACGGGCTGCAACCCGACCTACTTCCTCTTATTTCATCAATGGGCATTGGGTTGTTCTCGCTCCCGATGATCTTTTCCGGCAAGTTGAAGGCGGTCGAAGGAGGGCAAGACATTCTGCCCCTTGCCGTTTCGTTTGTAATCTTGGTCGCCTCGATTGCCCTTATGTCTTGGGCCCACTTCATCGTCGGGGGCATCGCACTTACTTCCGGGTTTCTTGCGCTTGCCCGTGAGCGGCGCATCATATGGATCGCTGCCGCAATTATTGTGCCCATTGGTATCTGGCTTCTATTCTCCGTTGCACTGCAACGGGAGCTCTTCTAAGCGAAAGGCACGAGCATGACAGACGTAATCAACGGTCTGACTGACGCACTCACGCTGTATAATATTGCCTTCATTGCCATCGGCGTGATCTTGGGTCAATTCGTCGGCGCGCTGCCTGGCATTGGCGCAGTGATCGTGATGGCGATAGCAATTCCCTTTACTTTTACCCTAGAACCATTGGCAGCCATTGCAATGATCGTGGGTGTTGCTAAAGGCGGCCTGGTCGGCGGGGCGATCCCAGCAATCCTACTGAACACCCCCGGCACGGCGGATGCAGCGGCAACTGCAATGGACGGCTACCCGCTAGCTCGGAAAGGGAAGTCGATGAAGGCCATGAAGATGGCACTTTATTCCTCTGTCACTGGCGACACAATTTCCGACATCGTGCTGATCACCGTCTCGGCTCCGCTGGCGGTCATGGCACTGAAGATGGGCCCTGTGGAGATTCTGGCGTTGATGATCCTGGCTTTCTCAGTAATCGCGGGACTGGTGGGTGAGACGGTCTCCAAGGGATTGATTGCTGCTTTCCTTGGGTTGCTGGCAGCCACGGTCGGACTTGATCCGCAGCATGCCACGCCCCGGCTCTATTTCGGCTACTATGAATTGTTCGATGGGATCCCGGTCGTGCCTGCGGCTGTAGGGCTGTTGTCGGCCAGCGAAATTCTGCGCCGCGCTTCCGCCTTGCGCAGTCAACCGATTACAGCTGGGCTCGTTCCTTCCTCGGACCGACGCGAAGACCGCCGGGTATCCTTTTCGGAATACTGGTCCTGCAAGTTTGTGTTACTGCGCGGTACTGCGATTGGAACGGCAATCGGCGCGGTGCCCGGCATTGGATCGACCGTGGCCGCCTTTATGAGCTATACATCGACCAAACGACGCAGCAAAACGCCGGAGGCCTTCGGTCAAGGTGCCATTGAAGGGGTCGCTGCAACGGAATCCGCGAATTCGGCTGTGATGGGGGCCAATCTTATCCCGATGCTGACGCTCGGCATCCCTGGATCGGTATCGGCAGCGCTGGTGATTTCGGCTTTCATTCTTCATGGCATCCAGCCGGGGCCGTTGCTTTTTCAAGAACAGGGACGGCTGGTCTATGGTCTCTTCGGGTCGATGCTGCTTGCGAATGTGGTCAATCTCTTTGCTGGCCTCTGGGGAATCAAACTCTGGACCCGGGTCATTTCCGCGCCGACCTCGGTGATCTATCCGGCGGCGATGGTGTTGTGCATCGCAGGCACCTACATCTCCACCGGTAGTGTTTTCGGCGTCGCGATCATGGTGATTGGTGCCGCGCTCGGCTGGCTGATGACAACCATTCACATCTCAGTCGTTGTCTTTGTCATCGCCTTCTTCCTGGGGCCGCAGTTCGAGCGCAGCTTGGCTCAAACACTGGTAATTCTTGACGGCCATCCGGCGGCGATCATGGGTCATCCGATCGCGATCATCCTGCTATGCATGGCAATTTTCGTGGTTGCCTCGCAAGCCCTCTCGAACCGCAAGAGGAAGTGATGATGTTTTTCGAAACGGCAACCTTTCAATCCAATCTACCAATGGAGCCAGCTGATGTTTAAAAACGCCCAAATCAGCCGCGTCGAGCCCGTGCTCGAACTGATCGAGCAATTCCACAATGACCCAAGGACAGACAAGATCGATCTTAGCATCGGTGTATATCGTGATGAAGAGGGGCATACCCCGGTAATGGCGGCGGTGCACAAAGCAGAAACCGCTTTGGCAGTGCAGAACTCCTCAAAAGAATACGGTGCCTTTGCGGGTAGCGCTAATCTACTGCGCGGATTTACAGATCGCTTCTTTCCCGAACGCAGCTACGGAAAGAATGTCATGGGGTTGCAGACTGTCGGCGGATCCGCGGCGCTGCGCATCTTAATCGAGACCGCGAAGACCTTGGCACCCCAGGCGCGACTTTGGGTCCCCAAAGAGGGCTGGGCCAATCATGTGGGTATCGCCAAGGCCTGCGGTTTCGACATCTGCCACTATGACTATTTGGGCGAAGACGGGCTATTCAGTTTGACACGAATGCTGGAGAGCTTGAGCAATGCCCGGGCTGGGGATATTATTGTCTATCAACTTTCGTGCCACAACCCTACCGGGGTAGACGCGACCAAAGCGGAACTGTCTCAGATTGCGGAATTCATCCGGGACAAAGAGCTTGGAGTAATCATCGACGCCGCCTACCTTGGCTTCGATGAAAGCTATGTGGCCGACCTGAAACGGCTTGAAATCTTCCTCAAGACACTGCCCGAGGTGATGCTCGCGCTAAGCTTTTCGAAATCTTTCGGTATCTACAATGAACGTCTCGGAGCAGCCTATCTTTTTGGCGACGACGAAACTAGTTTGGCAAACACACTAGGCCTCTGCTTTGCTGCAGCCCGAACAAGCTATTCCTTCCCGGCGGCACACGGCGCACGGGTCGTAGACATGATCTTCTCGGACATTGGGCTTTTCGATGTCTGGCAAGAAGAGCTGCGCGGTTACCGTACCCGGATCAAACGCCTTCGGACACGCTTTGCCGCCGGTTTGCGCAGCCGGGGTTTTGGCGAGATAAGCCAAGTCCTGGAAAGCGGCAGCGGCATGTTCGCTCTGCTGCCCATCAACGCCTTACAGGCAGAAAAATTAAAGAAAGAATTCGGCATTTATGTGCTTCCGAACGGGCGGTTGAACATAGCCTGCCTTCCAGAGGATAGGATCGAGTATATTGCAGCCAGTGTTTCCTGTGTCTTGGCTTCTTAAAGCGTTTCTAGTTAAACCTGAATCAGGGTTTGAGCAGAAACGCGGAGCAACGTCCAAGCGGAGCGGGCGTTTCGACTTTATGTGATAGATCAAGTTAAAGTCGAAACGCTTTAGCAAACGTGATCAATGCCACAAGGCTCAGACGCATGCACCGCCCCGTCAGCGACCTTGGTCAAGGTCGTTGACGGGGACAACTAATGGTTCTCCGCAGAGTTTCTTTGATATTCTTGGTGGCCTGGTTTCTATCGCTGCCTACGGCTAAGGTTCTTAGGGATCATCCTTCGGTTCGTGGCCAGCGCGATGACTGCCAACATGATGCCGGTTCGATGTAATTCCGATGTGCCCATCTCGTTGGCCGGCTTGGTCAAAACCAGCGATAGTCCTGACCACGGTATCATCGGAACCACGTTCCCGCATGACCTCAAAGGCCAGCGATCAGGCAGGCAACGGGTAGGGTGTAATCCTGTCAGACAGGTTTCGGTGCCGCTTCTGACCGGAGGCTTGTGCCATCGATGTGGCTAATCTTGTGGCGGGCAAGCATCGCCCGCCACAGATCGTTCACAGTGACGTCAGGAAAACTTGGTTTTCAGACCCAAAAGGCCCGCCCGAAGCACACCGACATCGGAACCGACGGCGAGGAATTCGACGCCCATCTCGCGGTAGGATTGCGCAAGTGTTTGATCGGACGTCAAAATGCCCGCTGCTTTGCCCGCCGCCTTGATGCGCTTGAGCGTGTCGACCACCACGGCCTGCACCTCGGGCGCGCCGGGTTTGCCGAGATAGCCCATATCGGCGGCCAGATCGGCGGGGCCGACAAAGACGCCGTCGATGCCTTCAATGCCGAGAATCGCGTCGAGCGCCTCGATACCTGCCATGCTCTCGACCTGAACGAGGACACAGACCTCGTCATTCGCGGTTTGCAGGTAATCGGGGATGGCATTGTACTCGGACGCGCGCGCCAAAGCCGCGCCGACGCCGCGGACGCCAACAGGCGGGTATTTCATCGAACGGACGACTTCGGCGGCCTGATCGCCGCTTTCAATCATCGGCACGAGCAGGGTCTGCGCGCCGATGTCGAGCATCTGTTTGATCTCGGCGCGGTTGTCGTCACGGGTGCGCACGACGATCTGGCTTTTGTCGCCGGCGCTACGCAGTTGTGCGAGCACATCGCGTAGACCGTTGGGGCCGTGTTCACCGTCGATCAGGAGCCAGTCAAAGCCGGTTCCCGCCGCCAGTTCGGTCACGGAGGGATCGCCAAAGCCCAGCCAGAGGCCGATTTGAACGTCACCCGCCTTGAGACGGGCTTTGAAGGTGTTTTTTGAAGCAGGCATGTGATCCTCCCTTATTCGAAATTGACGGACACGGTGCCGAAGGGGCCGTAATCGGCCTCGATCCGTGTTCCAGAGGGGCATTCGATCGGCGCGATGAAAGACCCCGCGAGCACAACCTGACCCGCCTCGATGCGCTGGCCGTATTGGCCCATGCGCTCAGACAGCCAGACGATGCCCATCACCGGATCATTGAGCACAGCCGCGCCGAGACCGGTGGAAACCACCTCGTCGTTCTTGGTCAGAATGGCCCCGACCCAGCGCAGATCAAACGCTTCGGGCGCGTGTTTCTGCGGCCCCAAAACGATGCCCCCGTTGGCGGCATTGTCCGACACGGTGTCAAAGATGACGCGCGTCTTGCCGGTTTCCGGGTCGGTGCGCAGGATGCGGGTGTCGAGGATTTCGATGGCAGGCGCCACGAAATCGGTCGCCGCCAAAACGTCCTCGCGCGTGACCTTGCCCTCAAGCGGGGCTTTCATGACAAACGCAATCTCGGCCTCGATGCGCGGTTGGATAAAGCGGTCGGCAGGCACGGTGCAGCCATCCGCGAAATCCATATCGTCATAGATCACGCCGCTGTCCGGCGTCGTGATCCCCAGAGCATCCTGCATGACTTTCGAGGTCAGGCCGATTTTCCAGCCGATGATCTCGCGGCCCTGCGCCAGTTTCTGCGCCATTTGCGCAGATTGGATCGCATAGGCGTCGTCCAGCGTGATCTCCGGGTGTTTCAGCGACAAAAGCCCGATCTGTTCGCGCGTCTCCTCAGCCGCAAGAAGCGCGGCTGCTGCGGTTTCAATGTCTGATTGGGCGAGCATCACTCGTCCTCCACACCGTTGCGCAGGATGCCGATGCCTTCGGCTTCGACCTCGACCACGTCGCCGGGCTTGAGCCAGATCGGCGGATCGAAGCGTGCACCTGCGCCCGTCGGCGTGCCGCAGACGATAACGTCGCCCGGCACCAGCGTGCAGTAGGTGGAGACGTAGTTCACGATGTAGCGGAAGTCGTACATCATGCGCGAGGTGCGGTCGTTCTGACGCACTTCGCCGTTCACGCGGGTGGTCAGTTCGATGTCGTCCAACTGATCGGCGGAGCGGAAGGGCACAAGCCACGGACCGATGGACCCGGTGCTGTCCCAGTTCTTGCCTTGGGTCACGTTGAACTTCGCATGACGGACCCAATCGCGGATCGTGCCTTCGTTACAAAGCGTCAGCGCGGCGATGTGGTCATAGGCGTCCTCGCGGGCGATGCGGCGACCGCCTTTGCCGATCACGATGGTGACTTCGCCTTCGTAATCGAGCTGTTCGCTCTCCGGCGGGCGCACCATGTTGCCGTTATGGCCGGTGAAGGAGCGCGGGAAACGGATGAACATCGACGGGTAGGATTTCGCGTCCGTGGTGCCGTCTTTGTATTCTGCGTTGCGATCCGGGAAGTTCACGCCGATACAGATCAGCTTTTCCGGCCTCGCGATCGGGATGAGGTAGGTGACATCCTCTTCGCGGTAACTCGGCGCGCGGCCTTCGGAGGATTTGAGCACCTCTTCGAGCGCACCTGCCTCGACCACCTCTTGCAGCGTGGCGAAACGGCTGCCGTATTCGGGCGTCATGTCGATGATGCCGGCGTCAGTGACCACGCCGTAGCGGTCGGCGCCATTGGCGTGGAAGGCGGCAATGCGGGCTGGAATGGGTTTCATAGGGCGTCCTCCTCAGACGATCCCGCCGAAGCAGAGATATTTGATTTCAACGAATTCCTCGATGCCGTATTTGGAGCCTTCGCGGCCCAGACCCGAGGATTTGATCCCGCCGAAGGGGGCTTCGGCAGTAGAGATGAGACCGGTGTTGATGCCGACCATGCCGTATTCGAGCTGTTCGCCGACCTTCCACGCGCGTGCGAGATCACGGGTGTAGAAATAGGAGGCGAGGCCGAATTCGGTGTCGTTGGACATGGCCACGACATCGGCGTCCGTGTCGAATTTGAACAAGGGCGCGACAGGGCCAAAGGTTTCCTCGGTCGCGACCGCCATGTCCTGGGTCACGCCTTTGATCACGGTCGGCTCGAAGAACAGCCCGCCCAATGCGTGCGGTTTGCCGCCCTGAATGACCGTGGCGCCTTTGGCGGTGGCATCGGCGATATGGTCTTGGACCTTGGCGACGGCGTTGTCGTCAATCAGCGGGCCGAACACGGTGTCCGCCTCCATGCCGTCGCCGACTTTCAGCGTCGAAAGGCGCTTGCCGAGTTTCTCGGCGAATGCGTCATAGACGGCGGATTGCACATAGATGCGGTTGGCGCAGACGCAGGTCTGGCCATTGTTGCGGAATTTGGAGATGATCGCGCCTTCGACCGCCGCATCGATATCGGCATCATCGAACACGATGAACGGCGCGTTGCCGCCCAGTTCAAGCGCGAGTTTCTTCACGGTCGGGGCGCACTGGCGCATGAGTTCCACACCCACTTCGGTCGAGCCGGTGAAGGTCAGCTTGCGCACCACATCCGAGCTGGTCATCACACCGCCGATCTCCCGCGCGGAGCCGGTGAGCACTGAGAAGAGACCAGAGGGCAGGCCCGCACGTTCGGCGAGGACCGCCAAAGCGATGGCGGAGAACGGCGTTTGACCGGCGGGTTTCAGCACGATGGCACAGCCCGCAGCCAGCGCAGGGCCCGCCTTGCGGGTGATCATCGCGTTGGGGAAGTTCCACGGCGTGATCGCGGCGACAACGCCGATGGGCTGTTTGATGACCACGATGCGCTTGTCGGCAGCATGGCCCGGAATGACGTCGCCGTACACCCGGCGGGCTTCTTCGGCGAACCATTCGATGAAGGAGGCGCCGTAGAGAATTTCGCCCTTGGCCTCTGCCAAAGGTTTGCCCTGTTCGAGGGTCAGGATTTCCGCCAGATCGTCGGCGTTTTCCACCATCAGGTCATACCAGCGGCGCAGCACGGTGGCGCGCTCTTTCGCGGTTTTGGCAGCCCAGTCTTTTTGTGCCGTCTCAGCGCTCGCAATGGCGGCTTCGGTCTCTTTCGCGCCCAGACGCGGCACGCGACCGATCACCTCGCCCGTGGCCGGATTGGTCACTTTGATCCCGTCGTCGCCAGCGGCGATCCACTCGGCCCCCACAAGGGCGGCCTCTTTCATCAGTGTCGGGTCTTTGAGCATGGGGATGTCCTCGAAAACAGGTCTTGTAGGGAAGGGACAGGCACGGGTGCGCCTGTCCCGGAGATGTGATGTCGCTTACGGAGCGATGATCGGGGAGGCCGCGAGCGTGCTTTCCTGCGGCTCGATGCCTTCGAAGGTGGAGCCATGCTCGAACCAGCTGCGCGGTGCGGGCGCGCCCCAAAGCGTCTGGCGCTGCGGGTCCTTGAGGTCCCATTTGATCGCTTCGAGATCCGGGTCGACCGTCTGGTAATCGGAGCAATAGATCTCGATCCGGTGCCCATCGGGGTCCAGAATGTAGAGGAAGAAGGCGTTCGAGATGCCGTGACGGCCCGGACCGCGTTCGATGTTGGCGACATAGCCGGTGGTGGCCATCAGGTCGCACAGGTCGATGATGTTCAAAGGCGTCGGCACCCAGAACGCGGTGTGGTGCAGGCGCGGGCCCAGACCGTTGGTGAAGGCAATGTCATGCACGCCGCCCTTGCGGTGGGTCCATGCGGCCCAGAGCTTGCCGCTTTCTTCGTCCTCGGTGTACTCGGTGACACGGAAGCCAAGCTCGTTGTAGAAGGCAACGCTTTCGTCCACGGAGGGCGAGTAGCAGTTGAAGTGGTCGATGCGCAGCGGCTTCACGCCTTTGTAGAGCTCGTACTTCTGGTGGATCGGCGACAGGCGGTCCATTTTGAAATAGAACTCGATCGGCATGCCGTAGTTGTCGACGGTCGCCAATGTGCGTCCCTGATAGGGGCGCTCGACCCACGCGGTTGCGTGGCCTTTGGATTTGAAGAAGGATTCGGCCTTGTCCAGCTCTTCTTCGGAGAAGACCTTGAAGGACAGGGATTTCACTTCGCTGACGTCGGATTTCTGCAGTACCATGCAGTGGTGGCCACGCTCTTCGAGCGCGCGCAGATAGACGGTGTCGGCATCCTCATCGGTGACCTGGAGGCCGAGGATGTCGACGTAGAATTTGCGGGAAGCTGCAACGTCTTTCACGCCGAACACAACGTGGCTCAGGCGGATGATGTTGAACGGCGGATAGAGGTTTGGGGCCGGAATGGGCATGTCTCTCACTCTCTTCTTTTGTGCAATTGGTGTTGAGCGGGGGAGGCAGCGCGCGCCGCTTCCCCATGTTTGGTCTTGGACGCCTCAGCCGCCGAGTTTCGGCACCTTGTGGTACTGACGCGGGAAGGACACGTTGACCGTCTCCATGTAGAAATCGAACGACCAGTCGCCACCGTCGCGGCCGATGCCGGAGGCTTTGACGCCGCCGAAAGGCGACGGAAGGTGACGGACGTTTTCCGAGTTCACCCACATCATGCCGGCGTCAATGTTGTCGGTCATGTACATGGCGCGGTTCAGGTCGTTGGTCCAAATGTAGGCGGCCAAACCGTATTCAACGTCGTTGGCGAGTTTCAGCGCCTCTGCGTCATCCTTGAACGGGATGGCGGTCAGCACCGGGCCAAAGATTTCTTCCTGCGCGATGTCCATGTCGTTGGAGGCGTTGGTGAAGAGCGTCGGGCGCACGAAGCAGCCTTCTTCGCCCACTTTCTCACCACCGGCGGCGATCGTCGCGCCAGAAGCTTTGGCTTTCTCGAAGTAGGACAGCACCTTGGTCTCGTGTTCCGGGTGGATCAGCGGGCCGACCACGGTGTCCGGGTCGAGCGGGTGACCCACCTTGATGCGGCTGGCGACATCGGCGAGCTTGGTGGTGAACTCTTCGTAGATGTTCTCCTGCACGAGAACGCGCGAGGACGAGGTGCAACGCTCACCGTTCAGAGAGTAGATCATGAAGGCGGCGGCATCGACCGCGCGTTCCATGTCGGCGTCCTCAAAAACGATGACCGGGTTCTTGCCGCCCAGCTCAAGGTGAAAACGCTTCAGCGTGTCGGCACCCTGTTTCATGATCAGAGACCCGGTGCGGCTTTCGCCCACGAATGCGATGGCTTTGATGTCTTTATGCTCGGTCAGGGCCTTGCCTGCGTCTTCGCCAAACCCGTTCACGAGGTTCAGAACCCCTTTCGGCAGACCGGCCTCTTCGGCGATCTCAACCAAAAGTTTCGCGGTCATCGGCGAGAATTCGGCGGGCTTGTGCACGACGGTACAACCGGCGGCCAGAGCGGGCGCGATTTTCCAGGTCGAGAGCATGAACGGCGTGTTCCACGGGGTGATCACACCGATCGGGCCGATCGGGCGACGCGAGGTCACGTTCATCTGGTTCGGGTTGCGCAGAGCCAGACCGTCTTCGGCGGTTGGGGCCTGATCCGCGAAAAAGCGGAAGTTGGCAGCGCCACGAATGGCGGCTTTGGACATGAAGCGCAGCGCCTGGCCGGTGTCCATGCATTCGGTGAAGGCGATTTCTTCGGCGCGGGCCTCGATGCCCTCGGCGACCTTGATCAGGATGGCTTTGCGCTCTTTGCCCGGCATTTTGGACCAGGTTTTGAAGGCTTCTTTTGCGGCGGCCACAGCCGCGTCGATGTCACTTTCATCGCCCTTGGCCACAGAAGCAAGCACCTTGCCATCGACCGGCGAAGTGGTCTCGAAGGCCTTGCCGGATTTGGCGGGCACGCTTTCGCCATTGATGTGGTTCAGTACACCGGTTTCGGCGAATTTGGCCATATAGGCCTTGGCTTTGGATAGGTTCTCTTCGAGAGCGCTCATCGTCTTTCCTTCAGCTTTTGCCCGACAGGCGGGCGTGTATGGGGGTGTCTTTCCAGCTCAGTTCCGGGTGGATTTCCCGGATTTCGAGCGAGAGGGCGAAATGAGGGGTGGAAAGTGGGCCTTTCAGCGCCTCCTGCACGGTGGCAAAGATCATGTCGCCAGCCGCTTTCAAGGCGTCGGTCGACCGGCCTGCGCCCACCGACAGGGTCAGCGCTGCAAAGTCGTTTCCCGGCAAAGCATCGCCCACGATGGCGTGATCCGCCTTGTGGGCGCGAACCCGAATCCCGGCTTTCGGAAAAATCCCGGCGGTGAGCATGGCCCCATAGGCTTTTTCACAAACGCCTTTAATATCAGCGCGCGCCTCTAGGCCCGCCGAATATTCAATCGCTAGATGCGGCACGATTCTCTCTCCCTTACTTGCTGCTTAACATGTTAAATGTAATTTTGCTTGTCAACCCGCCCACAATCTCCGATGGAAAATGATAAAAGGGAGACCACAGACGTATGGCGCAAGAAACACACCCAGTCCCGCGCAACGATGGCTTCGGCTTGGCCCGAACGCACCGCACGCTTCCCATTGCGCTTTTGCGTGCCCGCGAGGTGGTGATGGAGCGCTTCCGTCCGATGCTGGCCGCGAACGATGTCACCGAACAGCAATGGCGGGTGATGCGGGTGCTCGACGAGGCGGGAGAAACGGATGCAAGCTTTCTGGCGAACAAGGCCTGTATCCTGGCTCCGTCGCTCACACGGATCATGCGCACGCTCGAGGCGCGTGGCTTTCTTCAGACGCATCGCGATGAGATGGACGGGCGGCGGATGCTGGTCGGGCTGACGGAGGAAGGGCGTTGTTTAATCCGCGAACTGGCACCTCAAAGCGCGCAGATCTACGCGGAGATCGAGAATAAGATCGGCGATCAGAATATCGAGAAACTTCTGGACCAGATCGAGCATTTGCTTCAAGCACTTGAGACTTGATCCGAGCGAGGGTTCTCTGAATGGAGGCACCGCCAAAATTTTTTAACTTTTGTGTGTAAGTTTTTGATGTTTTTTATTAAAATAATTTTTAATCTAGGGAAATTCGACCGTTGAATGGGCAGATTTCAGGTTGACGTCACCCGAAATGTTGCATCCACATACCGCTTGGTCGCCAGGAAACCGGGCATAGAAATCGTCGGGCTTGGCGACGTTCGGATCGATGTTCACTGTGGGCAGCGTTTCCTCCTCAGGCTGCTGCGGATGCATGTTTGAGCGCTGCACGTAGTGCCTCGGCATCAATTATCATAAGTTGAAACGTACCGAACAGTTAGCCTTCGTCCTGACTATCCCTAAACGGCGCATCCAGAATGGCAGCCAGATAGACAAAACCAGTCTTGAAGGCGACATAGGTTGTGGAGTCGATTGCAAGATTTGACGCGCGTATTTCATCCAAGGGAAGTCGATCAAGCAGATTTGCCAGGAACCACGGTCAGGGTTCGCCATCCCAAGCTCTTCTTGGGCGTACCGTTGGGGCGGTCACAAATTGCCTTCAAACCTCGATTTGAGAGCAGGGTGTCTCGCGGAAGGTGTCGGCGCGCGCGTTCAGGGCGGCGTGGTGTCACCGGGACATGAGGCCGCTTCTTTCCTGGAAACGATATCAGAACCCTACAGGTCTTTTGAGCGATAGTGTTGACTTCTATGCCTCAAATATGGTCTTTTTGTGAGCTATAGAGAGGATATCTATAACTCATGGCTTGGAACTGGATGCTGCCCGATTGGCCGGATTTTCGGTATGACGCCTCCGCTCTGGAGCCGTTCGAGCAGAAGTTTCTGCTGTCCTCCGGAGAAATCCTCGGCGCGGTCCATCATGTCAGCCAGCCGGAGCGCGAGCAACTCCGTATCGAACTTCTCAGCGAGGAAGCGATGCAGACGAGCGCCATCGAGGGTGAAATCCTCGACCGGCTCAGTGTCCAGTCTTCGCTGCGCCGCCATCTGGGCCTCGATCCGGACAGCTACCCTGCCAAACCGCGCGAACAGGGCGTCGCGGAGATGATGGTCGACGTCTATTCCAGTTTTTCAGAGCCGCTGACCCATGAGACACTGTACCGCTGGCATCGGATGCTCTTGTCCCATGATCGCAGGTTGGAAACCATCGGGGCCTACCGACGCCACGCCGAGGCGATGCAAATCGTATCCGGTCGCTTTGAGCGGCCGACGATTCATTTCGAAGCGCCTCCTTCAGAGCGGGTCATGCCTGAAATGGAGCGATACTCGGATTGGTTCAACGAGACCGGGCCGGGGGGAGCAGAGCCGCTTCCCGCGCTGACACGCGCAGGGCTAAGCCACCTCTATTTCGAGAGCATCCATCCCTTCGAAGACGGCAATGGCCGCTTGGGTCGCGCCCTTGCTGAAAAATCGCTGGCGCAGAACATTGGCCAGCCGACCCTCATCTCGCTCGCCTTCACCATCGAGAAGGAGCGCAAGGCATACTACGACCAGCTTGAGCAGCATCAAAAAACGCTCGACGTGACCGATTGGCTCGTCTGGTTCGCGGAAATTGTCTTGAAGGCCCAACAGGCAACACTCGACCGCGTCGGCTTCTTCATCAGTAAGGCGCGCTTCTACGATCATCACAGAGACCAGTTGAACGAACGCCAGGCCAAGGCCATCGTTCGAATGTTCCGGGAAGGCCCCGGCGGTTTCAAAGGCGGC
The DNA here is from genome assembly GCF_054788345.1 of Celeribacter sp. ULVN23_4. NCBI lineage: Bacteria > Pseudomonadati > Pseudomonadota > Alphaproteobacteria > Rhodobacterales > Roseobacteraceae > Celeribacter > Celeribacter sp. ULVN23_4. Next base: position 115,261 of record NZ_JBTVYO010000004.1, on the reverse strand, counting down.
CTCAGCGCCGACAACTATCTCAAGATCACCGGAACATCACGCGCAACCGCAACCCGCGATCTACAGGATCTGGTCGAGAAAGGTGCGCTCAGCAGAACCGGAGATCGACGTCATACGAGGTACTGGTTGAATTTAGAACGGAGTGGATTCTTCCGATGTTTGTAAACCCCATTCAGAAATGTCACTTGGCGTGCAAAGCAGAAATGTCACCACATGGCGCGACGGGAGCAAGGCTTTGCAACCCGAAGACCTCAACTATCGCAGGGCTGTGAAGCCTTGGAGGATGGGCGGCTTGTCGGTTTGAGGAGCTTCGGGTTCATGCTGAGCACGCAAACGATTTCGATTGTCTGATGCTCGGGGTTGCCAAGCCGGGACAGCATTTCATTGGGTTTGAAATCGATGCCGAGACGAGAAAGCCATTCCACGGTCTCCCGTCGTTGTGCGGCCTTGCGGACAAAGGGGCCGACACGTTTTCCCCGCCCGAGGAAAATATTGTCTGAAACATCCAATGTCATCGCCAGAGATGGATCCTGATAGATCACGGCGCCCCCTGCGTCGTGCGCGCTGCGGGGCGTCGATTTGGTGAATTTCTCTTTCCCGCTGATCATCGCGCCGCCCGGATCGGGCTGGAGCGTGCCAGACAGGCATTTGATGAGTGTTGATTTGCCTGCACCATTGGCCCCCTAAAAGCGTGTGAGACTCGCCGTCAGCCCCCTTGAGGTCCACGCCCTTCAGGACTTCGACGCCGGCGTAGGATTTTCTGAGGGCATGACCCGCGAAAGGCATGTCCACAAGCTCCGATCTTTTGTGCGCGTAGGTGGAGGAGGCCGACTGGCGGCCCCTCCCAGAGGACGCTGTTTATTCCGCGCCCTGCTGGGCAAGATATTCGTCGGCTTTTGGCGACTTCTGTGTCACGAGTTCCAGCGGAACGATAACATCGCCTGTGTCTTCGCTCTTGAGGATGTAGACCGCGCTCGTGACAATTACATAGCCAACCTCGACCAGAGGAATGGCCATTGAGGCGCGATCGACATTTCCGCCCTGAAGCCCGACCAGAACGACGCGGGCGTCTTTCATCACCGCCTCAAGCGCCAGCGTGGTGGTGGCGGGCAGGCCCACCGATCATGCCGTAAAGCGCGCCCCCGGCGGCCTGGCGCAGGGCCTCGACCGCGTCGGGGCGGTGCCATAACGGGGGAATTGATAGCTTGTGGTTTTCATTTTTTCCTAATCAGGTCGGCAAGCGTCATACCGCAGCACGGCGTTGAGCAATGCCTGTGCTCCGGCGGCACAGTCTTCGGCTGTGGCGCTTTCGGCGGGATTGTGGCTCAGGCCATCCTTGCAAGGGACAAAGATCATCGCCGTGGGAGCAATGCGGGAAATGTTTACCGCATCATGTCCGGCCCCCGACACGATTTCGCGCCAAGGCAGGCCGCTGGTTTCGGCGGCGTGGCGCACGGCTGTGATACAGCCCGCATCGAACCGGACTGAGGGGCTGAACCAGAGTGTGCTCATATGGGATGAAATCCCGTCTTCGATGGCCGTCAGGCGGCGGCGTACCGACTGTTCCATGGTCGCGATATGGCTGTCTTCGTGGTGTCGCAGATCGAGTGAGAAACGTACCTCCCCCGCGACCACATTGCGCGACGGGGCCTTGATCGCGAACTCTCCGACCGTCGCATAGCCTCCGGCGGTTCGGGCAATGTCAGTCGCATCGGAAATGAAACCGATCGCCGCCATGAGCGCGTCTGCACGCATCTCCATCGGGGTGGAACCGGCATGGGCGGTGCGCCCCGTGAGGGTGATGTCGTACCAGCGGGCGGCTTGCACACCGGTGACGACGCCAATCCGGTCGCCCTCATGTTCAAGCACCGGACCCTGTTCGATGTGCAACTCGAACATCGCTCCGATCCGGGTGGCACCGATGTCGGCCTCTCCGGCGCAGCCGCTTTGTGCCAAAGCCTCGCCAAAGCTTATACCTTCGGCATCGGTCTGTGCCATGGCCTCGTCCAGCGGCAGCACACCCGCATGGACTGCGGATCCAAGCATTGCCGGGGCAAACCGCGCGCCTTCCTCATTGGTCCAGTTCACCAATAGCAACGGGTGTTCGGTCTCTACGTTGTGCTCGTTCAGGCTTCGCATCACTTCGAGCCCGGCGAGAATACCGAGGATGCCGTCAAATTTGCCGCCGGTTGGCTGGGTGTCGAGATGGCTTCCCATGGCAATCGGGGCGGCGGTGACACTGCGCCCTTCGCGGCGCAGAAACATATTGCCCACGCGATCCGTGCTGAGGCTCAGCCCAAGGCGTCGGGCCTCAGTCGTTAACCAGTCTCTCACCGCGCGGTCTTCTGCACTCAGGGTCAGGCGGCATATCCCGCCCTCTGCGGTTCCACCGATCTGCGCGGTATCCATCAGCGTCTGCCAAAGACGTGACGCGTCGATTTGCACATTCGTCAAAAGTCTGTCTTTCCATGAAGGCGTTTTAAGAAAGACGCGCGGGGTGAAATCCCTGCGCGTCTCCAAGGGAACAGATGGGCAGGGGTTACAAAGCGACCCCGACGGATTTCACCTCGGTGTAGAGCAGGATGGCCTCATAGCCCTGTTCGCGGCCCCAGCCCGATTGCTTGAATCCGCCAAAAGGCAGGGCCGGGTCGATCACATGGTGAGTGTTGACACCGATGGTTCCGGCTTTGAGTTTGCGCGCGACCTGATGCGCGCGGCTGATGTCGCGGGTGAACACCGATCCGGCAAGGCCATAAACCGAGGCATTCGCCTCCTTGACGATTTCCTCGAACCCGTCATCGTCGAAGGTCGCGACCGACAGGACCGGGCCGAAGATTTCTTCGCAAACCACTGACATATGCGGTTTCGTTTCGGTCAGGATCGTGGGGGCGATGAAATAGCCCTCTTCGCCGACCCGCGTGCCGCCACACAGCAGGGTTGCGCCATCGGCCAGACCGGATTCGATATAGCCCAGCACCTTGTCGAACTGTTCCTTCGACACCAAAGGTCCGATTTGAGTGGCCGGATCTAGGCCGACGCCAACGGTCATGTTTTCGGCAAAGGTCTTGAGGCCTTCGAGGATCACGGGGGCAATGTCCTTGTGGATATAGAGACGGGTGCCCGCAGTGCACGTCTGGCCCATGTTGTAGAAGATACCGTAACCGATGGCCGGAATCGCGACTTCGGGATCGGCATCGGGGAAAACGATCATCGGGGATTTGCCGCCCAGTTCGAGCGAGACTTTCTTGAGATTGCCTTGTGCGGCATCGAGGATCTTGCGACCGACCTCGGTCGACCCCGTGAACGCGATCTTGTCCACATCTGGGTGAGCCGCGAGCGCGGCCCCGGCCTCATGGCCATAGCCGGTCACCACGTTGAACACGCCTTTCGGGAAACCCGCTTCTTCGACCAGTTCGGCAAACCGCAGCGCGGTCAGCGGGGTTTGTTCGGCAGGTTTGAGCACGATGGTGCAGCCTGCGGCCAGCGCCGGAGCGACTTTCCAGACCGCCATCATGAATGAGAAATTCCAAGGCACGATCTGGCCACAGACGCCGACGGCTTCGCGCAGTGTATAGGCGTGGAACGGGGCCTCGGCAGACAAGGGGATGGTCTGGCCGGTGATCTTGGTGCTCCAGCCTGCCATATAGCGCAGAAGCTCGTAGGAGAAGGCGACATCGCCGTTTCGGGCATCGGTCACAGGTTTGCCGTTGTCGAGCGCTTCGAGCTGTGCCAGCTCATCGGCATGGGCCTCGACAAGATCGCCGAGCTTCCATACCAGCTTGCCACGCTCTGCCGGGCTCATCTGTCCCCAGGGGCCTTCATCGAAGGCCGCGCGTGCCGCCGCCACGGCCAGATCGACATCTGCCGCCAGACCACGGGGCACCCTGTCGAACATCTGGCCGGTGGCCGGGTCCTCGACCTCGATGACACTGCCGCCCGCGGCAGGACACCACGTACCGTCGATGAACATCTTCTTGTCTTTGGCAATGAAACGGGCGGCATCTTCGCCAAGAAACGCAAGGGTTTTCGGGGTGTTTTGCATCTGTCTTCCTCTTAGGCCTTGGCTGAAATTTCGCGGCTGGTGACCAGTGTCACCTCGCCGTCGAGAATAGGTTTTGCGATTCCGAAAAAGCGTGCCACCGTGTCCGAATTGTTGTGCGCATCCATGGCCTCAGGGTCCTTGAAGCGCTCGTATGTCGTAAAAACACAGGGGTCATCGAGATCTTGCGAGATGAAGAAACCCAATGTGTCGGGTTCGTTGTCGCGCACGTTCTCGGCCACTTCGAGCAGGGCCTGACGCATGGTTTGTTCGTAGCCTTTGCGGCAGCGGATGACGGCGGTGATGGTGATCATGGTGTCCTCATTAGATGTTGGGGGGCAGGCTGGTTTGGTCTCATTCTGCGGGAAAGCCCGCTGCAAGATCGACGTCGTGCAGGGTCTCCGGGTCGACCTCGCCGGAAAGCTGACCACGCCGGATCAGCAACACGCGCGAGGCAAGGCTTGCGATGAATTCAAGATTCTGCTCGACCAGAAGGATCGACAGGCCGCGTTTAGCGCAGAGCCGATGTAGAACGTCGATCATTTCCTCGATGATCGAGGGTTGAATGCCCTCGGTCGGTTCATCGAGCAGAATCAGTTTCGGTTCGGCGCACAGGCAGCGGGCCAACGCGAGGATCTGCTGCTCGCCCCCCGACAGGACACCGCCAGCGCGGGTCAAGATCGGCTTCAGGCGTGGCAGCTCCTCGATGACCTCTTCGATCAGGCGTTCGGCCTCGGCCTTGGGGCGGGCGGCGGCGGCAACGCGCATGTTGTCCATCACGCTGAGTACAGGAAAGATCTGGCGGCCCTGCGGTACATAGCCAATCCCAGCCTGAGCGCGCTTTGCCGGACGTTGCGTCGTGAGATCGCGTCCGCTGAGAGAGACAGAGCCTTTGGTTGTGGGAATATGCCCCATCAAGGCGCGCAACAGGGTGGATTTGCCCATGCCATTATGCCCGAGAATCCCGACGAACTCCCCGGCTCCGATCGACAGATCGACCCCGAAGAGTACGGGAATACGACCGTATCCGGCATGGAGGTTCTGCACCTTCAAAAGGTCATGCGTCATGTTTTTTCCCCAGATAGACGTCACGGACGCGGCTGTCGCTCAACACGTCGGAGACATGCCCCTCGGTCAGGATGCGCCCCTGATGGAATACGGTGACCTGGTCCGCGATGGCGCGGATAAAGGCCATGTCGTGTTCGACCACGACCACGGTGTGTGTCGTGTTCAGCTCGCGGATGATGTCGGCAAGTTTTTCCACCTCGGCCGAGGTCATCCCTGCCGCTGGTTCATCCAACAGGACAAGCTCCGGGTTGGAGGCGACGACCATGGCCAGTTCGACAAGCTGACGTTGCCCATGGGCCATTTGGCCGAGAATGCAGGGATGCAGATCGGCGATGCCGAGACGGTTGAGCACCTCGTCGATCCGCCGTTTGCGCAGGGCCTGATCATGTGTGCCGCGCAAGGACAGCCAGAGGTTTTCGTAAACGCTCAGCCCATCGAACAGGCTCGGGATCTGGGTCTTGATGCCCATGCCGAGCCGGGCGATATCATGGCGTTGATGCAGGGCCACGTCCTCGTTACGGAAGGTGATCTTGCCGAAGGTCGGTTTTTGCGTACCGGTGAGACAGCGGAAAAAAGTTGTCTTGCCCGCACCGTTCGGCCCGATCAGACAGCGCAATTCCCCCTTGCGCAGGCGAAAGTCGACCCCGTCGAGCGCCTTGACGCCGCCGAAATGCATCGCAACCCCGTCGGCATGTAGGATATAGTCGCTCATGTACGCTCTCCTTCTGGTCTACTGGGAATGAGGCGGTTTGCCTGCGCGGTCAGCCAAGGCAGAACGCCGCCCGGCACGAAGACCACGAAGATCACCAGGACGAGGCCCAGCACGATATTCGGGTCGATCCAGCCCAGCTTGCCCAGATAGGCCGTCGCCAATTGCAGCAGGATGCAGGCCACAACCGGACCCGCGAGAGTGCCGACCCCACCGACCACCACCCAGATCAGCACCTGCGCTGCAGTAGAAAGGCTGAACATCGTCGGGCTGACGAAGACGGAATTGGCAAAGAGCACACCGGCCAGCCCGGCGATCCCTGCGGAAATTGCGAAGGTCGCGAGTTTGAGCGCGCGGGCGTTGTATCCCAATAGCTCGGCCCGCATTTCGTTTTCCCGCACGGCGATGATCGCGCGTCCGAACGGTGTGACGATCAACAGTTTGCAAAGGCTGTAGACCACGAACAGCAAGGCGACAGAGAGACCAAACATCTGTCCGGGGCTGAGCGGCGTCTTGCTGAAGGGCAGGGTCAGAAGCGGTGTGTTCGGAATGCCGTTGAACCCGCCCAGGCGTGCTACTCCGATGCGCCATGCGTCGCCGCCCGTCGAGTTGATGAGCTTGAATAGGATCAGCGTCACCGTCAGGGTGATGACACCGAGATACACGTCGCTGAGGCGTCCGTAGAACAGGAAATAGCCGAGTGCGGCGGCGAAAAGCGCGGGGAACAGGATGCCGATCAGCGCAGCGGAGGTCGTGTCGCCAAAGTTCAATGCGGCCACGGCATAGGCATAGGCTCCAAGTCCGAAAAAGGCGGACTGGCCGAAACAGAGCACGCCACCATAGCCCCAGAGCAGCGCCATCGAAAGGGCGAAGACGGCCATGGACACATAGAGCGTCATGTTGATCACCGTGTAGAGCGGTACGATTTTCGGAAAGAGGAGGATGGTAAGAAGAGTGAAAGCTGCGGCAAAGCCGATCTGGCTTGCCTGCTTGCGGGAAAGATCTGGACGGATCATGGCGCACCTCGGAAAAAACGGCCCGACAGGCCGGTGGGCAACACCCGCAGCAACACGGTGGCAGCGACCAGTAGGGCGACATCGCCGATCACGGGGGTGGAGAGGAAGGTCATCAACGAATTGACGCTGCCGAGCAGGAACGCACTTGCCGCAGTGCCCGCGATCACGCTGGTGCCACCGGTGATGACGGTGATGAAGGCTTTCGCGACATAGGCGACGCCCATGGTCGGGATCACACCTGAAATCGGAGCCAGTAGCCCGCCGGCCAACCCGCTGAGACCGGCTCCGATGGCAAAGGTCGTGGCATAGACGCGAGAGGGCTCTACGCCTAGGGAGGCGGCCATTTCGCTGTTTTGCATGGTGGCTCTGGCAATCAGACCGGCACGCGTGAATTTCAACAGCGCATAACCTCCGATCAGGACGATCACAGCCACGGCAGTGAGCACGAAATCATAGGCTCCGACGCTGTAATCTCCGACCCTGAACGCACCGACAGGGGCGGCGATGCCGACCACGCGATTGCCAAAGGTCATGGTTGCCAGCCCGATCAGCAGAAGGCTCAGCCCCCAGCTTGCAAGCATGGTGTCGATCATTCGGCCATAAAGGCGGCGCATGACGAGTCGCTCTACGACGATGCCGAGCAGGGCAACGGAAAGTGGTGCGATCACCAGCATGGCGATCCAGATGTTGATCCCTGCCTTGACGCTGAAAATGGCGGCGAACCCACCGAGCATGATGAACTCGCCATGGGCGAGGTTGATCACCCGCATCATGCCGAAAATCACGGCAAGTCCGATGCTGATGAGCAAAAGGTTTCCGACCGCTCCGATGGTCTGGAGCAGCACAACGATAAAATAGTCCACGAGAGTATCCGTTCTTGGCCGGAGGCGGACCCGCCCCCTCCGGCACAGGTCGTTTATTCGATCACGTATTGCTGGTTATCGTCCGGTTTCGCGATCAGGTCACATACCGCTGCGGTGTCCGCAGGCGGTTGGTTGGCATAGCTTTCGAGGATTTCGAAGCTGTGATTGTTAACCTGCCCGATATGCACGTCGGTGGCGCAGTGATGGGTGGCCGGGTCGATGGTGGAGGGGCCGCCGGGGCCCTCGACGGTCGAGCCGCTTTCAATCGCTTCGATCACCGCCATGCGATCAAAGCTGCCCGCCTTGCGCACGCCGTTGGCCCAGTGATGGACAGCGTTGTAGGTGGCCGAGGCATGTTCGGTGACATAGGGGGCATCAGTCCCGAATTTACCGTGGTAACGGTCGATGAAGGCCTTATTCTCCGGCGTGTCTATTTCCTGGAAATAGCCGAAAGCAGACATGACCCCGTTGGATTCCTGGGGCGTCAGGATAATATGCTCGTTACCACCCCCGAAAGACGTGGAGACGATCGGGATTTGTCCCGCCATCCCCGCGGCGGCCCATTGCCGGAAAAACGACATGTGATTGCCGCCGACCAACAGCGTGTAGATCACATCGGGCTTTTCTTTCTGGATTTTCTGGATCGCAGCATTGAAATCGGTCACGTCGAGGGGGAAGAATTCGGCGGCGATCACTTCGCCACCGGCCTGAGCTGTGTAATCCTCCACCCATTTTGCGGAGATCTGGCCGTAATTGTAATCGGCAGCAAGGACGTACACGCGCTTGCCGAGATTTTCGACGGCATAGGGCATGAGCTTGCCGATGGTTTGTGCCGGTGTCGAGCCGGTCATGAAAGCGTTGCGGTCGCAGACCCCACCCTCATAGAGCGGCGAGTAGAAATACAACGTCTGATAGCGGCGCAAGATCGGGCGGATCGCTTCGCGCGATGCCGATGTGATGCCGCCGAACACTGCCGCCGCACGGTCTGCGGTCGCAGCCTCGGTGGCAAATTGGGTGTAGAGCTGAATGCTCGACTGCGGGTCGTATTTCCGGGTGACGATCTCGCGGCCAAGCAGGCCGCCTGCGGCATTCAGTTCGGACACCGCCAGATCGAAGCAGGCGTCTATCGGCTGGCCGTAAATCTCAAGCCCGCCGGAAAGATCGTAGATTGAGGAGATGGTGACAGTCTCGGCGGCGCTGACCTGTCGCGCCCAGGGCGCAGCCAAAGCGGCTCCGGCCGTCGCCATGAAGTGGCGTCGGTTCAATTTCATATGTGGACTCCCTGCATATGTGTTGAGTGCGGATTATGTCCCGCTTTCAATATTTATATTTTCATTATTTTCTTTTTCAAGTATTTTATTGGGTGAAGAAAAAATGGCATAAAATGCAGAAAACTCCGCCGGTTATCCGGCGGAGTTCCATGATGCAGGGAAAGAAAATGAGGCTCAGAAACTCTGCAAAATGCGGAATCGCGCGCCGTCCGCCTGCGCCAGATAAACCGGTCCGACGCAGACACCATCACGCACCACGCAGGTGCCACGCGCACCGGAATAATGCAGGCCTTCAAAGGAAGCTCGCAGCTCCGGCAGATTGAGCGAGTTTGCGCGCCCGGCCAGAGCCGCAAAGAAATGCAGCCCCTCATAGCAGGCTTCGCTTAAAACTCCCTGCATCGGGGCGCTCACCCCGAAGGCATCGCGATATTTGGTCATGAATCTAGAATTGTCCGGCCCGTCGATCTCACTGAAATACCCGGCAGCACAATAGAGATTTTCCGTTGCATCCGGCCCGATGGCCAGAAGGGTATTTTCCTCGATGGCACCAGATAGGCGCAACATGTTGGCGCTCATGCCGCGTGCAGAGAATTCACGGTTGAAGGGTACACATTCCGCACCGACGAGCGATTGAAACACGATGTCCGGCCCAGCCTGAGCAATACGGTCAAGCATGGTGTCGATGTTGGTTTCGCCAATCGGGACATATGATTCTCCAACCACTTCTGCCCCGTTTTTATGAAGAAAGCGGCGCACCCAGTCATGAGAGGCTCGCGGCCAGACATAATCATTGCCGATCAGATACCAGCGCTTTGCGCCCTCGCTTCGGATCATGTGTAGCAAGGCCTCGGCAAACTGGTTCTCCGGGGTTTCGCCAATCGTGAATACATCCTCGCGTGGCGCGCCACCTTCGAAAAGCGGCGCGTAGACATAGGGGATTTCGCCTGCAAACTCCTCCGCAAGAGCCAGACGGACCGTCGACAAATGCACCCCGATCAACACCTGTGCGCCATGGACGTCCACGAGTTCGCGGGCACGGGCAACCACGCCTGCGGGGTCCCCGCCCGCGTCGGCGGCCAGCAATTCGATCTGGCGTCCCAAAATACCACCGGCACCGTTGAGTTCTGAGGCGGCCAGCACTGCGCTGCATTGGCAGGATGGCCCCCAAATGGCATCTGCCCCGCAAAACGGGACGAGCAGGCCGATTTTCAAGGGTTGCGATTGGCGCCGTGCGCGGTTCCACCACTCGGGATTGATGCCTTCGACACGGCCATGTCGCAAATATACGCCAATATCAGGCTGTTTGAGGAAAGCCGTTTGACGTGCCTCCCTAGGCAGAGCATTCCACATTGTCGGGCTCCCAAGGTGTGTTCTTTCTTTCACCATTCGCACAAATGGTCAGCGTTTCAACGAATTTCCTCGTTTTGACGCGTTTCTCCCTTTTCCTGAGCGTTATTGCACAATATATATACTTCAAAAGTAATCTATTGCCGATTAAAGCTTCATGTCCGACTCTCTTCTTAACGAACATCTTTCTCATCTGTTGACGATGGCGAACCGCTATGTCACGCGACAGATGTCTGCAGAGGGCGTTTCTTTCGATCAATGGCGCGTATTGAAAGCCTTGTCGGATGAACCCGGCCTGACAATGAGTCGTCTGGCGGAGGCCTTGGGGCTTAACCTGCCGACGGTAACCAAACTTGTGGACCGGATGGTCGGCGAGGCGCTGCTCTATCGGGTTCTCGATCCGGATGACCGGCGCAAGGTGCGCATGTTCGTTTCCGACAAAGGCAAGGCGCTTTTGAGTAAACTCAATGCACATGTGCTGGCACAGGAGCGCAAACTTGAAAGCAGTTACAGCGACGCAGATTTGCAACGGCTGAAGACGCTTTTGGAAGATTTGTTCCAGCCGCGCACCGGCGACTGATCCTAGCCACATCTCACATGGGTCGTGGCCTGCGCCACGCCGGGCTGGACACACTTCGAGGCGCATCAGGGGATCGATTTTAAGGTGACAGTTTGCTCAAGAGATAAGCTTGCTGCCGCCAAAAAACTGTCCGGGAAGTGGGAGCTGCCTTCCATATCGGGCGGCAATCATCATGATCCAGGAGCGGATGATCTCCGCCAGACTATGCTGAACCTTGTGCGGATCGCGGAGGTCTTAAAGATAGGGGGCCTGCAGGCAGGCCAACCCGTCCCGTGGCTCGACCTTCCGCAAAAGCGTTAGAGCGTCCAAACCCTTCAACGAAAGGGGGGCGCAGGTTTCGACTGGGCCTCAGGTCTCGGCCTCATCCGCCTCGGGTGATCGGCGGCGCAGCACCTGTACCACCGCCATCACGACGAGTGCGCCTGCGGCGAGGATAAAGGCTGCGGCAATCGGACGTTGCAGGAAAACCATCGGATCGCCCCGCCCAATCAGCAGGGCGCGCCGCAGGTTGGTTTCGATGAGAGGCCCCAAGACGAACCCCAGCAGCAACAGCGCCGGGTTGAACCGCGCCAGCGACAGCGCGTAGCCGATGACACCGATCAGGGCGACGGCGAAGATGTCAAAGCTTGATCCTCGCACGGAATAGACGCCGAGGCTGACAAAAATCAGAATGGCGGGGTAGAGCCAGCGGAACGGGATGCGCAGCATCGACACCCAGATGCCGATCAGAGGCAGGTTGAGCACCAACAGCAACAGGTTGCCGATCCCGAAGCTCGCGATCAGGCCCCAGAACATGTCGGGGCGCGCGTCGAGCATCAAGGGGCCGGGCTGTACGCCGTGGATCACCAATGCGCCGAGCATCAGAGCCATGATCGGATCGCCCGGAATGCCAAGCGAGAGCGTGGGGACGAAGGCGCTGATCGCGGCGGAGTTATTGGCCGCCTCGGGCCCCGCGATCCCTTCGATGGCGCCCGTGCCGAATTCTTCCGAGCGGCGCGAGAGGCGGCGTTCGGTGGCATAGGCGAGGAACGACGAAATCGTCGATCCGGTGCCGGGGAGCGCACCGAAAAAACTGCCGAGACTGGCGCCGCGTAGGGCCGGGAAGGGGATACGACGCAGCTCTGACCGGCTGGGCAGGAGGTCGCGCAATGCGACGCGCGGCGGCACGCCGGTGCGTTCGGCGACACGAATGTTGGAGATCACCTCCGCCACGCCAAACAGACCCATCGCCAGCGCCACGAGATTGATGCCGTCCATCAGTTCGGTCTGGCCAAAGACAAAACGCTGTTCGCCGGAATTCACATCGGTCCCGACGCAGCCGAGGATCAGCCCCAACACGACCATAGCCATGCTTTTCGCCGGGTGTTTCGCACCGACCGTCGAGGCGGCAACAAGACCGAGGATCATCATCGCGGCATATTCGGCGGCCCCAAAGGCAATCGCCGCCTGAGCCAAAGCGCCGGACAGCAGGATCAGCACGAGAATCCCGATCATGGAGCCCGCAAAGCTGGAGATCATCGAGGTGAACAAGGCCACGCCAGCGCGTCCCTTCTGGGCCAATGGATAGCCGTCGAGCGTGGTGATTGCTGACTGCGGCGTGCCGGGCAGCCGCAGAAGGATGGAGGCCACAGCCCCGCCATATTGCGAGCCGTAATAGACGCCAGCGAGCATCACCAGAGCCGCCTCGGGGGACAGGTAATAAGTGATCGGCAGCAATAGAGAAATCGTGGCCATCGCCCCGATGCCGGGCAAAACGCCGACGAAAGTGCCCAAAAGCACGCCGAGCACACAATAGATCAACACGCCGGGCTGTGTCGCGACGCTCAGCCCGTGCAGAAATCCGTCCCACCCATTCATTGTTTTACGCCTCTCATCGTCCCGGCCAGAGCGGGACGGTCATTTTCAATCCGAAGGAGAACACCGCGACCGACAGTGCGGTGACCACGAGGGCCAACACGATGCGCCAGCCGATCCGCCGATCCGGGGCTGCGAGTGACGCGATCAGCACGCTGGTCAATGTCACCAGAACAAGCCCCAAGCGGTCGAGACCAGCGGCGAAGATCAGGATCGCGGCCAGTACGGCGAGGCATTCTTTCCACGCGATCTGGATCGCCTCACCCCGTCGGGCAAGGGCAGGAAGCGCGACCATCACGCCCAGAAGGGTCAACGCTGCGCCAAGGAAGGTCGGGAAGAACCCCGGCCCCATTCGGCGCAGTGAGCCAATCTCGTAGTGGGCCAGCGCGTAGAAGACGACGAAGAGGCCGATGGCGGCCAGAAGGACGCCACCAACGAGATCAGGAATGTCGCGCTTCATAGGTTAGTCTTTCGCGTCGATCCGGTCGAGCACGGCACCCCAGACCTTGGTGTCTTCCGCGATACGCTGTTGCAATTCTTCGGCGGAGCCGCCGGCCGCTTGCCAGCCCATGTCGAGCAACCGCTTTTGCACCGCCTCATCCGCAAGGATGGCGTTGATATGGGTGCTCAGCGTCTCGACAATCGCCTCATCCGTGCCCGCGGGCGCGATGAAGGCGTTCCATAGCTCGGCGCGGAAATCATCGGGCAACCCGGCCTGCCCGGCCATGACCGGCACGCCGGGGGCCTGTGCGAAAGGTGTCTCGGAGGTGATGCCGAGGATTTTCACCTTGCCCGCTTCGACATATTGCATGGCCGCAGAAGGGGCCATGAAGCCGCAGTCGATTTCATGACCGATGATCGCGGTCGTGACTTCGGCATAGGAGGTGAAGGGGATATGGAGCATCTCCACACCGGCACGGTCCGAGAAGAGCTCGGCCGTCAGATGCGCGCCAGATCCTTTGCCGACGGATCCATAGGCGAGGGCTTCGGGTTCTTTGCCAGCGGCTTGGACAAAATCCGCGAGGTCTTCGGCGGGGAAATCGGCGGCGACGACAAGCACCAGCGGCGAGGTCGCGATCAGGGTCACCGGAACAATATCCTCGGCGACGTCATAGCCGAGGCTCGGCGTCAGGCGCGGCGCCGTGGTGAGCGGTCCGTTGATGGTGGTGGCAAAGGTGTTCTTTTGATCCTGAGCGTTCAGCATCTGCTGAATGCCGATCACGCCGCCTGCGCCGGGTTTGTTTTCGATCACGATCGGCTGACCCAGTTTTTCGGCCAGAGGTTCGGTCACGATGCGGGCCAGAAGGTCAGGGGAGGAGCCTGCGGGGAAACCCACATAGACATGCTGAGGCTGGCTCGGCCAGGGGGTGTCCTGTGCCAGAGCGGGTTTGCAAAGCGTCATGGCGGCGGCACCCAAAAGGGCCGCGCGGCGCGAAATGATCATGGTAGAGCCTCCCGAGGTCGTATGTGGCGTAACAGCCGTAAATCGCGCGCAAGATTGCGGAAAGCGAGGGATTTGGCAAGGTGTCGTCAGGATTTTACTTTCGCGGCAGTGGCGTGCGCTTTTGCGCCCCCGATGACGTGCTGCTCATCTTTGTTTTCCGCGTCACTGGCGGCATTACATTCGGTTTTTGAAGCGTCAGGCCTTGGGTGGGCCGGTCGCATTTGGGGACGTCCCTTGGATCAGGCGGAAAACTTCAGGATTTGCTGCACCTCGGCGAGACTGAGCTGCACAGGGTTGGCCTGTGTGGAAGAGGCCGAGAGGGCATTTCGCGCGGTTTCCTCCCAAAGCGCCGGGCCGCAGTGCAGCTCGGCGAGAGAGGCCAGCCCATGCCTGTCAATGAAAGCGCGCAGGGGCAGTCCGAGCCCGTCTTGCATCCACCGTTCTATCTCTTCGCAGCGTGCGGTGGGCCTGCCAGCCTGTGTCAGCGCGGCAGAATTGACCGTCAGTGCCGCAGGGAGCAGACGCCCGCAAATCGCGCCATGCGCCCCTCCGCGGCTGCCGATCACGGCCGCAAGACCGTGGACAATCCCGAGCCCGGAATTGGCCAGCGCCAGACCGCTCAAATAGCTGGCTTTGGCCAAAGTGTCGCGCGCGGTTTCATCCTCACGTGTCATGAGCGTCCGAAGCGCGGCGGCCGCAGGCCCGATCATGCCGCGTGCGAGGGCATCGGTGATCGGATTGGCGCGGTTCGACAGGTAGCTCTCGATCAGTTGCGTCAGGGCATCGAGCCCCGTGGAAAGCGTCAGATGTTTCGGCAGACCATCGGTCAAAGAGGCATCCACCACGGCCAGATCGGGCACAAGACGCGGGTCGCGCAGGCTGATCTTGAGCCCCTGATCGGGCACACCGATCACGGCGTTGCGGGTGGCTTCCGCGCCGGTGCCGGAGGTGGTGGGGATCGCCACGAAGGGCAGGGGGGCGTTGAGCTTGGGCGCGGGATCAGGCCCAAGGCCAAGATGATCCAAGACATCGCCCTCGGAGACACAAAGCCCCGACACGGCCTTGCCCAGATCAATCACCGCACCGCCGCCAATGGCGACGATACAGTCCACGCTGATTTCCCGCGCGTGAGTCACCGCGTCGCGGACCTGATCAACGGTCGGCTCGCCTCGGGCGGTAAGGGATGTAACCTGTGCCCCAAGAGTGTCGAGTTCTTCGATCAGCACATCGGCCCAAAGGACCGAGGCGCTGCGCAAGACGAGGACCTTTTGCCCCCTCTCGCGCACCAAAGCTGCGACCTGATCCTTTGCGCCACGTCCGATCAGACAGCGAGCGGGCGCAGTAAAGGCGAGATCCGCGACCGGATTGGACGCGAGGCTGTCGGCGTGACCCGGCATCAGACCAGCATCGTGGCACGAACGGCCCGCGCCCAACCGTCGCATTTGGCCTGCCGCGTCGCCTCATCCATGGTCGGCTCAAAGGTGCGCTCCAGCGCCCATGTGGCGGCAAAGCCCTCCATGTCGGGATAGACGCCCGCCCGCTGACCGGCGAGCCAGGCGGCGCCCATGGCCGTGGTTTCAAGGACTTTGGGGCGGTCGACGGGCGCGGAAATGATGTCGGACAGGAATTGCATCGCAAAATCCGAGGCACTCATGCCGCCATCTACACGCAGCGCCGTGGTGGCGTCACCCTGCCAATCGGCATGCATGGCTTCCAAGAGGTCGCGGGTCTGATAGCCGACACTTTCAAGCGCGGCGCGGGCAAATTCCGCCGGGCCTGAGTTGCGTGTCATCCCGAACATCGCCCCCCGACATTCCGCATTCCAATAGGGCGCGCCCAGCCCGGTGAAGGCGGGCACAAGGATCAGGTCCTGCGTTTTGTCGGCGCTTTCGGCCAGGGGCTGGGTCTCGGAGGCTTCGCGGATGATTTTCAGCCCGTCGCGCAACCATTGCACCACGGCACCCGCGATAAAGATCGAGCCTTCGAGCGCATAGGTCGTCTTGCCGCCGATACGGTAGGCGATGGTGGTCAAGAGCCGGTTTTGCGACATCACCGGCGTCTCTCCCGTGTTCAAAAGCGCGAAACAGCCGGTGCCATAGGTGGATTTGACCATTCCCGGCTTGAAACAGGCCTGACCGATGGTGGCCGCCTGCTGGTCGCCCGCGATGCCCAAAATCGGGATCGGGCGGCCAAAGAGATCGGGGCGGGTCTCGCCGAAATCGGCATCGCAATCGCGCACCTCTGGCAGCATCGCCATCGGAATGTCGAAGCGTTTGCATATGGTGGTGGACCAGCGGCCTTTGCGGATGTCGTACAGCATGGTGCGCGCGGCATTGGTGGCGTCGGTGGCATGGACCTTGCCGCCGGTGAGTTTCCACACGAGCCAGCTGTCAACCGTGCCAAACAAAAGCTCGCCCGCCTCGGCGCGGTCGCGCGCGCCTTCCACGTTGTCGAGAATCCATTTGAGTTTCGTCGCCGAGAAATAGGGATCGAGCAACAGCCCGGTCTTTTCCGTGACGACCTCTTCAAAGCCTTCCGCCTTAAGTGTCTTGCACAGCTCGGAGGTGCGGCGGTCCTGCCAGACGATGGCATTGTAGACCGGCTGGCCGGTGGTCTTGTCCCAGACAAGCGTGGTTTCGCGCTGGTTGGTGATGCCGATTGCGGCGATGTGTGACACATCGGCCGAGGATTTCTCGATCACCGCACGACAGGTGGCCGCCGTGGTGGACCAGAGATCGAAAGCATCATGTTCGACCCAGCCGCTTTGGGGGAAATGCTGTTCGAATTCTTCCTGCGCGGTGGCCGTAACGGAGAGGTTTCCGTCAAACAGAATGGCGCGGGTCGATGTGGTGCCCTGATCGATGGCAAGAATATAGGTCACATGCATCTCCTTGGTGGTCTCTGCTCGGTCCAAGGCTATGCCACCAGCGCTGGACGGAAAAGAGGGGGCAAAAGAGGGCGGTGATCCCGCCCTCTTTCTGAACTTACTGCCAGGAGGCGACGAGTTCGTCGTAGGAGACGGTTTGCGGCTCCTCGCGTTCGTTCTCGATGGCCGGTTTCGGCGCGCCTTCCATGGCGAGCCATTCGGCGGCGTCTTTCTCGTCGTTCATGACCGGACCAAGATCGCCTTGGATGCCAGCACGTTCGAGACGCTCCATGACTTTCTCCATATCGGCGCAGAGGCTGTCGAGCGCGTCTTGCGCGGATTTCGCGCCGGACATCGCGTCGCCGATGTTCTGCCACCACAGCTGGGCGAGCTTCGGGTAATCCGGGACGTTGGTGCCGGTGGGCGACCAGCGCACGCGGTCGGGCGAGCGGTAGAACTCGACGAGGCCGCCAAGTTTCGGCGCACGATCGGAGAAGCTTTCATGCTGGATGGTGGATTCGCGGGTAAAGGTCAGACCGACATGGGATTTCTTCACATCGACGGTCTTGGAGCCCACGAATTGTGCGTAGAGCCAAGCGGCCTTGGCGCGATCCTCCGGCGTGGATTTCATCAGCGTCCAGGAGCCCACGTCCTGATAGCCGACCTTCATGCCGTCTTCCCAGTAGACGCCATGCGGGCTGGGGGCGAGACGCCATTTCGGGGTGCCGTCCTCGTTCATCACCGCCGGGCTGTCGACCAGAGGTGCGACAAAGGTGGTGTACATGAACATCTGCTGGGCGATGTTGCCCTGACCCGGAACCGGACCGGCCTCCGAGAAGGTCATGCCCATGGCGGAGGGCGGCGAGTATTTGTTCAGCCAATCGATGGCTTTCTCCACCGCATAGACCGCCGCCGGAGAGTTCGCCGCGCCGCCGCGTGCCATACAGGCGCCGACAGGTTGCGAGTTCTCGTTCACGCGGATGCCCCACTCGTCGACCGGAAGGCCGTTGGGTTCGCCCTTGTCGCCCATCCCGGCCATGGACATCCATGCATCGGTGTAGCGCCAGCCCAGGGACGGGTCTTTCTTGCCGTAGTCCATCGAGCCATAGACCTCGACGCCGTCAATCTCGCGACCGGTGAAAAACTCGGCGATGTCCTCATAGGCCGCCCAGTTGACCGGAACACCAAGATCGTAGCCGTATTTCTCTTTGAACTCGGCCATGATTGCGGGATCGGTGAACCAATCGTAGCGGAACCAGTAGAGGTTCGCGAATTGCTGGTCGGGAAGCTGATAGAGTTTGCCATCGGGTGCGGTGGTGAATTGCGTGCCGATGTAGTCGTCGAGATCGAGACCCGGGTTGGTCACATCCGCGCCTTCGTTCGCCATGAAGTCGGTGAGGTTGCGCACCTGTTGATAGCGCCAGTGGGTGCCGATCAGGTCGCTGTCGTTGACATAGGCGTCATAGATGTTTTCGCCCGACTGCATCTGAGTTTGCAGTTTCTCGACGACATCGCCTTCGCCGATCAGGTCGTGGGTGATTTTGATGCCGGTGATGGCCTCGAACGCGGGGGCGAGCACCTGAGATTCATATTCATGCGTGGTGATGGTCTCGGAGACCACTTTGATCTCCATGCCCGCAAAGGGCTGAGCCGCGTCGATGAACCACTGCATTTCGGCTTCTTGATCGGCGCGGGACAGCGCCGACTGATCGCCGATTTCCGCATCGAGGAACGCCTTGGCCGCATCCATATCGGCGAAAGCGGGCACCGACAAAAGGCCGAGGCCTAACGCCAGTGCGGTGGTTGTCTTGAGACGATGGTTCATTGGTTTCCTCCCTATGTGAACCTTTGTTTTTAGGTGTCGATCCGTCGCGGGGCCTCCTCAGACCCAGCGAAAGACGATGGCTGCAAAGATCAGGCAAACGACAAGCGCGAGCGCTTGGTTGGCGCCGATCAGACCGAGCCATGCAAGATTGATGAAGGCCGAGCCCAGAAGGGTGATGAACAAACGATCCCCCCGCGTGGTCTCGATGCCCAGGACGCCAACGCGCGGCGTTTCGGGGAATTTGATCGCCAGTATGGTGAAGATCACCAAAAGCGTTGCAATCGTTCCGAAAAAGGCGGCGGTCGGCCATGTCCATGCCATCCAGTCCATGTCGAATTCCTCCTCTTAGACCCGACCGAGGGCAAAGCCCTTGGCGATGTAATTGCGCACGAAGTAGATCACGAGTGCGCCCGGCACGATGGTGAGCACCCCGGCGGCGGCTAGCACGCCCCAGTCGACGCCTGCCGC
Organism: Celeribacter sp. ULVN23_4; assembly: GCF_054788345.1. Lineage (NCBI taxonomy): Bacteria > Pseudomonadati > Pseudomonadota > Alphaproteobacteria > Rhodobacterales > Roseobacteraceae > Celeribacter > Celeribacter sp. ULVN23_4. Next base: position 95,911 of record NZ_JBTVYO010000004.1, on the reverse strand, counting down.
ACCCACGGTGCGGGTCATGGTGGCGGCGATGGGTTTAGCGTCCACTGAGGTCAGCGTGCGAGACAAAAGCAGTTCGACCCAAGAGAACATGAAGCAGAAGAACGCAGCCACACCGATGCCCGAGGCGATGAGCGGCATGAAGATCTTTACGAAGAAGCGCCCAAAGCTATAGCCGTCGATATAGGCGGTCTCATCGATTTCCTTGGGCACGCCGCGCATGAAACCTTCGAGGATCCAGACGGCGAGCGGCACGTTAAAGAGACAATGCGCCAGAGCCACGGCGATATGCGTGTCAAAAAGCCCGATCGAGGAATAAAGCTGAAAGAAGGGCAGGGCGAAGACGGCAGGCGGCGCCATGCGGTTCGTCAAAAGCCAAAAGAACAGGTGCTTGTCGCCGAGGAAGTTGTAGCGCGAAAACGCATAGGCGGCGGGCAGGGCGACGGCGAGCGAGATCACCGTGTTCATCACCACATAGATCATCGAGTTGACGTAGCCCATGTACCACGCCTCGTCGGTGAGGATCGTGACGTAGTTCTCGAACGTCAGGTTTTGTGGCCAAAGCGAAAAACTGCCCAGAATTTCCGTGTTGGTCTTCAGGCTCATGTTCAACAGCCAGTAGATCGGCAACATGAGGAACAGAAGATAGAGCGTCATCACCACGGCGCGGCCCTTCACCTTGGGGAGGCTGCGCGCGCGGGTGGCGGGTGTGAGTGCGGTTGCGTCCGTCATCTTACATGCCCTTTTTGTCGAGGTTGACCATGACGGTGTAGAACACCCATGAAATCAACAGGATCACGAGGAAATACATCAAAGAGAAGGCGGCTGCGGGTCCGAGATCGAACTGGCCGAGAGCCATTTTGACGAGGTCGATGGACAAAAGCGTCGTCGCATTGCCCGGACCGCCGCCCGTCACGACGAAAGGCTCGGTGTAGATCATGAAACTGTCCATGAAACGCAGCAGAATGGCGATCATCAACACGCCCATCATCTTGGGCAGTTCGATGAAACGGAACACCTTCCAACGGTTCGCCTGGTCGATCCGCGCGGCCTGATAATAGGCGTCGGGGATGGATTTGAGGCCGGCAAAGGCCAGAAGTGCCACCAGCGACGTCCAGTGCCAGACATCCATCACGATGATGGTGATCCAAGCGGAGATCGTGTCCTGCGTGTAGTTGTAGTCGATCCCAAGCGCATCGAGCGTGTAGCCCAAAAGGCCGATGTCAACGCGTCCGAAAATCTGCCAGATCGTACCGACCACGTTCCATGGGATCAAAAGCGGGAGCGACATGACCACGAGGCAGAAGGACGACCAAAATCCCGATTTCGGCATGTTGAGCGCCACGAAAATACCCAGCGGAATTTCGATGGCAAGGATGATGCCGGAGAACATCAACTGACGTTGCAGCGCGTTCCACATGCGCTCGTCCGAGAGCATCTCCTGGAACCACTCAAGCCCGGCCCAGAAGAACTGGTTGTTGCCGAAGGTGTCCTGCACGGAATAGTTCACCACCGTCATGAGCGGGATCACGGCGGAGAACGCCACGAGCACCAAGACGGGCAGCACAAGGAACCATGCTTTGTGATTGGTTGTTTTCTGTTGCATCACGCGGCCTCCCCGCCTTGCGGCGCCACACGCCAGTCGTTCGCATAGACATTCACGCGCGCCGGATCGAATGTGACGCGGGTCATGTCCGCGCGCACGGGATCGTCCTCGCCTGCGATGATGTTGATGTCTTGGCCAAAGAATTCGGCACGGATGATCTTGTGACGCCCGGCATCCTCGACGCGGCGCACTTTCACGGGCAGGCCTTCGCTTTCGCTCAATCGCGCGAATTCGGGCCGCACGCCGATTTCCACCTTGCCGTCTACCGGGGCATAACCTGCGCCGAGCGCAATTTCCGACCCGTTGATGTAGGCCTTTGTGCCCTCGACCTTGGCGGGGATCACATTCATGCCCGGCGAGCCGATGAAATAGCCCACAAACGTGTGCGCGGGCCGTTCGAACAGCTCCTCGGGCGTGCCGATCTGAACCACGCGCCCGTCATACATCACCACCACCTTGTCCGCGAAGGTCAGCGCCTCTGTCTGGTCGTGGGTCACATAGATCATCGTGTGGCCGAAATCGTGGTGTAGCTTTTTGAGCTGGGTTCTGAGTTCCCATTTCATATGCGGGTCGATCACGGTCAGGGGTTCGTCGAACAGCAGCGCGTTCACATCCTTGCGCACCATGCCGCGGCCCAGAGAGATTTTTTGCTTGGCATCGGCACCAAGGCCACGCGCCTTTTTGCGCAGCATGTCTTCCATGCCGATCATCTTGGCGATTTCCTGAACGCGCTCGGCCACATAGGTCTCGTCGCGGCCCCGGTTTCTGAGCGGAAAGGCCAGATTGTCGTGCACAGTCATCGTGTCGTAGACCACCGGGAATTGGAACACCTGCGCGATGTTGCGCTCCGCCGTGGGGGCGCGGGTTACGTCTTGACCGTCGAACAGGATGCGCCCCTGCGAGGGCATCAACAGCCCCGAAATGATGTTCAAAAGCGTGGACTTGCCACAGCCCGACGAGCCCAAAAGCGCATAGGCCTCACCGTCTTCCCAGTCGTAATTCAGCTCCTTGAGCGCATAGTCGTCCTCCGACGCAGGCGTCGGATTGTAGGAATGCGCAAGGTTGTCGAGTGTAATTCTAGCCATGATCGCGCCTCCTCACGCCGCCATCGCATAGGCGGCGGGCGCAACGAGCCCCCCGTCTTCGCCGAACACATAGACATGACGCGGGTCGAGCCAGACGTCGAGCGCGGCGCCAATCTCGAGATCGTGCACGCCGTGGATCAACCCGACCCAACGCGCGCCATGGTGATCGAGATGGACGAAAGTTTCCGACCCGGTCAGCTCCGTGACATGCAATTTTGTGGTGAACTTCATCGCATTCTCAGCATGTTGCAGGATCTCTAGGTGGTTCGGACGGAACCCGGCGGTGTAGCGCCCGTCGGGCAGTTCCGCGAGCTTGCCGGTGGCTTTCGCGCTCTGTCCGTCTCCGAACATCAACCGATCGCCGGTCTTGGAGATTTGCAGGAAATTCATCGGCGGATCGGAGAACACCCGGGCCGTCGTGGCATCCACGGGCTGGCGATAGACTTCGGGCGTCGTCCCGAATTGCGTCACGCGTCCCTCCCAGAGCGTCGCGGTATTGCCGCCGAGCAAAAGCGCTTCTTCGGGTTCCGTCGTCGCATAGACAAAGATCGAGCCAGAGGCTTCGAAAATCTTTGGAATCTCGACGCGCAACTCCTCGCGCAGCTTGTAATCGAGGTTGGCGAGCGGCTCATCCAGAAGCACAAGCCCGGCGTTTTTCACCAGCGCCCGCGCCAGAGCACAGCGTTGTTGCTGCCCGCCTGACAGTTCCAGAGGTTTGCGGTCGAGCATCGGCGTCAGCTTCATCAGCTCCGCCGTTTCCCGCACCCGCGCGTCGATCTCCGCCTTGTCCACGCCCATCAGCTTCATCGGCGAGGCAATGTTGTCGTACACGCTCATCGAGGGGTAGTTGATGAATTGCTGATACACCATCGCAACCTTGCGATCCTGCACCCGCATGCCGGTGACGTCTTTTCCGTCCCAGAAAATCCGCCCGGCGCTCGGTTGATCGAGCCCGGCCATCAGACGCATCAGCGAGGTCTTCCCCGACAGGGTAGGCCCCAGCAGGACGTTCATCGTTCCTTTTTCGAGCGTCAGATCGGTCGCGGCAATATGCATTTGCCCCTCGACGATTTTTGACACGCCCTTCAGTTCCAGCGTCATTAGGTCCTCCTCCCCGCGCCTTATTGTCTTTGGCCTTTGGCTTTATTCAGCTGCGGCACTCCCCGCGCGGCGGGTCTTCATCCAGTCATCCAGATCATGGATCTGCGTTTCATCCAGACGCAGCCCAAGCTTTGAGCGGCGCCAAACAATATCCTCGGCCGTGCGCGCATATTCGCGCTCCATCAGCCATGTCACTTCGGTCTCGGTCAGGGTCGCGCCGAAATCACGTCCCAGTGCCTCGGCACTCTTTGCGTCTCCCAGCACGTCACGCGCTTCGGTGCCGTAGGCCCGCACCAGACGCCGCGCCCAGAACGGGGTCAGAAACCCAAATTGCGCACGCAGCTCGGAGACAAGCCGGTCAAACCCGCCGACCGGGAAATCCCCGCCTGCGAGCGGCACACCTGCCGTCCACTGGCCCTTTGTGTCCGGCAGGTGTTCCGAGATTTTCTCAAGCGCGCTTTCCGCCAGCCGCCGATAGGTCGTGATTTTCCCCCCGAAGATGTTGAGTACCGGCGCACCGCCCTCTGCATCGACCTTGAGCGTATAGTCACGTGTCGCCGCTGTCGCCGATGACGCTCCGTCATCGTAGAGCGGGCGGACGCCGGAATAGCTCCAGACCACATCCTCGGCGCTGATTGGCGCTTTGAAATATTTGTTGGCAAAGGCGATCAGATAGTCGCGTTCTTCGTCGGTACAGGTGGGTTTGAGCGACGGGTCGCTGTGTTCGGCGTCCGTGGTGCCGATCAGGGTGAAATCCGTCTCATAGGGAATGGCGAAAATGATCCGCCCGTCGGTGCCCTGAAAGAAATAGCATTTGTCGTGATCGTAGAGCTTGCGGGTCACGATATGGCTGCCGCGCACAAGCCGCACGCCCTCTTTCGACGGCAGGTCGATTTTGTCGTGGATCACGTCGCCGACCCAAGGGCCGCCCGCATTCACCAGCATTTTTGCGTAATGGGTCATGGTGCGACCATGTTCCATATCTTTCGTTTCGACACGCCAGAGATCGCCTTCGCGCGTCGCATGGGTCACTTTGGTGCGCGTCAGAATCGCCGCGCCGCGTGCCTCTGCGTCGCGGGCATTGAGGATCACGAGACGGGAATCCTCGACCCAGCAATCGGAATATTCATAGGCTTTGGCAAAGCGCTCCTGCAGCGGCGCGCCCTCGGGCGTTCCCGTCAGGCCGATGGTTTCCGTGCCCGGCAGGATTTTGCGCCCGCCCAGATGATCGTAGAGAAACAGGCCAAGCCGGATCAGCCATGCCGGACGGCGTCCCTTCATCCAAGGCATCACGACAGACAGAAGTTTCGAGGTCGGCGTTTCGGATTCGAAGCGCATATCCTTATGATAAGGAAGGACAAAACGCATCGGCCAGCTGATGTGAGGCATGGCCTGCAGGAGAATTTCGCGCTCGATCAAAGCCTCGCGGACCAACCGAAACTCGAAGTATTCGAGATAGCGTAGTCCGCCGTGGAAGAGTTTTGTGGAGGAAGACGAGGTCGCAGAGGCCAGATCGCTCATCTCCGCGAGCGTCACGGAAAATCCCCGTCCCGCCGCGTCGCGCGCAATGCCACAGCCATTGATGCCGCCGCCGATCACAAAAAGATCGACGGGATGTGTGCTGTCATTCCCCTGCACAGGCTTTCCTCCCAAGTTCTGGCGCTAACGTTGTGTCGAAAAGGTCAAAAACGCAAGATATTTGTTTTCGTTTTTGTTCGATTAAGAAAAATCAATGGGTTAAGATAAATATTTCTGCAACTGCGAAGAAAAGATAAGAGAATCTACGCAGGTGCGGCAATGAATTGACTGGATTCGCATCGGGTTTTCGCGTCTTTTTCCATGAAGCCACAGAAACGAAGCAAAGCGAACATCTATGTCCAACAACTTTCGTCACCCCGAGATTCTCGAAATGACACGCAAAGAGGGGAAGGTCACGGTCGAGCGGCTGGCAGAACACTTTGGTGTCACGCTTCAAACCATTCGCCGCGACCTGTCCGAATTGGCGGAACTGGGGCGTGTCGAACGGGTGCATGGTGGGGCGGTGCTGGCGTCCGGCACCATCAATATCGGGTACGAAGATCGGCGGCAGTTGAACGCGGAGGCCAAAACCGCGATCGCGCGGGCCTGTGCGTCGCGGATTCCCAACGGGATTTCGTTGTTTCTCAACATCGGGACAAGCACGGAAGCCGTCGCGCAGGAGCTGTTGCATCACAAGGATCTGATGGTCGTCACCAACAATATGAATGTCGCCAACATTCTGGCCGGGAACAACAATTGCGAAGTCATCGTGACCGGCGGGCATTTGCGGCGGTCCGATGGCGGCTTGGTCGGCAATCTGGCCGCAGAGACCATCCGCCAATTCAAATTCGATCTGGCGGTCATCGGCTGTTCCGCGCTCGACCGTGATGGCGATCTTTTGGATTTCGACATTCAGGAGGTCAGTGTGAGCCAGACGATCCTGCGGCAATCGCGCAAGGTTTTTCTCGTCGCGGATCACACCAAATTTTCCAGAAGCGCCCCCGCAAGGATCGCATCGCTGTCCGACATCGACGTGTATTTCACCGATCACGCCGTTCCGGACGAACTGTCCCAAGCCTGCAAGAGCTGGAACACCGAGGTGGTCTCGGGCGGCTGAAGGCGTAGGTCTTAGCATTGCGGCCCCGCGCATCGCACGGGGCCGTCAGGGTGTTCAGGGGCGGCTCAAGCAACGTTCTGAGCGCCGCTCAATCGTGTTACATCACGCCGGGGCTTGGACGAGAATCTTGACCTGAGATTTTTCCGCCACGAGGGCCTCGAACCCCTGATCGACGATCTCGTCGATGGAGATTCGCTTGGTCACAAGTTTGTCGGCGCTGAAATAGCCCTGGGTCATAAGCTCCATCACCGCCGGATAGATGTTGCGATAGGCGATGGTGCCCAGAAGCTGGCGCTCCTTCAGCACGGCGGTGTTGGGCTGGAACGCGGCATCGCCCTCCCAGATCGACACGATCAGGGTCTGGCCCTCGTGCCGCGTGCTGTCGATGCATTGCGGCAGAACGCGCGGCACCCCGGTCACTTCGAAGGCCACGTTGACGCCGCCGGTGGCCGTGCGGATCGTCTCCACTGGATCGGTCGACATCGGATCGATGGCGCTGGTCGCGCCCAGTTCCAGCGCCTTTTCGCGGCGCTCGGGCGAGGGTTCGACCACATGGATCTGGGCCGCACCGGCGACGCGCAGCGCCTCGACGACCAAAAGCCCGATCGGGCCGGCACCAAAGACTGCGGCCGTGTCGCCCGCCTTGATCTTGGACATGCGCACTGCGTGGAGCGCGACGGCCGCCGGTTCGACCAGCGCGCCTTGCTCCATCGACAGGGCGTCCGGCATTTTGTGCACCATGCCTGCGGGCACGACCGAGAACGCGGCAAAGCCACCGTGGCCGCCCGAAAGGCCGACAAAGCCGAGGCTGTCACAAAGATTGTATTTGCCTTCATGACAGGCGGGGCAAGTGCCACAGGCAAAGATCGGTTCGATGGCAACCCGGTCGCCAACCGCAAGCCCGGTCACACCCGCGCCCAATTCGGTGATCTCGCCACAATATTCGTGGCCCATGGTGATCGGCGCCTTGTCGTGGCTGAGCGGATGCTCTTCGTCCGCGGGGACGAAAATCGGCCCGGCGAGATATTCGTGCAGGTCGCTGCCGCAAATTCCGGTCCAGGCCACCTTGATCTTGACCTCGCCCGCTGCGGGGGAGGGTTCGGGGATGTCTTCGACGCGGATATCTTTGACGCCATGCCAGCGTGCTGCTTTCATTGTGGTTCTCCTTAGGTTCGTAAATTCTGCGCCCGGGCCGGGAAGAAAGCCCGGGCGCGCGATGCGCATCACGACAGGTGATGCACCTCCTGAAGGCCGTAAACGGGGGTCTCGAGCCCCTCCAGACGGGCTTTCAATTGCAGGGCGAGGTAGAGCGAATAGTGGCGCGATTGGTGCAGGTTGCCGCCCATGAACCAAAGGTGTTCCTGTTGGGTCGGTTTCCACATATTGCGCTGTTCGCCTTCCCACGGGCCGGGGTCCTTGGTGGTGTCGGAGCCGAGGCCCCAGACCTTGCCGATCTTATCCGCGACCTCCGGGCTGATCAGATCCGCGGCCCAGCCGTTCATCGATCCGAACCCGGTGGCCAGCACAACGAGATCGGCGGGCAGGCGGGTGCCATCGGTCAAAACGACCGCGTCTTCTTCGAAATGATCGACGCCGCCTTTGGCGAGTTTGACCTCTCCGTCGATGATCAACTGGCTGGCGCCCACGTCGATGTAATAGCCGGAGCCGCGTCGCAGGTATTTCATGAACAGGCCCGACCCGTCATCGCCCCAGTCGAGATCGAAGCCGGCGTTTTCCAGACCCTTGTAGAACTCCGCGTCGCGTTCGCGCATCTGGTCGTAGAGCGGGATCTGGAATTCATGCATGATCTTGTAGGGCAGGGAGGCAAAGATCATGTCGGCCTTTTCGGTTGTCACCCCGTTGGCGACCGCCTCTTCGGAATAAAGCGCACCGAGGCCGATCTCCATCAGACTGTCCGAGCGCACGATATGGGTCGAGGAGCGTTGGACCATCGTCACATCGGCATCGCCCTCCCAAAGCGCGGCACAGATGTCATGCGCGGAGTTGTTCGAGCCGATGACGACGACCTTTTTGCCGGCCCAGTCATCGGGCCCCTCATGCTGCGAGGAATGCTGGATCGTCCCCTTGAAGCGCTCCATGCCGGGAAATTGCGGCATGTTCGGTTTGCCCGACATGCCCGTGGCAAGCACAAGCTGGGTAGGGCGCAGCGTGACCTCTTCGCCGTCGCGGTTGACCTTGACCTCCCAAGTGCCGGAGGCCTCGTCATAGCTCGCTTTCTGGACTTCGGAGCGGGACCAGAAATTGATCTCCATGACCTTGGTGTACATCTCCAGCCAGTCGCCGACCTTGTCCTTCGGCGTGAACACCGGCCAGTTGTCGGGGAACTTGATGTAGGGCAGGTGGTCGTACCAGATCGGATCGTGCAGGCAGAGCGACTTGTAGCGCGAGCGCCATTGGTCGCCGGGGCGGTCATGTTTGTCCAGCACGATGGCCGGGACGCCCAATTGACGCAGCCGTGCACCAAGCGCGATGCCGCCCTGACCACCGCCGATGATGACGACGTAGGGCTGGGTGCCATAGCCCAGATCGGCCTCCTCCGCCTCACGGCGTTCTTTCCACGAGCTGCGGTTCTTTTTGGCGCCATGCTCTGCGCCCATCGGGCGGCGTTTGCCTCGGTTTTCCTCGAACCCCTTGAGCTCTTGCAGGGCGGTCAGCAACGTCCAAATCCGACCGTCGCGCATCCGCATCAACCCCCAACCACGCCCGGTCGCGGTTTCGAATGTGAGCCAAGCCGTGATGACGCCGTCCTCCTCGGCGGGCATCTCGCCTGACTGAATCTCAAACTTGCCCGGACGGGTGTGGTCAAGCTGACTGCGCAGCATATCCGCCACGCCCTCGGGGCCTTCGACCGTCTTCAGGTTCCAACTGACCGCAACGAGATCGCGCCAATAGCTGTCGGTCGCGAACAGCCCCGCGGCGCGGTCGATATCGCCGCCCTCCAATGCGGCGTTCAGGCTGTCCAGAAGCTCCTGAGTCTGGGTGGTGGTTGAACTGTCGAGCATCGCAACTCCTCCTCTGTGCGTGTGTTCAGAAGAAGTATGGGGTGCGAAAATTGCGGCGATCTACGTGCGCGATGGCCATGGATGACAGAAAAACAATCGTTGCAGCGCAGCATGTTGCGCGCGCAACGCCTGTGCAACATCTCACTCGGGCGGGCGCAACCCGGCGGCCCGCATCCGGCGCAGGATGGTCGAGCGGTTGACCCCGAAACGGCGCGCGGCGCGGGCCATGTTCCAGTCGCAGGCGACCAGAACCTGCTCCAGCGAGTCCCATGGGTTTGTCGAGGCGGGCGACCCGTCGGCAGGGTCGGCCACGACCGGATGGGGCAGGTCGGGCAGGTCGATCACCGTGCCGACGCAGAGCGCGGCGGCGGTGTCGAGTACCTGTTCAAGCTCGCGGATATTGCCCGGCCAGGTGCGTCCCATCAGTTCGGCCCGCGCCGAGGGCGACAGGCGGATCGTTTCGGCGGTGTGGCGGCGCAGATGGCGCGACATCAGCCAGTCGAGATCGCGTCGCATTCGGAGTGGGGGCACGGTGAGATTACAGCCCGCCAATCGGTGAAACAGCGTGCGGGGCAAGGCGATGCGGGCCGGATCGAGACAGCTTGTCGAAAGCGTGCGCAGATCGGGCCTGCGGTCGAGCAATCCGCTCAGGGCGATGGCGGTCTCTTCGCTCAACTCCTCGATCCGACGCAGCAAAAGCGTCGTCAGGCTCACCGGGTCGAGGGAGAGATCGGCGATGTCCTTGGGACGCAGTGTGGCGCATTCGAGGCTCATGAACCCTTGCGCTTTGCTCATCATATGGATCGCGCGGGCGAGTTTGGTTTTTCCGGTGCCGGTCTCGCCGGTGATCAAAAGCGGTACGGTGGAAGGGGCCAGCCGTTCGGCTTGTTCCAAAAGACGGGCCATGTTCGGGTCGCCGCCGGTCAGCCCGGCCAGCGCGCCACCGAGTGTTCCACTCAGTGCGCCTTTCTGTGCACCGGCCAGTGTCCCGGCCAGTGTCCCGGTCTGCCGTGCCCCGTGGCGGGTCTGATGCGGGGCCTTGGGCGCGATGGCATGGCCGAACAGCGCTCCGCCGTCACGCATCTCGATCACCCGCTCCTCGGTGGGGCGGTCGCGCATCAGATCCGGCAGGTCATCGACGCTTACGCTCAGAACCTCGTCGATCCGACGCCCGAGAATCTGTCCCGTTTCGGGGAACAATTGGCGCGCCGCGCGGGTATAGCCCAGCACCCGTCCCGAGCCGTCCAGCCGCACGGCGGCCTCGGGATCGACGTCCAGGAATTCCGGGCTGGAGGACAGGCGCAACACCCAGTCACGCGGGCTTTCGGCCATCAGATTGGCCATTTCGACGCGGCGCGCGGCGGAGGTGACGAGGCTCATCGCCAGATTCTGGCTGCTTTTGGGGGTGGGAGAGCGCAAAAGTGAAATGTCGAGCACGGCGGCCAATTGTCCGAGACTGTCAAAGATCGGCGCGGCCGTGCAGGACAGCGCCACATGGGCATTGCCGAAATGGTCGTCCTGATGCACGGTCACCGGTTCTTGCGTGACGATACAGGCGCCAACGCCGCAGGTTCCGGCGAGATCCTCGGACCAGTTCGATCCGAGATAAAGCCCGGCGCTGCGCAGGTCCTCGGTGAACAGGTCGTCGCCGAAGTAATCGACGCAGACACCCTCGGCATTTGTCAGCAGCAGCACGTAGTTTTGGCCGGCGACCTGGCGAAACAGAGATTGCAGCCCCGAGCGTGCCGCCGCGATCATCCATTCGGCCTGCTTGCGGTGATCGCGCAACTCGGTCTCTGTGACAATATGCGCCGGGTCGGTGCGCATCGGGTCCATACCATAGACCTCGACACAACGCCGCCAGGAGGCGGAGACAATACTGTCCCGCCCGGTCTGGCCGCCCTCGAGCACCTGCCCGATCTCTTCGACATGGCGTGCGTGTTTCATCGCTTTTTTGATGACGCGCCTTGCGTGGCGCGCCTCCTCCCGGCGGGAGTGTAGCACAGGATGCGTGCAAGCCCAGAGGGGACAATGGTCGAAGATCCCGTGCGAAGCGGGCCAGATTACGCCAGCATCTCTCTCAGCGATTGGGCCACACCTCTGCCTGAGTCTCCCGTGGCAGAGATTTGTTTGAAAAGGCACAGGGGATGTAAAGAACTCCGGCAAGCGCGATGTTGGGTTGCATCTTGACGCTTTTTTCCGCCATATGCGCAATAAATCTGCAATCCGATGCAGTTTTTCGCAGCTAAAGTGCTTTTCCTCAGGTCTTCATGAGGGCCTTCGAAATGCATCATGTGACGCCAGACGGGCGCGTCGGAGTGGGTCTTGCAACGGGCGCCGGAGCGCGCTCTTCTTTTAACTGTCTGGGAGGACATCTATGACATCCTTTATCAAAGCGGCAGCATTCGCTGCGGCAACTCTTACTGCGCTTCCGGCCATGGCGGATATTGATCCCGTTAACCTGCGTCTGGCGCATGTGGTCAACGAACAGGACGCCTATCACACCGCCGCCGTGAAATTTCAGGAACTGGTCTCCGAGCGCTCCGATGGCGCGATCACCGTCGAGATTTTCCCGAACGCCACGCTGGGCGACGAGCGCACTTTGCTTGAGGGCATGCAAATCGGCACGGTTGACATGGGCGTCATCACCAACGGTCCTGTCGCGAACTTCCTCGAAGATATCGCCGTTTTCGAATTGCCGTTCCTCTTCCCCTCTCCCGAAGCGGCCTACAGCGTCCTTGATGGGGAAATCGGCCAGGAGCTTTTGGGTCGCCTCGAAGAGGTCAACCTCAAAGGTCTCGCCTATGCCGAGCGCGGGTTCCGCAACCTGACCAATTCGAAGCGCCCGGTGAACTCGCCTGCCGATCTCGACGGGCTGCGCATCCGCGTGATGGAAAACCCGGTCTATATCGACAGCTTCCGTGAACTGGGGGCCGACGCGATCCCGATGGCCTGGACCGAGGCACTGACCGGCATGCAGCAAAACACCATCGACGGCCAGGAAAACCCGGTCGGTGTGGTCTATTCCTTCAAGCTGAACGAAACCCAGACCAACATGACCATGACGCGTCACACCTACGCGCCGGCGCTCTTTGTGATGGGCATGCCGAAATGGAACCAGCTCTCTGAAGAGGCGCAGGACATCATCGCTGCTGCGGCACAAGAGGCGGCCGAATACGAGCGCGCGCTCAACGCCGAGCTTGAAGAAGAGCAACTGGCCGCCCTCAAAGACGCGGGCATGAATGTGGTCGAAGATGCGGACCTCGCGGCCTTCTCCGCCGCTGTGCAGCCGGTCTATGACAAATACGGCGAGAAATTCGGCGACTATCTGCCGCGCATCCAAGAGGCGCTGAAGTAAGATGCTCAAAGGGCTGGCGTGGCTGGACAGACTGGTGGGGACGCTCCTCAAACCCGTGGTGTTTGCGGGTATGGCGGGGCTGACGGCGGTGATCACGCTTCAGATCGTGTCGCGGGTGTTCTTCACCTCGGTGAGCTGGACAGAAGAGGTCGCAAGATTTCTGCTGATCTGGATCACCTTTCTCGGCGCTGCGCTGGCCTATCAACAGGGGCGGCATATCGCGGTCACGGTTCTGCGTGACAACCTGCCGCCCGCGTTGCGCCGGGTCGTTTCCGGCGCGGCGGTTCTGGTCACGATTGTGTTCCTCCTGACGCTGGCCAAAATCGGTTGGCAATATATGAACATGCAAAGTTTTCAAAAATCGCCCTCATTGCGGCTCAGCATGACCTATGTCTATGCCGTCATGCCTTTTGCCGCGCTGATCATGGCGGGGTTGTCGGTGATCGACCTGATCCGGCTTTTGGCCGGAGAGCCGATGCGCGAAACGCACAGTGAAATCGACACCGATTTGGAACATGAACTGGCCGGGAATGCCGCAACACCTTCGGGGAGATCGTAACATGAGCCTCGTGCTTGCCGGCCTTTTCCTTCTTTTCCTGCTCTTGGGCATTCCGGTTGCCATCGTGATCGGCGCGGCGACCATGAGCGCACTCAATCTCTCCGGCGTGCCCTTGATGGTCGTGCCGCAACAGATGTTCTCCGGCATCAACTCCTTTGCGCTTGTCGCCGTGCCGATGTTCGTACTTGCGGGCGATGTCATGGCACAGGGTGAAATTTCCAAACGTCTCGTCGCCTTTGCCGACAGCATGTTCGGCTTTATCAAAGGCGGCCTCTCCATCGTTTCCGTGCTTGCGGGCATGTTCTTTGCCGCAATCTCCGGATCGGGCGCGGCCACCACCGCCGCTGTCGGGGCCAGCCTTGTGCCTGAACTGAAACGCAAAGGCTATGATCCGGCTTCTGCCGCCTCTCTCATTGCCGCCTCGGGTACTATTGGCGTGGTGATCCCCCCCTCTGTGCCGATGATCATCTATGCCGTGATCGCGCAGGAATCCGTGCGGGAACTGTTCCTAAACGGCTTTATCCCCGGCATCGCCATGGGGATCGGTCTGATCTTTATCGCCCTCATTCAAGGCCACCGCCGCGCCTATCCGCGCGGGACCGCGTTCAACCTCAAAACCATTGGCCGCACCTTTCTTTCGGCCAGCTGGGGGCTAATGGCGCCGCTGATCATTCTCGGCGGGATATTTTCGGGCATTTTCACCCCGTCCGAAGCCGCCGTCATCGCGGTGGACTACGCCATCCTCGTGTCGCTTTTCATCTACCGCGACCTGACCCTGAAACAGCTTTATCGCATCATCATCCGTGCAGGCGTCACCACCTCCGTCATCATGTTCGTGATTGCGGCCTCCTCGATCCTGAGCTGGACGCTGTCAAGCTGGCAGGTGCCGAACCAGATCGCCACTGCGGCACTGTCCTTGTCCTCCAATACCTATGTGCTGTTGCTTCTCGTCATGGCGGTGATCCTTGTGGCGGGCGTCTTCCTTGAAACCGCCTCTGCCCTGATCATCCTGACCCCGATGCTCCTGCCTCTCGCGGCGCAGCTCGGTTTGAGCACTGTGCATTTCGGCATCATCATTGTGGTCGGTCTGGCCATTGGCATGGTCACGCCGCCCGTCGCCATCAACCTCTTTGTCGCCTCCACAACGGCACGCCTGCCGATCGAACGCATCGCCCGCGCGGTTCTGCCCTATCTCGGAATGCTGTTGTTTGTGTATCTCATGATCGCCTTCGTGCCGATCCTGATCTGAAGCCGTACGTTTTGCCTCTGCCGCCCCCGTATCGCGCCGTCCCCGATGTGGGGCGCTTACGGTTGTCACGACGGAACGGTGTTGTCACGTTTGCGGGGCTGAGATTGCCGGCCGGTTAATCTCGGCGTAAGCGCTGTCGATGCAGACAGAGAAAATCAACGATAAAGGCCACACTTTCCGCACCGGATCATGTCTCATGTTGTCTGGCTCTACGCGTGGTCGACCAACGCGGCGTTGTTCTTGAGGACACCCCTCAATCGAGGCGAGACAAGCGCGCTGAAAACAGTCACCTCCCATTTCGAAAACGAGAGCCAACAATGCAGCGCTTCCGATTTTCGGGGGGATTGCAGCGTTTCGTCTCCATGCAGTCTGCAACCCGCAATCGTTTCTCTAGCCCTGTGCCCGCCGTTCCGCCCTTACTGTCCGCCACCATCGGGTCGAAACATTCGATGCGTGGAAATCCTATGCAAACGTCGCTTAATGTCCCAACAGCACCAATCGCTCAAACTGGCCAGTTAATGTGACAGCACCATCGACGGAGTACGCGAGCGCGTCCGCAGTGCCTCCGAACGCGTACACGCCGCTACTTTGCAGGCAGGGAAAGCGTCGCGATTCTGTTCGGAAGTCCCGAAGATGCTGCGGCCCTGGCTCATGCTGCGGTGTCGGAGGCAGTAGGGGACGCTTTCCCCTCGGCTGCCCTCCGTGCCAGCCTCAATTAAACATGCCGCGTGAGCGTCTATGCAGGGCGCTGGCGCGACGGTGATGCGAATTTATTTTACGGTGTGTCGAAGGTCAGTTGAACCTTGACGGCCTGACCTCGATCCAGGGCCAGCGACATCGCTTCGTTGGCCCGCTCGACTGGTAGGCTATGGGTGACAATCGGTGCGAGATTCATTTGCCGCGCGTTAATCAAGGCGACGGCTTCGCCGAATTCCCTGTCGAAACGGTGCGTTCCGATCAGGCTTAGCTCTTTCGCGACCAGCATGTTGAAAGGCACGTTTGTGTCACCCATTACGCCGACCTGCACGATGGTGCCAAGCGGACGGGTACAGGCAATCGCCGCGCGCAGCGCAGGGGCCGCCGCGGAGCATTCGAAACAAAGATCGAACTGACCCTTTTCCGCTTCGTATTTCTGCAATCCGTCCGGCGTGGTGCGGGTGTTGATCACACGCGTTGCGCCGACCTTTTCAGCGACCGTTAGAGTTTTGTCTTGAAGGTCGGTTGCCACGATCTCACACGCGTCGAAATGATTTGCGAGCGCAGTACACAGTGCCCCGATCGGACCGGCGCCCGTCACCAGAACGCGCTTGCCCGCCAAGGGGCCCGCAACGTCGATGGCGCGCGTCACGGCGCGGCAGCAAACGGCAAGCGGTTCGGCGAGTGCCGCTTCCGCCATCGGCACATGCGCCTCAATCTTATAGCATTGGGCTGCCCCGATCGCGAGACGATCGCGGAAGAAACCCTGTTCGTGAGGCAGGAACATCGCCGAGCCCTTGAAACGCATGTTCAGGCAGTGTTGGTGGGCGCCTTCTGTGCAAAAGCGGCACGTACCACAGGGATGGGATGGGTTGATGGCGACTCGGTCGCCAGGTGCCAAATCCTCGACCCCCTCACCAAGGGACACGATCGTTCCAGCGGCCTCGTGCCCGATGATGATCGGCTCGCGCACGCGGATCGTTCCGATCCCGCCATCGGTGAAATAATGCATGTCAGAGCCGCAGATGCCGCCGGCACCGATCGCGACGACGACTTCACCCGGGCCTGCCAGCGGCTCTTCGCCGGTCTCGACGCGTAAGTCTTTCTGACCGTGCAGCCGCACAATGCGAATGTTCTTTGACGTCATCGATAGCCTCTTTCTCAGCAAAGTTTCGACAATCTTCCATACTAGTCAACATAAAGGCAAGCTGATATAAAGTTTAGCGGTAAAAGACAACGCGAGGCGGGGCAGGTTGCGCCGGCACGCATAGAAGAGGAGATTGCAATGCGTCAGACTTGGCGTTGGTTCGGTCCGAAGGATCGGGTGAGTATTGACGACATGATGCAAGCGGGAGTCGAGGGCGTCGTTTCGGCGTTGCATCATGTCCCGACCGGCGCAGTCTGGAGCCCGGAGGAAATTGCACAGCGGCACCGTGAGATCGCGACGCGCGCGGACGGTCGCGCTTCGTCGCTGCGTTGGGAAGTCGTGGAGTCGCTGCCGGTTTCCGAAGATATCAAGAAGCAGAAGGGTGACTGGCGCGCACATCTCGATGCATGGAAACTGTCCATGCGGCATTTGCGGGACTCCGGGATTGAAGTGATCTGCTACAACTTCATGCCGGTGTTGGACTGGACCCGCACCGATCTCGCATGGGAGCGTCCCAACGGCGCGCGCTGCATGCGCTTCGATTTGATTGATTTCGCAGCTTTCGATATTCACGTGCTTCAGCGCAAAGGGGCTGCGGAAAGCTTTCCTGAAGACATCGCCGCCGCCGCCGCGGAGCGCTTCGCACAGATGAGTGATGCGCGCCGGACTGCGCTGGCGGAAAACGTCGTGTACGGTCTGCCCGGTGCTGCGGAAACTTTCACGCTGGAACATGTCAAACTGCATCTGGCGGAATATGACAATATCTCGCAAGATCGGCTGCAATCGCATATGATAGATTTCCTGTCAGAGGTTGCGCCGCTTGCCGAGCGCCTTGGCATGCGTCTGTGTTGCCACCCCGACGATCCGCCTTTCCCGTTGCTGGGGTTGCCGCGGATTGCGTCGAGCGAGGCGCATTACCGCAAGATTCTTGATGCGGTCGACCTGCCTGCCAATGGCGTGACGCTTTGCACGGGCAGCCTTGGCGCGCGCCCGGATAACGATCCGGTCAAGATTTTCGAGGCACTCGCGGATCGCGTTCACTTTTTGCATTTGCGTAACGTCGCGATTGAAGGCGATGCAGTGATGAACTCCTTTTACGAGGACGAGCATCTGTCCGGCCATACAGATATGGTGGCGATGGTACGTGCGATCGTGTGCGAGGAGCGCCGGCGCCGCGCGGCGGGGCGCGCGGATTGGTCGATTCCCTTTCGACCCGATCACGGTCAGGATATCCTTGATGATATCGGGCGCGAGGCACAGCCAGGCTATCCGGCGATTGGTCGCCTCAAGGGATTGGCCGAGCTGCGTGGTCTATACCGGAGCTTCGAGCATCGCCTGGGAGGTCTGCAATGAGTCGTCTCGAAACGCTTGATGCCGTCCCGCAATCGTTGCGTCCGGTCTATTGCCCGTCCGAACATGGCATCGGGATCGTGCATTTGGGGCTTGGCGCGTTTCACAAGGCGCATCAGGCCGCATTGACCGACACGGCTTTGGCAAAGGCGGGTGGCGACTGGCGTATCCTCGGGGTGTCGCTGCGTTCGCCCCGCGCGGCAGAGCAATTGCATCCGCAAAACGGGCTCTACACGTTGATTGCAAAAGGGGCGGACGGCGTCGAGGCGCAGGTGATCGGGGCGATCGCGGACGCGATCTGCGCGGCGGATGATCCCGGACCGGCTTTGGCAGCAATGGCCGCGCCCGAGACGCGAATCGTCTCTTTGACGGTGACGGAAAAAGCCTACGGGCTGGACCGAAGCGGTTTGTGTTGCGACCAGACGCATCCTGCGGTGGCTGCTGATTTGGTGACCCCAAGGGCCCCGCATGGCGTTCTGGGTCTTCTGTGCGAGGCACTTCGTCGGCGGCGCGAGGCCGGGCTTGATCCGTTCACGGTGCTTTGCTGCGATAACTTGCCGGAGAATGGCAAGATTCTGCGCGGGGCGGTGGTCGATTTCGCGCGCCGGATCGATCCCGAACTTGCTGGCTGGATCGCGGAGAACGTCGCCTTTCCTTCGACGATGGTCGATCGGATTACGCCAGCGGCCACGCCAGCCACGCTGCTTGAGGCAGAGACCTTGATTGGCTGCGAAGATCGTGCGGCGGTAGAAACCGAAAGCTTCTGCCAATGGGTGATCGAGGATGACTTTCCGCAAGGTCGCCCTGCCTGGCATGAGGCGGGCGTGATTTTCGCCAAGGATGTGGCGCCCTTTGAGGCCATGAAGTTGCGGATGCTGAATGGCAGCCACTCGCTTTTGGCCTATGCGGGGTTCCATGCGGGCCATGCCTATGTACGCGATGTGATGCGTGACCCGGCCCTTGTGGCGCTGATCCAGAGGCATCTGGTGGCAGCCGCCGCGACCTTGCCGCCGATTGCCGGGATTGATCTTGAGGGTTACGGTCACAATCTGATCCGGCGTTTTGAAAACCCCAATATCGCCCATGAGACCTTCCAGATTGCGATGGATGGCTCGGAAAAGATGCCGCAACGCATTTTTGCCCCGGCGCTCGATGCGCTCGGGCAGGGGCAAGCACTGCGTCCCTTTGCTTTTGCGACGGCCGTGTGGGCGCGCCACCTGAGCAAGGCGACCCATGATTGCGCGGCTTACGAACTGCGCGATCCGCGTGCCGAGGCCTTGTCGGACCTGGCACAGGGCAAGACTGCGGCGCAGATTGTGGCCGCACTGCGCGCGGCGTCTTTTGTGCCCGTCGCGCTGGGGGCGAGCGATGCGTTTTGGGGCGAAGTCGAGCCGCTGCTTGAATGCATGTTGCAAAGGCCGATGCGAGAGGTTCTCGCAGCAGAGGCTGCGCGCGCTACTGAAAACGGAAGCACATGATGAAGCGTTTTCTTGCAATTGGCGAATGTATGTTGGAGCTCTCCGCCGCGGGCGAGGCGCTTTGGCAGATGGGGATCGCAGGCGATACGCTTAACACCGCATGGTATGCACGCGCGTGCTTGTCAGATGATTGGGCGGTGGCCTATGGCACGAAGATTGGCAATGACGTGTTTTCGCAGCGCGTGCCACGTTTCCTAAAAGAGGCAGGAATCGAAACGGATCGGCTCGCATATCATCCCTCACGCGCGGTCGGGCTCTATGCGATTACGCTGGATAAGGGCGAGCGCAGCTTTACCTATTGGCGTGACACGTCCGCGGCGCGGACCCTTGCGGATGATCCCGTTCAGCTGCGGGCAATGGCGCAAGACGCTCACGTCATTCATGTGTCCGGCATTACCTTGGCGATCCTGCCGCCGGAGGGGCGCGATGCACTACTGGCAGAACTGGCACGCCGTCGTGCGGAAGGCTGTGTCACGGTGCTTGACCCGAATGTCCGGCCGAAGCTCTGGCCCGATATGAAAACCGCGGCAGAGAGCCTGACTGCGGCAGCGCATGTTTCGCAAATCGTCCTGCCGAGTTTCGATGACGAGCAGATGTGCTTTGGTGACGCCGATCCGGGCGAGACGCTGGATCGCTATCTCAATGCAGGAGCGCAGACCGTCGTCGTGAAAAACGGTGGTGGGGATATTGTCGTGGGCCATGAAGGCCGCACGCACCGGTTTGATGGGCTCACACGTGTTACGCCGATAGATACCACGGGCGCTGGCGACAGTTTCAACGGTGCTTTCATCGCGCGCCTGGCGATGGGGGCAAGCCTGTCGGATGCGGTGGCCACAGGTCATCGGATCGCAATGCAGGTTGTTCGTCACCGCGGAGCTCTGATGCCGCACTCGGAGTTGCGCACCGCGTCGTCGTCCTAGGTGGGCCACGAGAGTGAGGCAGTAGGTTGTTAATATATTTTGACATTCTACCATACAAGTGATGTTATGTTTCTGGGAAGGAGGGGGGAGGAGGCGCGATTCCTGCTCCCCAGTCAGTCCGAATTAAGAGTTAGGTCCGCGGCGCCGGACAAAGGGAGGAAGATATGAAATTTACGAAAACGCTCTTGCAAGGTGCGGGGCTCTTGGCTGGCGGCGTGTTGCTCGCGGGGCAGGCTTTCGCAGCGGAGGGTCTGGCGACCGGCGATACCAGCGGCAAGCGGATCGCGTTCAGCAATTCATATGCCGGGAATTCTTTTCGGCAAGTGATGATCAAAGACTTTGAGCGGATGGCCCAGAAAGCCGTCGATGACGGTACGATTGCTGGCTTCACCACTGTGTCTGCAAATAACAACGTCACCGAACAGGCGGGGCAAATCCAGAACCTGATTTTGCAAGGCTACGATGCGATCGTCGTGCTGGCGGGTTCGGATACCGCGCTGAACGGTGCGATTAAAGAAGCCTGCAACGCGGGGATTGCCGTTGTTGCTGTCGCCAGCGGCGTGACCGAACCTTGCGCCTATACGGTTGATTTCAATCTCGACAGCTATGCCAAAGCGGAACTCGATTTCGTGCAGTCGAAGCTGGGCGACAAGCCCGCCAATATCCTCGAAATCCGCGGTATAGCCGGCGACGGTTTTGATAGACGCCTGCATGAGGGCGTCGAAAAGGCGATGGACGAGCATCCGACCTATAAAAGCGTGGGGGAAGTGTACGGCCAGTGGACCGGCACAGTGGCACAAAAAGAAGTGGCCGGTATCCTGCCCTCGCTCGACAAGGTCGATGCTGTGCTGACACAAGGTGGCGACGGCTATGGCGCGATGCAGGCCTTCATAGCCGCCGGTCGCAAAATTCCGATCATCATCATGGGCAATCGTCAAGACGAGTTGCAGGCATGGAAAGATCAGCACGAAGCAACCGGGTACGAGACCTTCTCGCTTGGTGCAACCCCCAGTGCGTCGCAAGTGGCATTCTGGACCGCGCAGCAAATTCTCGCCGGCAAGGACGTGCCCGATTTCGTCGAAGTGCCGCTGCTTGAAGTGCATCAGGGCAATCTTGACGCCTGGCTGAGCCAAGTGCCCGAAGGTGGGGTGCTCGACGCGGATTACGATCAGAAAATCGTTGGCAAGATCATCGATGCCAATATCAACGGGACCGAATTGCCCCGCATCACGGCTCCGAACTGATCCTGAGATGAAAATGCAGCAGGTGACACAAAACTCCACGCCAGGGATGGAGGCTTCGGCCTCCGTCTTTCTGGCAGGGCAGGGGCTGAGCAAAAGCTACGGTGCAGTTCAGGCCCTGCGCGAAACCAATTTCCATCTGGCCAAAGGCGAGGTGGTCGGTCTGATCGGTCATAACGGCGCGGGTAAATCGACATTGATCAATGTGCTGACAGGAACGGTCGCGCGAAGTGGCGGCACATTCGAAGTCAGCGCCAAACCAGTCGATACCTGGAGCGCGATCGAGGCGCGCGAAAGTGGCCTGCGCTGTGTCTTTCAGGAATTGTCGCTTTGTCCGAACCTGTCGGCGGTAGAGAACACGCGCCTGCTGCACCCTGCACTCAAGGGCTTTGGCTGGAAACGGCGGGCCCGGCAGATCATCGGCGATGCCCTGGAGACGATCTTCCCCAACTCCGGCATCGACATTAAACGGCCGATTGGGGAGCTCCCCCTCGGCGAGCGTCAGATGATTGAGATCGCCCGCGGGTTCACTGAGACGGAAACGCCGGTGCGCGCGATCATCCTTGACGAACCGACCTCTTCGCTTGGTCCCGAAGCGACGCGCCAGTTGCTGGAGCATATACAGCGCGCCTCCGGCCAGGGCATCGCCGTGATCCTCGTGACGCACCGCCTTGGCGAGATCCTTGCGACCGCACATCGTGTGGTGACGATGAAAGACGGTCAGGTGATTTCTAGTCAAATCAATGAAAATCTGAGCCGGGCCACCCTCGTGGCTGCGATGGGCGATATCGAACCCGAGGGCCGCGAGCGCCGCAGGTCTGTCGCGCGCGAGACGGTCGTGTTTACTCATTCCAGCGGCATGGGAGACCATGACATCACGCTCCATCAAGGCGAAATCGTCGGCTTGGCCGGTCTGGACGGGCATGGTCAACGAGAGCGTCTGCGTGCGCTGTTCGATGCGGCGCAGGCGCGCGGCATTCCCGTTGCCTTCGTGGCGGGGGATCGGGTGACCGAAGGCGTCTTCGGCCTGTGGTCCATTCGCGACAATCTTACGCTCCGCTCGCTCAACGCGTTGTCTCGCGGCGGCATCGTGCTGCCCGAAGCAGCGGATGGTCTGGCGCAAAGCTGGTTCGACCGCCTCAAGGTGCGAGCGCCGGGCATTGAAACCCCGCTTCTGAGCCTTTCGGGCGGCAACCAGCAAAAGGTTCTCTTTGCCCGCGCTTTGGCATCGGATGCCAAACTGATCATTCTCGACGATCCGATGCGTGGCGTTGATGTCGGCACCAAGCACGAGGTCTATGCGCTGATCCGCGCCGAGGCCGAGGCTGGGCGCAGTTTTCTGTGGTATTCGACCGAGACCGAGGAATTCGAGAATTGCGACCGCGTCCATGTGTTCCGCGAAGGCCGGTCGGAGACTGTTCTCGATGGGGCGCAGATCGAACCAAGTATAATTCTCGAATCATCTTTCGGAGGGCTCGATGGCTGAGAAACGGTTTCACCTTTCCCATGGGCTGTTGCAATTACTGCTTCCTGCCGGGGCTCTGATTATAATGCTGGGTGCAATTTTCTACGTCCAGCCCAACGCGATGAGTTATTTCGGCTTTACCTTGCTGTTCAAACTTTCCGCGCCGCTGGTTCTCGCCGCGCTTGCGCAGATGATGTTGATCCTGCTGGGCGACATTGATCTGTCAAACGGTGCCTATGTCGGGATGATCACTTGCGTCACCGCGGTTTGGCTCGATAGCGCGCCGATGATCGCCATTCTCGGTTATCTCGCAGTGATTGCGGCTTTCGTGATGATGGGCTGGTTTACGCATGAGCGCGAACTGCCTTCGATCATCGTGACGCTAGGGGCGTCTTTCATCTGGCTCGGTATCGCGATCACCGTGCTGCCCTCGCCCGGCGGAACGGTTCCCGGCTGGCTGATAGCCTTCACCGGGTGGAAGCCGCCGCTGCTGCCGCTGCCGATTTGGGTGGCGTTGATCGCAGGCGGTTTGGCGCAATGGCTTTTGATGCATACCAGCTTCGGCACCCTTTTGCGGGCCACGGGAGGCAATGCGCGTGCGGTGCAGAAGGCGGGCTGGTCTTTGATCAAGCTGCGGATCGCGATCTACGCAATCGCCGCGGTGCTGATGCTCGGAGCGGGGGTGCTGCTTTCGGGGATGATCACCTCGGGTGACCCCAATGTCGCCCCGTCCTACACGCTTTTGACCATCGGCGCAGTGATCGTGGGGGGCGGTTCTTTCGTCGGGGGGCGTGTTTCGCCCATCGGTACGGTGCTGGGGGCGCTGACTTTGGCGCTTGCCGGGTCGTTTCTCAGCTTCATGCATGTACCGGCCACGTGGCAGATCGGTGCGCAAGGCGCGATCCTGTTTCTTGTGCTCGCAGGCCGGGTTCTGATTGATCGTAGGAGGCTCGCATGAGCGCTTTTTCTCGTCTTGCCCCTTGGACCTACGGGTTCATCGCAGCCATCGTGATCCTGATCATCATGATGATCGCGAATGGTGTCGGGAGCCTTGGCTCCGTATTGTCCGCAGCGCTGATCTTTGCCGCGATTTCGGTCGTCGTCGCGAGTGGGCAGATGTTCGTCATCGCGACCGGTCCAGGCAATATCGACCTGTCGGTCCCCGCTGTGCTGACGCTTTCGGCCTACACCGCCATGACAGCGGCGGCGGCGAGCGGCGGGTTGGCGCTTGTGGGGCTCGCTGCCGCGTTGGGTACGGGCATGGTCGCGGGCGCGCTGAACTATGGCGCAATCCTCGCGCTGCGTCTGCCGCCGATCATCGCGACACTCGCGTGGAGCTTTGTCTTCCAGAGCGTCGCATTCAACTTCGGCGGGGAAGCCACTCTCAAGCCACCGGCCGCGCTGGCCGCCTTCACCTCAACCCGGTTCGCAGGGATACAGATCATGCCGATCTGCATCATGGGTCTAACGGCGCTTGCCGCATTGATCCTGACTCGGGGCATCTGGGGGCGACGCGTCCTTGCCGTGGGCCAGAGTGAGGCCGCCGCACATTTCGCTGGCATCAACGTCAAGCGCGTCCGTCTGATTTCTTACGTTATATGCGGCGGCGCGGCGGGGCTGGCCGGGTATCTTCTGGCAGGGTTCACCGGCGGCGCGGCCCTCAATATGGGGGATACCTATCTGATGGAGGCGATTGCGATCGTCGCTTTGGGCGGAACCTCGATCGCAGGGGGGCAAGCCAATGCGATTGGAATTTGGGGGGCTGCGATGTTCTTCAACCTGATGGGGACGATGCTGAATA
Organism: Celeribacter sp. ULVN23_4; assembly: GCF_054788345.1. Lineage (NCBI taxonomy): Bacteria > Pseudomonadati > Pseudomonadota > Alphaproteobacteria > Rhodobacterales > Roseobacteraceae > Celeribacter > Celeribacter sp. ULVN23_4. The sequence goes on along the minus strand of NZ_JBTVYO010000004.1, from coordinate 71,200 downwards.
CCTTCCAGTTCCAGGCCGGAATGCGTTTCATCATCATGGGCGTGCTGATCATCGCGATCGTTGCTATCGTGCCCAAACCGAAGGTGAGGTAATTCGCGATGTCTGACGAAACCCTTATTGATCTGACCCATCCTTTAGACAACGGAATGCCGGTCTGGCCGGGCCATCCCGAGTTTGAGCAGATCAGCATCGCGAATTTCGAAGACGGGGATATTTCGTGCAACCACTCTTTGAGGATGTCCGAACATTCAGGCACCCATCTCGATGCTCCCGCGCATTTCGTGCCGGGTGGGATGCCGATCGATGAGGTGCCGCTGACAAGGTTCTTCGGTCCGCTTTCAGTCATCTCCGCCACGGATCTCGCGCCCGATACAGAATTGCCTGCTGCGCGCATCGAAGCCTTCGAAGCTGCCTATGGTATCTTGCCCGAGGGCGGAGCGGTGATGTTCCATTTCGGGTGGGATCGCTTTTGGGCACATCCTGAAGACGGCGAGAAATTTCTGCGTGATTGGCCCGGCCTGTCAAAAGCGGCAGCAGAACTGTTGGCGCAGCGCAGGGTCAGTCTGGTCGGATGTGACTGCATGTCGATCGATCGGTTTTCGACCACAGAATTTCCTGCCCACCGCATTCTTCTGGGAGAGGGGATCATGGTAGGCGAGAATTTTGCGCGCTTGGGCGATCTGCCGCCGCAGTGCCGTCTCTCGGCGCTGCCCTTGAAGATCAAGGGCGGTTCGGGCGCGCCTCTGCGTGCGGTCGCACATCTCGACAAGGGGCAGGGGGCTGAGTGATGCTTTTGATGGTGGCAGGGCAAATCCCGCGCTAAACTTGGGGTTGTCAAAGCGCACAGAATAGGCGCATTGGATGGATGGAATGTATCAGGATACGATTAAGACGGTAGAACTCAATTTAGGCATCGCTGTGGGGCCGCAGGTCACCGCAGTGCTGCGTGAGCTGATCGTGCACAATGCCATCGTTCCGGGTGAGCGCCTCTCCGAGGCCGACATTAGCCAGCATTTCGGCGTGTCGCGCCAACCCGTGCGTGAAGCTTTTATCAAACTTGCAGAAGAAGGCCTGCTTGAAATCCGCCCTCAGCGGGGTTCCTTCGTGCGCAAGGTCTCCCTTGAAGCAGTGCTGGACGCGCGGTTCGTGCGCGAGGCGGTCGAAGCCGATATCGTGAGACTCTGCGCCTCCGTGCCGCGTCCGGGCCTCGTGCAGGAGTTGCGAGAGCAATTGGATGCACAGCGCAAGTGCCTCGCCGCTGGCGGCGATGAATTTGTGCCGCTCGATGATCTGTTTCATCGCACTTTGGCCGAAGCGGCGGGCCATCCAAACGCGTGGGCGGTGATCGAAGGCCTCAAAAGTCAGCTCGACCGGGTGCGCCACTTCGCAATTGCGCAATTTCCACTCGAACACTTGGTGGATCAGCATGCGGCCGTGGTAGATGCCATCGAGATGCGTGATGCACAAGCGGCTGAGGCTGTGATGCGAAACCACCTCCGACGCATTCTGTCGGACCTGCCTGCAATCCGCGAGAAATTCGGCGCATATTTCGAAGCGCATTGAGTTTCGCCAGAGAAATTAAAGCGTTTCGACTTTAACTTGATCTATCACATAAAGTCGAAACGCCCGCTCCGCTTGGACGTTGCACCGCGTTTCTGCTCAAACCCTGATTCAGGTTTAAGTCGAAACGCTTTAGGCCCGCAAGATCCCGATCAAATATGACAAGCGGCTCTATAAATGCCGCAACAGGATCGAGATCATGTTCGGAAGGCTCGGTTCGAAATCGTAAGGTCGCGCCCTTCAGTCAATTCGGTGAGGTCAAGCTCATTGAAACCAGTTCGGAGATGCGCCGAGCTGTCGCTTGAAGGTCTGGCAAAAGCTCCTCTGCGCGCTCGCGTGTCATGCGCTGCGGGATGGAGGAGATGCTCATCGCCAGATAGGCAGTGCCACGCGGGTTCGGCACGGGGACGGTCAGGCCCGCCACGCCGATGAATGTAACATCCCGCGCCCAGCCATATCCGTTCTTGCGCACGCGTTCTACCTCATTTCGAAGCCCGTCTGGTGTGGCTTCGCCGAAGAGCTTTTTATCCCTCATGGCCCGCGAGATAACGTCCTCTGCCTCGTCTTCTGGCATGGAGGCTAGAAGGGAACGGCCGGAGTGGCTGGAGACCAGATGCAGCGTGTGATTTGCGGACACCACATGGGTGCGGATCGGGTAGGCGCCTTCGCAACGTAGCAGGTAATGCGCGAAGTCGCCGGTTCGCATCGACAGGTACACGGTGTCGCCGCACTGATCGGCCAGAGCCTGCACGAGGGGGCGCAGACGAGACGGATCGCCGACAGGGCTCGGCGCGTTCAGGCCGAGTTCATACATCATGGAAGACAGGCGATAGCGTCGGTTCGAGGTTCGCTCGACAAAGCGTTCTGCAGTCAGGGTGGAAAGGATGCGGTGGACGGTCGGGCGGCTGAGATTCGAACGCTCCGTCATGTCGATAAGCCGTGCGCCGCGGGGGCCGTAACGCCCGAGCTCACGCAGAATCAGACAGGTGCGTTCGACAACCTGACTTTTGCTGCTTTTGTCTTTGTGATCTTCCATATCGGCTGTCCTTAAAGACCGTTATCCGGACTTGTAGTGCGGTTTTGACTGCGATGCATAGCTTAGGCTTGCAATTTTGTCTCGTTTAAACAAGCCATATCGCTGTTGTTGAAAGTCAAAATATTGGACTTTGAAACTTGAGTGCAATGGAGAGAGCGTATGAACAAGAGGTTTGAGGGGCAGGTCGCTGTCATAACCGGAGGCGCGCGCGGCATCGGTCGCGCAGTGGCGGAGCGGTTGGTTTCGGAGGGCGCGGAGATCGCGATTTGGGATCTTAAGGGCGCAGCGGAGGCGGCGGCGGATCTGGGTGAAAAGGTGCGGGGTTTCGATGTGGATGTCTCTGATGAGGTCTCCGTTGCGGCTGCTCGGGACGCGACAGAGGGGGCGCTTGGTAAGATTGATATTCTGGTGACAGCCGCCGGGATCACTGGTCCGACCCATGCGGTGCAGGGGCACGATTATACCTCTTGGCGGCAGGTGCTTGATATCCATCTCGGTGGTGTCTTCCTGTGCGCGCGCGCGGTTCTCGATGGGATGGTCGAGCGCAATTACGGGCGGATCGTTACGGTGGCCTCAGTTGCGGGCAAGGAGGGGAATCCCAACGCGTCGAGCTATTCTGCCGCGAAATCGGGGATCATCGGTTTCACGAAGTCGCTCGGCAAAGAGCTGGCCATGACCGAGGTGAGGGCCAATTGCTTTGCACCGGGTCTGATCAAGACGCCGCTTATGGAGCAGCTTCCCCCGGAACAGGTCGAGTTTTCTTTGTCGCGAATCCCGCAGGGCCGCTTTGGCACTGTTGAGGAGTGCGCGGCGATGATTTCATTCATGGTCAGTCCGGAGTGCTCGTTCAATTCGGGCGCAGTGTTCGATATGTCTGGTGGCCGAGCGACATATTGAGTCCACTAAACGGACTTATAGAGCATCTTTCCTCCGAGTTTGGTGTTGAAAAGTTCGGGGGAGGGAAACGCATAAATATTTATTTTGTAATAATAAATATATCTGGGTGGAATTTTGTGCCGCGACAATCTGTCAAAAAAATTATATTTAGTCCGCATTGTGGACTAACGACGTTGACCATTTTGAGCGAGTTTTCCAGCATAGCAGCACGGAGGAGCACACGGCCCAAACGCACAGATGAGAAGGGGTCGCGTGCCTTGGCTTCGGCCAATTGGAGAAACATAGGTGATCCATTCAGGACAGTCGCCCGGAGGGGTGCATCTTCGCGCATATGTGGGGCCTGTAATGGTGAGCTTTCGGGAGGACTACATGAAGAAATCATTCGCTCTTTTTGCATCCGCATGCGCCATTTATGCATCCGGGGCCTTTGCTGAGGACACGTTCAAATACGCCATGATCGATCCGTTCTCGGGACCGGCTGCGATGGTGACGGAACGTATCGAAAAAGTGCTGCGCTATTCCGTCGATGAAGTGAACGCCGCTGGCGGTCTGAACGGTCAGCAGATCGAAGTGCTGACCTTCGACAACAAAATGTCGGCGCAGGAGACCGCCATTCAGGCGCAGAAAGCGATCGACGCCGGTGCGCGCATTCTGCAGACCTCGGTGTCTTCTTCGAACACTTTCGCGCTGGTGGATTTCGTCAAGAAACACAATCGCCGTAACCCGGACGATCAGGTCATCGTCTTTGACGGTGCTTCCCACGATCCGGCGATCACCGGTAAAAAGTGCAGCTACTACAGCTTTTCCTGGGTGTTGGATGCGGACATGAAAACCGCGGGCCTCGCGCATTACCTCACTGAGCGTCCGGACATCACCAAAGTGTATCTCTTGAACGCCGAAGGGTCTTCTGGCCAGACCTCGCGCCAGTCGCTCCTCGACATGGTGTCCGAAGCACGCCCGGATATTGAATGGGTCGGCGACGACACGCACCCGCTTCAGAAAATCACGGATTTCACGCCCTACATTGCCAAGATCAAAGCGTCCGGCGCGCAGGCGGTTCTGACCTCTGACTGGGGTGCCGATCTTGCGCTCGTGCTCAAGGCTGCGGGCGAAGCTGGCCTCGGCGCGGAATGGTACACGTTCTTTTCCACCGGTCCGGGCGCGCCGACTGCGATGGCGCAGGCTGGGCTTGATGGTCTGGTGTACTCGGTCTTTGACGGGGACGCAGGGATCGACAACGCGGGGTTGCATCAGTTCGAGACCGAGTTCCGTGAGGTTGCCGGGATTTCTGCGAGCCCCTTCCCGGGGGACACGTCCGCGATGCGCGCGCTGGCCATGGCTGCGGAGAAAGCCGGATCGAACGATGTGGATGCTCTGATCAATGCGCTTGAGGGCACGACCTTTGAGACGATCTTCGGCGCCTCCGCGACGGTGCGTCCGGAAAACCACCAGATCACCACACAGATGTCGATTTCCAAATTCGCGCCGGTGGAAGAGGGTGGCCTTGATGAAGAGGGCACCGGTTGGGGTTGGCACAATGTGGCGCTTATTCCGGCGGATGTGATTACGCTTCCGTCAACCTGCGAGATGAAGCGCCCGTAAGAATTTGAGGAGGGAGGCATGGGGCAACGACCCCATGCCTCGCCTGCCGCATCGGCAGGCATTGGAGGACATGAATGACGCACTATCCCTACAAAGAAGTCACGGACGGGCTCGGGTTTCCCGAGGGTCCGGTGGTGATGCCGGACGGCTCCGTGATCGTCTGCGAGATCAAGAATTGCTGCCTGACCAAAGTCAGGTCCGACGGCACCAAAGAGGTTGTCGTCAAACTCGACGGCGCGCCGAACGGTGCGGCGATGGGGCCAGACGGGGCGATGTATATCTGTAACAACGGAGACGGCTTCGCCTGGGGCGATCCGGGCGGGGTGACGCAGCCGGTTGGCGGCAATCCCGAATACAGCGGCGGGCGCATCGAGCGCGTTGATCTTGAGACCGGGGAAGTGACGGAACTGTACCGCGAAATCGACGGTCATCCGCTTTTGATGCCGAACGATATCGTTGTCGACAAAGACGGTGGGCTTTGGTTCACCGACCACGGCACCCGCACAGAACGCAGCTTTGTGCATGGCGGGCTCTATTATGGCAAGCCGGACGGCTCTTTTGCCTGTGAAATCGCGTGGCCCATTACCACGGCGAATGGTGTTGGTCTCTCGCCCGACGAGAAAACTGTGTACGTCGCCGATACTGAGACCGGGCGTCTCTATTCCTATGACATCACCGGCGCAGGCGAGATCCGTAAGCCGAACCCGTTCGAGCCGGGTGAGGCCGTTCTGGCGCAGGTCGAAGGCTTCAAACGCTATGACAGCCTTGCCGTTGAGGCGAATGGTAACATCTGCTGCGCCGGTCTGACGCCGGGCTGCATCACCGTCATCTCGCCGGAAGGTAAGCATGTCGAAACCGTTAAAATGCCTGACGAATTTGCGACTAACATCGCCTTTGGCGGGCCGGACATGAAGACCGCCTATATCACGCTTTCCGGGACCGGTCGGCTGATCGCCGTCGAATGGCCGCGTCCGGGTCTCAAGCCGAATTTCTCGGGGTTGTGACATGAGCGCAGAGGTCATCACATTCTCCCTGTTGAACGGCACGCTTTACGGCATGCTTTTGTTCCTGCTCGCTTCGGGTCTTACGCTCATCTTTTCGATGATGGGGGTTCTGAACTTTGCTCATGCCAGTTTCTTCATGATCGGGGCCTATTTCGGCTTTGAGATTTCGAAATACGTGGGCTTTTTCCCGGCGCTGATCCTTGCGCCCATTCTGGTCGGTTTGGTCGGTGCGCTGATCGAGCGCTGTGGCCTGCGCCGCGTTCATAAGTTTGGCCATTTGGGCGAGCTTCTGTTCACCATCGGCGTGGCCTTTGTGATCGAGGAAGCGGTACAGATGATCTGGGGCCGCAGCCCGATGGATTATCAAGTTCCCGCGGCCCTCGATTTCACCGCCTTCGAGATTTTCGGCACAGGGTATCCGGCCTTCCGCCTCTTCATGCTGATTATGTCCGTGGTGATCTTTGCGGCTCTCGCGCTGCTTCTGACCCGCACCCGTGTCGGTCTCGTGGTCAAAGCCTCGCTGACCCATCCCGAGATGGTGTCGATGCTTGGCCATGACGTGCCCTTGGTGTTCATGTCGGTCTTCGGTGTCGGCTCCGCACTTGCGGGCATTGCGGGTGTGATCGGCGGGCCGATCCTGATCACCCAGCCCTCCATGGCCGCAGCCCTCGGGCCGATCCTCTTTGTGATTGTCGTGGTCGGTGGTCTGGGCTCGCTTGCCGGAGCTTTCGTCGCTTCGCTGATCGTCGGCTTTATCCAGACTTTTGCCGTGGGTATCGATTTTTCCGTCGCCGATTTCTTCGGCCTGATGGGGGTCACGCATCCGCCCGCAGCGCTCGGCGCTCTGGTCTCCGATATCTGGAACGTCTCCGTGTCGCAGATCGGTCCGGTCATTCCCTACCTCCTGCTCGTCGCGGTGCTGATTTTCCGGCCCATGGGCCTGTTCGGCAAGCGCGCCTGATGCGGAAAGGATAAGAACTATGTCAGTCAACGCACTTGAAACAACAAACGGGGGCAACAGTGCGCGCCTCGCCGCAGGCCTACCTTGGGCCGCCATCGCGCTCGTCCTCGTCCTTTTGCCGCTGATCTTCACCAGCAATTCAATGATCTCCACGCTGAACTATCTCGGCACCATGGCGATTTTCGCACTCTCTTATAATGTGCTTCTGGGCCAGACCGGACTTCTGTCTTTGGGGCATGGCACATTCTTCGGCCTCGGCGGGTTCATCGCGACCCATGCCGTCCTCAACATGTACGATGCAGGCTGGAGTTTTCCGCTGCCGCTCGTGCCGTTGATCGGTGGGATCGGGGCGCTTATCCTCGGTTTCTTTGGCGGCTGGCTGGCCTCAGGCCGGGGCGGGATGCCGTTTGCGATGATCACGCTGGGCCTGTCCGAGCTGGTCTATGCCGCAGCCGCTTTGTTCCCGTCGCTTTATGGCTCTGAGGAAGGCGTTTCGATGGATCGCATGGACCTCGGATCGTCCTTCGGCATGGATTACGGCCCGACCGTGGACATCTATGTCATCGTCGCGGTCTGGTTCCTGATCTGTGCCGCGCTCCTGTATTTCTTCTCGAAAACCCCTCTGGGCCTTCTGGCCAACGCCGTGCGCGACAATGCGGAACGGGTCGAGTTCCTCGGCTTCTCTGCCAAACGCGTCCGTATGCTGGCCTATGCCATCGCCGCCGGGATTGCCGGTGTGGCAGGTTCGCTCGCCGCGCTGAATTTCGAGATCATGACGGTCAACGAGCTTGGCGCTGCGACCTCCACGCTTGTGCTGTTGATGACCTATATCGGCGGGACCAAACACTTCTTCGGCCCCGTGCTTGGCGCGATCGTCATCGGCCTGATGAAAATCTGGCTGTCGGATATTTCGTCGGCATGGATGATGTATTTCGGTCTGCTGTTCATCTTCGTGGTGATGGTGCAGCCTGCGGGGCTGGCGGGCATCCTGATGTCCGGTGTCTCCATCGTGCGCTCCGGCACGTTCAAGCCGCAGGCCCCTTTGCTCGGCGGTATCGGGCTTGCCGGTCTCGTGACCCTCGTCGGTGTGATCGTGCTGGTGGAACTGGCTTACCGCGCGGGTCTGGATGCAGCCCTCGGGCCGCAGATGACAGTTCTGGGTCTGCCGCTCAATGCCACCTCCGTTCTGTCCTGGGGACTGGGTGTTGGTCTCGCCGCTGGCGGGGTGCTTGCCATGCGCCCGCTGCTCGACCGTCTTGAGACGCTCCGCCACAAACTCGGCAAAGGAGATGCGGCATGACCAACGCACTTGAAATCAAGGACCTGCGCAAATCTTTCGGTCCGGTGGAGATCATCCGCGGCGTGAACCTCGATCTGCGCAAAGGCGAACGTCACGCGCTGATCGGGCCGAACGGGGCCGGGAAATCGACGCTGTTTCACCTGATCTCGGGCCGGATCACGCCAACTTCCGGGCAGATCCTGTTCGATGGCAAAGACATCGCGGGCCATCCGCCCGCAGAAATCGTGCGAGCGGGGCTGTCGCGCAGTTTCCAGATCACCAACATCTTTCCTCAGATGACGGTGACGGAAAACCTGCGCTGTGCCGTGCTCTGGAAACTTGGGCATCGCTACACGCTGCTGCGTCCAACCTCATCCCTCAAGGATGTGGCCGTGGAATGCGAGCGTCTGTTGACCGAGCTTGGCCTGACCCACCGCGCGCACGACACCGCCGACAGCTTGACCTACCCCGAGCAGCGCGCTCTGGAACTGGGTCTGGCGGTCGCCTCGGGGGCCAACACGCTTTTGCTTGATGAGCCCATGGCCGGGATGAGCCATTCGGAAACCGATGCGGCGTTGCAGCTCATCATGAAGGTGACCGAGGGCAAAACCTTGCTGATGGTGGAACACGACATGGGTGTGATTTTCGAAATGGCCGACCGGATTTCCGTTTTGGTCTATGGCGAGATCATCGCCACCGGAACGCCTGAAGAAATCCGCGCCAACCCTGCGGTGCAGGAGGCCTATCTGGGCGCGAGCGAGGAGGATGCGGCATGAGCAAACCTGAGCTGAACATCGAAGCCGAAACGCTTTTGTCCGTGCGCGACCTGCAAGCGTGGTACGGCAAGAGCCACATCCTGCATGGTGTGAACCTTGAGGTCAAACGTGGCGAGATCGTCTCGCTTCTGGGCCGCAACGGCGCCGGGCGCTCGACGCTTTTGAAGGCGATCATGGGGGCCGTGACCACCAAAGGCGAGGTGTCCTTTGGCGGGCAGGCGCTTGGCGGGCAAAAACCGCATAAGATCGCCTATGCCGGCATCGGCTACGTGCCGGAAAGCCGCGATGTATTTCCCGATCTGAAGGTGCGCGAAAACCTCATTCTGGGGCTGAAATCCAAAGGCGAAGGCCGTTGGACCATGGAGGACATCTTTGATCTCTTCCCCGTCCTGCGCACCCGCGCCGAGACCAATGCCGGATCGCTGTCGGGTGGCGAGCAACAGATGCTCACCATCTGCCGCACGCTGATTGGCGACCCGGACCTGATCATGGTGGACGAACCGACCGAGGGTCTTGCGCCGAAAATGGTCGCCGCTGTCGGTGAGCTTTTGGAGCGCATCGCCGCGAAAGGCGTGTCGATCCTTTTGGTCGAACAGAAACTCGTGATCGCACTCGATATTTCTCACCGTCTCTACGTCATGGGGCATGGCGAGATCGTATTCGAAGGCACGCCCAAAGGGTTGATGGACAACCCCGAGGTGCGCGCCGAATGGCTGGAGGTATAAGATGAGCCGACCTGTTGCTCTTGTGACCGGCGCCCGTCAGGGGCTTGGACGTGGCATTGCTTTGGCGATGGCCAAGGCGGGCTTTGATGTGGCCGGGCTCGATATTGTCACCGATGAGAAATCCGACGCGGTTGTGAAAGAGATCGAAGCGCTTGGCGCGAAAGCCTATTTCGGCCAGATGGACCTCTCCGATCTTTCGGCCCATGAGGGTGCGATTGCAGCGGTCGAAGCGGCGCTTGGCCCCGTCGATGCGCTGGTGAACAACGCAGGGATCGCGGCGCGTCCGCTCACGGACATTCTTGATCTCGGCGTGGAGGCGTTTGACAAAAACCTCGGCGTCAACCTGCGCGGCAATTTCTTTTTCACCCAAGCCATGGCGAAACGCATGATCGCGCGGAAAGTGGAGAGCTATCGCTCCATCACCTTCATCACCTCGATCGCCGCCACCCATGTTTCGACCGACCGCAGCCCCTATTGCGTCTCGAAAGCGGGTCTGTCGATGGTGGCGCAGCTCTACGCCGACCGCCTCGGCGCGCATGGCATTGCGGTGCATGAAATCCGTCCGGGCTTTATCCGCACCGAAATGACCGGCTCCGCGCCCACGGACAAGATCGACGCCTATATCTCTTCCGGTCAGGTCGCCCAGAAACGCTGGGGGGAGACCTCCGACATCGGCACCGTGGCCGCTTCGCTCGCCTCGGGCGCGCTGCCCTATGTGACCGGACAACCGATTTACGTGGACGGTGGGTATCACATCCCAACCGCCTGACCCTAAGGGGCTTTTGCCCTGACCCTGACACCCATTTCCCCCGACCGGCCCACCGGATCGGCCCCGATGCCTGACGGGCAACGGACGGGGAAGCTTTGAGCAAAGGAGATTTGAACATGCTCGATGATCAACCTTATCGCGACGGCGAAGTGACGGTCGGCGGCGTGGCCGTGCGCTACCGTGTGGCCGGTCCCGACAACGACCGTTTGCCGCTTGTGCTGGTGCATGGCACGGCGGGCTCCATCGACGGTCATTATGGCTATATCTTCCCGATGATGGCCTATCGTCAAAAGGTCATCGCCCTCGACTGGTCCGAACCGGCGGGCGACACGGTCGAGTTGGCCGATCTGGTCGCGCAGGTCAAAGCGGTGATCGAGGCCGAAGTGCCCCATGGTCCGGTGACGCTCATGGGCTACTCCTTGGGCGCTTGTGTGGCTGCGAAAGTCGCCGCCGAAATGGGCAACAAGATCAAGAATCTGATCCTCGCCGCAGGTTGGCTCAAGACCGACACGCATCAAAAAATGCGCAACGATGTCTGGCGTCAGCTCCGCGATCAGGACAGCCCGTCGATCACGCAATACATGACCTTCTGCGCCTTCTCCCCGGCCTTCCAGAACCTCAAGACGCTGGAAGACATGAAAGCCGCTGCGGGCATGCTCAAAATGAGCCCCTTCGTCGACAAGCAGATGGACCTGAACACCCGCATCGACATCGCCGCAGAGTGCGAAACCATCACGGCGAAGACCCTTGTGATCGGTTGCACCTTTGACATGATGGTGCCGAAACATCACTCCAAACAGCTTTTTGGCGCCATCGAAGACGCGCGTTATGCCGAAATTCCTTCGGGTCACGCTGTCGTTCACGAACGCGCAGCCGAGCTTTTCCACTATGTCGACCGGTTCTCCGCCCAGCCCGATGAATATGAGGCAGGCGCGATCATCCCGGCCCAGAAACCCTGAGGAGACACCCAAATGACGACTGAAACCGAAATCCTGATCATCGGCACCGGCTTTGCGGGCCTCGGTATGGCGATCCAGCTCAAACGCACCGGGCGCGAAGATTTCATCGCCATCGAACGGGCGGGCGACGTGGGCGGCACATGGCGCGACAACCACTATCCGGGCATCGCTTGCGATGTGCCCTCGCATCTCTATTCCTACAGCTACCTGCCCAATCCCGACTGGACCCGCGTGTTCTCTCCGGGCCCGGAAATTCAGGCCTATATCCGCAAATGTGCCGAGGACGAAGGCATCCTGCCGCACATCCATTTCAACACGGATATGCTGAAAAGCACCTGGGATGAAGGCAGAAAACGCTGGGTCGTCGAGACCTCCAAAGGCACCTATGAGGCGAAAATCCTGATCACCGGCACGGGCCACCTCGCTGACGGTCACATGCCCAACATTGAGGGCCTCGATGGCTTTGAAGGCGATGTGTTCCACTCCGCCAACTGGGATCACTCCGTCGATCTCGAAGGCAAACGCATCGGTGTTGTTGGCTCCGGCGCATCCGCCATTCAGATCATCCCGGAGATGCAGAAAGTCGCGTCTGAGATGGTCGTGTTCCAACGCTCCGCACCCTATATGATCCCGCGCTGGGATCGCGAATATACCGAGGGTGAGCGTCGTCTTTGCCGCCGTGATCCGTCCGTGATCGACGAGATGCGCTCCGAAATTTTCTGGGCCGGGGAGTTCAACTTTGCCCAGCGTCGCAACATTCCGCGCTTCCTCAATGAGGCCAAGGCGCTCGCCGTGCGTCACCGCGAGGACAACGTCAAAGACCCCGATCTGCGCGCCAAACTGACCCCGGATTACGAGATCGGATGTAAGCGTCTGTTGATCTCCAACACCTATTATCCGGCCATGTCCGCCGAGAACACCACGCTTGAGGCCTCCGCTCTCAAGAAGGTCGAGAACGGCAAGGCAGTCGCGGCAAGCGGCATGGAATACGATCTCGATGTGCTGGTCTTCGCGACCGGGTTCGAGGCCGTGCGCCCGCCCTTCGCTACGCGCATTTTCGGCTCCGAAGGTATCAGCCTCGACGCGCATTGGGACACTGGCATGCAGGCCTATGACTCGATTGCCGTCAACGGCTATCCGAACCTCTTCATCATCAACGGCCCGAACACCGGTCTCGGCCATAATTCCGTGGTCTATATCATCGAGGCTCAGGTCGATTACATCCTCGGCGCACTGGACCAGATCGACGCGCAGAATGTCGATGTCATCGAGGTCAAGAAAGAGGCCGAAGACGCCTATATGAACAAGCTCGACGACCGTGCTCAGGGCACCGTCTGGCTCGCAGGTGGGTGCAAGTCTTGGTATGTTGATGACCGTTCTGGCCGTTTGACACTTGTTTGGCCCGATTTCGCGCACAGTTTCCGTGATGAGAATGGCACGTTCCACCCGGAAGGCTATGTCATGAAAAGTGCCGCTGTGGCTGCGGAATAAAGAGGACATTTTATGCTCAAGAATAAAACCATCATCATCACTGGTGTCTCCTCTGGCATCGGACAGGAAACCGCGAAGCAAGTGAAAGCAGCGGGCGCCAAGGTCATTGGCGTCGACCGTAACGAACCTTCGGTTGCGTTGGACGGATTTTATAAGGTCGATCTCACCGATGAGGCGGCGCTGGATGCTCTGATCGAAGAGCTCAAAACGGTCAAAGCCGACGGGCTCGCGAATATCGCGGGCGTGCCGCCGACCGCGCCGAAGGAGGTCGTTCTGACCGTCAACATGGTTGCGCTCAAGAAACTGACCTTGGGTCTCGTGGACAGCCTCAACGACGGCGCCTCCATCGTCAATCTCGCCTCTTTGGCGGGGCTTGGCTGGGAAGGCGAGGTGGGCAAGATCAAAGCCACAGAAGGGTTGACCCACGCAGGCGTTGCAGCATTCTGTGCGGAGAACGGGATCACGCAAGAGAATAGCTATTTCTTTACCAAACAGGCCCTTGTCGCATTTACGCATGAAAACCGCTGGACTTGGCGTGAGCGCGGGATACGAATGAATGCCGTGAGCCCCGGCCCGGTAGACACGCCGATCCTTGGCGACTTCCTCGAAACGCTCGGCGAACGCGCCGAAGAGGATATGCGCATCATGGATCGTCCGGGCACGCCCACCGATATCGCACCGGTCGTGACCTTCCTTTTGTCCGATGGTTCTGTCTGGCTGCGTGGCATCAACATCCCCTGTGACGGTGGGATGCGGGCGCATATCGAGGCCACGTCGAACGGATTGAAGTGAGGAGATTTCGATGAGTTTGGATCTTTTGATCGGCGGTGCAGATGTGGCCGCCGAAGGCGGGAACACCTATGAGCGCACGGACCCGGTGACGGCAGAGGTGGCAACCGTTGCCGCCGCTGCTTCTGTGGCGGATGGGCTCAAGGCCGTGGCCAGCGCTCAGGCGGCTTTTGCCGTCTGGTCCGAAATGGGGCCGGAAGCGCGCCGTGCGGTCTTGGTGAAAGCGGGCGACATTATGGATGCCCGCGCTGCCGAGTTCGTCGAGGCGATGGTGAGCGAGACCGGCGCGACCGAAATTTGGGCCGGGTTCAACGTCCATCTCGCGGCAGGCATGCTGCGCGAGGCGGGTGCGATGACGACCCAAATCGGCGGCGAGGTGATTCCGTCGAACAAGCCGGGCACTCTGGCAATGGCCGTGGCGAAGCCGCGCGGCGTCTGCCTTGGCATCGCGCCGTGGAACGCGCCTGTGATCTTGGGTACGCGGGCGGTGGCGACGGCGCTGGCCTGTGGCAACACGGTGGTGCTCAAGTCCTCCGAGATGTGCCCGAAAGTGCATCGTCTGATCGGCGAATGTCTGGTCGAGGCGGGCATCCCGGCTGGGGCGGTCAACGTGATCTCCAACGCACCGGAAGACGCCGCCGAGGTGGTCAAAGCGCTGATCGAGGCCCCCGAAGTGCGTCACGTCAACTTCACGGGGTCGACCGGGGTAGGGCGGATCATCGGGCGTCTGGCTGGGGAGAACCTCAAGCCCGCGCTTTTGGAACTGGGCGGCAAAGCACCTTTCGTGGTGCTCGAAGATGCCGATCTCGACGGGGCGGTGAATGCCGCGATCTTCGGATCTTTCATGAACCAAGGCCAGATTTGCATGTCCACGGAGCGTATTATCGTGGTCGAGGCCGTGGCCGACGCGTTCATCGAAAAGCTTGCCGCCAAGGCCGCGAGCCTGCCCTATGGCAACCCGCGTGAGAAGGTTGTTCTTGGCTCCCTGGTGACAGAAAAATCCGCTGAGAAGATGGATGCTCTGATCGCCGATGCGACCGCCAAAGGCGCGAAATTGGTCGCGGGCGGTGAGCGCAAAGGCGCGATTCATTCGGCCACACTGCTGGACGGTGTAACCCCGGAGATGCGTATCTATGCCGAGGAAAGCTTTGGTCCGGTGAAATCCATCATCCGCGTGAAAGACGCGGAAGAGGCGATTGCTGTGGCCAATGACACGGAATACGGCCTGTCATCGGCGGTGTTCTCTCAGGACATTACCAAGGCGATGGATGCCGCAAATCGCATTCAGAGCGGCATTTGCCACATCAACGGCCCGACCGTCTCCGACGAGCCGCAGATGCCCTTCGGCGGCGTGAAAGACTCGGGCTTCGGGCGCTTTGGCGGCAAGCCGGGGATCGCGGAGTTCACGGTTCTGCGTTGGATCACCATTGAAGATCCGAAACAGCATTACCCGTTCTGAAACCGGGCATGACAATGTCAGCGGCGTAATTAAGGTGCGCCGCTGACTTTTCAAGCGTACCTCTCACCATCCCCGCCCCGTCGGAACCCAAAGCATAGGTCCCCGCAGATGAGACCAGAGCACCAATCAATAGCCCGTTGACCATCGTCGCAACACCTGCCGCGCGCCAGATTTTTTGCAGCAAGAAAAGCGCAATCAGACGGGGTCAATATACGTCCCTATATGGCAACAGCGTGATAGATTCTCCTGAATCTCAAAAGAAAACGCCCGCAGACGTTTCTTTGAGACGCGGGCGTGTCGGCATTAGATGAGAGATATTTTATGCCTGAGCAGCGGCTACATGTTTGCGTGCAGTCTTGCGTGCAAACAGTTTGGTGAAGAATGATTTCAACATCATGGCGCGCTCGTATTCAGCCTGAGCCTGAATCTTTTCTACGGCTGGGGAGTACATGTCTTTTCCTCTTGGGATGAACTCGTTTTCTGCGCTTGAAATAGGATTGCCGCGACGCAGCAACAACGGATAATCGAGTATAACCGTTATGTTCAGGGCGCAACGCCACTACGTTCACAGGCAGGCGAACCGATGGAACGAGATGGTGGGGTTCGACTGGGCACTCGGTTGTCCGTTTCTCAATTACTACCGTCAGAAATACTCTGGATGGCGTGCAATAATCGCATCAATGCGCGCCAGCGTTCCGGAGAGGTGTTCGCGCACTTCGGCTTCGGCTTTTGCTGCATCCCTGGATTCAATCGCGGAAAGTATCTTGGCGTGATAAGAAAGAATTTCAAAGACCTTACCGGGGTCGGGCAGGTTCAGTTTGCGTAGTCGATCAATGTGCCCCGAGCGTTCGACGACCAAATCCCAAAGTGCTGAGACTTCACAGGCTGCAAAGAGTGCGCGGTGGAATGCGCGGTCGTATTCCGCAAAAAGCGCCAGATCGCCGTTTTCGTGCGCGATCCTCTGTTGATGCAGCGCGGTTTTCGCGGAACGGAGCAAGGCGGGATTGTTGGCCGTAATCAGTCGGCGTGCCACCTCGATCTCAAGAGACATGCGCAGAAACTGTGTTTCCTGCGCCTGCCCGATGTCGATTTTCGACACTTCGGTTTTGGATTGTGGGAAAATGAAGAGTAGCCCTTCTTCCTCAAGACGCATCATCGCATCGCGGACAGGGGTCTGGCTCACACCATAGTAGTCAGCAATTTCAGCGCGCGACAGATACTCTCCTGGCGTGAGATCCAATGCAATGATGCGCTCGCGTAAAGCCGCGTGAATCTGCTGGCTCGCCGACAATTTCTTGATTTTCGTGCTGCGCGCGGCGCTTTTTTCCGAAGCCATAGTAAAACTCAGAGACATTTTTTACCCCGAAGAAAGGGAGTTACAAGATTGTTGGGGTCGATCCCCAGATTTCTTATACAGATATATTGCTACACCTACACTAATATATTAGTGTTTTATTTAGGCAGAGAAGGAGACTCTGCAAAACCTTTGGGAGGAAAATTATGAATCATACCAACACTCTGCTGCTCGCCTGCAGCGTTGTCGCTGTGGCAGCGGCGGCAAATGCAGAGACTCTGAATATTCAGACTTCGTTCAACGCAGGCGATTTCTCGACCCAGTTTATCACCAAAAACTGGTTGCCCAAACTCGAAGAAGCGACGGAAGGCCGTGTCAAGATCGTCCTGACCCCGAACGGCTCCGTCGTGCCCGCGCGCGAAACCCCAGAGGCTGTCGCTGCCGGCGTTCTCGATGGTGACTTCACCTCTGTGAACTACTTTGCGGGCCTCGAACCTGCATACGCTATCATGGGCGACCTGATATCCGGCTACGACACGCCCCAACAGATGCTCGGCTTCTGCAAGGACGGCGGCGGTGAGGCGATGATGCAGAAAGCTGCTGACTCTGTGACCGGCGGCGAAGTGCACGTTGTTGCCTGTGGCCCGTACTCCCGTGAAGCGCTCCCGGCCCGTACGCCGATCCGTACCTTCGAAGATCTCGCAGGCAAGAAAATCCGCTCTCCTGAGGGTCTGGCCGCAGCCGTCTTCTCGGCGGCGGGTGCATCCCCTGTGTCCATTCCCTTCTCCGAAGTGTTCGGCGCGCTGGAAAAGGGTATCGTCGATGCCGCAGACGCCTCCGCTTATGTGAACAACGATGCGACCGGCCTAATGGACGTCGCGCCATACCCGCTATATCCGGGCATCCACTCCATGCCGTCGATGCAGTTCACTGTGAGCACGGAGAAATGGGAAAAAATTTCCGAAGAAGACCAAACCGCCCTGCGCAACTGGTGGTATGACGCCATGTTCGCAATGGCCGAGGAAGTCTCCAAGAAAGACGCCGAACTTGCAGCCCGCGATAACGCGACCGACAAGATCGAAGTGATCGACTGGGCGCAGGAAGATCGTGACCAACTGCGCATGGTCGCACGTGAACAATGGGAAGAATACGCTAAGAAATCCGACCTCGCCAAAGAGGCTCTGGATGCCAACATCGCGTATATGACCGAAATCGGTCTCTTCAAATAAAACTTTAGCTGGGCGGCCCGTGTCGGGCCGTCTCCACACTTTCGACCTTTCCGAAAACCGCTTTGGGGGAACGCGATGAAACGCCTTCTTGCCCTCTATGCTGCCACTATGGACAGCGTGAGTGTTTTTGTCGGCCAAGCCTGCTCCGTGTTGTTTTTTGCCTGTATCGTGATCTCCGCTCTCGAAGTGGTTCTGCGCTACGGCTTTGACGCACCGACGCTCTGGTCGACCGAACTTGCAATGACACTTTGTGCCAGTGCATGGGTTCTGTCCGTCGGCTATGTGACCGAGCGGCATCGCCATATCTCGATCACCATGTTTGAACTTGTTGCTGGAGAACGCGTCTGGCGCATATTCCGCCTATGCCAGATGCTGATCGCAACGGGCGCTCTCATCGTGCTGTCGATGGCCCTCTACCATCCCGCATCAAAGGTGCTTTCGCGGACGGAATATTCCGGCACGGCGATGAACTCGATGGCGCCGACCTACCTCAAGGTCCTGCTCTTCGTTGGCTGCATCTTCTACATTCTACAACTTCTGGCCAACATCATCCGTTGGGCCCAGCACACCGAGGGGGATATCACCGGTGGGCATTGAGATTATCACACTCCTGATCGTCGTTTCGCTTCTGGCGCTCATGGCTGTCGGCGTGCCGCTTGGCATCACAACGCTAACCGTCTCGCTCGCGACGGCGATCCTCTATTTCGGCGAACGGGCCGGGTTCTTTATCGTCGCCGCAAACGTTGGCGAAGTCCTGCACAAATACGAGCTGATCGCCGTCCCGTTCTTTGTCTTTATGGCGAACGTGCTCGAACGGTCAGGCATCGCCAAATCCATGTTCGACTCCATGGCGATCATGGGCGGGCGTTTCCGCGGCTCTGTCGGTGTGCAGACGACTTTCGTCGCTGTGCTTCTGGCTGCAATGTCGGGGATCATGGGCGGCGAGATCGTTATGCTCGGCCTGATCGCCCTGCCTCAGATGATGCGCCTCGGCTATGACCGCAAACTTGCCATCGGTATCATCTGTGCCGCAGGTGCGCTCGCGACACTGATCCCGCCGTCTGTCGTGCTGATCATTTATGGCCTCGCTGCACAGGTCTCGATCACCAAACTCTTTGCGGCCTCCGCCGTGCCAGGTCTGATCCTCGCGACGCTCTATATCATCTACATCCTCATCCGCGTTCGGCTAAATCCTGAAATGGCGCCGATCTACGATGTGCCTGAAACCCGTCTGCCGTTCTTCCAGCGCTTGAAATACCTCAAGGGGATCATTCTCCCCGCGATCCTGATCGGCTCCGTGCTCGGCGTGATTTACTCCGGCGTCGCAACAGTGACCGAAGCAGCCGCGATCGGTGCGGTCGGAGCCATCATCGTCGCCGGCCTGCGCCGCGAACTTACTTGGACAATGGTCCGCGACGCAATGCGCCAGACTGTTCTCACCGTGGGTTCGATCATCTGGCTCGTCATCGGTGCGGTGTCCCTCATCGGTATCTACAACCGCATTGGTGGCGGTGACTTCCTGCGCGGCGTTCTGACCTCGCTCGATATCGGACCGATCTGGGTGATCGTTGTCATGATGCTGATCGTGATGGTGCTCGGGACTTTCCTCGAGTGGATCGCCATCATCTTTATCACCGTGCCGATCTTTGCGCCGGTGGTGATTGATCTCGGCTTCGATCCGGTCTGGTTCGGTGTGCTCTTCGCAATGAACATCCAGATGTACTACCTCTCGCCTCCCTTCGGACCCGCCTGTTTCTTCCTCAAATCCGTCGCCCCGAAAGAAATCGAGCTTCAGGAAATTTTCGTGGCGGTTCTTCCCTTCATCGCACTGCAGGCCGTGGGACTCTTCCTTGTTCTCACGTTCCCCGAGCTCGCGCTCTGGCTGCCTGCACAGTTCGAATGACGTGAAAGGAGCTGACCATGTCTGACCCAAAACTCACCAAACAGGACGAAGACCTGTCCCGCCCCGAATTCGAGGCGGAGGAGACACGCGACAAACACAATTTCGGCAACTGGCCGGAGATCGTCGGCCTCGCGTTCACCATCTTCGTCTGCTGGCTGATCTTCACTTTCCGGGGATAAACCTATGACCAAAAAAAACAAAACCCCCAAAGATCTGCGCTCGGCGCGCTGGTTTGCGCCCGATGATCTGCGCTCCTTCGGGCACCGGTCCCGGATGATGCAGCTGGGCTATTCCGAAGAGGACTTCCGTGACAAACCTGTCATCGGCGTACTCAACACCTGGTCCGAACTCAACACTTGTCACTCGCACTTCAAAGAGCGTGTGCAGGACGTCAAACGCGGGGTTGCCCAAGCGGGCGGATTCGCCGTCGAGATGCCCTCGCTCTCCGTTGACGAGAGTTTCACGAAACCGACCTCGATGCTCTACCGCAACATGCTCGCCATGGAGACGGAAGAGATGATCCGCTCGCACCCGCTCGACGGTGTGGTCCTGATGGGCGGCTGTGACAAGACCACCCCCGGTCTCGTCATGGGCGCGATCTCGGCGGGCGTGCCGATGATCTACCTGCCGGCGGGTCCGATGCTGCGCGGCAACTACGCGGGCAAGATTCTCGGCTCCGGATCTGATGCGTGGAAATACTGGGACGAACGCCGTGCAGGCAACATTTCCGACGAGGAATGGCTCGGTGTGCAGGGCGGCATCGCGCGCTCTGCGGGCACCTGCATGACCATGGGCACCGCCTCCACCATGACAGCCATCGCCGATGCCATGGGGATCACCCTGCCTGGCGCGTCCTCCATTCCTGCCGTGGATGCGAACCACCTGCGGATGTCCGCAGACTGCGGACGTCGCATCGTGGAAATGGTCTGGGAAGATCTGACGCCCGACCAGATCATTACCGCAGGCGCCTGTCGCAATGCCGCTGTCGTCGCTATGGCGACGGGTTGCTCGACGAACGCCGTGGTCCACCTGATTGCGATGGCTCGTCGTGCCGGTATTCCGATGCAGCTCGAAGAGCTCGACGAGCTTGGCCGCAACACGCCGCTGATCGCCAACGTGCGTCCGTCGGGGAAGGACTATCTGATGGAGGATTTCTACTACGCGGGCGGCCTGCGTGCGCTGATGAAACAGATCGAGGGTCGTCTCGACACCTCCTGCATGACCGTCACCGGAAAGACCATGGGCGAGAACCTCGAAGGGGCTGTTGTTTACAATGACGACGTGATCCGCCCGCTGTCGAACCCGGTCTACCACGAAGGCTCGCTCGCCGTTCTCAAGGGCAACCTCTGCCCCTCCGGCGCCGTGATCAAGCCCGCCGCATGTGACCCGAAGTACCATGTGCATGAGGGGCCGGCCGTTGTCTTTGACAGCTATCCGGAGATGAAAGCCTTCGTCGATGACGAAAACGCCCATGTCACCCCCGATATGGTCATGGTGCTTCGCAACGCCGGGCCGCAGGGCGGACCCGGTTTCCCCGAATGGGGTATGCTGCCGATCCCAAAGGCGCTGATCAAACAGGGGCACCGGGACATGCTCCGGATTTCCGACGCGCGTATGTCGGGAACGTCCTATGGTGCCTGTGTCTTGCACGTCAGCCCAGAGTCCTACGTTGGCGGCCCGCTCGCGCTGTTAAAAACCGGCGACATCGTCCGCCTCGACCTGCCGAACCGCTCGCTCGACATGCTCGTGGACGAGGCCGAACTGGACGCGCGTCGCGCGGCTCTGAAACTGCCCGAACCCCGTTTCGAACGCGGCTATGGCTACATGTTCTCCAAACACGTGACACAGGCCGATCAGGGCTGTGACTTCGACTTCCTGCAATCCGATTTCGGCAAAACTGCCGGCGAACCCGATATCTTCTGAGGGCCTGACTATGACCGACTATGTTCTCTCCGACGAAACCCGCGCGAAATACAAACGCATCTCGACGGCCTCTATCGCGACCCAGCTTTACAAGCGCGGCCTGCGCAACCAGTTCATTCAGGGCGTGCAGCGCCTCGGCGGACCCCGCGACAATATGGTCGGGCAGGCGTTCACCCTGCGCTACATTCCGGCCCGTGAAGACCGCAACCAGCTTGAGGTGTTCCGCAACGCCGATCACCCGCAGCGCGTCGCGGTCGAAACCTGCCCGAAGGGTCAGGTGCTCGTGATGGACGCACGCGGCGACGCCTCTGCAGCAACCGCAGGGTCTATCCTGATCACCCGCATGGCTGTGCGCGGCTGCGCCGGTGTCGTATCGGACGGCGGCTTCCGCGATTGCGAAGGTATCGGCGCGCTCGACATGCCAGCCTATTGCGCCGGTCCGTCCGCGCCGACCAACCTCACCAAACACGAAGCGCTCGACATCAATGTGCCCGTCGCCTGCGGCGAAGTTGCGGTGTTCCCCGGCGATGTGCTCGTGGGTGATGCAGACGGTGTGATGGTAATCCCTGCGCACCTCTCTGAAGAAATCGCAGAGGTCTGTTCCAGCATGGAAGATTTTGAGGCGTTCGTTCTCGAAGAAGTGCTCAACGGCACACCCGTCATTGGCCTCTATCCCTGCACCAAGGACGAGAACCAGAAAAAGTTTGAAGACTGGCAGGCGCGTTCCGACCGCTGATCCCCCGAGGGCACGGTTTTCCCGCGCTCTTTTTGACACTTGAAAAGGACATCACATGACCTTTACCCCGCACGGCAGACACCTGATCGCAGGGGAGTGGGTTTCCACCACTGCGACTTTCCAATCCGCTCCGGCCCATGGCGCAGAGCACACGTTCTTCATGGGCACCCCCGAGATCGTCAACACAGCGTGTGAAGCCGCCGAAGACGCGTTCTGGACCTATGGTTACACGTCCCGCGAAGAGCGCGCGGCGTTTCTCAATGCCATCGCGGACGAGATCGAAGCACGCGCCGAGGCCATCACTGAGATCGGAGCACAGGAAACGGGCCTGCCCGAAGCGCGGCTTCAGGGCGAGCGCGGGCGCACGACGGGACAGCTTCGGCTCTTTGCTGATCACATTCTCAACGGCGATTACCTCGACCGCCGCCATGACGCCGCGCTGCCGGACCGCCAACCGCTGCCGCGCCCCGATCTGCGCATGATGCAGCGCCCGATTGGGCCGGTCGCGGTCTTCGGCGCCTCCAACTTCCCGCTCGCTTTCTCCACCGCTGGCGGCGACACCGCCGCCGCGCTGGCCGCCGGATGTCCCGTTGTGGTCAAAGGCCACGGCGCGCATCCCGGGACGGGCGAAATCATCGCCGAAGCCATCCTCGCCGCGATCAAGAAAACCGGCATGCCCAAAGGCGTCTTCTCCCTCGTCCAAGGCGGTGATCGCACGGTCGGCCAGACGCTCGTGCAGCATCCGCTCATTTCCGCCGTCGGCTTCACCGGCTCTCTGGCTGGTGGCCGCGCGCTCTTTGACTTGTGTGCGCAGCGCGAGACCCCGATCCCCTTCTTCGGCGAGCTTGGCTCCGTCAACCCGATGTTCATGCTGCCCGCCGCGGTTGCGAACCGTGGCGAAGCTCTGGGCCAAGGTTGGGCCGCTTCGCTGAGCATGGGTGCGGGCCAGTTCTGCACCAACCCCGGCATCGCCGTGGTGATTGAGAGCGAGGAGTCTGATGCCTTCATCGAAGCCACCCGCAAAGCGCTCTCCGAGCAAGGCGCGCAGGTCATGCTAACGGACGGCATCGCTGCGGCCTACACTTCAGGCGCGGCGAAACTGGGCGCACAAACGGGCGTGCAAGACCTGCTCTCCTCCATGTGCGACCGCCGCGAGGCCAAGCCGTTCCTGTTCAAAGTCGCCGCCGCTGACTGGCTCGGCAATCATGCGCTCTCGGAAGAGGTCTTCGGGCCGCTCGGTCTCGTGGTCGTGGCCAAAGACGTCACCGAGATGGACCGCGTCGCGCGTAGTTTTGCGGGCCAGCTGACCGCGACCCTCCACATGGATGACGCGGATACCGACCACGCTCGCCGCCTCTTGCCCGTGCTCGAACGCAAAGCAGGCCGCGTGCTCGCAAACGGATTCCCGACAGGCGTCGAAGTCTGCGACAGCATGGTCCACGGTGGGCCCTATCCGGCCTCCACCAACTTCGGCGCAACCTCGGTCGGCACCCTCTCCATCCGCCGCTTCCTCCGCCCTGTTTGCTATCAGGGCATCCCGGAGGGCGTTCAGCCAAGTGACTTGATGCAAGAAAAAATACTGAGTGCGGCAGTGTAATTAGAACGTGGCATTTTTGCTGGGGCCGGGCGCGTAATATGTACGCTTTTGTCGAAACGGATCGCCTGATCGATGAACGGAACGACGACCGGCCCTTCATCTTGCGTACCTGATCGGAGATGGCATCACTCCGTGATGCGGGACGCTGTTCCAAATCGCCATTTCAACTGCTGCGTATTGGGATGTTTTCGAGACTTTTCAAACATCTTCCCGCAAAAGACGCCCATCAGGCATCGTGCCTGCTTTGCCGCGCAGCCCACTGCAGGCCAAGCGCATACGCCCCGGCAGCGCTCACAAGCGCCCCCACCAGGACCGTCAGCGCAAGGATCGTCCAGCTGATCCAATCCACGCCCAGAATGAAGAAATTGTCATTCCAGATGCCCCAAACCGGAATCGAGGGGCGCCACAGGTGAACTTCGGAAAAGGCCGCGCCAACCAGCAGGCCGTTGATCATCGTCGCAACGCCCGCGCCTTTGCCGCGCCACAAAAGCGCCAATGCGATCAGGCTCGGCACATAGACGGACACATTCACCAGCCAAAGCTGCGCACTGATCGTATAGCACCAGTTCGCAGCCTGTCGGACGTGATCGCTGTCGTGGATCACGATCATCGCAATCATGGCGATATTGGCCCAGAGGATGGTTTTCCGGGCGCGGGTGCTCAGGACTTCTGAGCGGGTTCCATCCTGTGTCGCATTATCAGTCATGGGCGGGCCTTTCAGGTCAGATCGGGCTGGGGCAATTCGAGGAGATCGGCCCAGACCGGCGCGCTCTCTTTGGACAGGGCTTCGATATGTTTGAGCGCAGGCAGGCCGTAGTCGGCAGGGGCAAACATACGAAACTCGGCCCCTGAGGGCGCAAAGGCCTCCGCATAGCGTCGGACCGCAACCGGCGGGACGACGACATCGTCGGCGGCAACGCAAATACGGATGTCCTTGCCGTCGATGGTGTAATTCGGTTCGGGCAGGGTGATGCCGATGTCCGAGGCGTAGAAATCGCGCCGGGTGCACCATCTGCGCCACTGCCAATAGACACCGGCGGGCAGATCGGCCCCCAGCAACAATCTTTTGCCCGGCATATAGCCCGCAAGGGCGGTCGCCACGGGGCCAAGCGCGAACCAGAAGGCCAGAACCTTGGGCCGGTAGCTCCAGGGATGGTCGGTATAATGTCCGATCCCGGCGCCGATGGTGGTGATGCGTGTGACGCGGTCGGGCAGGTTCTGGAACGGAAGGCCAAGCCCGCCCAAACTGTGCCCGAGCACCCACAAGGGGCCTGTCGGAGCCAGTTTGGCCAGCGTATCGAGTGCTGCGGTCTGATCGCGCACGGCCCAGTCCGCGAAATTCGTCTGGCTTTCACGCATCGGCCGGGTCTGGGACGCGCCGAAATCCCGATAGTCATAGGTCAGAACATTGATCCCGCGCGCGGCCGCCCAAGCGGCGAAATGGCGGTAAAAGCGCTGCGGCACGCCGGTGGCGCCATGCAGCACCAGGCTGGCAAGGGGCACATCAGGCGCAGGATACCAAGTCCCGACAAGTGTGGCCCCCTCTACTGGAATGGAAATTTTCTGCGCGGCCTGTTCCAAAACTCTCACCCTTTTTGCATTGGACCGACTGGTCTACGGAAGCAATAGACCAATCGGTCCAATGGCGCTATCTCTTTTGCCATGAGTGACCCAACGTCCCGCGACAAGCTGATCCGCACCGCCTCGAACCTCTTTCGTCAGAAGGGGTATTCGGGCGTTGGCCTGTCGGAAATTCTCAAACAGGCGGGGCTGCCCAAAGGGTCGCTCTATTACCATTTCCCGAACGGCAAACAGGAACTGGCCGACGCCGCGACACGCTGGGCCGGGGCGTGGCTGGAACGGCTGCTTGATGCGACCTTCGCGCAGGCCGAAAGCTTTGACGAAGGTGCGCTCATGGTCTGCGACGCCATTGCCACCGAGGTGACGTCGCAGACACATGTCCCGGCTTGTCCCGTGCTCAGCATCCTGCAAGCCGCCCCGCTGGAACCGCGCCTCCAGATCACCGCGCAGGACGTGTATGGCAGCTGGACGAAATGTATCGAGAAGCACGCCGAACGGTTGGGTCATCCCCGGCCTGACGACGCGGCCTTTGCTTTGCACTGTCAATTGCAGGGCGCGTGGGTCATTGCCTTTGCGCAACAATCCAACGCGGCCTTTGCCCAACTGGCGCAGGAACTCAGGGCAAAAATCTGAATTTTTGTCGAGCCGGACATCTGTGTTGGGTGCGGCGAGTTGCCGCTTCCCGCCTTCCGACCAAATCCGATGATACAAAAAGGTAGGTTGTTGGCTCTAGCGTTAAAGCGTTCGACCAAAAATTTGAAACACAGCTTTTGGCCGAACGCCGTGCAACATATGAACGTCGCACGTGCCCAGCCTGTATCTGATGTCTCAGGTTAAAGGCCGGACGCTTTAGGTTCAGGCTACCTAACCAGAACAGCACGGTGGCGGCGAGAGTGACAGCTGAGAGAAAGGCGTCCGTGCCATCACTGACCCGATACGGTCATGGTGAAATGTTGAAACGCGCGGGCAGGGACACTTCCCTGCGCATTCTGTTTGTGATCCGCTGCGCTTGCTTTGGCGATTTGAAGCGTCCCATTGCGCTTTGCCTGACGCCGGGCCAGACTCACGATCTGATCGGCATCGCCAGCATTTCCGACCGTTGATCGGTATGACCGCTTCGTCCAAATGCCATTTGTCGGTCGCGGCTGATCGGTCTCGTCTGATGCAATTCGCAAAATGGCCGCCAAAGCAGTTGACCCATTTCCGGATCGGTTCCCGGCTGACCGTCACACCGCGTTCTGCGAGCAGATCTTCAACGTCAGTGCTGCTGATTGCAAATCGATGGTAGACCCAGATGGCATAGGCGACGATCTCACGCGGAAAACGAAAACCCTTCGGGCGAGCCTTTTGGGGCGGTATCTTCATGCGTGAGCGGTAACCAATTCAGAACGCACAAACAACTTGGCAATGCCTGTCGTATTCATGATGATCTAAAGCGTTTCTGCTCAAACCCTGATTCAGGTTTAAGTAGAAACGCTTTAGTCAGAGTTTGGGCCTCTGATGAGCATGGGCAAATCAATTAGGCGCGCGCCACTGCCGAGATCGAGTGCCCCTTGCCAGATACCTTTGGCGAGCATGAGGGGCAGGGCGCGGGGTGTGGTCATGCTGCCGTTGACCAGTACCATGTCCATGTCCCACTGATCTTCCGTCAGATCGCGATAGCAGACGTTGAGATGCACCTCGGAATGCTGGAAGAGATGCCGAAGCGCGCGTGCGGGCAATGTCGCGGCGAGATCGAAAGACGGCAATTCTTCCGGCAGGGCCAGCACCTCGCCCTTGTCCAAGGCTTCCAATGCCAGCGCCTGATAGCGGGCCTCATAGCTCACGCGGACGATCACATGTGCGCGGGTCAGGCCGTCGATGGCGGAGGGCTCATAAAGCGCCTCATCCGAGAGTTCCATGAGTTTGCGCGCGAAATAGGCCGTGCCTCTGCGGGCTAAGAGCAAGTCGTTGGCGGGCGCATTGGGGGCGTCGAACCGCGCCCCCTTACCCAGACGGGCTTTGAGCGTCTCTCGGGCGGCAAGGTCTGTCTCCGTAAGGGTCATCACTGCCCCTCGACCATGGTCCGCATGAAGCCCAGACGCTCCATGATCGGCGCGTCCGAGAAGCGGAAGAGATCGAACTGCGTCTCAGCTTGAAGCGACCATGGCACCCAGCTTGGGACGACGAACATGTCGCCTTTCTCCAGCTTGTGCTCAACGCCGTTTAGAACAACCGCGCCCTTGCCTTCAAAGACTTGGAATACGGTGGAGCCGACCTCGTTGCGTGTTGCCGTTTGCGTGCCAGCGCGCAGACGGTGGAATTCACAGCGGATCGTCGGCATCACGTCGCCGCCGGTCGTCGGGTTGACGTAGCGGATGGCGGCGTGGCCCTGCTCGACGGTGGCGGGTTGGCCCTCGTCTTCCAGCAAAAGCTGTTCGGTCAGGGCGCGGTCGGTGAATTCCCAACGGTAGGCACCGATCGGCGAAGACACGGTGTTCTGAAGCTGCGACAGCGGACGCAGACCCGGATGGCACCAAAGGCGCTCGCCTCGGGAGTAGTCCGGGGTGGCATTGTCGGTCACACGATCAGAGCCGAATTCGAAGAAGCCGACGTCCATCTGTTGGCTGAACGGAATGTCGAGACCGTCGATCCACGCCATCGGCTCGTTGGCGATGTTGTGGTGGCCGTGGAAATTCCAGCCCGGCGTGAGCAAAAGATCACCGCGCGACATGCGCACCGGATCGCCATTCACAACGGTCCAAACGCCTTCGCCTTCAACGACGAAGCGGAAAGCGTTCTGCGAATGGCGATGCTCAGGGGCGTTCTCGCCGGGGCAGAGATACTGAATCGCGGCCCAGAGTGTGGGCGTTACATAGGCGTGACCGCCCAGACCCGGATTGGCGAGGCCGATGGCGCGGCGTTCTCCGCCCCGTCCGACAGGCACCAGCTCGCCGGATTTTTCCGCCAGCGGCAGAAGATCGGACCAGCGCCAGACGTGCGGCACGGCCTTGGATTTCGGCGTCATAGGCATCAGGTCGCCGAGTTGTGTCCAGAGCGGGATAAGGCTTTCGGCCTCGAACCCTTTGTAAAGTGCACGCAGTTCCGGGGTGTCCTCCGGCTGCATGCCGTGTTCAACGGTTTCGTGGCTGCGATCTTCGGTCAACATCTGGTATCTCCTCCGTAATATATGAGCGGCTCAGGCCGCGCGCATGTCGGTTCGGCGCGTCAGGCCGCGTCGGGCTGATTGGGCGGTGCGGCTTTGGTGAAGGCGGGCAGCGTGTCGAGGGCCGCGTAAATGCGGGCAATCACCGGCCAGTTTTCA
This sequence comes from Celeribacter sp. ULVN23_4, assembly GCF_054788345.1. Classification (NCBI taxonomy): domain Bacteria; kingdom Pseudomonadati; phylum Pseudomonadota; class Alphaproteobacteria; order Rhodobacterales; family Roseobacteraceae; genus Celeribacter; species Celeribacter sp. ULVN23_4. The sequence goes on along the minus strand of NZ_JBTVYO010000004.1, from coordinate 42,326 downwards.
AGCGGCACGCCAAAGCGTTTGTTGTTCCAGACCTGCGCATAGAGGCAGCAATCGGCCATGGTCGGCGTGTCACCGTGGCAATAGCGCCCCGTGTCTTTCGAGGTCGAAAGCTCGACTTCCAAAGCGTCAAAGGTGAGGGTGACCCAATGGGTGAACCACGCTTTCTGGGCCTCTTCATCGGCGCCGAACTGATCGCGGATGCGAAACAGCACGCGTAGGTTGTTGAGCGGGTGGATCTCGCAGGCGATCATGTAAGACAGGGCGCGTACACGGGCGCGACCGTCGGCATCCGCGGGCAAAAGCGCAGGCTCGGGATGGGTCTCCTCCAGCCATTCCATGATGGCGAGAGATTGGGTCAGGAAACTGCCGTCCTCTTTCTCAAGGGTTGGGACGAGACCTTGCGGATTTTTCGCCAGATACTCGGGCGTCCGCGTTTCCCCGGTGCGCAGCACATAGGGAACATAGTCATAGTCCAACCCCTTGAGGTTCAACGCGGCGCGGAGCCGCGTTGACGTCGAGGAGCGGAAGATGTTGTGCAACTTCATGCTCATCGTCTCAGACCTCAGGCTTCTTTGGGGCCGATGGGCGTCTCGATTTTGCCAAGCCCCTCGATCTCGACGACACAAACATCGCCCTCAACCATCGGGCCAACGCCTGCGGGCGTGCCGGTCATGATCAGATCGCCGGGCACGAGCGCGATGGAATGCGACAGGATCGAGATGATTTCCGGCACGGACCAGATCAGCTCGGCCAGATCGGCGTCCTGTTTGACGTCTCCGTTCACGGTGAGCTTGATCGAGCCCTTGTCCGGGTGACCGACTTTTTCCACCGGGAACACAGGCCCGATGACAGCAGAGCGGTCAAACGCCTTGCCCCAATCCCAAGGACGGCCTTGCTCGCGCGCTTTGAGTTGCAGGTCGCGACGCGTCAGGTCGTTGCCGACAGCATAGCCCCAGACGTGGGACAGGCTGTCTTCTTCGGAGATGTTCTTGCCACCTTTGCCGATCACTGCGACGAGTTCCGCCTCGTAGTGGAAGTTCTCGGTCTCCGGCGGGTAAGCAACGGTCTCGCCGGTTTCAACCACAGCGTCTGCCGGTTTGGTGAAGAAGAAGGGCGGATCGCGATCGGGGTCTTTGCCCATCTCACGCGCGTGCGCGGCGTAGTTGCGGCCCACGCAGAAGATGCGGCGGACCGGGAGACGATCATCCGTGCCGTCCACGGCCACGGTGGCCTGCGGGGCGGGGGGGAAGACATAAGCCATAGGTTTGTCCTTTTTGCGTTTCTTGAAGGGAGGTTATTCAGCGGCGGTTTTCAGCGCGGCGTTGACCGTGGTGTCGTCGAGACCAGTGGAGCCATAGAGCCAGGACAGTTGATCGTACCATTCGTCCTGCGTCATGTTGGACATCACGTGGTTGCGCACTGCGGCTTTCGCGTCGTCCGGGTGGTAGATGTATTCGCCGATGAGACGGGAGTTCATCTGAACCCGCGCGGTGCGGACTTTGCGCATTTCCTGATAGATCTGCAGCGCACGTTCGACGTTCTCGCCGTAATGCTCGATGCAATGCGACATGGCGACGGCGTCTTCCATGGCCATGCAGGCACCCTGTGCGAAGTATTGCAGCATCGGGTGGGCGGCATCGCCCAAAAGCGCCACGCGGTTGTCGACCCAGTTGGAAATCGGATCGCGGTCACAGAGCACCCAAAGCTTCCAATCAGAACCATGTTCGATGACCTGACGGGCCTTCGGGTGGATGTGTTCAAACCCTGCGGCAACTTCTTCTTTCGACACCGGGCGGCCTGCGATGGCCTCCTGCACGTCGCGGTGGTAGGTCACGACGAGGTTGAACATTTTCCAGCCTTTCAGCGGGTAGTGGACGATGTGACATTTCGGACCGGCCCAAAGCGTCGCCGCGTTCCAGCGCAGATCTTCGGGCATTTGTTCGGTCGGAATGACGGAACGATAGGTGGTGTGCCCGGAAATCCGCGGCTCGCCGTCGCCGATCATCTGGCCCCGGATCGGGGAACGCAGACCTTCGGCTCCGATCAGGAAAGAGCCCTTGATCGGATCGCGGTCTTTGACCTTGAGCGTCACGGAGGTGCCATCCTGCTCATAGCCTTCCACGACATGGGAGGTGCGAATATCGACCAGCGGGCTGTCTTCGCAATACTTGAGCAGAACGCCATGCAGATCGGCGCGGTGCACCACGGCATAAGGGTTTTTAAAGCGCTCGCGGAACGGCTCGTCCAGCGGGATCGAGGTGATGTCCTCGGCGGTTTGTGCATCCATGAGGCGCAGCTTGTCGATATAGACCGCCTTTTCGCGGGCCTCGTCGCCAATGCCGAGATAGTCGAAGCAATGGAAGGCGTTCGGACCGATTTGGATGCCCGCGCCGATCTCGCCAAGCGCAGGGGCCTGTTCGACGACAATGGAGCGATGCCCTTTGCGAGCGAGGCCACAAGCTGCGGCGAGGCCGCCGATGCCGCCACCGGCAATAATAATGGGAAGATCAGACATGAGAGTGTCTCCTTATGTGTCAGCCGCCGATGAGGCGCGGAATGGTGAGGGTGAGGGCCGGGATCATCAGGATGAGGCCCACACGGATGACCTCGGAGCCAAGGAAGGGCATGACACCGCGGAAGACGGTGGACATGGGTGTGTCCTTGGCGAGCGAGGAGATGATGAAGACGTTGAGGCCGACGGGGGGCGTGATCAGCCCAAGTTCGACCACAATGAGCGCAAGGATGCCGAACCAGATTTTCAAGTCCTCATTGTCCATGCCGAAGGCGGCCATATCGGCGGTGACATATTCGCCGCCATTGAGTGCGATCAGGGTCGGCCAGAAGAACGGCACCACGACGAGGATCATCGCGAGGCTTTCCATAAAGCACCCGAGGATTACGAAGGCGATGAGCATCAGGACCAGCACAAGCATCGGGTCCATGCCGGAGTTCGCGGCCCACTCAGAGAGCGCCTGCGGCAGGCCGGAGCGGGTGAAGAACCCCTTGAGCACTTCCGCACCGAACAGGATCAGGTAGATCATGCCGGAGGTGATCGCCGTGGCGTGCAGCGCGCGTTTCATGCTTGCCCAGTTCAGCCCTTCGCCGGTCATGGCGCGCAGGATGAAGCCGTAGACGGCGATCAGGAACACACCGATGGAGGCCGCGGGCGTCGGGGTGAAAAGGCCAAAGCCCAGCCCGAGAATGATCGCGCCGAAAATGGCGATCACCGGGAAGAGGCGTTTGAGGGCGCGGTTGCGTTCCTCACGCGGCATCGGGCGCGGCTCGGGAGCCAGCGACGGGTTCACCCGGACCAGAACGGCGATCACGAGGATGAAGGACAGCACGGCCAGAAGCCCCGGAACGACAGCGGCCTGGAACATCTTGAGGATCGAGCCCTCGACGATGATCGCATAGATCACCAGTGCGACTGACGGCGGGATCAGGATGCCGAGCGTGCCGCCTGCGGCCAGCGCGCCTGCGGAGAGGCGATCCTTGTAGCCAAGTGCCTTGAGTTCCGGCAGGGCCACCTTGCCCATGGTCGCGGCCGTCGCGAGCGAGGAGCCACAGACTGCGCCAAAGCCGCCACAGGCCGCAATCGCCGCCATCGCCACGCCGCCACGCAGACGCGACAACAGGGCTTCGAGGCCTTTGAACAGGTCGGAGGACAGCCGTGCTTCCGCCGCAATATAGCCCATCAGGACAAACAGCGGCACGACGGAGAGATCATAGCTCGCGACGTTCTCCCAAAGGAGCGTTTTGAACTGACGAATATAGGGTACGAAACGGACATAGGGCAGGGCAAGCGACAGCGCGTAGGTGCCGCCGATGCCGACGATGATCATGGCGATGCCGACGGGCATGCGCAGGATCAGCAGACCGAAAAGAATGACGAGGCCAACGACCCCGATGGTGATGGGATCAAGCATAGCGCGCGTCTCCGAACATTTGGCTGACGGACACGATGGCCCAAAGGATCATGGAGGCGATGCCGGGGAGGTAGAACGGCCAGATCGGCCAGCCCAGCACACCCGCTTCGGCGGCGTCAGAGCGCACTTCGACCATGCCTTGCACCATCCACCACGCCAGAAACAGCGCGACACCGGCGGTGAGCGTGAGCCACATACGGTCGAGAATCCATTTCACCGGCATCGGGGCGTTGGCGACGAACAGGTCCACCGCAACATGCCCGCGCGACGCTTGGGTGAAGGGGAAAAACATCAGGGCTGCGCCGGAAATGGCGAGCTGAACAAAATCTTCATAGCCGGGAAGGCCGGAGACGTTGAGGCCGAACAGGCCAAGGAGCCGATCAAGAATAAAGGCGCCAGTGTTGGTGGTCGTCACCAAAACGATGACAAGAAGGATGGCGCCTCCAAGCATGGCAAAGAAATCAGCCAGACGCGTGACAAAAGCGTACATAGCATGCCTCCCGGATTAGGGTGCGTGTTTCGGGGTGGTGGTGGAGAGACGCGCCGGGCCCGCCTCTCCGATCTGGTCGGCGTTGTGGTCTTATTCGCCGTGCGCAGCCGCGATGGCGGCGCGGGCGGCGTCGACGAGGCCTGTGCCGTCGATGCCTTTGGCGGAGACTTCATCCACCCAACGTGCGACGACTTGTTCGCCGGCCGCGTTGAACTTGGCTGCCTCTTCCGCCGAGAAAATGTTCCGGGTCACACCTGCGGCGTCCAGCGCTTCGGTGCCTGCGGTTTCGAAGTTTTCCCACATCGCGCCGATCTCGGCGGCGACATTCACGCCGGAATTGGCGTCGATCACGGCTTTCAGATCGTCGGGCAGGTCTTCGTAGACGTCCTTGTTCATGGCGACCATGAAGACGGCGGTGCCGAAACGATCCCCGTCGGGCAATTCGGCGGTGTATTTGTCGAGTTCCTGAAGCTTGAGCGCAGGCACGATTTCATAGGTGGTCATCGCACCGTCGATCACGCCTTTCGACAGGGCTTCGGGCACGGCCGGAACCGGCAGGCTGACGGGTTCTGCGCCAAGCGCTTCGATCAGCCAAGCGCCCGTGCGGGACGGCGTGCGCAGCTTCATGCCCGCGACATCCTCAAACGTGGTGACTTCCTTGCCGCCCGAATGGATCAGGTTGCCGTCATTGGCGTGGAGGAACAGGATATGCACGTCCTCGAAATCTTCGGCGAGCAGATCGAGCGAGGCATTCAGCGCGATGGTGGTGTCGGTGGCGGAACCCTTGTGCACGGTCGGCAGTTCGAACACTTCGGTGCGCGGGAACACGCCCGGCGTATAGCCAAGAAGAGTCCAGACGATATCGGCGGTGCCATCACGGACCTGACCGTAAAGCTCACCCGGTTTGCCGCCCATCGACATGGACGGATAAATCTGAACGTCGATGCGACCCTCACTGTCGGCTTTGATCTTCTCGGCCCAGGGTTCCAGCATCACCTTATGGGCGTTGGATACCGGCGGCAGGAAATGGTGCATGATCAGCGTGACGTCCTGTGCGAAAGCGGACGTTGCAGTGGCGATGGTCGCTGCGGCAATGGTGCCGAGCAATTTTGCCTTAAAAAGCATGTGAGTTCCTCCTCTTGTCTCTGGGCGCACTCCCGTTGCGCCAATATAGTAGGTATACTTACTATTGATCTGTGTCAATCTTGTAAGCATACTTATTATTGACCGGCGTCATAGGATTGGGGCATTGGGGAGGACAATGCGCTGCAAAGGCTGGGAAAAAGGCAGGGAAAGAGGGGACAGATGGCTCTCGAAATTCACAACATGGCGGGACATTTGATCCGTCGTTTGAACCAGATTTCCATGTCGGTTTTTACCGAGCAGATGAAGTCTCACGGCCAGACGATGACCTCTGTTCAGTTCGCCGCGCTCAATGCGATTCGGGCGCACCCTGGCATCGAACAGGCGCGTCTCGCCGGGATGATTGCCTATGACCGTGCGACAATTGGCGGAGTGCTTGACCGGCTGGAAGCCAAAGGAATGATTCATCGGAACATCTGCGCCAAGGACCGCCGGGCGCGTCTCGTTTCGTTGACGGAGGTCGGGGAAACGATGCTTGATGAGCTGATCCCCGTCGTGCGGCAGTTTCAAGATGAGATTCTGTCCGGGCTGACGTCGGAGGAACGCAAGGAGTTCCTGCGCCTCGCGGCGAAGGCTGCGGAAGGTGGCAATCATCTGAGTCGTGCGCCGTTGATTCTCGAAAAAAAGCCCTGACCACCCCTTCTGCATTGCAGCAATGGCTTCATGATCCAGCCCGCGCCTTTTTGGTGTGGGCTTTGTTTTTATATGGTTTTCGATTTTCTCTCAAGTTTCTGCATTTGCGATATACGTCAGAAATATAATTGTTAATTGACAGAACAATTATGCTTTTGCATGGTTCTCACAAACGGGAGGAAATTTCATGAAGATCGAAGGGCTTGTCGCTGCCGTCACTGGCGCGGGCAGCGGCCTCGGCTTTGCGACGGCGAAACGTCTGGCGGAGCAGGGGGCACGTGTTGCCGTACTCGACCTGTCTGAAGCATCGGCAAAGCGCGCGGCTGAGGAAATCGGCGGCGCAGGATATGCGGTTGATGTCAGTGATCCTGCGGCGGTCGAAGCCGCCTTCGCTCAGATTGAACAGGACTTGGGCACCCCGCGCATCGTCGTGTCCTGCGCAGGCATCGGGACGGCGGGACGCATTCTGCCGCGCGACGGTTCGCTCACCATCGACACGTTTGCCAAGGCGCTGAACGTCAACCTGCTGGGCACTTATGCGGTGATGAACATCGCGGCGCGGGCTATGGCAGCCGCCGATCCGATTGATGAAGACGGCGCGCGCGGTGTGATCGTCAACACCTCCTCGGTTGCCTTCGAAGACGGTCAAATCGGGCAGGCCGCCTATTCCGCCTCGAAAGGTGGCGTGGCGTCCATGACGCTCCCGGCGGCGCGCGAGCTTGCGCGCTTCGGCATTCGCGTCATGGCGATTGCGCCGGGCTTGTTCGAGACCGCGATGAGCGCGGGCCTGCCCGATGATATTCGCGCCGACATTCTGAAATCCGTGCCGTTCCCTTCGCGGATGGGCGATCCCGACGAATATGCGCGCCTTGTGCAGTCCATCGTTGAGAACCCGATGCTGAACGGCACCACCATTCGCCTCGACGCCTCTGCGCGTATGCCGATCAAATAAGACAAGTTGAGAAGAAGACAGACAATGACCAGCGAGATCCTCAAAATCGAGATCGAGGGGCCGATTGCCACTCTCACCATGAACCGTCCCGGCAAGCGCAACGCCATGTGCGATGAGCTTTTGGATGCCATTGACGGTTTCTTTTCGAACCCGCCCGGAGGCGTCCGCGTCGTGATCATGACTGGCTCCGAGGGGCATTATTGCTCTGGCCTTGATCTTTCCGAGCATGTCGCCCGCAATGCCGAAGGCACCATGCGCCATTCACGCAACTGGCATTCCGTGATGGAGAAAATTCAATTCGGCGGTCTGCCGGTGATCTCCGCCATGTATGGTGCGGTGATCGGTGGCGGGCTTGAGATGGCGGCAGCGACCCATGTGCGGATCGCGGAGCCTTCGACGATCTTCCAACTGCCCGAAGGGATGCGCGGCATCTTTGTGGGCGGCGGTGCGACGGTACGTGTCGGGCGCATCATTGGCGCGGATCGCATGTGTGAGATGATGCTGACCGGGCGCAAATACAACTCTGAGGAAGGTCTCGCGCTGGGGCTCACCCATTACGCGGTGGGCGAGGGTGAAGCGCTGGCTCTGGCGCAGAAACTTGCGGCCAAGATCGCCAAGAATGCGACCCTGTCGAATTACATGATGATTCAGGCCATCAGCCGGATCGAAGACATGGCGAAAGCGGATGGGCTGTTCATGGAAAGCATGTGCGCCGCCGTGTCGCAAACGAGTGAAGACGCCGAAGAGGGCCTGAAGGCCTTCTTGGAGAAACGCGCCCCGGTCTTCCGCTAAGACCTTTTCGCGCGTGTGAGACGGGCGGAGAGGAGGCCGCCCGCTCCAACAGAACACCGACCCGCAACACGGGCATATGTCATGATTGGGAGGAAAACACATGACGACGATGACACGACGTACGGCACTGGCCACCATGGGCGCGGCGCTCGCGACCCCGGCCTTTTTGAAGAAAGCCCACGCTGCTGAGGTGACGCTGCGCGTTGCCCACTTCCTGCCGGGCGTTGCCCCGATGCAGACCCGGTTCTTCGATGTCTGGGCCAAGGAAATTTCGGACGCCACCGACGGTGCGATCGAATTCCAGATGTTCCCCTCGATGCAGCTCGGCGGCAAACCGCCCCAGCTTGCCGATCAGGCGCGCCAAGGCATTGCAGACATCACATGGACCCTGCCGGTCTATACGCCTGACCGTTTCCCGGTGGCGGAGACTTTTGCGCTGCCGTTTATGGTGAAGAATGCTGAAAAGACCTCCATCGCGATGCAGCAGCTCATGGAGGAGTTCGGGCAGAATGAATACAAGGGCCTGAAGCCGCTCGCCTTCCACACCCATGACGGTGGCAAGTTCCACACCCGTGGTCAGAAGATCAACTCGGTGGAAGACTTCAAGGGCCTCAAACTGCGCGCGCCGAACCAGGCGACGGGTGAGATGCTCTCCCTGATGGGGGCGGAGACCGTGTTCTTCCCGGTGACCGAAATGGTCGTGGGCCTGTCCAACGGTGTGATCGACGGTTGCTGTCTGCCCTATGAGGTTGTCCCGGCGTTCAAACTTCAGGAACTTACCTCTGTCACCAACGAACCCGAGGCCGGCGGTCGCGGTGTTTACTGTAACACCTTCGCCCTCGTCATGAACGAACGCAAATACGAAGGTCTGTCCGACGATCTGCGCAAGGTGATCGACGAGCATTCCGGCGCGGCCCTGTCGCAGCGTCTGGGCGCGCAGTTTGACGAATTCGAAGCCTTTGGCCGCAGTATGGTCGAAAAGCAAGGCAACGAGATTCACACCATCCCGGGTGCGGAGATCGAGAAATGGCGTGAGATGGCTCAGCCGATCTATGACAACTGGATCGAAAAGCTGAACAAAGCCGGTCACGATGGTGCGGCGATTGTTGCCCGCGCCAACGAACTTCTCGACGCGCAGGGCTGAGCCATGGCCGAGCGGCTTCATATCGACAGCGAGCAGGGGGAGCATACCCCCCTGTTTCGCATCCTCCGGGCGATTTGCCTGATCTCTGCGGGGATCGGCGGCGCGGTGATTTTCGCCGCCTCCCTGACCGTCACCCTGTCTGTCGTCATGCGCAATCTCGGGCTTGGCGGCATTCGCGGCGATTTCGAACTGGTGGAGCTGGCCTGTGCGGCCTGTGCCTCGCTGTTCCTGCCGCTCTGCCAATTCAACAAGGGCCATGTCATGGTCGATCTTTTCACCCTCTGGCTGAAACCCGTGACCCAGCGCCGTTTCGATGGCGTCTGGACGCTGATCTTCGCGTTGTGCTGGGCCTTTGTCACATGGCGTCTGAGCATCGGTTTGTCAGAAATGCACGACTACGGTGACCGGACGATGCTTTTGCGCGCACCGATCTGGTGGGTCTATGTGCCCGCAATCTTCGGCATGGGGCTGTCCGCCGTGGTCGCCCTGTTGCAATCCCTGCCCATGATGAGCAGCGCGTTTCGCGCGTTGGAGGTGCGCTGATGGAACCTTTGACGATTGCCATCATCATGGTCGTGGCGCTTCTGGCGCTGATCTTCGCGCGGATGCCGATTGCGCTCGGCATGGGGCTTGTGGGCGCCGTGGGCTATATCACGCTCGCCTCACCTTGGGCGCTCATGGCCTATTTCAACACCGCTTGGGTCGACAAGTTCATGTCCTATGAGCTGGCCATCGTGCCGCTCTTCATCCTCATGGGCCATCTCGCCACCCGCTCCGGTATCTCCGCTGCGATCTTCGCTGCCTCGAATGCCTGGATCGGCCACCTGCGCGGTGGTCTCGCCATGGCCTCTGTCGCGGGCTGCGCGATGTTCGGCTCGATTTCCGGCTCGTCTCTGGCGACCGCCTCCACCATGGCGCGGGTCGCTTTGCCGGAGATGCGCAAACATGGTTACTCGGGCGCTCTGGCCTCAGGCTCTCTCGCGGCGGGCGGCACGCTCGGCATTCTGATCCCGCCTTCTGTCGTGCTGATCATCTATGCGCTGCTGACCGAGCAGAACATCGTCAAACTCTTCCTCGCGGCCACCATTCCCGGCACGCTTGCGGTCATCGGTTTCTGCATCGCCATCGCGGTCTATGTGCGGCTCTTCCCGAAAGAAGGTCCGACCCATGAACCGGCGAGCTTTGCCCAACGTATGAAGGCTTTGAAAGACATCTGGCACGTCGTCGCGATCTTCGTCATTGTGCTGGGCGGTATCTACGGCGGGTTCTTCACCCCGGCCGAAGGCGCCTCCGTCGGTGTGGTTCTGATGCTCATCACCGGGCTTCTGACCAAGGGCCTGAACGCGCGGACCATCCTTGATTGCCTGATCGACACAGCTGGCTCCACCGCGATGATCTTTGCCATCGTCTTTGGTGCGGACATCTTCAACGTCGCTCTGGCGCTTAGCCAAATGCCCGCCGATGTCGCCGCCTATTTCGGGCAGGCCGATGTGGCTCCGATTGTGATCCTGCTGGGCATCATCGTCTTCTATCTGATCATGGGTTGCGTCATGGACAGCCTCTCGATGATCCTTCTGACTGTCCCGGTGTTTTTCCCAACGATCATGGCTCTCGATTTCGGCCTGATGCCGGAGCAACAGGCCATGTGGTTCGGCATTATCTCTCTGGTGGTGGTCGAGGTCGGGCTGATCACGCCGCCGGTGGGGATGAACCTCTTTGTCATCTCTTCGATGGCCAAGGACATCCCAACGAGCCAAATCTTCCGCGGCACAATGCCCTTCATCATCGCCGAAGGCTTCCGGATCGTGCTTCTGGTGAGCTTCCCCGCACTCAGCTATTGGCTGGTGGATTTGGTGGCGAACTGAGGATGAGATGATGAGTAAGTACGTCAAAGATACCGAGATCACCGAGCAGAACCTGCGACAATTCGTAGGCTACACCATGAAACGCGCCTTTCTGACCGTGCGGGAAGATCTGGCGCAGGTTCTGGAGCCTCTGGGTCTGCGGATGACCTCATTTTCCGCACTGGCGATCGTTCAGGAAAACCCGGACATCTCCCAGAGCCGTCTGGCCGAGGCGCTTTATATCGAACGCTCCGGCGTGGTGGTGCTGGTGGACGAACTAGAGAGCGCAGATCTGATTGAACGCGGTCGGGTCGAGGGCGACCGTCGGCAATACGCGCTTCGGACGACCAAGGAAGGCGACAAGATTTGGAGAGAGGCAGAGCGTGCCGTCCACGCACATGAGGACGCTCTGTTTCGCAACCTGACGGCAGAGGAGCGCGAGACATTGCGCGATCTTCTGGGACGGGTTCGCAGAGAATAACGGCGCGCGAAGCGCTGCGACGGGCCTGAGGAGAGGCCTTGGCATAGGATCATGGGAGGAACGCATGAAAGATACGATCACGGGGCTGACGATTGCGCCGCATTCGGTTCGGATGGAGCGTCGGGCAAACGATTTTATTCTCACCTCGAACGTCCCGCTCGACCCGGTGGTTGAACACACCGGGGTGTGGCTGGAAAAATGGGCCGCTGAGCGCCCGGATCACGTTTATCTGGCCGAGCGCTCCGGCGCGGGGTGGCGCGAGCTTGGCTATGCTGAAGTGCTTCAGCGCGTCAAAGCCATCGCCGCGTCTCTCGCCGCGCGCGGTCTCGATGAAACCACACCGATCCTGATCATGTCCGGCAACTCGGTCGATCACGCCTTGCTGTCTTTCGGGGCGCAATGGGCTGGTGTGCCGACCGTGCCGCTCGCTGAACAATATTCCCTCATTGAGGAAGCGCATTTCCGTCTGCAATACGCCATCAACAAGACCAAGCCGAAAATGGCCTTTGTCGATGATGCCGCACGTTATGCCAAGGCGCTTGCGTTGCCGGAGCTTGACGGGATTGAAATCGTGGCCTCTCTCCCGGAGGGCGCGCCACGCCCCGTGACCCCTTTTGCCGAGCTTCTCAAAGGGGATGCGGGCGTGGACCTTTCTGCCGTGCATGCCAAAGTCGGCCCGGACACGCTGGCGAAAATCCTCTTCACCTCCGGCTCCTCGTCCGATCCGAAAGGCGTGATGACGACCCAGCGCATGATGTGCGCCAACCAAGCGCAGATGGCCTCCGTCCTGCCGTTCACCAAAGAGCGCCCGCCGCGTATCGTCGATTGGCTGCCTTGGAACCACGTTTTTGGCGGCTCGCATAACGTCAATATGATGCTTCTGCATGGCGGCTCGTTCTACATCGACAATGGCAAGCCGACGAAAGCGCTGTTCAAGCACACGATTGAAAACGTGACCGACAAGGCGGGCAATTTCGCCTTCAACGTGCCTGTGGGGTTCTCCATGCTGGTGCATGAAATGGAGCACGACATGGCGCTGCGCGAGGCCTATTTCAAAGACCTCGACATGCTGTTCTACGCCGGTGCGTCTCTGCCGCAGGACATCTGGACCCGCCTTGAGGAAATGGCTCTTGAAGTGCGCGGTCACTTGCCGCTGATGATCTCCTCCTGGGGCCTGACGGAAACCGCTCCCGCCAATGTCATGGTACACGAACATATCGGTCGCTCCGGTGTGATCGGTGTGCCGATCCCCGGCGTCGAGGTGAAACTTCTCCCGGATGACGAGATGCGCTGTGAAATTCGGGTCAAAGGTCCGAATGTCATGCCGGGCTATCTCAACGATCCGGAGAAAACCGCCGAGGCCTTTGACGAAGAAGGCTTTTTCATCACGGGGGATGCGGTGAAATTCGTGGATGGCGACGATCCCGACCGAGGTCTTGTTTTTGACGGGCGCGTTTCCGAGGATTTCAAACTTCTGACCGGCACTTGGGTGCAGGCGGGCAAGCTGCGTCTCGACGCTTTGGAAGCCCTGCGCGGGTTGGTCCTTGATGTCGTCGTCTGCGGTCACGACCGGGGCGAGATCGGCCTTTTTGTCTTCCCTCGTCCCGATCATCTTCATGGCGACAACTGCTCGGAAGGGGCCGTGATCGACGAACATCTTCAGGCCGAAATTCACCACGTGTTGCGCAAAATGGCCCGCGCCGCCTCCGGCTCCGCCAAGCGCATCGCCCGCGCCATCATTCTGGCCGAGCCACCGTCGGTCAAAGACGGTGAGATCACCGACAAAGGCTCGATCAACACTCGCAAAGTTATCACCCGCCGCGCCGATCTGCTCGAACGTCTCTACGACAACGAAGATCCGGCCCTCATTCGCGTGTAAGGATTTGAAAAATGGTAGATTTCTCCAAAGTCAGAGCGATTGATTTTCACACCCATGCCGAGGAGGCCTGCGGCTGTCACCACGACGATGGCTATGATGATCTGCAGGCGTCTATGGCGAAATATTTCGGCGCGCCGTGGAACCACCCGCCGACCATCGACCAGACCGCAGCGCATTACCGCGAGATGAACATCGCCGCCGTGATCTTCCCGGTCGATGCGGAGCGCGAAACCGGCTATCGTCGGTATGACAACTACGAGGTCGCCGACGCGGCGGCCAAGCATTCTGACATCCTGATCCCCTTTGCCTCGATCGATCCGGCGAAGGGCAAGCTCGGCGCGCGTGAGGCGCGTGATCTGGTCGAAAACCACGGCATTCAGGGCTTTAAATTCCACCCGACAATGCAGGGCTTCTACCCGAACGACCGCAACGCCTATGTGCTCTATGAGGCCATCGCGGAGAGCGGCAAGCCCGCGCTGTTCCACACCGGCCAGACCGGCGTCGGTTCAGGCATGAAGGGCGGCAACGGCATGCGTCTCAAGTATTCCAACCCGATGTATATGGACGATCTCGCCGTCGATTTCCCGGACATGCCGATCATCCTCGCGCACCCGTCCTTCCCGTGGCAGGAAGAGGCTCTGTCGGTCGCGACGCACAAGCCGAACGTCTATATCGATCTCTCCGGCTGGTCGCCGAAATACTTCCCGCCGATCCTCGTGCGGTACGCCAACACGCTGCTGAAGGACAAAATGCTTTTCGGCTCCGACTGGCCGATGATCGCGCCGGAGAAATGGCTCGACGCGTTCGATAAGGCGGATTTCAAGGATCACGTGCGCCCGCTGATCCTGAAAGAAAACGCCATGCGCCTGTTGGGAGTGTCCGAATGACCCCTTTCAAAGCGCCTTTGGACGACATTCTCTTTTGTCTGCGCGAAGTGGCCGGAGCTGACCGTCTGCCGGATTGGGATGATGAACTGGCCGAGGGCATCTTAGAGCATTTCTCCTCTTTCGCCGAAGGCGTGATCGCCCCGCTCGATGAGCCGGGAGATGCACAGGGCTGCACGTTGAACGAAGGCCGTGTGACTATGCCGGACGGCTTCAAGGACGCCTTCGATCAGCTCGCGGAAGGCGGTTGGCAAGGTCTCACCGCGCCGGAAGATTTCGGTGGCATGGGGCAAAACGCGCTTCTGGCAGCGGGCGTCTCGGAAATCTTCTCCGGCGCCAACCACGCCATGCAAATGGTTTGCAACCTCGTGCCGGGCGCAATCTCGACGCTGATGAAATTCGGCTCTGAGGACCAGAAACAGTATTGGATTCCGCGCCTTGCGGCAGGTGAAACGCTCTCCACCATGTGCCTGACCGAACCGGGCGCTGGATCTGATCTCTCTCGTATTCGCACCAAGGCCACCCGTGAGGGGGACACTTGGCGGATCGAGGGAGAGAAAATTTTCATCTCAGGTGGCGATCAGGACATGTCCGAAGACATCCTGCATTTGGTGCTTGCACGCACCGGCGCGCCGGAAGATGGAATCAAGGGGCTGTCGCTCTTTCTCTGCCCCTCTGACGTGGGTGGCGCACGCAATGCCGTGACCGTCACGCGGATCGAGGAAAAGCTTGGCTTGCACGCCTCGCCGACCTGCCAACTTGCGTTCGATGGCGCGACCGCAGAACTCATCGGTCAGGAGGGGGCGGGGCTCATGGCGATGTTCACCATGATGAACCATGCCCGCCTCGATGTCGCCTTGCAGGGCGTCGCTCATGCGTCCCGGGCGCATCACATCGCGTCCGCCTATGCGAGCGAGCGCAAACAGGGCCGCAAACCGGACGGGTCCGAAGCTCTCCTGTCCGATCACCCGGATGTGCAGCGGATGCTGGACGAGCAAAAGACCCTCGCCCTCGGGGCCCGCGCCATGACTTACCTTACAATGGCGGAGCTGACCCTTGGCGAGAACCGTCCCCTAGTCGATTTTCTGACGCCGATCTGCAAGGTGTTCTGCACCGACGCGGGCATTCGTGCCGCCGATCTCGGCATTCAGGTGCTGGGGGGCTACGGCTATCTCACCGAATACCGTGTCAGCCAGACGTGGCGCGATGCACGGATCACCTCGATCTACGAGGGCGCGAATGGTATCCATGCAATTGCCACCGCGACGCGTGGGCTTCGCGCCGCTGAAGGCGCGGATGCTTTTGCCGCACTTATTGAACGTCTTGCTTCTGGGGATGACGCCTGCCTCTCGCTGCTTGCCGATTGGCAGGCCGCGCGGGGTTCCATGGCCACGGAGGCGCTCGAAAAAGCGCATGGTTTCATGGTCTTGACCTCTGAGCTTTTGCTGCAAGCCGTTTGGTGCAAGCTCGCTGCGACGGGCGATGCGGAGATGGTCCGTCTGGCCAAAACCGTGGCGCGTCGGCCTTTGCCCGTACGCCTGCCGCTCGCGGCCTAAGTTTCTCCCGCGACCCGGCTGCGATATTGAGACGGCGTCTCGCCCATGCGCAGCCGGAAGCGGCGGGAGAAATACGGCGGGTCGGTGTAGCCCAGCCGGTAGCCGACCTCCGCCACGGCAAGGCGCGTGAAGGCGAGGTGGCGACAGGCCTCGGTCATCACCGCCGTCTCCAAATATGCCGTTAACGTCATCCCGCTTTGCGTCCGCACGATCCGGTTCAAATGCCCCGCCGTCATATGGAGCGCATCCGCGTAATCGGTGGCGCTCCAACCGTCCGCCAAATGCTCAGAGATCAGCGCATCAAGGCGTTGCATCTGTTGGTTCGGGTCTTGTGCGGAGGGGGGCTGCTCTGTGTCTTCGGCCAGCGTGATCAGCAAGGCATGGGACAGGGCGACCAGTCTTTGTGCACGAAATGTGCCAGATGATTCATGGAATTCTGCGATCTCTGCGAGCAATCTTCTGCCCGTATCTGGCAGGCGTCCATGATGGACGGCAGTCAACCAGGCTGTGAGCGCCGCTGTTTTGGGACCTAGCCTTTGAACCACGGGGGAGGGCAGGGACAGCACAAAGCCTTCGGTACCCTTGTCAAACGCAAAGCCGTGGACGATTTGCGGCGGAACATAGAGAAATTCGCCCTGTTCCAAGGTGGTATCATGCCCGTCGAGCGTCACGCGGGCGTGCCCCTGTTCGATATGAAACACTTGCGCCATGTGATGATGTCGGTGCGGTGAAATTTTCCAACCATGCAGGCGCGCCCGGTCGAATATCCGTTCGCAATGGATCACGTCGGGAAAGACGCTGGTTTCTCCAAACAGGTTGAAGACAGGAATGTTGCCGATCTCGCTCATGCCGGAAAAGTACCATTCATTGCCGAGTGCGTCCATTCTGCTCTTATGCCTGTCTCGCTATCTTCTTGTGAAAATGGAGGAGACGCATATGACCACTTTGACCACCCAAGTCGCCATCATCGGCGGTGGTCCTTCGGGGCTGCTTTTGTCCCAGCTTTTGAACAAGGCGGGCATCGACACTGTTATTCTCGAACGCTCGACCCGCGATCACGTTCTGGCCCGTATTCGCGCCGGGATTCTCGAATGGGGTACTGTCGAGCTTCTGCGCGAAGCCGGGGGCGGTGCGCGGATGGATGCGGAGGGGATTCCGCATGACGGTTGCTACCTGACCGACGAGGAGTTGATGGTTCATATCGACTTCAAAGAGCTGACCGGCAAACAGGTCATGGTCTACGGCCAGACCGAGGTGACGACCGATCTTTACAACGCGCAGGACGCCATGGGAACGACGGTTCTGCATGAAGTGTCCGATGTGGAAATCCACGATCTCGATCAGACGAAATCCTATGTCGATTTTACCCATGAGGGTACGCGCAAGCGTCTTGAGTGCTTGTATGTCGCGGGCTGCGACGGCTTCCACGGGGTTTCGCGCAAAACCATACCCGAGGAAAAACGCAAAGAGTTCGAGCGCGTTTATCCCTTCGGTTGGCTGGGCATTCTCTCGGAAACTCCGCCGGTGAACGATGAGCTGATTTATTCGAACTCCCGCCACGGTTTCGCACTGGCCTCGATGCGTAACGAAAATCTCGTGCGCTATTATGTGCAGGTTCCGCTCTCGGATAAGGTCGAGGACTGGTCGGATCAGCGCTTCTGGGACGAATTCTCCCGCCGTATCCCGTCGGAAGCCGCAAGCCGCCTGATCACCGGCCCGTCGATCGAAAAATCCATCGCGCCGCTGCGGTCTTTCGTCTCTGAACCATTGCGCTGGGGCAATCTCTTCCTCGTGGGCGACAGCGCCCATATCGTGCCGCCGACCGGGGCTAAGGGCCTGAACCTCGCTGCCTCCGACGTGTACTATCTCTATACGGCGCTGATTGATGCGGTGAACGGCGGAAGCAAGACCGGCATCGACGAATACTCCGCCCGTGCGCTCGCGCGGATCTGGAAAGCGATGCGGTTCAGCTGGCAGATGACGACCATGCTGCACCGTTTCGATGGCGAAGACGCATTCGCGGAGCAGATGCGCAAGGCGACGCTGGACCACCTCGCGACCTCCGAGACCGCGCGCCGCGATCTGGCGGAGAATTACATCGGTCTGCCGTTCTGAGAATAGGGTCCGGCGGTTTACGCCGGATCGCCCAATCTTTGAATGTTTTGAACCAATTCGATGGCCATGGAGAGCGAGCGCCCCGTGGCCATCAGCATTTGCGGCAAAACCATCCATTCAAGGCTCCAAGCCGTGCCGGAGCGTTCCTGCTCATGGATCAGAGCATGATGCATTGCGCTGACTTGCGTTGCGTTGAACCGGGCCAGTGTGACCAAAAGCTCCGCCGCGACCGGGTTTTGTTTGTGCGGCATGGCGGACGATCCGCCCCCGCCGGAAATCGACACGGTTTGGATACCCTGCTGGGCCATGAGCGCAATGTCCTGCCCGATTTTCCCCAGTGATCCGGTCACAAGCGACAGGAAAGACGCATAGCCCGCAATTCCGTGTCGCATGGTTTGCCACGTCTTGTCGGTCGGCGCGAGGCTCAGCGTTTTTGCCATCTCCGCGACAACAAAATCCGCCTTGTCACCAAGCGCTTTGCGGTCGCCGGAGGCTCCGCCAATTTGTACTTTTTCGACATCCGTACGTTTCTGGTCGAGCGTCTTCAGGTGATCCGCAATCGGGAGACGCCACGCCAGAACGCGGTCCCGCACAGTCATCTCGGTCGCCGCTTGCATCCGGGTGCGGCCCATCAGGGGCGCGTCGCCGAACGTCTCTTCGACCGTTTTCAGGGCCGTTTCCAATGCCATCAGCCGTTCGGAGATCAGCTCGGAAGCTTCGCGCAAGGCGAGCACCATCGCGGTGTCGACGACATCCTGTGAGGTCGCGCCTTTGTGTACGGCGTCAGCGGGGGCGATGGCTTTCAACTGTTTCACGAGACGCGGGATCGGTACGCCGTCTTGTCCCATGCCTGTTGCAATATACGCCAGATCGATCTCTGCCGCCTCAATGGCTTTCGCAGCTTCCTCGGCCTTCGCCCCATCGAACAGGCCCGCCTTGCCGCATGCGCGCGACCAAGCCGCCTCAAACGTCAGCATATGCGTCATCTGCCGCTCAGGGGCGAGGATCAAAGCCATCTCAGGATCGCCGAAAAGACCGGACAGCCAGGGGTGGTCGAAAACGGAAAGGCTCATCGGGTTTGTCCTTATCAATAGGCAAAGGGGCGGTCATTGCCGCCCCTTATATTTGATTTCATGTAAGTTTTACAGATCGAGAAACACGGTCTCGTCTTGCCCTTGAAGGCGGATGTCGAACCGGTATTTGCCGTCTTCGATCTTCTTCGCGATCAGGGTGTTGACGCGCGGACGCTGTTCGATCCGGTTGAGAAGCGGATCATTCTCGTTCTCTTCATCCTCGAAATAAATCCGGGTGTTGAGGCCGATGTTGATGCCGCGGGCCACGACCCAAAGCGAAATATGCGGCGCGCTCTC
This sequence comes from Celeribacter sp. ULVN23_4, assembly GCF_054788345.1. Taxonomy (NCBI): domain Bacteria; kingdom Pseudomonadati; phylum Pseudomonadota; class Alphaproteobacteria; order Rhodobacterales; family Roseobacteraceae; genus Celeribacter; species Celeribacter sp. ULVN23_4. Next base: position 23,117 of record NZ_JBTVYO010000004.1, on the reverse strand, counting down.
GACGCCACCTCGGCCTTTGTACGCCCCCGGCTTCACGGTCCGAAGCGTAAACTCGCCCGTCACCGCGTCAGCCGCGAAACGGCAGTGGCCGGTGAAGGCCGGATCGGCGCCTTCCGCACCGGGGAACACGCCAGCAGCGTCGCATTGCCAGCTCTCAATGAGAGCATCGCGCAGCGCCCAACCAGTGCCGTCGAACACGGAGCCGATGATCTCGATGATCTCGCCCTTGGCTTTGCTTTCGTCATGGAAGGGCGTCGTGCCGATCTCTTCCTCGTAATAGCCGCCATTGCCCGCGTAGGTCGGCATCAGGCCGATGTGGACGTAGGGGCCAGCGGTTTGCGACGGGGTTTCTTGCAAAACGTCAAGTTTCTGGGTCATCTTACATGCCCTCCAGCTTGTTTTCGAACATGGTCTGGCGGCGACCGCGCAGCACGATGTCGAACTTATAGGCGAGGAAATCGAGCGGGCGCGATTTCGAGAAGTCGAGCGGCGCGACAAGACGGTCGAGCTGGCTGCGATCTTTGATCGTCGCGGCGATCGGGCAGTGGTCGATGAGCGGATCGCCCTCGAAATACATCTGGGTGATGAGGCGCTGGCCGAAGCTGTGTCCATAGACCGAGATGTGGATGTGCATCGGACGCCAATCATTGGCGCGGTTCGGCCAGGGATAGGCCCCCGGACGCACGGTCAGGAATTCGTAATAGCCGTTCTCATCGGTGATGGTCCGGCCGCAGCCGCCGAAATTCGGGTCGAGCGGTGCGAAATAGGTGTCTTTCTTGTGACGATAGCGCCCGCCTGCGTTGGCTTGCCAAATCTCGATCAGCGTGTTCGGCACCGGGCGGTTGTTCTCGTCCAGAAGGCGGCCATGCATCAGGATGCGCTCACCCACGGCAGGCGCCGCACCCTTTGTCCAGTTCAGGATCAGGTTGTTGTCCAAAGCGCCAAGTTTGTTGTGACCGAAAGTCGGGCCGGTCTCTTCCGACGGAGAACTTTCCATCGACAAAAGCGGCAGGTTTGGCGAGCGCGACACGGATGTTTTGTAGTCGCGGTCATAGGGCTCCGGGTGGATCGCGCGGTTGCGCGGGATCAGCGGGCCCTGATCGGTGATCAGGCTGGTCATTGGGTCTCCTCCATTTCGGCATAGGTCTGCTTGGCGAGCTTGAGCGCGTGGTTCGCTTTCGGCACCCCGGCATAGATCGCGACGTGTTGCAGCGCCTCCGCCACATCGTCTTTCGACGCACCCGTGCGCGCGGTGGCGCGGATATGCATCGGAATTTCCTCAAAATTCCCTGTCGCCGCCAAGAGCGCGATGGTCAGCATAGACCGTTCCCGGCGCGAGATTTTGTCCGAGTACCACACGGTGCCCCAGGCACCTTCGGTGATCAGGCTCTGAAACGGCAGGTCAAACTCGGTCTTCTTGGCTTCGGCCCGGTCGACATGGGCGTCGCCCAAAACTTCACGACGGGTCTTCATGCCCTGATCGAATTTCTCGCTCATTTTGCGATCCTTTCCACGAATTTCATCAATGCCTCGGTGAAGGCCTCCGGAGCCTCAATGGCGGGCAGGTGCCCGGTGTCTTCGAACATCACAAGATCGGCGCGCGGCAGATTGCGCGCGAGCGCCTCCACAACTTCCGGCGGGGTCGCCAGATCGTGCTTGCCGCCGAACACCAGCGCGGGCTGGGTGATCTCGGACAGGCGATCCGTGATGTCGGTGCCGGCAATCGCGGCGCAGGTGGCGATGTAACCGTCTTGGTCGGTGCGGGCCAAAAGTGTGCGCCACAGCGGCGCATTCGGGTTGGCGAGCATTTTCGGGCCGAACCAGCGCGGCAGAATGCCTTCGGCCATCGCCGCCATGCCATTCTCCCGAACGCCGTCAATGCGGGCATGCCAGCCCTCGGCCGCGCCGAGCATCGAGGCGGTGTTGGACAGAATCAGCCCCTGAACTTTCTCGGGGGCCATCAGGGCGATGTGCTGCGCGATCAGACCGCCGATGGAGCAGCCGACCAGAATGGCGCTGTCAAATCCGGCATCGTCCATTGCAGCGATGACGTCTTCGGCCAATTCCGGGATGCCGTAACCTGCGGGTGCGGTGTCTGAGAGGCCATGCCCGCGTTTGTCCATGCGCAGTGTGCGCCAGTCTTTCGGCAGGTGGCCGCAAACCTCGTCCCACATGCGAAGATCGGTGCCGAGTGAATTGATAAAAACCAGGGCAGGGCCGGTTCCGCCTTTATGGCGAACATGCATGGTGCCCCAGTCGCGTTTCAGTGCGTGCATTTTAGTCTCTTCCCTTTTCTTCAATGTGGCATAATTTTTACTGGCACAAAAATACAATGTGGCGCTAAATTCATAACCAAATGGATATACCTTCTGGATTGAAACTGCGCCATCTTGAGGCGTTTCTCTCTGTCGCCGAGGCTGGAACGATCTCTGCGGCGGCCCGTGCGCGGCATGTCTCTCAGCCTGCGCTGTCGAAAACCATCTCTGAACTTGAGACCCAGCTCGGCGCGCCTTTGTTCGAGCGCACCGGGCGGCGCGTGGTGCTGACGCTCGCAGGAGAGGCCTTTCGCCGACATGCTCTGTCTTCGCTGCAAAGCCTTGAGGCGGGCGTGCGCGCGATCAGCGGTGGTGGGCGCACCGATGTGGTCAAGGTAGGGGTCCTGCCAACGGTGGCAAGTGGGCTGTTCCCCACTGTCGCGCTGGAGTTCTCAGAACTGCGCCCGGAGGCGCGGATCGCCGTGATCACCGGTCCGAACCGCTATCTGATCGAGCGGATGCGCTCCGGCGGGCTTGATCTGGTGGTCGGGCGCATGGCTCCTGCACGCGATATGGCGGGGCTGTCTTTCGAGTATCTCTATGACGAAACGGTCTATCTCGTCGCGCGCAAAGGTCATCCCGCGGTGGGGGGCAGCCCGGTCGAGGCTCTGCGCCGCTATCCCGTCATCTTGCCAAACCCCGGCTCGATCATTCGCCAGCAGGTGATGCAATATCTGATCGCCTCGGGGCTTCAGGATGCGTTGTCCGTAAGGTTTGAAACCGTCGCGAGGCCTGTCGGTCTGCCGCTGGTGGAACGCTCCGACATGCTTTGGTTCATCTCACGCGGCGTGGTCGAGCGGGAGCTGTCGGAAGGGCGGCTGGCGACGCTGGATCTGGGCGTGGATTATATGAGCGGGGCGGTGGGGTTGACGCGGAAATTCGATTTCACGCGGGACAGCCCTGCGGATTTTCTCGCAACGCTGTTGCATCGGCGGGCGAAGGAGTTTTCCGCCCGCTGACGTTAGGTCTCAGACGGCTTCCAGAGCAATCGCGATGCCCTGACCGACGCCGATACACATGGTCGAGAGCGATTTTTCGCCCGGTTTCAGCTCCAGCATCGCCGTGCCGGTGATCCGCGCCCCGGACATGTCGAGCGGGTGGCCATGGCTATGCGGCGACGGCATGGGACGGAAAAGCAATTACGAGTTGGCGAAGGTGTGGAAACAAATCTCTGCAATCCTCCGGGCGAGCGAACTCCTTGCATGTAGCGTTCGTGTTTGGCGCTTTGCGGCCCAAATTTGCGGCCCCAATACCGGATGGTCTCATAGGAAACGTCGATGCCTCGTTCCAGCAGTATCTCTTCCACTTCGGGAAGGCTCTGGTTGAAACGAACGTACAGCCAGACCGCATGCGCGATGATTTCCGGCGGAACGTGGCGACGTTTGTAGCCAATGAACTGTTTCTACATCGCCCCGAACTCGTCCAGACATTGCAATGAGAAACCGCGCCATGCTTAACGTGACAGTCCCTTTCAAATTGCTGCATCAACTTCATTAGGAAATATCTCAAAGTTATACATAAGACGAATTATCAGAATCAGATTTGTAACTGGGGGCGCGCTACCTTGAACCGCGACCCTTATTAGAAACCAATGGGTTATCTAATAAGGAGATTGTGCCATGAGTGGCTCCTACAAGCAATTGAACATCGAAGAACGGCGTAAAATCGAGCGCTGGCTGAGTGCGAAAGTGCCAGTTCGCGAGATGGCGCGTGTGTTAAAGCGCTCGAAAGCGACGCTGTACCGCGAATTGAAGCGGAACTATTTTGTCGACGAGAGCCTGCCAAAATACGCGGGCTATTATGGCGCGGCGGCGCAATTGAAAGCTGATGGCCGACGTGCGCGGCAAAGAAAGCTGATCAAGCATCCAGATCTTGCCAAAGACATCGTTCAACGGCTCAAACACGACTGGACACCCGAGCAGATCGGCCACCGGATGATCCATGAGCGTGCGCCGCTACGTGTCTGTCAGGAGGCGATCTATCGCTATATTTATTCCAAAGAAGGCATGGCGCAGGAGCTTTGATGGTCTCTGCAGGAACACCGTAAGCCCTCAGCGGGGGGCCAGAAAGGCACTGTCGAGACCCCCAGCCGACGCGTCTGCAAATGGCTGCTCCGGACACGGGACCTCACGAGGAGGCCAGACCATGAGCTGAAACAACTCTGCGATCAGCTCAACAATACGCCCTGAAAATGCCTCGGCTGGAAGGCCTCCGCGGAGGTCGTCCGAGAAAGTATGCTGGCGGAGACGGGACGCCCCCCTACCCTCGGAGACGATAGGAGCCGCGCTTGACGTAGCGCTCACACCGAGGCCTTCCGAGATGAATTGCTGAAACTGGAACTGCGATGACGTATCCTTCCCACGCAATCCGGTGTAATCGAAATGAAACTCACAGGAGACGAATGTTGGCACTCGATCCTCGACATCTAAGGGTACTACTTGCAGTTGACCGCTGCGGTTCGTTCACGTCCGCCGCAGAAACGCTGGGCATGTCTCAACCTGCTGTCTCCATGGCCATCGCTCAACTCGAGGATTGGGCCGGGCTGCAGGTCGTCAGTCGCGACCGCAAAGGTGCCGTGTTGACAGATGCCGGACGCCACTTGGTGCGTCGCGCGAAAGCCATGGAAAACCTTCTCGAACAGGCACGGGCGGAACTCGATGGCTGCCGAAATGATCAGGAAGGGCCGCTGCGCGTAGCCGGGACGCCCGGCGCGCTACTGGCTCTTCTGCCGCGAATTCTCGGTGTCATCCGCGAAAGTCGAAAACCGTTTCAGGTGCAGTCATTGGAAGCGCTTGATGAACATATTTTGCCAAAATTACGTGATAGGGAAGTCGACCTCGCCCTATGTACGGGGGGGCGGCAAGCCCCTCCCGGTGACATCATAGAAGAAATTCTGGTGAGCGAACCTTTCCTCCTTCTCGCCCCGCCGCAACTTGACCTGCCGACCAGCGGGATGACAGTTGCAGAGGCTGCCGCACACCCATGGGTTTTGCCCCTTGAGGCAGGTGCGACACGCAAGCAACTTGAAGCTGTTTTCCTGAGTTCCGGCGTCAGCCTCCCACAGACCATCGTCCGCTGCGATGCGCTTGCAACGATGAAGGAATTGGTGCGTCACGCGGGTTTCTTGTCACTGCTCCCTGCCTCCGTTGCGGCGACCGAACTCGATGCGGGCCTGATCTGCTCTGTTCCTTTGCTTGACGGGCCGCCGCCACGCCAATTGGCCGTCTGGCGTTTGGCGTCGGACGACCCGTCTCCCTTGACTACAGCCTTTATTGAGGCAGCACGGCGCGCATTTCCCGATCCATAACCTCAGATTATGGTGTTGCCCGTTAATATTATTTTACCTATGTGCGAAGAAACGCCACACTTTCTTGGTCGGAGGCTGAAAGCCCGACTGAGGAGGATGTATGAACAAGAAGATGTCCCGGCGCCTAACGCCGGACACCGTTGCCCATATAACGATGGGTGGCGGTGAGCGGAGGATTTTCGCTCTGCAATCAAATATTTTTTCAAAGGCCATCGCGCATGAGCGGTGAATGGGATGTTGCCATTGTCGGATGCGGGCCTGTTGGCGCCTATGCCGCAAACCTACTTGGGCGTGCGGGTCTCAAGACGATTGTGCTGGAAAAGGACACCTCTCCCTACGCCCTGCCCCGTGCGGTACACTTTGACCATGAGATGGTGCGCCTTTTGGGGGATGCCGGGGTTCTGGCGGCCCTCGAAGACAAACTTCTGGCGGCGGACGGTCACCTCCATATCGGGGCCGATCACGGTGTCATTCGGTACCTCAGTGGCGTCGATCAATCACGTCCGTTTGGTTATGCGAATGACTACTTCTTTTACCAGCCAGAGCTTGAGAAGGTTCTTCGCGACGCCGTCGCCAGTTATGAGAATGTGACGCTCCTTCTTGGTGTCGAGGTGAACACCCTCATGGAGCAACCTAACGCGGTGTCCCTCGGATTGTCCGATGGAAGCACTGTTTCTGCCAAATGGGTGATCGGTGCGGATGGTGCGCGCAGTACGATCCGCAAGGCGCTCGGCATCACTTTGGATGACCTTGATTTTGAGGAGCCTTGGCTGGTCGTAGATGCCGAAGTCGAGGGACCGATTGTGTTTCCAGACTTTGCAGGCGTTAGCCCCGAAGCGGATCTTCAACGTCTCTCGGTAATGATGTGCGATCCGAAACGTCCCGCCACGATCGTGCCCGGCCGCGGAAAGCACAGGCGATGGGAATTCATGTTGTTGCCGAACGAAGACGATCAAATCATGGCATCGTCCGACGCCGTCGCGCAACTCGTACTGCCATGGGTTGGATCAGCCTCGCATCGAATCATCCGAGCGGCAACCTATCGCTTCCACGGACTCGTCGCCAAGTGCTGGCGCAAGGGCCGCGTCTTTCTGGCCGGAGACGCGGCGCACCAGACGCCGCCGTTCTTTGGTCAGGGCATGTGCCATGGAATGCGTGACGTCGCGAACCTCGCGTGGAAGCTCGATTTGGTCTGCAAAGCAAAGGCTCCGTCGGATCTGCTCGACACATACCAGCCAGAGCGTGACCCTCAGGTGCGCCATGTTATCGGGAAGGCAATTGAAGCGGGCAAATACATCTGCGTGTTGGATCCCGAAGTCGCCGCCGAACGTGACCGTAGGGTCCGGGCTCAGGCGGATATTCAGACTGCTGCAGAACTAATTGCCCCGATTTCTTCACCAATCGTTGGAAAAGGCGGTGGCGAAAGGTTCATAAATCCGCCTGTCGGCGACGGGGCCTCCCTGTTTGATGCTGTGACGGGCGGCGGTTGGGTTCTCCTGACGGACACCGACTTAAAACTGACGGATCGGGTTGACGTGCTGCTCAAATCTATCGGCGCGAAGATCGTTCAGGTTGAGGTGATCGGAGACTTTGAGGGGCATCTCACATCATGGCTCAAGGAGCGAGGCGTTTCGGCGGCACTCGTGCGACCGGACTTTTATGTCGCCCTGACAGCGAAGAAAGTCCCTGATCTTGAACAAGCTTTGACTGCGATGACCTCAGCGATGGGGATCGCTCCGGCTGCGGTCCGCGCATAAAGACAAACGGAGAAGAAAATGCGTTTTATCAGTTTCGAATATGAGGGACGGATGTCCTGGGGTCGTGTCGAAGGCGATCAAGTTGTAGATTTGGGGGGATTGCCCGATGCTCCTACCGATCTGAAGGCCGCGATCGCAGGCCGCGCACTGGGCCTCTCCGGGCCGGCAACGCGACTGGATCGTACCGTCGTCAATCTTCTTCCAGTCATCCCAAATCCGGGCAAAATCCTCTGCGTTGGGCATAATTACGAAAGTCACCGACAGGAAACCGGGCGTCCGAAAGTGGCCAATCCGTCGATCTTCACGCGGTTCGCAGACACACTGGTTGCAAATGGTGCGCCCGTCGTGCGTCCGGCGGTCTCCTCCGATTTTGATTTCGAAGCCGAACTTGCGGTGGTCATCGGCAAAGGTGGTCGGAATATCTCCGAAGACGACGCAATGACGCATATCGCGGGCTATGCTTGTTTCAACGATGCCTCCGTTCGGGACTGGCAGTGGCATACGGCGCAATTCACGCCCGGCAAAAACTTCCCCGGCACGGCACCCTTTGGCCCCGAACTCGTCACTCCAGATGAGATCGACAACCTTGAGGATGTCCTCGTGCAATCCCTTCTGAACGGCACGGTCATGCAGGAGGCTCCGATAGCGCACATGATCTTCCCTGTCCCGACGATCATCGCCTATGTCTCGCGGTTTACGCCCCTGTCGCCGGGCGATGTCATCGCGACCGGCACGCCGGGCGGGGTTGGGGCCAAGCGGACGCCACCGGTTTGGATGAAACCAGGAGATGAGATCGAAGTTCGGGTGTCCGGCGTCGGTAGTCTGAAAAACATCGTCGCGGAGGAAGCATGACCGATTTCCCCATTCTTGCCCTTCGCAGCGTCGAATTGCAGGTCCCCGATCTCGCGTCGGCCCATAATTTCTATTGCGACATTTGGGGGCTTGCCTCCGTTGCCCGGATCGAAGGGTGTGAATGGTTCCGCGCGTCGGGGAATGATCCCTATGTCCTTCGCTTGACCGAAGGCGACGTCGGGGTCGTGTCGATCACCTTCCGCGCGGCGGACGACACCGATCTCACCGCGTTGCGCGACCGCATGATCGCGGCTGGCGGCACCCAAGAGGGAGAGATCGCGCCGCTGGACGAGGAAGGCGGCGGAACCGGGTTTTCTGTACGCGACAGCCGCGGACGCCTCTATCGCATCGTGCAGAGTGACGCGCGGCTAGCCCCGATCTCTTGCGAAGCGATGCCGGACCGGCTGGCCCATGTGAACATCAACACGGCGGATATTGACCGAGACATCCGGTTCTTCGAAGAGGGGCTTGGCTTCCGTCTTACGGATCGCTCCGCGAAAATGGGTTTCCTGCGGACGAATGACGACCACCACGCCGTGGTGCTGGCCATGGCACCGATTGATACGCTCAACCACATCGCCTTCAACCATCAAGGCTGGGAAGATGTCATGCTGGCCTCTGGTCGAATGTGCGATGCCGGATATCCGATTGGCTGGGGTCCGGGGCGCCACGGCCCTGGGGATAACGTCTTTGTCTATTTCGTCGACCCCTTTGGGATCGTCGTAGAACATACCGCCGAAGTGCTGATCGTCGATGACAGCTATCGGGTTGGGACGCCGGACGACTGGGTCTGGCCGAAGGGTCGGGTCGATCAATGGGGTATCGCCCCCGCCAAACGCGAGGATTGCGTCCAAGCGCAGCTCGCTATCCCCTTCGTATGAAGATGGAGCGCTTGGCATCCCATGTCCGGTGTGCGGCTGAAGCATGAGTGAGATCATCCTTCATCACGGCGCCACCAGCGTCTGTTCGCAGAAAGTGCGGCTCGCTTTGGCGGAGATTGGCCTGCGCTATGAAAGCCAATTGGTCGATCTGGCCAAGGGAGAGCAATTCGCGCCCGCCTACCTTGCACTCAATCCCGAGGCTGTGGTCCCGACCCTGCTGGACGGTGATCTCGTCCTGCGCGAATCCAGTCTCATCATCTACTATCTCGACCGCCAGCATAATGCAGGCCAGTTCATGCCGCAGGATTTGAGGGCTGCGGAAGCAACTCGCCTGTGGCTGCTTCGTTGCCTCGACATCCACGCGGCGGTGAACACATTGAGCTTTGCCACAGTCATGCGGCACAGGGCTTTGGCCAATAAGACCACGCAGGAGATCGTTGACGATATCGCGCGCATGCCCGATCCCTTGGCGCGTTTGAAGCGCATGGACCTGATGGAACAGGGATGTTCCTCGCCCCATGTCGACAAGGGCCTTCGGGTCTTGGCTGGGGCTTTTCGGGACATGTCGCAAGCTCTGTCCGGGCATCAATGGCTGTCCGGGCCGGCATTCGGCCTCACCGACATTGCCCTGCTCGCCTATCTAGATCGGCTCGACCGCCTCGGATTTGCCGGGTTCTGGGGAGAACAGCCTGAGATTTCGGATTGGCTTTCTCGTATGGTGCAGCGCGACAGCTACGCCATCGCCGTCACAGGCTTTATCTCCGAGAGCGCCGCGCGCGGAATGCGGGCCGAGGGAGAACGACATTGGCCGGACCTAAAAGCGAGATGGGAGGCTCGCCCGGTCGAAGATTGAAGCACACAGAAATCATCAAGGGAGGAAAAGATGAAAATTCTGACACTTGTCACCGTCGCGTGCACGACGCTCGGTGCCGTTGCAGCCGAAGCGGAGACCCTCAAGGTCTCCACCTTCCTGCCCCCGAACCACGTCTGGAACCGGGCCATCACAGCTTGGGGTGAAGAATTGTCCGAGCTCAGCGGCGGAGAATTGGAGTTGGAGATATTTCCCGCGGGCCAGCTTGGGCCGCCCTCGCGTCAGTATGATCTTGTTCGTTCCGGTGCCACCGATTTCGCCGTGATCCTGCATAGCGCGACCCCGGGACGTTTCCCGATGACCGAGCTTGCGGGTCTGCCCCTGACCTCACCGTCCGAAGGTAGCATCAGCGCAATTTCGTCCCGTCGTCTGACCGAGCTTGCGCCGGAATATCTCGCCGCAGAACATCCTGATACGAAGATTATGTGGATGGCGGTCACCCCGCCGCTGAAGATCCATCTCGCCAAGGCAGACCCATCGGTTCTCTCGGTCTTCAAAGGCAAGCGCATCCGGTATGCGGGAGAAACCTGGCAGAAGATCATCGAAACCTTGGGGGGCTCTCCGGTGCCGGTGCCGCCTGCTGAGGCCGCGGATTCCATGAGCAAAGGCGTGGTTGACGGGGCCTGTTTCCCTTTCGAGGCCACCAAATCCTTCGATTTGGCTCCTGTGACCTCCTATTCGATGGAGCCGGGCCTGGCCGCCGCGCCCTTCGCCTTTGTCATGTCGCAGGCAAGTTATGATTCTCTGTCGCCAGACCTTCAGGCGATCATCGACGAAACGACAGGTCCGGATCGTGCTGCTTGGTTTGGTGAAATGATGGATGAAGGGGAAGCCGAAGGTCGGCAATACCTGGTCGAATCTGGGGTGGAGATCATTGGCTTGTCACAAGAGCAAATTGCTGAATTGAAGGCTGATTTTACCCCAATCGTCGTCGACGCGGTCGCGACAGTTCTCGGTGCTGGAGACGCCGAAGGATTCCTCAAAGCTTATACGGAATGAAGACCTACCGGCCCGCTTGAGGCGGGCCGGACACTCTAGGAGGACCTATGAAAGACTTGAAAGATCCTGCAAGGAATGGCCTTGCACGCATCATGCTTTGGATCGCCAGTGCTGCGCTTCTCGTTATGATGTTGATCACTGTTGCGGACGTGTTACTGCGCCGCGCTTTTGATACCGCCGTGAGAGGGGCCTATGATGTGGTCAGCACAGGGCTTCTTGTCATGGTCTTTTTCGGCCTCGCACCCGTTGTCGCGCGGGCAACTGAAATCTCAATCGACATCATTGACGCTTTACTGTCATCGAGAGCCGTTGCGTTTGCCAAGTTTCTGTCCACAATCTTGGCGTTGACAGTCTTCCTGTTCCTCGGATGGTCGATGGCCTCCCCCGCGCAGGACGCATATCGCTGGGGCGGATACTCGCTCGAGCTCGGTATGCCGGTCTGGTGGCAGTGGGTGGCAGCTTTCGTTGGCCTCGCCGGCATTATCTGGATTGCCGTCATGCGATTAATCAAAGAAGCACGTAGCCTTTCCTGTCGAGCACAGGTCCCTGCGGCAGGAGAAGACAAACAATGACCCCCTTTGCCTTGGGCATGAGCGCGATTGGTGCGCTCTTTGCCCTGCTCTTTCTGCGCCAGCCCGTCTGGGTTGCGCTCGCACTTTCCGGGATTGTGGGCAACACAATCCTGAACAATTTCGGCGTCGCCCAGCTTGTCTCGGGCACGGCCATCTTTGACACCGCATCGTCCTATAACCTGTCCGTGATCCCCTTGTTCATACTGATGGGAGAGATCGCGAGCGGATCTCGCATGTCTGCGGAACTCTTTGGTGCGGCGCGTGTCCTGCTCTCGGGGCTTCGTGGTGGCCTCGCCATTGCTTCGATCGCGGCTTCCGGGGCCTTCGGGGCGATCTGCGGTTCTTCCGTTGCCACTGCCGCAAGCATGACCCGCATCGCGATGCCAGAAATGCGCCGCGCAGGATACAGTAACGATTTCGCAGCATCTTCGGTGGCGGCAGGTGGGTCCCTAGGTATCTTGATCCCCCCGTCGATCATCCTCGTGATCTATGGCGGGGTTGCCGAACAATCCGTGGCCCGCCTCTTCGCGGCCTCAATGCTGCCTGGCCTCGTCCTCTTGTCGTTTTACATGATTATTGCCTATTGGCGCGCGCGGCGGGGTGGCCATGCGCCCGATCCGGTCAAGACAAACACGAGAGAGAAACTTCAGGCCCTGCGTGAGCCTTGGCAGTTCATTGTTCTTTTCGTGGTCACCATCGGCGGAATCTATGCGGGGTACTTCAGTCCGAACGAAGCCGCCTCTATCGGGGCTTTCGGAGCAATTCTTTTGGGTCTCGCCAAGCGGAGCCTGAAACTGCCGGATGTCTTCCGGGCTATGCAGAATGCGGTTCTGATTTCCTGCGCCCTCTTCATGATCATCGTCGGCGCTACGATCTTTTCGAACTTCATCGTTCAGACTCGTCTGCCGGATACGCTTCTCAAGCTTTCACAAGAGGCAAACCTTTCCGCCTGGACCATCATGACGATCATCGTGGTGATTTACATCGTGCTCGGATGCTTCCTCGAGGGAATTGGCATGATCCTGATCACCGTACCGGTCTTTCTTCCGATCGTAACCGGGTTCGGCTTTGATCCCATTTGGTTCGGGGTGCTCGTGGTGGTGCTTGTCGAGTTGGGACTGATTACGCCACCTGTCGGTATGAATTTGTTCATCATTCGGGCGCAGGTGGAAGATCTTACGATGCCGGCGTTGTTTCGCGGGATTCTTCCGTTCCTTCTCGCGCCTGCTGCACTCCTCGTCTTGCTGTTTGCGGCTCCGGGCCTGGCTCTTTGGCTGCCTGCAATGCTGTATTGACGTAACACGGCTGAAGCGTCCGACCTTTCAGCCGTCCATATCCCGCGAAGGCGGGGCGCATGCTGCCTTCTGATGTTGCACCGCGTTCGACCAAAAGCCATGAAACAGGCTTTTTGGTCGAACGATTTAATCGATCAAACAAAGCTGTTATCGGGATCAATCATCTTGATTTCGTCGGGATCCAATTGAAACCCACGGCCATGAGAGATTTTACGTGCCTCAAAGCGGCGCTCACGGGCTCTTCTTACGGAACGTGTGCGCGCCGGGTGATCCCGGCTGTGATCGATTTTGTCGTTGCTATTACATATCTTGGTCGCCGCCTAAAGTCGCCATAATCCAACGGTCTACTTTCCGGGCAAAGCCGTCTTGCTCGTAGCGCTTGCCGGCCCAAAATGAAATGCATCTCAACGATTGCCGAAAAGAGGCTGGGGGGCGCAGCAAGCACTGGCCAAGGCGCGATCCTACAATTGGAAATCCATCAACATAAAGGACTGGCTTGAGCGGGCTGAGTGAAAGTGGACACTTGCTATGTGCCTATTCGATGATCGCACTTAAACACGGCTGTGCCGAAGCCGAATGTATTTATTGAGCAATCTGCCGAGAAGGCGCGGCCCAAAATGAACTCACATCCAGAACAAGAGATTTGTGTTTGATAACAGTTCGATAGGATCACTTTCTCTCGTATCGGCTGACACGATAAGGTGAGCTGTCGACGCATGTTTCCTTCCCTATAGCCAGCTCGGCCACAAGTTGCCCTGCGGCCGGTCCCGTACCGAAGCCATGCCCGGACATACCTGTCGCAATTGTGAGGCCCGGAAATTGCTCGATTTGGTCGATCACCGGATGTGAATCCGGCGTGATGTCCATGGTTCCGGCCCAGGATTCTGCGATTTGCGCCTCTTTGAATACCGGCCAAACTTTACGCAGATTGTCGAGCGCTTGGGCGTTGATCTTTTCGTTGCTCGCCGGATCCATGACCCGGATCTTTTCAAAGGGTGAAACCTCGGTCGGTTTCCAGTGTCGTGCCAATTTCAAATCTTCGATCAACGGCCCCGGAAAGACTGGTCGGATCATCTTGTACGTCTGTTTGAGCATCGGGAGGTAGCGCATCCCAATCATCGCATGATCGCGCACGAGAGGGGCCCCAAGTGCAGCACGATGGGTCATCACATAGCCGCCGCTTTGATGTTTGCGAAAAGAGAAATTCGGGGCGCCTACAGCGATGTCCGTTGGGCCCTCGAGGGGCGTGGTCAAAAGCGCATAGCAGATCAGGGGCAAGGTGGGCAAAGCAATGCCCATGTTGCCCAAGAAGCGGCGCGACCACAGCCCCCCTGCGAGGATCACGGTGTCGCTTGAGATCGTGCCCTTCTCCGTCACCACGCCGCTGACACGCCCGGCCTGTGTCTCAAGGCTGCGTACAGCGCAATTCTCGACAATGGTCACGCCTTTCGCTATTGCCGCGCGGGCAATGGCACTCGTTGCCAGGGTTGGTTCGGCATAGCCGTCGGACGGGGTATAGACCCCACCAATCCAGGCCCCCGTGCTGCCCGGCACCAGTTTGGCGATCTCCGAGGGCAACAACATCCGGCTGTCGAGACCAAACCCCTGCACACTATCGTACCAGCCTCGATACATCTCCATATCCGTGTCGTTGTCCGCTACGAACATGATGCCGTTGCGTTTGTATCCGACGTCTTGTCCGGTGCGTTCGGCCATTCCGGCCCAGAGCCGGTCTGCCACCTGGGCCAGCGGGATGTCCGCCGCCCCTCGTGAGGTTTTGCGCACCCATCCGAGATTGCGCGAGGACTGCTCCGCCGCGATCCGGCCCTTTTCGAGCACCGTCACCGGGATGCCGTGTTCGGCCAGTGTCAAAGCTGCGGACAGGCCCACGATGCCCCCCCCGATCACAACCACAGGTGCGGAGCTCGGCACTGTTTCATGCGTGGTCACGGGGGCGATTTTGGGGGCCATGATGAAATTCCTTTTGAATGACTCTCAAAGAGAGACAGTGATGCGGTCGGTTTCGGCCTTGGACGCGCCGCGAAATGCGGTGACCTCAATCTCGACCTTGTACTGTGCGGAGCCGAGCGGCGGGTTGGTCACCGTCGTGGTCGGGTCGATGCCCCGGAATTTCTCTCCAAAAATGCCCATCACTGCCGGGGTGTCTGCCGGATTTTGGATAAAGACGCGGGTGGATACGACATCTTCAAGCCCGGAGCCGACCGCGTTCAGCGCACGGGTGATATTGGCAAAGACCTGTTCGGTCTGCTCGGCTAGGTCTTCGGGGATCTCTTTGGTCTCCGGGTTCCGCCCCGCTGTATTGGATACGAAAATCCAATTGTCTACTGCGACAATACGGGAGTAGCTGCTCAGCTCTTCGAGCTTTGCGCCAGTTTTGACTTTGGTGATTTTGGTCATTGGTTCTTCCGTTCAGAATAAAATGCGCGCGTCGGCAAGGGAGGACCGACGCGCGCCGGCAGGTGTCAGCGCAGCGCAGGTTCATCCCAAAGGTTGAGCTTCGTGCCGATGCCTTTTTCGAGCGCATTTCGATAAATCACCGTGCCCCAGGCAACGTCTTCGACCGGCATGCCGCCGACAGAGAGGATAATGATTTCCTCGTCGTTCTGACGGCCGGGGGTCGCGCCCGCGCAGATGTCGCCGAGATCCGCAAGCTCAGAGCGATCCATGGAGCCTTCCTCGATCATATCGAGGAATTTCACACCGATGACGGGCACATGGACATGGGCCGGTTTCGGCAATTCGTCGAACCAGGCCTCATAGAGGCCGATGTTGTCGCAGACTTTGCGGACGTCTTTGGATTTCATGCCCTCGTCGATGTCGCAGGAGGCGGGCATCGACAGGAAGGCACCGGGTTTGAGCCACTCGCGTTTGACCATCGGGTATTTCGACACATCGCCGGTTTCGCCCGAGGCGCAATAGGTGATGATGTCGGAACCGCGCACGAGGGTCTCCAGCTCCTTAACGATCTCGATGCTCGTGATTTGCGGATAGGTCTCTTTGATCCAGGCCACAAAATTGTCGATCGAGCCTTGGCTCCGGCCCAAAAGTTTGAGCGTGTCGATCTTTGGACAGGTTGCCATGAAGGCGGAGGTTGAGGTCTTACCCATCACGCCCGGCCCTTGCACGGCGAGCACCTTGCTGTCCCGGCGCGCCAGATGACGGGCGCCGACGCCGGGCACCGCGCCTGTGCGATAGGCCGACAGGAGATTGGCGGACATATAGGCCAGGGGTGCCGCCGTATCGGCATCATTGAGCGTGAACATCAGGATCGAGCGCGGCAGGCCCTTTTCGCGGTTGGCGATATTGGAACCATACCACTTTACGCCAGCAGTGCAGTATCGGCCGCCCAGATAGGCCGGCATCGCCATGAACCGGCGGTCGGCGGTGGGTTTTGGCATGGTGGCGAAAGGGCTGTTTTCCGGAAACATGATCATCGCGCCGTGGCTGTCGTTGTTCGCGCCCGCCATGCGGTAATCCCCGGAATGCAACAGTTTAAACATATCTTCCATCGTGTCGACGCAAGCGGCCATATCAGTGACGCCAGCTTTGATCATGTCTTGTTCGTTGAGATAAATGAAATCGATCTGGGGCAGCGTGCTCATCGCCTCGGTCCTTTCGCGGGTCACAGTATGCCCCAAGTAACCGGACTTTCGGCAGGAATGCCCATTGCCGAAAGTGCCATATTTCCGATATTTTGCGCCAGACATCAAGGCAAGCGTTCTTATTTCGGATGTTTTTTTGGCAAATGTGCCCACGCAAGCACCGTAATGCCTCGCGCCCTCCTCCCCTCCCTAGGGATCAGCTGCGAGCTGCGGCCTTGATCGCGCTTGGCGTTAGTTCCGACCAGCGTTTGTGCGCGCGCCAAAACGCCGTGCCGTCGGCATAGCCCAAAGCGCTGGCGATTTTCCCCACAGGGATCGTGCCCTCTGACAAAAGCTCCATGGCCCGTTCGCGACGGATTTCATCAAGCAATTCACGCAGGCTTGTTCCCTCTTCCGAAAGTTTGCGCTGCAAATTGCGCGGCGAATGCCCCAGCGTTTCTGCAACGCGTTCAACGGAAATTGGTCGCAAACCGAGCGAGGAGGAAATCACCGAGCAGACCGCACCGCTGAGGTTAGATTGCCGAGGGGCCGTTTGGATCAGATCGTTGATGTGGCGCTCCAGCATGGCAACCAGCGCAGAATCCTCCACCCGATACTGTTCAAGAAGTGGCCCACGGTCCATCACGAGACGGTTCGTGGCCTGCCCATAAGAAATGGGACAGCCGAAATATTGCCGCAAAAACGTGTCGTTTCCCGGCGAAGCATGTTCGAAATGCACCTGCTGCGGCGACCAGCGGCTCAGGAAATTGTCGCGGATGACCTGCACCGTTGCGACAAGTGAAAATTCCACATCCTGACGGCGCGGCCAAATGCGGCGGTCGCGAATTTGATAGGTCCACAAAAGATCTTCGCCATTCTCCATGAAGACGATTTCAGTGCCAGTCTGGACAGCATCCCCTGATCGCGTGATCCGATCAAGTCCGACATAGATAGAGCGGGACAACGACATGAGCACCCCCATAGGCCCAAGATCACCCGCACGAATGTCCGCCCCGATCCTGGCTCCGATATGGGGGTCGCCTGACATCTCGGCGGCACTTTCGAGAAAGCCGACATATTCGCGCATCGACAGATGCGTATACGGGTCCTTCAATATATCAAGGCTAATTCCATGTCTGGAGAGCAACGGTTGAATCGAAACGCCGCGTGCGATCATGTGATCGAGCACCGCTCCGAGAAGCGTGCTGCGGATCGCTGCATAGCCGTGCGTTTCTTCCGCCATTTGACTGTTTTTCCATCTCATTGCAAATTCGATATGCGCAAATTATCGGAAATTTGGCACAAAATGCAATGGCGGATTGGCTGTGTCTTGTCATTCTAACGTCATGCTGACCCAAACCGTTCTGCAGGGGGGCTGCGCGCAAGCCTGGGATCAGTGTTTCATAAAAAAACCGACGACACGTCGCAGTTCGTCCGACAGGAGATCATTATGACATCGCTACTTAAGCTCGGTACCGTCGCCGTACTGGCCGCCCTGCCGCTTGCCGCCTCAGCAGACTATCCCGAGAAACCCGTCGAATTCATCGTCCCCTTTCCGCCAGGCGATCTCGAAGACATTCTGACTCGGATGATCGCAGACGAATTCCAAGCCACCTACGGCGTACCCGCAGCCGTGGTGAATAAACCCGGCGGTGGTGGTGGCCCGTTCCCTGGCGCGGTCGAGGTGGCTTTGGCCCCTGCTGATGGCTACACTGTCGGGTCTTTTGTGATCGACGTGCCTCTGGTGGGACCGCATATCGGCATTCCGCCGCTTGAGGGCACACCGTTCGAACCGGTCGGCATTTTCGTGACCTATCCGTTTGTGATTGCAGCCAAAGCCGACGCGCCCTACAGCACACTCGAAGAGCTGGCGATATATGCCAAGGATAACGACGTGACGCTCGGGCACTTCGGCGATGTCACTACGCCTGCGCGCCACACTTTTGCCCTCGCCAAAACGCTGGGCTTTGAGTTCGCCTCCAACGCCGCATTCGACGCGCTCGACTGCAACACGCTCGCTTCTGGCGATGCTGATGTCATCAACACCACGCTGCAACTGGTGATGCCCTGCATTGACGATCTGAACTTTCTCGCGTCTGTGACCGAAGAGCGAATTTCGATCCTGTCGGACGTGCCCACCGTTGGCGAGGTGGTGCCGGAGCTGAATCTCTCGACCTGGAACGGTCTTTTCCTCAAAACCGGTACACCTGAGGATGTCCGCGAGAAGCTTTCTGTCGTGGCGGAAAAGGTGATGCAATCGGATGAGGCCAAGGAGCTTGCGGCGCAAACCGGCGCGCTGATCTATTGGAAAGATGCAGCGACCTCCGAAGCGCAAATGACTGAGGATACCGAAACCCTTGGGCGGATCGGCGCGGCAATCGACTGAGCGCAATCTGCAACAACAGGCGGGCGGGTCCTGTCCCCGCCCGACAAAGAGCCCGCAACGTGCACAAGAAGAACTCACAGGCCATGTTCCGATCCCTCACCACCCATCTGCGACGAGACAGGCGCCCGGGCGACCTGGTCTTCGCCATCGCTTTCATGATCTTCGCCCTGACGACGCTGTTCCTCCTGCCGGTTCAGACCCGCTGGGTCGAGAAGACGGTGCTCTTCGCGCAGCCCGCCTTTTGGCCCGGCGTTGGTGTCTTTATGATGGTGGGCTTCGGCGCAGTGCATTTGTTGAGTTCCGTCGTCTCGGTCCGTCAGGAGGGGCGCGGTGTCGAGATGCTCTATTGGTTGCGGTCCCTGGAATTTGTCGCGTGGTTTCTCGCCTATGTCGCACTCGTACCTCTTTTGGGGTATTTGCCGGCAACCATCGTCTTTGCGCTGCTCCTGACACTGCGGCTCGGCTATCGCAGCCCTCAGAGCTTGGCCCTTGCTGCGCTCTTCGGCTTTGCCGTGGTCTTGGTGTTTAAAGCGGGGCTTCAGGTCAAAGTGCCCGCAGGCGCGCTCTACGCCTATCTCCCCGAGAGCATTCGCACCTTTGTGATGGTTAATTTCTAAAGGCACGCCACGATGGACGTATTGATTTCCGGCTTTCACATGCTGATGAGCCTCGATATTTTTTTGGCGCTTTTGATCGGATCGATTGGCGGTGTGATCATCGGAGCGATCCCTGGCGTCGGCCCTGCGGTCGCCATCGCGATCCTCTTGCCCGCAACCTTTGCCCTGCCGCCCCTGACGGGCCTCGTGATGCTTCTGGGCATCTACGGATCGTCGATGTTTGGCGGATCGCTTCCAGCCGTTCTGATCAATACGCCCGGCACCGCCGTGAACGCGCTAACCACCTATGATGGCTACCCAATGACCCAGCGTGGCGAGGCCGCGAAAGCGCTCGGACTCGCCTATGGTGCCTCGTTCTTTAGTGGCGTCCTCTCGATCATCGCGCTGATCGTGCTGGCCCCCGTGCTGGCGAAAATCGCACCGATGTTCGGGGCGCGGGAAATCTTTCTGGCTGCCCTCCTTGGCATCGTGCTCGTCATCGTCGCCCACCGCGGCCAAGTGGCCGCAGCCGGCATGATGGTCGGACTCGGCATTCTCCTGCAATCCGTGGGGATGGAACCGGTCAAATATACCATGCGTTTCACCTTCGGTCAGGGCTGGCTTACCTCGGGTCTCGATCTGATCGTTGTCGTGCTCGGGCTTTTCGCGATTTCTCAGGCTCTTGCGCTCCTTGTCGATGCTGAAAACGCGCCGGACACCGCGCCGATCAAAGGGCGAATGGGCGAGGAAATGCTGGGCGTCTTGCGGCACAAACGTGTGGCCGCCAGCGGCACGATGTTCGGCGTTCTGATGGGCATGATCCCCGGTGTAGGCGAATTCACTGCGCAATTCATGAGCTACAGCCTTGCCCAAAAGCGTTCGAAATCCCCCGAGATGTTCGGCAAAGGCTCCGAGGAGGGGCTGATTGCTTCCGAAAGCGCCAACAACGCCGTACCTGCCGCCGCGATGATCCCGCTTTTAGCCCTGGGCATACCGGGCGAGGCGCTGACCGCGATGATGCTCTCGGTGTTCTATGTGCACAATGTGGTGCCCGGACCGGCGCTCTTTCGCGGCCATATGGATTTCATCTATGCGCTCTACATCGCGCTTTTGGCGCTCAACGTCATCGTCATCCTGTTCATGCTGATCTCGTCCAACTGGTTGATCCGCCTGATCCGCATTCCGACACGTTTCCTCGGCATGATGATCCTCACCCTGAGCTTCGTCGGCGTTTACAGCCTCCGCAACTCGGCGGTGGACTGTGCCATCGCGGCCGGGTTCGGCGTCTTCGGCCTCATCCTCAAACGTCTGAATCTCCCAACCGTACCGATCATTTTGGGCATGGTTCTGGGCGGCATCATGGAAGTTAAATTGCGTGCAGCTATGGCCCGCGTCGACAGCCCGCTCGACTTCGTGAACAGACCCATATCCGCGCTCATCGCACTCGTTATTCTCGGGATCATTCTTTCGCATATCGTCCCGCCACTTCTCAAACGTCGGCCCAGACATAGTTCTTGAGCGGAACGATGTCTTAAATGCCTCTCCCTCGTCAGGGCGCTCTCATTTACACTGCATCTCATTCGCGCTTTGAGTGGTGAATAGACATGAGAACACCGCCGCCAATTTCTTGACGGCGGTGTTCCTTTGTAGAGCGTTCCGTTTGGCCTCAGGCGAGAATAAAATCGAAAGCAGCAGTCCATTGGTTCGTGCCTTCGCCAATGGTCTCGCGTGAAAATTCGACGATCAGCGGTTCCTTGACGCCGAAGACGGTGTCATCGGAAATATAGGCGTCGCCTGCAACGAAGATGTGGGTGATCAGGGGCTTGAAACCCTCCGCCATGACGCGGAAATGGGTGTGCGCCGGGCGATAAGGATGGCGTCCGATCTGGCGCAGCATCTTGCCAACCGGCCCGTCATCGGGAATTGGATAGGCCACCGGTTTGATGCCGTAGAACCAATAGCGGCCATCGGCACCGGTTCTGAACACGCCGCGATTGTTCCACTTGGGCTGAATATCGGGCTGCTGCACGTCGTAAAACCCTTCTGCATTGTCCGACCAGACATCGACCACAGCCCCTTCGATCGGACGACCTTCGAGGTCGAGAACCCGCCCTTCGAACAAACAGCGCTCGCCCTTTCCATCCAGGGAAATATCCGAGCCCATCGGACGTTCCGGCGCCCCTTCGACGTGGAATGGCCCGAAAACGGTCGAGGGCGTGGCCCCCGCAGGTTTTCGGTTCTGAATGGCATCCACCAGCATAGACACGCCCAAAACATCAGACAGCAGGATGTATTCTTGGCGTTCTTCGGAACAGATTTGACCTGTGGCCGTTAAAAACTCGATGGCAACGGCCCATTCCTCTTCTGTCAGTTCCACATCTTTTACGAAGGCATGCAAATGCTGTACAAGCGAGCGCATCACGTCTGCAAACCGCTCCGGGGCATCCGCACCAATACGTCCGTTGACAACCTCAACGGATTTACGTTCCTCAAAATAGGCATTCATTTGGGGTCTCCTCCTTCAAACAACACCAATTACGATTGCGGGGGGTCTCCGCGCCACGCCCGCGTTAGCATGTCTCTCAGCGCAGCTTCCTCGAGTGGCCTGGGATTGGCGTAGGGGTTTTTCAAAGCCATCTGCGCGGCCGTTGTGATCCCATCTTCCGGCATGCCCAGGTCTGCCAGAGCGCGCGGCGCACCAAGACTCCTGGACAATTCATAGAGTGTCACGGCGGGATCCGACCCGAGCACATCTTGCAAGCGAACCATGACCGGCGCGATGGCGGGCGCGTTATACGCAAGGGAATGTGGCAGCATGACGGTATGCGTTTCCGCATGTGGCAGATCGAAACTGCCGCCCAGCGTGTGGCAAATCTTGTGATGCAAGGACATGGCTGCGGAGTCGAGGCACAGACCACAGAGCCATGATCCGTAAAAAAGATCGCCCCGAACACCCATATCCGTTGGAGCATCCGCCAGCTTTGGAAGTGCGTTGGTTAAAACCTTGATAGCCTCCAGCGCCATGAGGTCCGTAATAGGATTTGCGTCTGATGCATAGAGCGCCTCTACGGCATGGGCTAAGGCATTCATGCCCGATAGGCCGGACATGCCAAGCGGCAACCCCAGCGTCAACTCGACATCGTAAATCACCGTATCGGGACGAATTTCAGGCGCACGGCGGGTCGTCTTCACGCCCGCTTCCGTCTCGCCGAGGATATCTGTCATCTCGGAACCGGAATATGTCGTCGGCAGGCTGACATGCGCCAGCCCTTGACGCACGGCCAGCGCCTTTCCCAAACCAATAGTCGATCCGCCGCCGATGGACACGACCCCGTCGGCACCGCATTTTTTCAGGTGGTCGAGAGCCGAATGAGTCACGTCGACGGGCGTATGCATGGCGGCGCCCGAAAATACCGTCCAGTCCCGGTTCTCAAGGCCTTCGGACAAAAGCTCGACGGCATCGGCCTGTTGAGGTGTCGTGAGTATGAGCGGATGTGTGATCCCCAAACGATCCAGTTCATCGCCAAGCGCCTTGCGGGCACCGGGAGCGAACAGAATGTGGCGCGCATGAGAGAGATAAGTGAAGTTTTTCATCGTGAAGCCTTTGAAAGAAGCTTGTGTCACTCTGAGAGTGACGGCTAAAGGCGGGCCTCTTGCCGGATGGCCCGCCGCACAGCCCGGGTT